>CAZGGK010000005.1:13764-24574 GCA_964525125.1 uncultured Mycobacterium sp.
GCACACTCAACGCCCCGGCTGCACACTCAACGCCCCGGCTGCACACTCAACGCCCCGGCTGCACACTCAACGGCAGACGCCCCCGGGCACCTGGGTGGGTCAGCCGATCGCAGGGGGCCGGCCGGACCACTCACTTCGATGCGGCCGCGGAGTTTGCGCAGGCGGTGGCACGCGGCCAGCAGCTATTCGCCATGGACCCGCTCAAATCCAGGCAGCAGCAGGTGTTTCGCATTGTGCAGGGTGGCCAGCTGACCGGACACGGGTTCGACGATGGCCTTGCGATTGCGAGACGACCTGGGCTGACCTGGGCGAACGGACGAAATGTCTGGTCCACCGGCGCCTTCGGCACTACCGAACGGGCAGCCACCCGCTGCGTGGAATCCACCTCGAACCACCCCGCCGGCACCGAGATCACCAGGCCGGCCCGCCATCGCGTGCCCGCGACAATCGACCAGATATCCCCAGTCGGCGTGTTACCGACCCACGGCTCCCAGCCGACCTTGCGACCAACCAACCTGCCCGCGCGGCCCCGGGCGCTCATCTAAATGAGTGTGCAGCCACGGCGTTGACTGTGCGATCAGGGCCACGCCCACGCACGCCCACCCAACCCCGTTACCGACCCAGGCGCCTAGCGAATCGCGCCGACGATGTCGCCGGCCATCACGCCCAGCTGCGATGCCCAGGAGCCCCAGCCGTTGTCACCGTCGGGGAACTCGAAGTGCCCGTTGTGGCCGTGGACGTACTTGTACTGCTTGTAGAAGAACCGGGCACTGCCGCTCGCCTCGCCGGGGTCGCCGATCATCGCCGCGGGGTCGCTGGCCCCGCCGGTCGGGGCGAACACCCAGACCCGGCTGTTGTTCTGCGCCAGCAGGGCGGAGTGCACGTACGGGTCGTGCCACTTCCACCGGCCCAGCTGCGGGGCGCCCCACATGCCGTAGGTGTCGACCCCGCCGAACTGCTGCATGCCTGCGGTGATGACACCGTTCTCGGTGGTGGCCGACGGGTTCAGGAAGCCCGACAGCGAACCGCCGTAGCCGAACCGGTCGGGGTGGAACGCGGTCAGCGCCATCGCCGCGTAGCCGCCCTGCGCGGCGCCGACCGCGGCGTGCCCGCCGGGGGCCAGGCCCCTGTTGGCGGCCAGCCAGTCCGGCAGCTCGCTGGACAGGAAGGTGTCCCACTGCTTGGAGCCGTCGTTCTCCCAGTTGGTGTACATGGAGAAGGCGCCGCCGGCGGGTGCGACCACCGAAATGCCCTTGCCGGCCAGCGTGTTCATCGCGTTGCCCGCGGTCACCCAGTTGCTGACCTCCGGGTGGGCGTTGAACGCATCCAGCAGGTAGACCGCGTGCGGGCCCTGGTTCAAGAAGGCCACCGGGATGTCGCGGCCCATCGCCGCCGACGGCACCATCAGGGACTCGTACCCCGCGGCGTGCGCCGGGGAGGACGCGGCGATCCCGACGCCGCCCCACAGTCCGAGGGTCACCACCACGGCGCTCAGCACCGCCGCCAGCCGTCCCATACCCACCTCGTTCGCCAACCGCCCGGCGCTTCCAGGCCTGCACAGTAGTGAACCACACGGCGGCCGCGCCGGAGCGGGAACAGGGCGGGCCGGGGTTGTCACGGCCCGGGCGCCGCGGCGGTCACCGGGAGGTTCAGCCGGGAACAATATCGAATCGGGTTCGTCCGTGCAGTCGATAGACCTGGAAGTCGGCGTCCAAGGTGAAGATCCGCCGCTGCCCGCGTTCTTCGGCCAGGGCGACCAGCGTCGCATCGGCAAGGTCCATCGGCAGATCGGCGTACTTGGCCATCAGGGCCGCAGTGCGCTGCAGCGCGGCAGACGATAACTCAGCCAGTTCCAGACGATCACTGAGCACGAGTTTCCACAGCGCTTGTTGTCCGGTCGCACCGCCGGCGCGGCCCAACAGATACATCGCTTCGGTGAACGCCGGCCACGTGGTCAGCAGCGGCAATTTCACCACCCGCAACGCCAGCACACACCTCTGGTGATCGACTTCGTCGGCATCGATCACGGCAACCAACGGACCCGCGTCGACGAGAGTCACTCGCGACTACGTCGGCGATCGGCGACCAGGTCGGCGAATGCGGTTCCGGTGCGGCGAGCCCGGCCACCGCCGCCGTGGACCACCCCCACCACATCGGCGAAGTCCTCGCGGCCCGCATCGCGCAGCAGTGCGTCGGCACGTTGAGCGGCCGCGCACCGAATGAACTCCGAGAGCGACTCCCCGGCAACCGCAGCGGCGCGCTGCAATCGCTCCTCCAGGTCGGGGCTGAGGCGTACCGTCTTCACGGCCTTACCGTATCACGGCAACGCCGGAACGTGATACGTCTTCCGCGGGCTGAAGCATGGCGAGAGACTGGCAACCACGGGTGGCCGTGACCGCGCCCCTTGCAGCCATGCGGCACGCTCGCCACACGGCAAACGCCAGCGGCGACGACCGGATCCGGTCGCCGCCGCTGACTTGTGCTGTGTTGCCCGGTGCTAGCCGGTCGAGCCGCCCGAGGTCGGGGTGGCGCCCAGGTGTGCCTGCAGGTCGGGCTTCATCGCCTGCAGCTGCTGGCCCCAGTACTCCCAGCTGTGGGTGCCGTAGTTGGGGAAGTTGAACACCGCGTTGTTGCCGCCGGCGGCGGTGTAGAGCTCCTGGAACTTCTTGTTGTTGCCGATCATGAAGTTGGTCTCCAGGAAGGTGGCCGGCAGGTTGTCGCCGCCCAGCTCGTTGGGCTTGCCGTTGCCGCAGTACACCCAGAGCCGGGTGTTGTTGGCGACCAGCTGCGCGACGTTGACCGTGGGGTCGATGCGCTGCCAGTCGGCGTCCGAGGCGAACATGTCTTCCTTCTTGTAGCCGCCGGCGTCGCCCATCGCCAGGCCGATCCAGCCCTTGCCCTCCGAGGGGTTGAGGTAGCCCGACAGCGACCCGGCGTAGCTGAACTGCTGCGGGTGGTAGATCGCCATCGTCATCGCCGACGAGCCGGCCATCGACAGCCCGATCGCCGCGTTGTTGCTCGACTTGACGCTGTACTGCGAAGCCAGGTAGGCGGGCAGTTCGCTGGTCAGGAAGGTCTCCCACTTGTAGGTCGAGCAGCCGGCCTTGCCGCAGGCGGGCTTGTACCAGTCGGCGTAGAAGCTGGACTGGCCGCCCACCGGCATCACCACCGACAGGCCCGAGTTGAGGTACCACTCGAACGCCGGGGTGTTGATGTCCCAGCCGCTGTAGTCGTCCTGGGCACGCATGCCGTCGAGCAGGTAGATCGCCGGCGAGCCGGACCCGCCGCTCTGGAACTGGACCTTGATGTCGCGGCCCATCGACGCGGAAGGCACCTGCAGGTACTCGACCGGCAGTCCGGGCCGGGAGAACGCGGCCGCCGGGGCCGTCCCGCCGGACAGGTCCGCCAGCCCGGCCACCGCCGGCAGCAGAGCCGCGCCCAGGGCGGCCATCATGAACCGGCGCGGCATGCTCTTCGCCGCCCCGGACAGCCTGTTCACAAGCTTCATCCTTGAGTTCCTCATCCTTTGTTCGTGGTCATATGCCGACCCGACCCGCCGCATCGTGCGCGGCAGCACCCCGGTAGTCAACCATACGGGCCTGCCAAAGTCTTCTTAGAAACCCGCCGACGGCGCTTCTGCGGCGCAACGCGGATTGTGCCAGCGAACGCATCAGCGCCGGTGAGCGACCCTGCCGCCGGTTGCCGGCGGCACCGGGCAATGGCATGCGTCACATTTTCGCCGGTACGCCCGACGGACTCGGCCCAACTACGGCCCGGAGGCCGGCAAGCCGGTGTAGGGTGGCCGACCCGATTCCGGGATGTCGAGCCCGCACCGGATGAGCTCGTAGCGCGGCACCCGGTCGATCCGGTACCGGGTGAACTCGACCGCGTGCAGCAGGTTCGACACGAACCGGCGCGGGCCCATCGGCGCCCGGATCGAGTTCAGCACCGCCGCGGTACCCGGGCACCGCAGGGCGGCTTCGGCCTGGGCGACCCAGTCCTGGTCGATGTAGCCGGGGATGCCGGGAAACCACTTCACCCAGGGGCCGTCGGCGATCACCCAGTCCGGGAAGAGGTTCTTGTCGTGGCCGATCCGGCCGTGCTGCAACCGGTCGCTGTGCGCCGCCAGCGGGTTGGCCAGGCCGATCTGATCCAGCACCCGCACATCCAGGCCGGTGTTCATGCTGAGCATGCCCAGGTTGGTGAAGAACACCGTGTGGGGCCCGGTGCCGCCCGGGTCCGGCGGGGTTCCGGGCGTGGCCGGCACCGGCAGGATGACCGGAACGACGTCCCACTGGTCGTAGTTGCCCGACGGCAGCAGCAGCGCGCCGGCCGGGGTGCGGTTGATCGTGGTCAGCACCGCACGCATGCGCGGATAGTCCAGGTAGTCCGCGGCGGTGAGCGGGTGGGCGTTGCCGGTGGCCTGCGCATAGAACCGGCGTTCGTCGACGATGCCGGAGTCGGTGACCCGGGTGCCGCCCCCGTCGGAATCTCCCAGCCCCGGCGAGTTCGCCGCCCACAGCGCCCAACCGGCCAGTGCCAGCCACAGCACCCCGGTGGTCGCGGCCAGCGGGTACCCGGTGCGCCGCACCGGGTCCGGCAGCGGCAGCGGCATGACCGCCACCGGGGCCAGCACGCAGAACAGCGGCACCAGCAGCACCCGGCCATGCATGAAGTCGCCGCCCTGCCGGGTCCAGTAAGCCGCCTGCAGCAACCCGCTGACCACGATGAAGCACACCACCGCCGCCGGGCTCTGCACGGCCCGGACCAGCCCGCCGGCGCTGGCCGGCCGACGGCGGTCGCTCGACAGCCACAGCGCCGGCCCGAGCACTGCCAGCAGCACCAGCGGCACCCACAGCGCGTAGGGCGCGTTGAAGTTCGCCAGGTAGACCATGCCCTGCGACCACTTGTCGCCGGTGGCGTCCTTGGCCAGCGCGGTACCGGGAACCAGCAGCGCGTAGTAGCCCATCCGGAAAACCTGGTAGGCCACCGGGAGCAGGCCACCGGCCAGCACGATCAGCAGCCGGCGACGCTGACTGGTCACCGCGGCCAGCATCATGATCAGCGCGCCGCCGCCGATCAGCGCCAGCTCCGGCCGCACCAGCACCGACAGCCCCGCGACAAACGCCAGCCCGCCGGTGAAGGCCCTGCCGGTCGCGCGACTGTCCGGCCGGCGCGGCGCCTGCGACCAGCAGACCAGCAACCACCACAGCAGGCCCAGGTAGGCCAGCACCAGCCCACTCTCCAGGCCGGAAGTCGCGAAGTCGCGCGCCGGCGGCACCGCGATGTAGGCCAGCGCGCCGGCCGGCAGCCACAAGACCCGGCGTCCCGCCAGCCCGGGCGCGTACAGCCGGGCCGCGCCGAGCATCACCAGCACCACGCCGGCGATGCTGAGCACCAGGGCGAAGGCCAGCGCCACATACTCCAGTCGCACCGGCCCGCCGAGCCAGCTGCCCACGTACAGCAGGTAGGTCCAGACCGTGGAGGTGTTGGCTTCCACCCGCTCGCCGGCGTTGAACACCGGCCCGTTGCCGGCCAGCAGGTTACGCACGGTGCGCAACACGATCAGCCCGTCGTCGGAGATCCACCGGCGCTGCCAGGCGCCCCAGCCGAACAGCACCGCAATCGCGGTCACACCGAGCCACAGGCTGATCGCCGACGGCGCCGGCTGCGCCCTAGCCGAACGCAACGGCAGCACCGATGGTCGCGATCCAGGCCAGTGCCAGCAGTTGCAGCACCCGGTCGTGCCGCAGGATGTCCTCGGGTTCACCGGCCATGCCGCCGTCGACGTCGACCGCGTACCGCAGGATCGCGATGGTGATCGGAATGATCGACACCGCGTACCAGGAGCCGGCGCCCAGGTCGCGCTCGAACGCGAACAACCCGTAGCAGACCACCATCGCGGTGGCCGACATCGTCCAGACGAAACGCAGGTAGGTGGCGGTGTAGCTCTCCAGCGACTTGCGGATCTTGGCGCCGGTGCTCTGCGCCAGCCTCAGCTCGGCGTAGCGCTTGCCGGCCACCATGAACAGCGAGCCGAACGCCATCACCAGCAGGAACCACTGGGACAGCGGGATGGTCGCGGCGACGCCCCCGGCGATGGCGCGGAGCAGGAAGCCCGACGACACGATGCAGATGTCGAGCACCGCCTGGTGTTTGAGTCCGTAGCAGTAGGCCAGCTGGATGGCCAGGTAGATCGCCATCACCAGGGCCAGGTTCGGGGTGAGCAGCCAGGAGATCGCCAGCGCGCCGGCGCCGAGCAGCACCGCCAGCGCGTAGGCCAGCCACTCCGGCACCGCGCCGGCCGCGATCGGGCGGAACCGCTTGGTCGGATGGGCCCGGTCCGCCTCGACGTCGCGGGCGTCGTTGACCAGGTAGACCGACGACGCGGCCAGGCAGAACACCACGAATGCGACCAGCGCCTTGCGGCCCACGTCGGCGTAGTCGTAGTGCACCCCGCCGCCGAGTGCGGCCAGCGGCGCGGCCAGCACCAGCACGTTCTTGACCCACTGCCGCGGCCGCATCGCCTTGACCACCCCGACGACCAGGTTCCCCGGCGACGCCATGTCCTCGCTCATCGGCTCACTCCGATCGCGGCGGCGGCGACGGCGGCGCCGACCGCCGCACCGGCGGCCACGTCGCTGGGATAGTGCACCCCCAGCACCAGCCGGGACAGCGCCATCGGCGGCACCAGCAGCGCCGGCAGCATCGGTGCGGGAAGTCCGGCCGCCCGGCCCAGCAGGATCGCCGCCGCGGTGGTGGAGGTGGCGTGCGCGGACGGGAAGCTCAGGGCGCTCGGGGTGGCGACGTTGACCGCGATCGCCGGGTGATGCGGGCGTTTCCGGCGTACCACCCGCTTGATCAGCACCGCGGCCGCATGGGCGGCGAACGCCCCGGCGCCGGCCACCAGCCAGGCCCGGCGCCGACGCGGTTGGGCGAGCGCCCCCAGGCCCGACACCGCCAGCCAGCCGATGCTGTGCTCGCCGAAGTGCGACAACGCGCGCGCGGCCGGCAGCACCCCCGGCCGCCCGGCCAGTGTCGCCTGCACCGCCACCAGCACCGCATCCTCGCCGTGCGGCGGCCCCACCGGCAGCTCAGCCATGTTTCGTCCCGGGGAACACCGTCTCCCACTGCTGCCTGCTGGACATCTGCGGCAGTGCCCGACGGTAGCTGCGCCGCAGCGCATCGAAGCGGCGCGCCAGCTGGTACTGGCGCCGCAGTGATTCGCGCAGCAGCGCCAGCATCTTGGCCCGGTCCCGCTGCCGGTAGACCACCCCCCGGCCGTCTGCGGTGGTGACGGTCGCACCGTCCAGGCCGCAGAGCAGGAACCACCGGGCGTCCTGAGTGGGTACGTTGAGCTGCGGGCGGCGGTGGTGCGCGGGGTCTTCGCGGGTCAGATTGTGCAGGGTGCCGCGGGCCAGCCGGTAGCCGATGCTCAGCGGGTGCACCGGCGGCCGCATCGGCTTGCGGCGCTGGGACGGTCGCGGCAGTTCACTGGCGGCCGGCAGCACCACGGCGTCGGGGTAGGCCTGTCGCATCACACGCACGTCGGGCAGCGCCGACTCCAGCACCGAGAAGATGTGCTCCGGGCCGGCCAGGAAGTCGTCGATCGCCCGGTTCTGGATGGCAACCGTCGAGTACTCCAGGCAGGCGAGATGCTTGAGGGTGGCTTTGAGGTGGCTGCGCAGCAGACCGGCGATTCCACCGTCCCAGTGCAGGGCCGCCACCATCAACCGGTTGCGCAGGTGGAAGTAGGCCTGCCAGTCGATCGCGTCGTCCTTGTCGCTCCAGGCCATGTGCCAGATCGCCGCACCGGGCAGCGTGACCGTGGGGTAGCCGTGCTCACCGGCCCGCAGCCCGTACTCCGCGTCGTCCCACTTGATGAACGACGGCACCGGCTGGCCGATCTCCTCGGCGACCGCCCGCGGGATCATGCACATCCACCAGCCGTTGAAGTCGACGTCGATGCGGCGGTGCAGATCCGGGCTGTCGGCCAGGGCCTGCTCGGCGAAGTTGTGGTCGTATTCGGTGTGCGGGGCGTTGGTCCACATGAAGGTGTCGTGATCGACCACCTCGCCCATGATGTGCAGGTGCGACGGCTCCTGCAGGTTGAGCATCTGCCCGCCGATCAGGGTGGGCGTGTGCGCGAACCGGTTCAGCGCCAGCGCCCGCAGAATCGAGTCCGGCTCGATGCGGATGTCGTCGTCCATGAACAGGATCTGTTCGCAGTCGGTGTTCTTCAGCGCCTCGTACATCACCCGGCTGTAGCCGCCGGACCCGCCGAGGTTCGGTTGGTCATGAATGGCCAGGCGGGAGCCCAGTCCGGCGGCGGCCGCGGCGAAGCCGGGGTGGTCGCGGACCTTGCGGGTGCCCTGGTCCGGGACGATCACCGCGCTGATGACCTCGTCGACCAGTGGGTCCGAGGTGAGGTCGGCCAACGCGTTGACGCAGTCGTCGGGCCGGTTGAAGGTGGGGATGCCGACCGCGACGTCGGCCCGCCCGGGTGCCGGGACCGGTGCATACCAACCGGCGCTGTGCAGCGTCGTCGCGGTGTCGGTGGTGATGTCGAACCAGATCCAGCCGCCGTCTTCGAACGGCTCCAGCGCGATCTCGAACTCGGCCACCGCCGGCTTGTCGGCCGGCTTGTCGGTTACCGGCCTGCCGTCGACCGCGATGCGGGCCCCGGTTGCCTTGGACCGGTAGACGTCGACTCGGGCGGTCCCGGTCAGTTCCACCCGCAGCACCACCGACTCCACCGTCGACCAGCGCCGCCAGTAGGAGGCCGGGAAGGCGTTGAAGTACGTCGCGAACGACACCTCGGACTCCGGGCCGATCTCCAGGCTGGTGCGAGTGGGCGCGTGCGCGCGCCGCGCGTTGGTCGAAGACTCCTCGATGTAGAGCTTGCGCACGTCCAGCGGTTCCCCCGGGCGCGGCAGGATGACGCGGGACAGCCGGCTTACCGCCTTGGAAATGTCGTCGCTCATTGCTTGTTGCTTTCCCTGCTGTTCTCGTCCAACGGCACACCGTCGGTGAAGTGCGGCGCCAGCGTGTTGTCGTACATGCTCAGCGCACTGGCGATGGCCATGTGCATGTCCAGGTACTGGTAGGTGCCCAGCCGCCCGCCGAACAGCACCTTCGCCGACGCCGTCTCGGCTTTGGCCCGGGTCCGGTAGGCGGCCAGCAGCGCCCGGTCGGTGTCGGTGTTGATCGGATAGTAGGGCTCGTCGTCGGCGTCGGCGAAGCGCGAGTACTCCCGCATGATCACGGTCTTGTCGGTCGGGTAGTCGCGTTCCGGGTGGAAGTGACGGAACTCGTGGATGCGGGTGTAGGGCACCTCGGGATCGTTGTAGTTCATCACCGGGGTGCCCTGAAAGTCGCCGGTGCCCAGCACTTCGAGCTCGAAATCCAGGGTGCGCCAGCCCAGCCGGCCGTCGGCGTAGTCGAAGTAGCGGTCCAGCGGCCCGGTGTACACCACCGGGGCGTCCGGGTTCTCCGCCCGCAGCCGGTCGCGCACGTCGAACCAGTCGGTCTCCAGGCGGACCTCGATGCGCTCGTCGGCGGCCATGTTCTCCAGCCACGCGGTGTAGCCGTCGACCGGCAGGCCCTCGTAGCTGTCGTTGAAGTAGCGGTTGTCGAAGGTGTACCGCACCGGCAGCCGGGTGATGTTGGCCGCCGGCAGCGTCTTGGGGTCGGTCTGCCACTGCTTGGCGGTGTAGCCCTTGACAAACGCCTCGTAGAGCGGGCGCCCGATCAGCGAGATCGCCTTCTCCTCGAAGTTGGTGGCGTCCGCCCCGGCGATCTCGGCGGCCTGCTCCTTGATCAGTGCCCGTGCCTCGTCCGGGCTGAAGTATCTGCCGAAGAACTGCGACACCAGGCCCAGTCCCATCGGGAACTGGTAGGCCTGCCCGTTGTGCATGGCGAATACCCGGTGCTGGTAGCCGGTGAACTCGGTGAATCCCCGCACGTAGTCCCAGACTCGCCGGTTGGAGGTGTGGAAGAGGTGCGCGCCGTACTTGTGGATCTCGATACCGGTCTGCGGTTCGGCTTCGGAGTACGCATTGCCGCCGATATGCGGGCGCTTCTCCAGCACCAGCACCCGCTTGCCGAGCTGGCTGGCCACGCGTTCGGCGATCGTCAGGCCGAAGAAACCGGAGCCGACGACGAATAGGTCAAAACGAGTGCTCATCGGCGCCTAGGGTATCGGACACGGCCGCCGCGACCCGACCGGCAAGCCAGCGCGGCCGAAGATTTCGGTTGCGGGCCGGGGCACTGGAATGCCCCTGGCGTTGCGGCGCGCTCCCGGGCACCGCTGTCGATCGCCGAACATCGCGATTGCTTCACGATTAGATATCACCACTTTAGTCACACATGCCTCATACGTACCATCGATGGCAGAGGTGCCTCCGGGTATCCGCGGCACTCCCGCCGCAGTTGACCGCAGAACATATTGAGGAGACTTCCGTGCCGAACCAACGTCGACGCCGGCTGTCGACCACGCTGAGCGCAGTCGCCGCCCTAGCGGTCGCAGGTCCAATCGCAGTCACCGCGCTCTACGGGGCGGCAACCGAGAAGGCCGCCCCGCAGCACCACGAGTTCGTCGCCGCCGCGTCGCTGGCGGATCTGCCCGGCGAACTGATCTCCGCGCTGTCGCAGGGCCTGTCACAGTTCGGCGTGAACCTGCCGCCGGTGCCTGCCGGGGCCGGACTCGGCGCCGCGCCCGGCCTGGGCGTGCCCGGTCTCACCACACCCGGCCTGACCACACCCGGCCTGACCACACCCGGCCTGACCACACCCGGCCTGACCACACCCG
>CAZGGK010000005.1:24674-129372 GCA_964525125.1 uncultured Mycobacterium sp.
ACCACACCCGGCCTCACCACACCCGGCCTGGTTGACCCGTCCGGGCTGGTCGCGCCTGGCGAGGTGCCGATCAGCTCGCCGTTGGGCCTGGACCCGGGCCTGGACGGCACCTACCCGATCCTCGGCGACCCGCTGCTGAGTCCGGCACCCGCCAGCACCGGCAGCGGCGGAATCGTCAGCGACCTGATGAGCGCGGCCGACCAGTTGGGCGCCGGTCAGGCCATCGATCTGCTCAAGGGCGTGTTGATCCCATCGATCATGCAGGCAGCCCAGGGCGGCGCCGCGGCTGCTGCCGCACCCGCCGCCGCGGCTGCCGGCTGACAGGCCCAGCGCCAGACGGCACCGCAGGGTCGACCCCGGACCACCCCGCCGAACTGGGTCCAACCCGACCCACACCGGGTCCCAACCGGAGTTCGATCAAGGGTCCGAAGGTCACCCGGCCCTGCGGTGCCGTTGCCAATCGCCAGCCGCGTGTCGCATCAGCAGTAACAACAAGCACATACGTAACATCAGTTCGTGCCTTCTCGCCGTCCGGCGCCGGCGATCCTGTTGACCGCCACCGTCGCAACCGTGGTGATCCTGCCGTTGGCGACCGAATCTGCGCCCGTCCGCCACCCGCCCGCCGCCGCCACGACGCGGCTCACCCAGCAACCGCTGCCCGCGCTGGGGGCCGGCGTCACCGTCCGGGAAGTCACCCAGGACGAGCCGTTCTCACTGGTTGCGCTGACCGCCTCGGACCTCTCCGGCACGTCGGCGCGGGTGCGTGCGAAGCGCGCCGACGGATCGTGGGGCCCGTGGTATCCCGCCGAGCATCAGACCGGGCACGACGCGCTTCCCGGCGTCGCGCCGGGGCCCGGGTCACCGCCGCGTCGCGACGGCACCGAACCGGTGTTCGTCGGCAAGACCACCACCGTGCAGATCGCCGTCACCAGGCCGGCCGGGGCACCGACCACCCCGCCGGCGAAATCCGGCCGCACACCGGCCGAACCCGGCCTGGGGTATCTGCCGGCCACCACCGAGCAACCCCTTGACCAGGGCATCTCCGCGGTCCTCATCGCCCCGCCGCAAGCCCCGGTCGACGCGCAGTGGACGCCGCCGGCCGCCGTCACCGCGCCGGGCCAGCCGCCCTACATCATTCCGCGCAGCCACTGGGGGGCCGGTGCGTCGGGTTGCAGCAGTCCGCCCGACGGCGGCCGGGTCCGCGCGGCCGTCGTCCACCACACCGCCGGGACCAACGATTACCAGCCGGAGGACACCGCGGCGATCGTCCGGGCCATCTACGCGTATCACACCCGGACGCTGGGCTGGTGCGACATCGGTTACAACGCCCTGGTGGACAAGTACGGCCAGGTGTTCGAGGGACGGGCCGGCGGCATCGCCAAGCCGGTCACCGGCACCCACGCCGGCGGGTTCAACCGGGACACCTGGGGGGTGTCGATGATCGGCAGCTTCGACCAGGAGCCGCCCCCGCCGATCCAGGTGCACACCGTCGGGCGGCTGCTGGGCTGGCGGCTCGGCCTGGACAACGACGACCCGCGGGGCGCGGTGCAGCTGGCCTCCGCCGGCGGTCTCTACACGGACTTCGCCCGGGGCACCACGCTGACGCTGCCGACCATCTTCAGCCATCGCGACGTCGACAAGACCGAGTGCCCAGGTGAGGCCGGATACGCGGTCCTCGACGAAATCCGCGACATCGCGGCCCAGTTCAACGAACCCCCCGGACCGCAGGACCTGGCCAGGTCCATGGAAGGCGGTGCTATCCACGCCCGCTGGCAGGAACTGGGCGGGCTGGACGGCATGCTCGGTGCGCCCACCTCACCGGAGGCCGGCGCCGACGGCGTCGCCCGCTACGCCACCTTCGACCGCGGTGCGGTCTACTGGTCCCCGCAGACCGGCGCCCAGCCGGTCACCGGCGCGATCTACGCAGCCTGGGCGGCGCTGGGCTACGAGCGCGGCGCGCTGGGCCTGCCGACCAGCGCGGAGATTCAGGAACCGGAATGGGTGGGCCAGAACTTCCAGCACGGCACCCTGAACTTCGACCGGGCCAGCGGCAGCGTCACCCGCGTCATCGACGGCGTCGCCGAGGAGCTTCCCGCCGCCACGCCGGACGGCCCGCCGGTGCAGGTGGAGCGGTTCTCACCGGTGGTGAACCCGGCCTGACCCCCCACTCCCGTCGAGAGTGCATCCTCCGACGCCCCGTCGGCGTGTCGCGTCGTGAGTTTCACACCGGCGGGGCCGGTGCGGGCGGGCTGCCCGCGGCTAGGACCACCACCGCTCCAGCACCCGCGCCAGGCCGTCGTCGGTGTTGGGCGCGGTCACCTCGGTGGCCGCGGCCAGCACGTCGGGATGCGCGTTGCCCATCGCCACCCCCCGCCCGGCTCGCAGCAGCATCGGCAGGTCGTTCGGCATGTCCCCGAACGCCACCACCGCGGTGGCGCTGATCCCCAGCGGCCCGATCACCTCCTCGACACCAGTCGCCTTGGTGATGCCCGACGGCACGATCTCCACCAGGCCGTTGTTGGTCGAGTAGGTGACCTCCCCGGCGGCTCCGACCAGCGGCACCAGTAGCGCCGCCATATCCGCACTGGCCGACCCGGCGCTGCGGACCAGCAGCTTGATCGCCGGCGCGCTGAGCAGGTCGTCGATCGACACCTCGGTGTTGTCCGGGTTGAGCCAGGCGTGCTCGTACCCCGGTGAACTGATGAACTGCGGCGTCGCGGTGTCGTGCGCGCTGACGCCGATGCGCTCCACTGCCAGCCCGGCACCCGGCATGGCGCGCTCGACGAGTTCCGCCAGTTCGCGCAACCGCTCGATCGACAGGGTCCGGGCCGAGACCACCCGGTCGGCCGCCGGATCGTAGATGACGGCGCCGTTGGCGCAGACCGCCATCGGTGCGAACCCGAGCGCATCGACGACCGGGCGTATCCAGCGCGGCGGCCGCCCGGTGGCCAGGATGAAACGCGCGCCGGCTGAGACAGCGGCGGTTATCGCCGCGCGGGTGCGGGCGGTGATCTTCTCGTCGCCATCGAGCAGGGTGCCGTCGATGTCGCTGGCGATCAGCTCCGGCGGCACCGGCGGCGGCGCTATCGGTGCTATCAAGGGCGGCGCGCACCGTCGCGAGGGCGACTCCCGCTTCCGGGGGACCGCCGCCGCCGAACGGCGCCATCCACTGCCCGTTGCGCATGTCTGCGGGCGCGTTCGGCCATCTCGGCGTCGTGCAACCGCATCGCCTCGGCCACGGTGGGCGCGCCGCCACCGAGTCGTTGCGGCACCCAGAACGCGCCCTCCGGGTGCGGATACTCCTGCTGCGCCTGCTCGAGCAGTTCAGTCATGGTCCGGCGCAGTTCGGCATTGGTCTGCTCCATGCTGGTGGCGGCCCGCAGCGGCCGGCCGACTTTGACCAGCACCGGGAACCTGTTATGCCACAGGTGCTTCGGCTGGTCCTTGGTCCAGATACGCTGGGTACCCCAGACGATGAGCGGAATCATCGGCACGTCGGCGGCGTGGGCCAGTCGCGCGGCGCCGGTCTTGAACTCCCGGAGTTCGAAACTGCGGCTGATGGTGGCCTCCGGATGGATTCCGACCAGCTCGCCCTCCTTGAGCCGCTGCACGGCGGCCGAGTAAGCACCGGCGCCGGCCTTGCGGTCGACCGGGATCAGCCCGATGTGCTTGATCACGAAGTTGACCACCGGCACGTCCTGCATCTCCGCCTTGATCATGAACCGCAACCGGCGCCGGCGCCGGTAACCCGCGATCGCGGCCGGATACCAGTCGACATAGCTGGTGTGGTTGACCACCACCAGCGCACCGCCATGCTCGGGGATGTTGTCCAGCCCGTCGAAGGTGAGCTGCGGCCCATTGGCTCGCACCAGAGCCGGCAGTGTGAGCTCCAGCATCCGGAAAAACGGCTCAGCCATGTGCAATGCTCCGTTCAGGTGTGTCCGGCCGATCTGCCCCCGCGGCGGCGCTGCCGTCCCTGCCTGTCGCAGCGCACCGCCACCATGCGCCGGGCTGCCCGTTCGGCCGGTTTCCCGATATCACGCAGCCTAACCTCGAACGTGCGGGCGCGCTGCCACTTCCCCAACCGCCCACCGCACCGGAATCGGTGTTCTCAACCGGGCTGTGGAGCATGTCGTGACCTCCGGCAACTGGGATTCACTGACATGCATCGCGCCCAGCGGCTCAAGGCGTTACACCGGGCGGTCTACTCCGGCGCCCCCGCCGGACTGGCCTTCCCCGTCCGAGCCGCCTTGGCCGCCGCTTTTCGCTGGGCTTCCGCGGCGTCCAGCCGGGTGGCCTCGGCCGGGGTCGGGGCCCCGCCGCCGAGTCGCCGCGGCACCCAGAACGCCCCGGCGGGATACGGCCCGTAGGCGTCCTGGACCTGTTCCAGCAGATGCTGCATGCGGGTCCGCAGCAGCGCCTGCAGCTCATCGACCGGCAGGGTCGGCGGGATCGGTTCGCCGATCGCGATCGAAACCGGCACCTTGGTCCGCCCCAGCTGCTTGGGGTGGTCCTTGGTCCAGATCCGCTGGGCGCCCCAGACGATGTGCGGAATGATCGGCACCTGCGCCTCGACCGCCATCCGGGCGGCGCCGCTCTTGAACTCCTTGAGTTCGAAGCTGCGACTGATGGTCGCCTCCGGATAGACCCCGACCAACTCACCGGCCTTGAGATATTCGACGGCGGCCGCGAAGGACTCCGCGCCGTTGCCCCGGTCCACCGCGATGTGCCGGCAGCCGCGCATGATCGGCCCGGTCAGCCGGCTCTCGAACGTCTCCTTCTTGGCCATGAACCGCACCCAGCGGTGCGGCCGCAGTCGATAGGCCGCCAGACCGGCGAAGGCGAAGTCCAGGTAGCCGGTGTGGTTGACCGCGATGACCGCGCCACCGCTGGCGGGCAGGTTCTCCGCCCCGGTGATGGTGATCTTGAGGCCCTGCAGCCGAAACGTCGTGCGGGCGACTGTCGCGATCGTTGCGTACCAAGGCTCCACAATCGCCCAGCCTAGACGGTGAAGCGTGACCGCTCCGCGGTCGTTCGGTCACCGACGAGGCGGTGGACGGTCGCCGCGGAATGCCGCCGCGCGTCGCCGGTGGCCGCCCGCCGGCGGTGCCGGCGGCTAAGCTCGGGGGAACTCAAGAGCGTCGGGAGAGGGCAACAGTGCAGGTCACCAGCGTCGGCCACGCCGGCTTCCGGATCGACACCCAGGCCGGCAGCATCTTGTGCGACCCGTGGGTCAACCCCGCCTACTTCGCCTCGTGGTTTCCGTTTCCGGACAACAGCGGGCTGGATTGGGACGCCCTGGGCGACTGCGACTACCTCTACATCTCGCATCTGCACCGCGATCACTTCGACCCGCGCCATCTGCAGACGCACGTCAACCGCGACGCGGTGGTGCTGCTGCCCGACTACCCGGTGCCCGATCTGCGCCGGGAGCTGGAAGAGCTGGGTTTCCACCGGTTTTTCGAGACCGCCGACTCGGTCCGGCACACCGTCAGCGGCGACAAGGGCGACCTGGACGTGATGGTGATCGCGCTGACCGCACCGGCCGACGGACCGATCGGAGACTCCGGGCTGGTGGTCTCCGACGGAGTGACCACGCTTTTCAACATGAACGACTCGCGGCCGGTGGACCTCGATGTGCTGACCGCGTTCGAACACGTCGACGTGCATCTGCTGCAGTACTCCGGCGCGATCTGGTACCCGATGGTCTACGACATGCCGGCCCGGGCCAAAGAGTCGTTCGGCAAACAGAAACGGCAGCGCCAGATGGACCGCGCCCGGCAGTACGTCACCCACGTGGGCGCCCGCTGGGTGGTGCCGTCGGCCGGGCCGCCGTGCTTCCTGGATCCCGAGCTGCGCCGGCTCAACGACGACCACGGCGACCCGGCCAACATCTTCCCCGACCAGCTGGTGTTCCTCGATCAGTTGCGCCGGCACGGCCAGGACGGCGGGCTGCTGATGATCCCCGGCTCGGTGGCGAATTTCACCGGCGAACAACTCAATTCGCTGACCCACCCGGTCGCCGACGTCGAGGCGATCTTCACCACCGGCAAGGCCGGCTACATCGCCGACTACGCGCAGCGGATGGCGCCGGTGCTGGCCGCCGAGAAGGCCTCCTGGGCGCCTGCGGCCGGCGAGCCGATGCTGGAGGAACTGCGGGCGCTGTTCGAGCCGATCATGGCCAGGAGCAACGAGATCAGCGACGGCATCGGCTACCCGGTCGAGTTGCGGCTCGACGGCCCGGGCCACCGGGAGACCGTCGTGCTGGACTTCCCCGAACGCGCGGTGCGCGAACCGATTCCCGACGAGAAGTTCCGGTACGGATTCGCCATCCCGCCCGAGTTGGTGCGCACCGTGCTGCGCGACAGCGAACCGGACTGGGTCAACACCATCTTCCTGTCCACCCGGTTCACCGCGTGGCGGGTCGGCGGCTACAACGAGTACCTCTACACGTTCTTCAAGTGCCTGACCGAGGACCGGATCGTCTACGCCGACGGCTGGTTCGGCGAGAGCCACGACGACACCTCGACGATCACCCTGGGCGGCTGGCAGATGCAGCGTCGTTGCCCGCACATGAAGGCCGACCTGTCGAAGTTCGGTGTCGTGGAGGGCAATACGCTGACCTGCAATCAGCACGGCTGGCAGTGGGATCTGGAGACCGGCCGCTGCCTGACGGCCAAGGGCCACGAGCTGCGCTGCTCCCGGCCGTGACCGCGCCGGCCGAGCAGTACGACGACGGCCTGGTACAGCTGGACCGCCGGGCGATCACCCTGCGCCGCTACCACTTTCCCTCCGGCACCGCGAAGGTCGTTCCGCTCGCCGCGATTCGCGGCTACCGCGCCGAGCCGCTGGGCCGGCTCACCCAGCGGTTCCGGATCTGGGGCACCTCGGACCTGCGGCGCTGGCTGCCGCTGGACGTCCACCGGCCGTTCAAGACGACGCTGGTCACCCTCGACGTGCCGGGAACCTGGCCGAGTCCGGCGTTCACCCCGGCCGACCCGGCGGAGTTCACCGCGGTGCTGGACCGCCTGCTGGACCGGTGACCACACCCTGCCCGCCCAACGTGGGCCCAGCACGAATTCCCGGGCTGATCTCCGCGCCGGTTACCCGTTCGGCGTCAGCAGCGACACCCCCACGAACGGGACCAGCGCCTCGGGCACCCGCACGCTGCCGTCGGGCTGCTGGTGGTTCTCCAGGATCGCGGCCAGCCAGCGGGTGGTGGCCAGTGTGCCGTTCAGGGTGGCGGCGGTCTGCGGCTTGCCGCCGGCATCGCGGTAGCGGGTGGCCAGCCGGCGGGCCTGGAACGTGGTGCAGTTCGACGTGGATGTCAGCTCCCGATAGCAGCCCTGGGTGGGCAGCCAGGCTTCGCAGTCGAACTTGCGGGCCGCCGAGGAGCCGAGATCGCCCGCGGCGACGTCGATCACCCGGTAGGGCACCTCGATGCGGGCCAGCATCTCGCGCTGCCAGCCGAGCAGGCGCCCATGCTCGGCCTCGGCGTCTTCGGGCCGGCAGTAGACGAACGCCTCGACCTTGTCGAACTGGTGCACCCGGATGATGCCGCGGGTGTCCTTGCCGTAGCTGCCGGCCTCCCGCCGGAAGCACGACGACCAGCCGGCGTAGCGCAGCGGGCCACCGGAGAAGTCCAGGATCTCGTCGGCGTGATAACCGGCCAGCGGCACCTCGGAGGTGCCCACCAGGTACAGGTCGTCGGCTTCGATCCGGTACACCTCGTCGGCGTGGGCCCCCAGGAACCCGGTGCCGGCCATGATCTCGGGCCGCACCAGCGCCGGCGTGATCACCGGGGTGAAGCCGGCCTCGACCGCCAACCGCAGCGCCAGTTGCAGCAGGCCCAGCTGCAGCAGCGCACCCCGGCCGGTCAGGAAGTAGAACCGGGAGCCGGAGACCTTCGCACCGCGCGCCATGTCGATCAGGCCCAGCGACTCGCCCAGCTCCAGATGGTCTCGCGGTGCTTTCAGCTGCGCCGGCTCGCCGACGATGTCCAGAACGGTGTAGTCGTCCACCCCGCCGGCCGGCACCCCGTCGATGACGACGTTGGCCACCGCCAGGTGTGCGGCCCCGAACGCCGCCTCGGCACCGGCCTGCGCGGTTTCGGCGGCCCGGACCTGCTCGGCCAGCTCCTTGGCCTGCGTCAGTAACGCGGGTCGTTGCTCGGGGGCCGCGGCGCCGACCGACCGGCTGACCGCCTTCTGGTCGGCCCGCAGCGAATCGGCCGTCGCGATCGCGGCCCGCCGGGCGGCGTCCGCCGTCAGCAACGCGTCCACCAGGCCCGGATCCTCACCACGGCTGAGCTGGGAGCGCCGCACCCGGTCGGGGTCCGTGCGCAACAGGTGCAGGTCGATCACAGCTGGCAACCCTACTTTCCCCACGACATGACTTCTGCATCAGTTACCCCGCGGTCGCGCGTGCCTGTCAGAATGGAGCGATGCTCAAGGCAGCCGACCGCGACGAGGAGCCCGCTGCGCGGGCACCCTGGCGGCGTGCCCGGCAGGCCGCGTCGACCCGGCGGGCCCTGCTGCTGACCGCGCTGGGCGGGCTGCTCATCGCCGGCGTCGTCACGGCGGTGCCGGCCGGCGGCAACCGGCTCGGCACCCTGCTCGGCTACCTCAACTCCGACCCGGCGCCCAGCCCGGTCGGCAGACGCAACCACGCCGTCGTGAGTGCGGCCGGCGGCGACTGCCTGACCTGGCCGGACAACACGCTGGACCAGGCGTCCGTCGTCAGCTGCGCGGTCGAGCACAAATTCGAGGTCGCCGAATCGGTCGACATGCGGACCTTCCCGGGCGCCGAATACGGCCCGAACGCAGCTCCCCCGTCGGACGCCCGGATCGGCCAGATCACCCAGGAGCAGTGCGAGTCGGCCGTCCGCCGCTACCTGGGCCCGAAGTTCGACCCGCACAGCAAATTCGTCGCGAGCATGCTGTGGTCCGGCGACCGGGCCTGGATCCAGTACGGCGAGCGCCAGATGCTGTGCGGCCTGCAACTGCCCGGCACCAACGGCCACCAGCTGGCGTTCACCGGCCGGGTAGCCGACATCGACCAGTCCAAGGTCTGGCCGGCCGGCACCTGCCTGGGTATCGACCCGGCCACCAACCAGCCGACCGATGTCCCGGTCGACTGCGCGGCGCCGCACACCAAGGAGGTCACCGGCACGGTCAACCTGGCCGAGAAGTTCCCCGATGCGCTGCCTGCCGAGCCGGAACAGGACATCTTCATCAAGGAGGAGTGCACCCGGCTCACCGACGGCTACCTGGCGCCCATCCAGTTGCGCAACACCACCCTGACGCTGACCTACGCCACCATCTCGCTGCCGAGCTGGTCGGCGGGCAGCCGTTCGGTGGCCTGCAGCGTCGGCGCCACACTGGGCAACGGCGGCTGGGCGGCACTGCTCAACAGCGCCCGGGGCCCACTGCTGATCAACGGCCAGCCGCCGGTTCCGCCACCGGAGATCCCCGCCGAGCGGCTCAACCCGCTGCCGATCCCGATGCCGGTCACGCCGGCCACCCCGGTCGCGCCGGCGCCGGTCACCCGGACACCGGACCAGACCAACTCCCGCCAGGGCAACGACCACCTGCCGCAGCGCTCCCCCGGCGCGGGGCAGCCGGCCGTACCGGCGGCGCCACCGGCGTCCCAGGCACCACCGGCATCCCAGGCACCACCGGCGCCGGCACCGCCGTCGGACACTCCGCCGGCCTTCCCGCCGTACGCGCAGCCCCCGGCGCCGGCGTCCGAGGCGCCGCCGCCACCGGTCTTCGCACCGCCGGGCGGTTAGCCGGGTGGGCGTGCCGATGGACTCGCGCCGGTTCGACGACCTGGTCGCCGACGCGCTGGATCTGATCCCGCCGGACCTGGCGGCCGCCTTCGACAACGTCGTGGTGCTGGTTGAGGACTGTCATCCCGACGAGCCTGAGCTGCTGGGACTGTACGAAGGGGTGGCGCTGACCGAGCGGGACTCCAGCTACTCGGGATCACTGCCGGACACCATCACCATCTACCGGGCGCCACTGCTGGACATGTGCACGTCGGAGAGCGAAGTCGTCGAGGAGGTGCGGATCACCGTGATCCACGAGATCGCCCATCACTTCGGCATCGACGACGACCGGTTGCACGAGCTGGGCTGGGGATAGCGCGCTACTCGGGTATGACCACCTCGACGCCGAAGCGCTCGAGATCGCGGTCGAAGCTGGCGACGGCGCCGCCGTACTCGACGGCCAGGGCGGCCAGGTGGGCGTCGTTGGTGAGGTTGCCGGCCGTGCCCACTGCCGCGAGCAGTCCGCGCAGGATGGCCCGGTGCCGCACGGTGGGCTCGATGACGACGGCTGCCGGTGTGGCCAGCCAGGCATCGAGGACGGTGAAAGCCTGGTCACCGGTCATCGGGCTGGGCAGGATGGCCGGATTCGTGCCGATCCGGACAAAGCCGAGCAGTACCGTCCAGGCGAAGCCGACCGTGCCGTTTCCAGTCAGCTGGCGGGTCAGCCAGCCGTGCGCCTGCCGGTGCCGGTTGGACTGCCTGTTGACGGCATATAACAGCACGTTGACATCGACGATGTTCACTGCGGACTCACCGGCCGACCGCCAGCCTCCGGGCGATCTCCTCATCCTCCAGGGCCGCCGCCAGGCGACCCGCGTGGGTCAGGTCGACCCGGGGCTCACCCAGGTCGAAGACTTCGAAGGCGACGTCGTCGGCGCGGTTGATGTTCAGGCCGGAGCGCAGCGCGGAGTTGAGGGCCTGCTTGAACGTCAAACCGCGGGCCCGCATCAGTTCCCGCAATTTGACCTCCACGTCGGAGTCCAGGGTCACTGTCGTCCGCATCCGATCATCATAGCGTCGGAGCAGATGATGCGCTGATGCTCACGCATGCCGCGACACGGCACCGCCACGGCGGGCGTTGAGAACAACCCGGGGGGACCAGCTGCCGGGCTTGCCGGTGCGCCCAGCCGCGGGCGCTCGATCCAAAACCCGGGACTGCCTCAGCCCATCGGGTCGGTGCCGTCGGCCACTGGGATCAGGGGTGGCTCGGGGTGGAACGGCGGCGTCAGCAGACCCCACTGCACACAACTCCAACGGCCGTCGGTGATCGGCGACAGCACCACCGCCTCGGCGTTGCCCAGGTGGTGTTCCAGCGCGAAGCCGCTGTCCACCCCGGCCAGCACCGCCGCCGCCAGCCGGATCGCCGCCCCGTGGCTGACCACGACGACGTCCTCGGTCCAGTCGTCGTCGTCCAGGTAGCGCACCCGCAGCTCGGTGAGGACCGGGAGGTAGCGGTCCAGCACCTGGTCCGCGTTCTCCCCACCGGGTAGCGGCACACCGCGTTCGCCCTGGTGCCAGCGCTGGTAGATCGTGCTGAACTCGGCGACGGCAGCGTCGTCGCCGCGGTCCTCCAGTGCTCCGACCTGGACCTCGTGAATGCCGGCGGCTTCGTGAACGGCCATGCCGTGCAGGCCGCCGATCTCGGCGGCGGTCTGCACCGCCCGGGTGGCCACCGAATGCACGACCAGACCCGGCCGTCGCGAGCCGGCCTGCGCGAATGCCCGCGCCTGGTCGCGACCGAGCCGGGTCAACTCCGAGCCCGGCGGTCGGGTGTCCAGCCGGCGGTCGACGTTGGCGTAAGACTGGCCGTGGCGCAGCAGCACCAGCCGGCCGCTCACCGCGGCACCCCGTTTTCACCGGTGTCGCCGATCGGCCAGGAACCCAGGTATCGCACATCCGCACAACGACGATGCAGCGCCTGAAGTGCCGCACCGACCGCGTCGTCGTCGATGTGGCCGACGCAGTCCAGGAAGAACACATAGCTGCCCAGACCGGTGCGGGTGGGCCGGGATTCGATCCGGGTCAGGTCGATGCCGCGGGTACCGAACTCGGTCAGCGCGGCCACCAGCGCGCCGGGCGCATTATCGATCCGCAGCACCACCGACGTGCGGTCGGTGCCGGTGCGCGCCGGAGGCTTCCCCGGTCGGCCGACCAGGACGAAGCGGGTGCGCGCGTTGGGTTCGTCGACGACGCCGTCGGCCAGCGTCGTCAGGTCGCGCTGCGCGGCCGCCAGTGCGGTGGCCACGCCCGCGTCGGCACGGCCGTCGGCGACCTGCTGCGCCGCGGCGGCATTGGAGTTGGCCGGCACCAGTTCGGCGCCCGGGAGGTGCGCGGCCAGCCAGCGCCGGACCTGCGCCGCCGCGACCGGGTGGGCCGCCACGGTGCGGACGTCGCTTGCGGCCAGGCCCGGCCCGATCACGATGGAGAACGCCACGTCCAGGGTGGTCTCGGCGAACACCTGCAACGGGGTAGCCATCGCCAGGCTGTCCAGGGTGGGCGCCACCCCGCCCTCGATGGAGTTCTCGATCGGCACGCAGGCGTACTCGGCGGCGCCGGCCCTGACCGCGTCGAGGGCGGCCGGGGTGCTGTCGGCCGGCAGCGGCCGGACGGCGCCGGCACCGCCGGGGACCATGCCTGTCGTGGTCAGCTGGATCAGCGCCGCTTCGGTGAAGGTCCCCGCCGGGCCGAGATAGGCGATGCGGGACACGTCCCAACCTTATCGGCGCTCATCGCAGATACCCGGTTGCGCCGCCCGCCCCTTGAGGTTAAGTTAGGCTTACCTCACTTCCAGAAAGGGCGGCCGATGACCTCACTGCAGGCAGGCGCGAAATCCGTCCCGACCACCGCGGAACGAGTCCGCAGCGTGTGCGTCAAAGGGCGGGCACTGCTCGCGGTGGACGGCGGCCAGCCGGTTGCCACGCCGGTGTGCCACCTGCTCGATGACGGCTCCGTCGCTCTTGCGCTCGACCCGGGCCTGGCCTCCGGCGTCGGCGAAGCCGGCCGGCTGGCGATGCTCGAGCTGACCGACCATGCACCGCTGCCGCTGCGGGAGCGGGTGCGCGCACTGGTCTGGGTACGCGGCCCACTGCGGCAGGTGCCGTCGGACGATGTCGACGAGCTGCTCGACCGGATCGCCGCCGATGACCCCAATCCGGCCCTGCTGCAGGTGCAGTCACCGCGGTCGCTGGCCGCGAAGTCGCGCCGGGGCGGTGGCGCCCGGTACCTGCTGGCCCGGCTGACGGTGGAGTCGGTGGTGGTGGCCGACGCCACCGGCGCGGAGGCGGTCGGCGTCGCGGAGCTGCTGGCGGCCCGGCCCGACCCGCTGTGCGCGATCGAGGCGGACTGGCTGCGGCACGTGACCTCGTCGCACCCCGAGGTGATCGCCCGGTTGGCGGCCCTGTTGCCACCGCGGTTGCGAAGTGGCCGGGTGCACCCGCTGGCGATCGACCGGTACGGCATGTGGCTGCGGGTCGAGAGCGACGGCGGCGACCGCGATATCCGGCTGGGCTTCACCCGGCCCGCCGAGGACGTGGCCGGGCTGAACCGGGCGGTGCGCATGCTGATGGGCTGCCCGTTCCGCAACGGACTGCACGCGCGGCGACCCTGACCCGCAGGCCGGGCTGCGGTTACCGTGTCGAGGTGACCGAGCTGCGGGTGCTCCGGCTGGAGATCGCTGTGGTGCTCGCGGTCACCTACGGGCTCAGCGCCGTCACCGCGACCCTCGACCTGGCCGACTCGGTGCTGCGGAACCTCGGCTCCCAGCGGATCGCGCTCAACCCGAAGCGGTCACATTTCGACCTGATCGACCTCGGCCTCAACGCCGCGTGGGCGGTGCAGCTGATCGCCTGGGGCGGCTTGGCGGTGTACCTGCTGTGGCGCAGTGGGTTCAGGCCGGACCGGATCGGGCTGGGCCGGTTCTCCTGGCGCGCCGACCTGCTCGGCGGGATCGGCCTGGCTGCGCTGATCGGCATCCCCGGCCTGGGCCTGTACCTGCTCGCCCGCACCCTCGGAATCAACGCCGAGGTCATCCCGGCGGCGCTGAACGACACCTGGTGGCGCGCTCCGATGCTGCTGGTGATCGCCTTCGCCAATGGCTGGGCCGAGGAGGTGATCGTGGTCGGCTACCTGCTCACCCGGCTGCGCCAGCTGCGAGTGCACCCGATGGTGGCACTGGGCTGCTCGGCGCTGCTGCGCGGCGCCTATCACCTCTACCAGGGGTTCGGCGCCGGACTGGGCAACGTCGCGATGGGACTGGTGTTCGGCTGCGCCTGGCAGCGGACCGGCCGGCTGTGGCCGCTGATCATCGCCCACGGACTGATCGACGCGGTGGCGTTCGTCGGCTACGCGCTGCTGGCCGGCCGGCTGGGCTGGTTGCGTTGACGGGCGACAACCGGCGCGAGCCGCCACCCATACTGCGCCGGCCCGCGGCACGGAACAATTCCGCACCACCCCGGCCGGCCCCACCCGCACCACCCCGGCCGGCCCCACCCGCACCACCCCGGCCGGCCCCACCCGCACCACCCCGGCCGGCGGCGACTCGGCGACGGCCCCGCCGGTGGCGGCGCCGGGTACGACGCCTGGCGATCTGCCTGCTGCTGCTCATGCTGATCGCCGCGGCAGGTACCACCGGCGCCGGGCTCTGGTTCGATTCGCAACTCCGGCGCACCCCGGCGCTGGCCGGCTATCCGGACCGACCGGGCCCAGCACGGGGCACGACCTGGCTGCTGGTCGGTTCGGACAGCCGCCAGGATCTCACCGCCGAGCAGCAGCGACACCTGACCACCGGGGGCGATATCGGCGCCGGCCACACCGACACCCTGCTGCTGGTCCACGTGCCCGGCACCGGATCGGACACCGCCGCCACGGTGGTGTCCATCCCGCGCGACTCCTATCTGCCGATCCCCGGCTACGGCCGCGACAAGGTCAACGTCGCCTACGCCCTCGGCGGGGCGCCGCTGCTGGCCCAGACGGTGCAACAGGCCACCGGATTGCGGCTGGATCACTACGCCGAGATCGGGTTCGGCGGCTTCGCGGGCCTGGTCGACGCGCTGGGTGGGGTCACCCTGTGCCCGGACGAACCGATCAGCGACCCACTGGCCGGCATCGACCTGCCGGCCGGCTGCCAGCGACTGGACGGCCGGGCCGCACTGGGTTACGTGCGGTCCCGGGACACCCCGCGCGCCGACCTGGACCGGATGGCTCACCAGCGGGCGTTCCTGGCCGCGCTGCTGCACCGCGCCGCCGGCCCGGCGGTGTGGCTCAACCCGTGGCGGTGGTATGCCGTGCCGCACGCCGCCGCGGGTGCGCTGACCGCCGATCCCGGCACCCACCCCTGGGACCTGGCCCGGCTGGGCTGGGCGCTGCACCGCGGCCCGGTTGCGCTGACGGTCCCGATCGGTGAGTTCACCAACACCGACTCGGGCGCCGTGGTGGTGTGGGACGAACAGGCCGCCGCGGAACTGTTCGCGACGCTGGGCCGCGACGCGCCGGTGCCGAAGGCCGCGCTCGGCGCCGCCTGAGCCCGGAACGGCCCCAAGCACCCGCGGCTGTGGCACCCCCTCAGGCGCATTTCCACCGCAGCCATTATCCCCAGCGGCGCGCGAGCAACCGCTTGCCGCCATTGTCAACCGCAATATCCGACGGTCTCGGCATAGACTTCCAGGCCCGAGGATAGCCTGACCTAATCGACCCCATACGTTCTCGGCGTTCAATTAGGAAACGCTCCCCTAAATGAGCGTCACCTTCGTTGCGGACAACCGTGACCTGCACTAGCGTGTCCGATATGACCAACCAGAACCCGCCGCCGACAAAGTTCCTCGCATTGTTGCAAGAACAGATTCGTCATGAATTCACCAGTGAAAAGCAATATTTGGCAATTGCGACATATTTCGACGACGACGATCTTCCGCACCTGGCGAAATACTTCTACGCCAAGGCGCTCGAAGAACGCAACCACGCGATGATGATGGTGCAATACTTCATCGACCGCGACATCCGGGTGGAGATCCCCGGCACCGACGACGTGCGCAACGAGTTCGACGCTCCCCGCGAGGCGATCGCGCTGTCGCTGGACCTGGAGCGCACCGTCACCAAACACGTCGGCGAACTCGCCGCGACCGCCCGCGCCGAGGGCGACCACCTCGGCGAGCAGTTCATGTGGTGGTTCCTCAAGGAGCAGATCGAAGAAGAAGCGCAGATGGTCACCCTGCTGCGGGTCACCGAACGCGCCGGCGCCAACCTGTTCGACCTGGAGGAATACGTATACCGCGACCTCGAGGCGCCGCCCGCCGAGTCCGGTGCACCGCACGTCGCGGGCGGCCGCCGCTAAGGCGGTCCCTGCTGGTCGCGATTCGCGTCCGCCAACCCGCCCCCCAGCCATGCTTTGGTGCGGGCGGGACGGTTGGTGGCGACCCACGCGACGCCGGCATCGCGGCAGAATGCGACATCGGTGAAATTGTCGACGGTCCAGCAGTACACCGCCCGACCCTGGGCGGCAGCGCGATCCACCAGTTCCGGATGCTCCCGCAGGGTGGCCAGCGACGGGCCGATCGCGGTGGCCCCGACCGTGGTGGCGGCACCGCCGCCCAGGTAGCGCGAGGCCGCTCCCAACAGCACCGTGGGCAACAGCGGCGCGGCGCGGCGGATCCGCCACACCGCGGCCGCGGAGAACGACATCACCACCGCGCGCGATCGGTCCGCCGATGCCGGTGCGGCGATGCCGTACCGGTCCAACAACTCCAACACCTTGCGTTCCACCAGCCCGCCGTAGCGCACCGGATGTTTGGTCTCGATGAAAATCTTCACCGGGCGGCGCCAGTCCAGCACCAGCGACACCAGTGCGTCGAGCGTCAGCAAACCGGTGTCGGCGGTGGCGTCAAGACCACCGCCGGCCTGCCGGCTGCTGTGCCAGGCCCCGTAGTCCAGTTCGCGCAGCTGCGCCAGGCTCATCTCGCTGACCAGGCCGACGCCCGTCGAAGTCCGGTCCACCCGGCGGTCGTGCACGCAGACCAGGTGACCGTCGCTGCTCAGCCGGACATCGCACTCGACGCCGTCGGCACCCTGGCTGAGGGCGAGATCATAAGCCGCCAGCGTGTGCTCGGGCCAGTCGACCGAGGCGCCGCGATGCGCCACCACGAACGGGTGGCCGGCAAGAACTTCGTCGGCCGACGCCATGAGACTATGCTGCCGGTTCCTGCCCGTCGGACTCAAGCGCAGCAGGGGGTGGCACGGCTCGCGCCGGCTTCGGCGACCCCGCGGAATCATCGCTCACCACCACCCAGTGGTGTGCGGGCCGCTCAACCGGCCGGCGCTCGAATCCCTGGAAGACTCGCGCGACGGCAACGGTGGCGACCAGCCCCAGCAGATAGGCGACCGCCATCGCCACGGTGTTGTCGGCGATGCCCTGCGCGTCCGACACCCGACTGGTCGCGGTGGCGAAGACCGCTGCCACGGTGCTGGCGGCCCACAGCATCCACCAGACCACGATCGGCTTGCGCAACCGGGCAAACTGGCCCTCCCGTCCCGCCAGCTCGATGACGTAGACCGGCGCCCAGGCCAGGTTGACCAACGGCACCAGGCAACCGGCCCACAGCGCCCAGCCTTTCCGCGGCTCGGGCAGTTGCTGGCGGGCGAAGACACCGGCCCGTCGCGCGATCAGCCAGCGGGTCAGCAGCACGGCACAGCCGAGAACCGCGCCCAGTGCCAACAGGCCGGTCAGCGCGTCCAGCAGCATGGCAACGGCGGCGACCACCGGATGCAGCAGCCTGGTGCGGTTGACGATCAGCAACCCATAGACCGCCAGTTGGGCGGCCGCGGCGATCCCCAGCGCCGTCATCGTGATGACCAGCATCGCTTGCACCGCGTTCACCGAGGGACCCCGGCGCTGCTGCGGCGGCGGCGCCACCCAGGCCGGACGCATCCGGTCCATCAGGCCCCAGCGCGGTATCGCGGTGTAGTGCGGGGTGGGCCCGAGCGGGCGATGCCGGCGACGCGGCGCCGGCGGCGGCCCGGGTCGCACCGCGATCCAGCGGTAGCCCGGCACCAGCCGCGGCGCGGGGCGTCGCTCGGCGGCCGGCGGCGGCGCCACCTGCCGGTCCCGCTGCAACTCTGCTTCCTGAGCCTCGGTCAGCGGCGCCCACAGTGCGCCATTGCACCGCGGACACCACGCCCGTCGCCGGTCGCGCACATTCCATCGGGTGCCGCACCGGGAGCACACCTGGATCACCGCACCAGCGTAGCGACCGGTCCATCCGGATGCGCCCGGGATGCACCCGCCCGCTACGGCGGTGTTACACGGCAGACCCGCGACAGCTACCAACCGACCCGGTCACCGCTATCCACAGTTTCCACAGGTTTGTCCACAATTCTTGGGGTGCGCCGCCGGGCCGGTGAGCGTGAAGTCTTGGGTTGAAACACCGCAGCGACTGTGGATAACGCGACACCGGCAGCACGCCCCGACTAACAGCCCACCCGAGCATCGAGCGAAGCCGCTTGGCCCGCTAATCACCCACGACCGGTCCGAGGGGGGGAGACCGCGATGCGCTGTTCCGATTGTCCGGCACACCGGCCGGGGCGCTATGATGACGCTCACATCTACGCTGTGATTCATCTCACGGCATTATTGGAACGCGCAAGTCGGGGGCTCTTGATGACGACACAACCGATCGGACCGCGATCCGCCGTATCGTCAGCGCACTGGTCCGCGCCGTCGCCGGCCTGCAACCGTGCCTACTTCCTGGCGGCTGTCCGCGCCGGCCTGATCGCGCTGGCGTTGCTGACGATGCTGGTCGCGATCGCGCTGTTCTGATCACCCCCCTCCCGCCACCTCGGGTAGCCACCCGTTCTTGCGGTATACCCGCGCATGGAGCAGGGTTGACTAGGCTGCCCATCGGCGGTCATGCCGTGGCAGCGGAGCCGCGAACGGGCCGCGAGTACGGCGCCAAACACAGGTCGACAAACGATCCAGGGAAGGAACCCCGTGGCTGACTACACTTTGCCGGATTTGGACTGGGACTACGGAGCACTCGAGCCGCACATCTCCGGTCAGATCAACGAGTTGCACCACAGCAAGCACCACGCCGCCTACGTCGCCGGCGCCAACGCTGCGCTGGCCAAACTCGATGAGGCGCGCGCCAACGACGACCACTCGGCGATCTTCTTGAACGAGAAGAACCTGGCATTCCATCTCGGCGGCCACGTCAACCACTCGATCTGGTGGAAGAACCTGTCACCCAGCGGTGGCGACAAGCCGACCGGCGACCTGGCCGCCGCAATCGACGACGCCTTCGGATCGTTCGACAGGTTCCGTGCGCAGTTCACCGCGGCCGCCAACGGATTGCAGGGCTCGGGCTGGGCAGTGCTCGGCTATGACACCCTCGGCGGCAAGCTGCTGACCTTCCAGCTCTACGACCAGCAGGCCAATGTCCCGCTGGGCATCATCCCACTGCTGCAGGTCGACATGTGGGAACACGCCTTCTACCTGCAGTACAAGAACGTCAAGGCCGACTACGTCAAGGCGTTCTGGAACGTGGTGAACTGGGCGGACGTGCAGTCGCGATTCGCCGCCGCCACCTCGAAGACCTCGGGGCTGATCTTCTAGCGGCAGCCGGAAGTGCTCGCGATTGCACGGCCTCCCGCGCGGCCTCCCGCGCGGCACACCGCCGAAAGCGCAGGAAACCGCGCAATCGCGAGCACCGGCAGCAAATTCACTGGAACGATCGGCGACGGTTTGCCTGCGCTTTCGCAATGCCCGCGGCTCCCCTCGCGGACATCCCCGCCGGGGATCGGACTCGCCGCGATCCAGCCGGTGCACGATGGGTGACAAGGGGTTTAGTCGCTCAGACCCACCGTCGTCGAGGCATCGCCCGCCCCGGTATCCGGCCAAATGCGATTCCGCGTAGGCTGACTCTTGGTTGTGTACCTGACTATCGCTAACATGATCAGCAAATACACTTAGGTGGTCGTTTGCCTTCTCCCCACCCGTGGAGGTCACATCGATGAGCACGACGTTCGCCGCCCGCCTGAACCGCCTCTTCGAGTCGGTGTACCCACCCGGGCGCGGCCCGCACACGTCCGCCGAGGTGATCGCGGCGCTGCGGGCGGAGGGCATCACGATGTCGGCGCCGTACCTCTCCCAGCTGCGCTCCGGCAACCGCACCAACCCTTCGGCGGCCACGATCACCGCATTGGCAAACTTCTTCCGGATCAAGCCTGCCTTTTTCACCGATGACAACTACTACGAGCAGCTCGACAGCGAGCTGGCGTGGTTGGCCGGTGTCCGGGAGGAAGGTGTGCGCCGCATCGCCACGCAGGCCATCGGCCTGTCACCCGAGGCCCAGAAGGAAGTCCTGGCCTGCATCGACGAGCTGCGCACCAAGAGCACCTGAGCACCTGAGCACCTGAGCACCTGAGCACTCAAGACCCCGGAGGAAACCGGATGGGCCTGTTCCGTACGCGCAAGAGCCGCGCTACCCGTCGCGCCGAAGCACGTGCCCTCAAGGCACGGGCCAAACTCGAGGCCCGGCTGGCCGCCAAGGGCGAGGCGAGGCGCTTCAAGGCCACCCAGCGTGCCGACGCCAAGGCCCTCAAAGCGCAACTGCAATCCCAACGGGACAGCGATCGCGCCGCACTGAAGGCCGCGGAAGTCCAGCTCAAGGCGGCACGTGAGGGAAAGCTGATGTCCCCGGCCAGAATTCGACGTGCGCTGACGGTGTCCCGGTTACTGGCGCCGATCGTGGTCCCGGTGGCCTATCGGCTCGCGATGGCCGCCCGCGGCCTGCTCGACGAACGGCGCGCCGACCAGCTCGGGGTGCCGCTCACCCAGATCGGGCACTTCGCCGGGCACAGCGCCGAGTTGTCCGCCCGGATCGCCGGGGCGGAGAAGACGCTGCGCGTGCTGCAGGACAAGAACGCCAAGGACGCCGAGACCAAACGCTTCGTCGCCGCCGTTACCGAGCGGCTGTCCGGGTTGTCCACCGCCGTGATCGCCGCGGAGAGCATGCCGCCCCCGCGGCGACGGGCGGCCCACGCCGCGATCGGCGAACAGCTCGACGGCATCGACGCGGACCTGATGGCCCGGCTGGGCGTGGCATGAGCAACGTCGCGACGCGCGCGCTGGCCCTGACCGGCGCACTGGCCACCCTGTGGGCGGGTTCGCTCACCGGCATCGCGCCGGCCCGGGCGCATGTCCACGCCGTCAGCCCGGGCGCAATCCGCGGCACCGTCGCAGTCGTCACGTTCGAAGTGCCAAACGAGTCGCAAACCGGCTCGGCGACAACCGAATTCACCGTCACGCTGCCCGATGTCGCCACCGCGCGCAGCGAGACGAAGTCCGGCTGGACGACGCGGGTGGAACGCGACTCCGCGGCCGGCACGGTCCGGTCGGTGACCTGGACCGCCGCGGCGAACGCCGGGATCGGCGTCGACCAGTTCGGTCTGTTCCGGGTGTCGATGAAGCTGCCGGACGCGGACGCCGTCAGCTTCCCGGCCGTCCAGCGCTACGCCGACGGGACAGTGGTGCGCTGGGATCAGGCGCCGCTGCCCGGCGGTGGCGAACCGGACCGCCCAGCCGCGACCCTGACCTTGGCGACCGGCCCGGCAGCGCCACCGGAACACCACCCGGCGACGCAGCACCCGGCGCCGTCGGCCACCGCCGGCCCGGCCCAGGAAGCCGAGGACGGCGTCGCCACGGCGACCGACAACCCGGCCCGCCTGCTTGCCGGAGTGGCCCTGCTGGTGGCTGCGCTCGGGGTCACGATCACGATCACACGGAGGCGGGCGTGACCCTCGCCGGCCGCTGTGCGGCGATCGGGCTGCTGCTGGCCGCCATGCTGTTCGGGGCGACCGGGGTGGCCGCCGCACATGCCGTGCTGGTCGCCACCGACCCCGGCAACGGCGCCCGATTGACCGCCGGGCCGGCACGCGCCAGTGCCACGTTCAACGAGCAACTGCAGACCGCGTTCGCGGCGATGACGGTGATCGGACCGGACGGACATCTGTGGTCCACCGGCGAGGCGACGGTCCAGGGCGCGGCGGTCAATGTGGGCGTGCGTCCGCTCGGGCCGGCCGGCACCTACACGGTGAACTACCGGGTGACCTCGGCGGATGGACATGTGGTGTCGGGGGCGTGGTCGTTCGAGCTCACCACACCCGGTACCGGCGAGCCCGGGCCGCCGGTGGCCGGCTCCGGCGGATCCGGTGGCGAACTGCCGATCTGGCCGTTCGTGGCCGGTGCGGCGATCATCGTCGGCGCCGGCCTGTGGCTGGCGCGACCCAGATCGTGACCACTACCGGCCCATGCCACCCGGCGCCGTCCTGGCATGATGGGGACCGCTGCCGAGGTACGCGACAACGCAAAGGAACAGCCTGATGCCAGACCCGCAGGACCGCGTCGAGCACGAACCCGACCCCGAGGCCGGCCCACCGCCGACTCCGGCACCCGAGCCGGAAGCGGTCCAAGGCCCGCCGGCCGCCGAACCGCGCCTGGCGGCCGAGCCCGCACCCGCCAAGAAGCCGCCGGCGAAGAAGGCCGCCAAGAAGGCCCCGGCGAAGAAGGGCGCCGACAAAGCGGCGGCCAAGAAGGTCGCGAAGAAGACCCCGCCGAAGAAGGCACCCGCGAAGGCGGCGCTTGCCGCGGTGCCCACACCGGTCGAGACCAACGGTTCACGACCGACCACCGGCGCCAAAGAGGCAGCAGCGCATGCGAAGTCGGCAATCGACACGGCCCGCCTTCCGGTTGGGCCACCGGAGTCGGACCGTTCGGCGGTCGCGCTGCTGCTCGCCTCCACCCTCGGATTGCTGACGCTGCTGGTGCTCCGGCAATTGCTGCGGCGCGCCGCGGCGCGGTGACCGCGGCCTTCCGGCCCACCGCCGATCTTGTCGATGAGATCGGCGTCGACGTGCGCAGTTGCGACACCCAGTTCCGGCAGTTCGGCGGCCACCCCGAATTCGCCGGCCGGATCAGCACCGTGCGCTGCTACCAGGACAACGCCGTGCTGAAGTCGGTGCTGTCGGCGCCCGGCGACGGCGGGGTGCTGGTGATCGACGGCGCCGGCTCGCTGCACACCGCGCTGGTCGGCGATGTGATCGCCGAACTGGCCCGCGGCAACGGCTGGACCGGGCTGATCGTCAACGGCGCCGTGCGCGACGCGGCCACCCTGCGCACCCTCGACATCGGGATCAAAGCCCTGGGCACCAACCCGCGCAAGAGCGGCAAGGCCGGCACCGGCGAGCGCGACGTGGTGGTCGGATTCGGCGGGATCACTTTCCGCCCCGGCGAGATCGCCTACAGCGACGACGACGGCATAGTCGTGGTCTAGATGTCAGCCTGGGTCGCCAAGCGGAGTCCTCACTCGGTCCCGGAGACGCTGGACCGGCTGGAACGGGTGCTGGTCGAGGGGGGGTGCACGGTGATGGGGCGGATCGATCACTCCGGCCATGCCGCCGGCGCCGGACTGCCGCTGCGTCCCACCCAGGTGCTGCTGTTCGGCAGACCCAGTCTGGGCACCCAGCTGATGCAGGCCGAGCAGATCGTGGCGATCGACCTGCCGTCGAAGGTCCTGGGCTGGCAGGACGCCCACGGCCAGGTCTGGCTCGGCTACCGGGACCTCCGGGCGGTCGCGGCGCAACACCCCGCCCTGACCGAGGCACGGGATGCGGTCGAGGAGCTCGCCGGAATCATCGACCGGGCAACCGATGCGGCGGTGACCAGGCCGGGTGTGCCCGGATGACCGGGGTCCCCGGTGACCTGGAGGTCCGCTGGACCCGGTTGCGCCAGCGGGTGGCCGAGGCCTGCCACGCCGCGGGACGCGATCCCGGCGAGGTTCGAATCCTGCCGGTGAGCAAGACCTTCGGGCCGCAGGTGATCCGCCGGGCGGTTGCGCTGGGGATGCGGCGCTTCGGGGAGAACAAGGTTCAGGAGATTCGCGACAAGGCCGGGCCGCTGGCCGACTGCGGCATCGAGTGGGTGATGATCGGGCACCTGCAGACCAACAAGGCGAACGTCGTCGCGCAGCTGGCCGGCGAGGTCCAGTCTCTGGACCGGCCCAGGCTGGCCGCGGCGCTGGACCGGCGGCTGCGCGCCGAGCAGCGCGTCATCGACGTCCTGGTCCAGGTCAAGACCTCGGACGAGCCCAGCAAGTACGGCTTGGCGCCGGATCAGCTGCTGCCGTTCCTCGAGCAGCTGCGCGACTACCCGACCATGCGGGTGCGGGGCCTGATGACGCTCGCCATCGCGGCGACGGATTCCGAGGCCGTGCGGGGCTGTTTTCGGCGGCTGCGCGAGCTGCGTGACGACGCCGCCGCGCGCGGGCACGATCTGCCCCGGCTGTCGATGGGCATGAGCGGCGATTTCCCGTTGGCGATCGCCGAGGGCGCTACCGAAATCCGCATCGGAACCGCGTTGTTCGGCCGGCGGCCCTACCCGGACTCCTACTACTGGCCGGAGTCCGGGCGGGCGCCGTGACCCCCGGGGAGACTGAGTGAACCCGCCTAGACCGATACCGCGGTGCGGTGCTTGGTGAAGTGCAGGGCTTCGTCGTCGACCCGGCCGCGCCGGATCAGCTGAACGTCCTGCAGGTAGTTCTGCTTGAGCCGCCACGGGGTGCGCGAACCCGCCTTGGGCAGGTGGTCCAGCGCCCGCAGCACGTAGCCGGGGGTGAAGTCCATCAGCGGCCGGTCCTCGACGTCGTGTCCGGGCTGTCCCGGCACCACGGTGTCGAAACCGTGGGAGTCCATGTAGTTGATCACCCGGCAGACGAACTCGCTCACCAGATCCGCCTTCAGCGTCCATGAGGCGTTGGTGTAGCCGATGGTGAAGGCCATGTTCGGCAGCCCGGTCAGCATCATGCCCTTGTAGGCCATGGTGTCGTGCAGGTTCACCACCTCGCCGTTGCGCTTCATCACCGCCCCGCCGAACAGCTGCAGGTTCAGCCCGGTGGCGGTGATGATGATGTCGGCCGGCAGCTCCGCGCCGGAGGTCAGCCGGATGCCGGTCTTGGTGAAGGTCTCGATGGTGTCGGTGACGACGTCGGCCTTACCGTCCCGGATGGTGCGGAACAGGTCCCCGTCGGGCGCCAGGCACAACCGCTCGTCCCACGGGTTGTAGCGCGGTCCGAAATGCTTGTGCACCTCGTAGCCCGCGGGCAGCCGGCGCTCGGCCATCGTCAGCAGCACCTTGCGCATGTACTTGGGGAAGCGCCGGGCCAACTGGTATTGGGTCAGCTGGAACATGATGGCCCGCCAGCGATTGACCACATAGGCCGGTTTGGTCGGCAGCACCTTGTTGACCCGCACCGCGACCGGGTCGACGGCGGGCAGCGAGCCGATGTAGGTCGGCGACCGCTGCAGCATGGTGACATGGCCGACGCCGGAGTTGGCCAGCGCCGGGATCAAGGTGACCGCGGTGGCGCCGCTGCCGATCACCACGACCCGCTTGCCGGTGTAGTCGAGGTCCTCCGGCCAGTGTTGCGGGTGGACGATGGTGCCCTCGAAGTCGTCCGCGCCGGGGAACTCCGGGGCGTAGCCCTCGTCGTAGTTGTAGTAGCCGCTGCAGGCGAACAGGAACGAGCAGGTGATCTGGCTCTGTTCGCCCGCGTGCTCGACGGTCAGCACCCAGTGGTTGTCGGCGTCGGACCAGTCGGCGGCCACCACCTTCCGGCCGTAGCGGATGTGCCGGTCGATACCCGACTCAGCCGCCGCCTCCTGCAGGTACTCCTTGATCGCCGGGCCATCGGCGATGCCTTTGGGCGACGTCCACGGCTTGAACCGGAAGCCCAGCGTGAACATGTCGGAGTCGGACCGGATACCCGGGTAGCGGAACAGGTCCCAGGTACCCCCCAGGTCGTCCCGGCGTTCCAGGATCGTGTAGCTCTTCGCCGGGCAGCGCTGCTGCAAGTGCCAGGCCGCGCTGATGCCGGAGATACCGGCGCCGATGATCACGACGTCGAGGTGTTCGGTCATGGCGCCAGATTATCAACGTCGCGTCGAATACGTCAACACACTGTCGAGTTTCTCAACTCCATGTAAACTGACCGTCGTGGCCGGCCCAAGTCAGACTCGTGCGCACGGACGGCGCTCGGTGCGTCCATCCGGGGACGACCGGGAGTCGGCGATCCTGGCCACCGCCGAACGACTGCTGGAGCAGCGTCAGCTGACCGAGATCTCGGTGGACGACCTGGCCAGGGGCGCCGGTATCTCCCGGCCCACGTTCTACTTCTATTTCAAGTCCAAGGACGCGGTGCTGCTGTCGCTGCTGGAGCCGATGATCGCGCGCGCCGACTCGGAGTTCGAGGGCGCCGTGCACCGGCTGCCCGCCGACCCGCGCCGGGTGTGGCGCAGCGGCATCAAGGCGTTCTTCACGGCGTTCAGCTCACACCGCGCGATCGCCAAAGCCGGCACCGAGGCCCTGGCGACCAGCGCCGAATTCCGTGCCACGTGGAACCACTACATGCAGAAGTGGATCGACCAGACCGCGGCCATGATCACCGCCGAACGAGACCGGGGGGCGGCGCCGCAGACCATCTCCGCCCAGGATCTGGCGACGTCGCTGAACCAGATGAACGAACGCACGATGATGGCCACCCTGGCCGGCGAGCAGCCGGCGGTGGCGCACGACCGGGTGGTCGACACGCTGGCCCACATCTGGGTCACCAGCATCTACGGCCAATCACCACCCCCTCTTCAGCGTTGACTCTGCGTCAGCCTCGTAGAAGTGCGAGTGGCGTGCCTGGCCAGCGCAGGATCAACACCTCAAAGGAACTCCGCGGAGACGAAACCGGCGAGCAGCACCGCGAAACCGCCGATCTCGCCGGCGATCAGCAACGCCATGCCGGCATGCAGGGCCCAGCCGCCCCGCTCGAACTGGTTGGTGGTGTCGCGCAGGGCGCCGTGCAGGATGTAGCTTCCGATGGCCGCGACGAAGAAGAACACCACCACCATCGCCGCGGTCAGGTTCACCCAGGTCGGCCACCCGCTCAGTTCCACGAACACCGCGACCAGCAGGGTGGCGAACGAGTAGAGCAGCGCGGCGCGGTGCGCGATGTCGACGTAGATGTGCGCCCGGTGGTCGTCGGAGCCGGCGATCTGCCGGTACTTCCAGACCCCCAGCAGCAGCGCCAGCAGAAAAATGAGTCCCGCGGCGAGCAGGGTCACCGCGGTATCGATTCCCAGTTCTGCACGCATGCCGCCGCAGTCTAGTTCGGGTACCGCGTCACCCGCCGCCGACTACCCTGAGGCTGATGCGATTCGCATTCAAAACCGCACCGCAGAACAGCACCTGGGCGCAGATTCTTGCGGTCTGGCGGGTCGCCGACACGATCGACGTCTACGAGTCCGGTTGGACGTTCGACCACTTCTACCCGATCTTCACCGACGCCAGCGGGCCATGCCTGGAGGGCTGGACAACGCTGACCGCGCTGGCCCAGGCCACCACCCGGCTCCGGCTGGGCACCCTGGTCACCGGCATCCACTATCGCCACCCCGCGGTCCTGGCCAACATGGCCGCGGCGTTGGACATCATCTCCGGCGGCAGGCTGGAACTGGGAATCGGCGCCGGCTGGAACGAGGAGGAGTCCGGCGCCTACGGCATCGAGCTGGGCACGGTCCGGCAGCGCTTCGACCGGTTCGAGGAAGCCTGCCAGGTGCTGATCGGACTCCTCAGCCAGGAGACGACGGACTTTCAGGGCACCTACTACCAGCTCAAGGCCGCCCGCAACGAACCCAAGGGTCCCCAGCGCCCGCATCCACCGATCTGCATCGGCGGCAGCGGCGAGAAGCGCACCTTGCGGATCACCGCCCGCTACGCCCAGCACTGGAACTTCGTCGGCGGCTCACCGGAAGAGTTCGCCCGCAAGCGCGACGTGCTGTTCGGTCACTGCGCCGAGATCGGCCGCGACCCCCGGCAGATTCGGCTCTCCGCCCATGTGCGGCTCGATCCGGCCCGCGATCACCGCGAGGTCGTCGACCAGGCTGCCGCGCTCGGCGCGGAGGGCCTGGACCTTTCCATCATCTACCTGCCGACGCCCCACCATCCGGCGGTGCTGGAGCCACTGGCGGAGGCCATCCGGGATTCCGGGCTGTTCGAGGACCCCGCGAGCACCACCAATTCCGAGCCGGCCAAATAGCATGCAGCAAACTATGCCCCGTTGACTACTGCTTTCGGTCGGCTACCGTCAAGTACCGAAACGCAGCAGTTCGTCGGCAGTGATCAACCGCTCGTGTTTCTCTGGAAATCCGCGACTCTTCGCCGGTCGTCGCAGTAATGACCAGGCGATACGCTCCATCCGGTAGCGATACATCGGGCTGACGTACACGTGAAAACTCCCGCCGTCGATCACATCGGGTTGAGTCCAGTTATCTATGCACTCACAGTCGACTATTAGACGTCAAATTACTGGCAAATAATACGCGACGCGCCGATGAATTGCTTGCGTGTTTCTGGTGGGGCAGATGTTACTAGTGGATCGCGATCGTCGTGGGCTTGATCGGGGTCGGCAGGGCGGTTCTGCCCATGAGATAGCGGTCGACACCGGCGGCCGCGGCCCGACCCTCGGCAATGGCCCAGACGATGAGGGACTGGCCGCGCCCGGCATCGCCGGCGGTGTAGACGCCGGGCACGGAGGTGCCGAAGTCGGAGCCGCGGGCGATGGTGCCGCGCTCGGTGAATTCCACGCCGAGCTCGGTGAGCAGGCCGGGCCGCTCGGGACCGACGAACCCCATCGCCAGCAACACCAGATCCGCCGCCAACTCGAAATCGGTGCCGTCGACCTTCTCGAAGGTACCGTTCTTGCGCCGGACCTCGTGCGCGCGAAGTCCGGTGACATGGCCGTCGCGGCCGAGGAAGGCTTCGGTGTTGACGGCGAAGACCCGCTGCCCGCCCTCCTCGTGCGCGGCGGAGGTGCGCATGATCAGGGGGTACATCGGCCACGGGGTGGATTCGTCGCGGGTTTGGGGCGGGCGGGGCATGATTTCGAATTGGTGTGCACAGCTGCCGCCCTGGCGGTGAACCGTGCCCAGGCAGTCCGCGCCGGTGTCACCGCCCCCGATGATGACGACTTTCTTCCCGTGCGCGGTGATGGGCGGCTCGCTCAGGTCGCCGGCGTTGACGCGGTTGGCCCCGGGCAGGTACTCCATGGCTTGATGGATGCCGCCCAGCTCGCGGCCGGGGATCGGCAGGTCCCGCCAAGCGGTGGCACCCCCGGCGAGGACGACGGCGTCGAAGTCGGCACGGAGCTGCTCGGCGGTCAGGTCGACGCCGACGTTGACACCGGGCCGGAACACCGTTCCCTCGGCGGTCATCTGCACCAGCCGACGATCGATGATGCGTTTCTCCATCTTGAATTCGGGGATGCCGTAGCGCAGCAGTCCACCGATGCGGTCGTCACGTTCGAAGACGGTGACGCTGTGTCCGGCCCGGGTGAGTTGCTGGGCGGCGGCCAGCCCGGCGGGCCCGGAACCGACGATGGCGACCGTCTTGCCGGTCAGGATCTGCGGCCGGACGGGTTGCACCCAGCCTTCCCGGAAGGCACGCTCGACGATCTCGTACTCGATCTGCTTGATGGTGACCGGGGGTTGGTTGATACCCAGCACGCAGGCCGGCTCGCAGGGCGCGGGGCAGAGTCGGCCGGTGAAGTCGGGGAAGTTGTTCGTGGCGTGCAGGCGGTCGAAGGCTTCGCGCCAGCGGCCGGTGCGAACCAGGTCGTTCCATTCCGGGATGAGGTTGCCCAGTGGGCAGCCGGTGTGGCAGAACGGAATTCCGCAGTCCATGCAGCGAGCGGCCTGCTCGCGCAGGCTGGTCTCATCGAAGTCTTCGTAGACTTCGTTCCAGTCTGCAACGCGCTGATCGACGGGACGGCGGGTGGGCAGGATCCGCTGGGTGTATTTCAGGAATCCTTTGGGGTCAGCCATGTGCGGCCTCCATGATCGCCTGTTCGGGGTCGGTTCCAGCGCCCCGGGCATCGGCGATCGCGGCCAGGACCCGCTTGTAGTCCCGCGGCATCACCTTGACGAAGTACCGGTGCTGGGTTGGCCAGTCGGCCAGGACATGGTGGGCCACCGCGGATTCGGTGACGTCACGGTGGGTTTGCAGCATGGTGCGCAGCCAGGTCAAGTCGTCGGCGTCGACCTCGTCGAGATCGACCATGTCGGTGTTGAGATTGGCGGGCAGTTGGCGCTGCGGGTCGTAGAGGTAGGCGATACCGCCGGACATGCCGGCGGCGAAGTTGCGTCCGGTGGGACCCAGGATGACGACTTTGCCGCCGGTCATGTACTCGCAGCCGTGGTCGCCGACGCCTTCGACGACGGCGTGGGCGCCGCTGTTGCGGACCGCAAAGCGTTCCCCGGCCATGCCCCGCAGGAAGGCCTGTCCGCTGGTGGCGCCGAACAGGCAGACGTTGCCCGCGATGATGTTGTCCTCCGCGGCGTAACCGCCGGGTGCATTTTCGGGTGGCCGCACGATGACGCGCCCACCGCAGAGGCCTTTGCCGACGTAGTCGTTGGCGTCGCCGGAGACCCGCAGGGTTATGCCGTTGGGGACGAACGCGCCGAAGCTGTTACCGGCCGATCCGGTGAAGGTGATGTCGATGGTGTCATCGGGCAGACCGGTCGCGCCGTGGACTTTGGTGAGTTCATGGCCGAGCATGGTGCCCACGGCGCGGTTGACGTTGGAGATGGCGGCGGCGAACCGAACCGGTTTGCCGGTGTCGAGGGCTTCGCGGCTGATCGCGATCAATTGTTGGTCAAGTGCCTTGTCCAGGCCGTGCTCCTGCCTGGTGGTGCAGTAGCGGTCCTGGTTCATGAACGGCGTCTGGGGTTCGTGCAGCACCGGCGACAGGTCGAGTTTGTGGGCTTTCCAGTGCGCGCGGGCCAAGGTGGTGTCCAAGGCGTCGACCTGGCCGACAGCCTCGACGATGCTGGTGAAGCCAAGGGCCGCAAGGTATTCGCGGACTTCCTCGGCGATGAACCAGAAGAAGTTCTCCACGAATTCGGGCCGGCCGGTGAACCGCTGGCGCAGCAGCGGATTCTGGGTGGCCACCCCGACCGGGCAGGTGTCGAGGTGACAGACCCGCATCATGATGCACCCGGAGACCACCAGGGGGGCGGTGGCGAACCCGAATTCCTCGGCGCCCAGCAGGGCCGCGATCACGACGTCGCGGCCGGTTTTGAGTTGACCGTCGACCTGGACCACGATCCGGTTGCGCAATCCGTTGAGCAACAGGGTCTGCTGGGTTTCGGCCAGCCCCAACTCCCAGGGCGCGCCGGCATGTTTGAGCGAGGTCAGCGGGGCCGCGCCGGTGCCGCCGTCATGCCCGGAGATCAGCACCACATCGGCGTGGGCTTTGGACACCCCGGCCGCGACGGTCCCGACACCGCTCTCGGCGACCAGCTTGACGTGGACACGGGCGGCCGGGTTGGCATTTTTCAGGTCGTAGATCAGCTGCGCCAGATCTTCGATCGAGTAGATGTCGTGGTGTGGCGGCGGGGAGATCAGCCCCACCCCCGGGGTGGCGTGTCGAACGTCGGCGATCCACGGATAGACCTTGTTACCCGGAAGCTGGCCGCCCTCACCGGGTTTGGCGCCCTGGGCCATTTTGATCTGTAGGTCGGTGCAGTTGGTCAGGTAGTGGCTGGTGACCCCGAAGCGGGCCGAGGCGACCTGTTTGATCGCGCTGCGTCGCCAGTCTCCGTTGGCGTCACGCTCATAGCGATCGGCGTGTTCGCCGCCCTCCCCGCTGTTGGACCGGCCACCGATCCGGTTCATCGCGATCGCCAGCGTCTCGTGGGCTTCGGCAGAGATGGATCCGTAGGACATCGCCCCGGTGGAGAACCGTTTGACGATCTCGGTCGCCGGTTCGACCTGATCGAGCGGTACCGGCGGACGCACCCCGGCGGCGAACCGCAACAATCCGCGCAGCGTGGCCAGCCGTTCGCTCTGGTCGTCGACGGCACGGGTGTATTCCTTGAACACCGCGTACTGGCCGGTGCGGGTGGAATGCTGCAGCTTGAACACCGTCTCGGGATTGAACAGGTGGTATTCGCCCTCGCGGCGCCACTGGTATTCCCCGCCGACCTCCAACTCCCGGTGTGCCCGCTCCTCGGGGCGATCCAGGTAGGCCAGGTTGTGCCGGGCCGCGACATCGGCGGCGATGTCGTCCAGACCGATCCCGCCGATCGCACACACCAGACCGGTGAAGTACTCGTCGAGCACGTCCTGGGCGACACCGACCGGCTGGAACAACTGCGCTCCGGTATAGGACGCCAGCGTCGAAATGCCCATCTTCGACATCACTTTGAGCACGCCCTTGGCCGCGGCCTTCACATAATTGGCCAGCGCCCGTTCGCGGTCCAGGCCCTCGATCACCCCACGATCAAGCATGTCCTCGATCGACTCGAATGCCAGATACGGGTTGACCGCCGACGCGCCGAACCCCAACAGGGCGGCCATGTGATGGACCTCGCGGGCATCGCCGCACTCCACCACCAGGCCCACCCGGGTCCGGCTGCGCCGGGCCACCAGATGGTGATGCACCGCGGCGGTCACCAACAACGACGGGATCGGCGCCGACTCCGCGCTCGAATCCCGGTCTGACAGCACGATCATCTTCGCGCCACCGTCGATGGCCGCCGACACCGCCGCCCGCACCCCGTCCAGGGCCGCGCGCAGCCCCGCCCCACCATCGGCAACCGGATACAAGCATCGGATCACCGCACTGCTCAAACCATGCCGGTGCCCGCGGATCACCTGCTCCGGAGAGAGATTGACCAGTTTGGCCAACTCGTGGTTACGCAGGATCGGCTGGGAAAGCACGATCTGACGAAACGCATCCGGCCCCGGGTTGAGCAGGTCGCCCTCCGGGCCGACCGCCCCCTGCAAGCTGGTGACCACCTCCTCCCGGATGGCGTCCAGGGGTGGGTTGGTCACCTGGGCGAACATCTGCTGGAAGTAGTCGAACAACAACCTCGGCCGCGCCGACAACACCGCCACCGGGGTATCGGTGCCCATCGACCCGATGGGCTCGGCCGCACTGCGCGCCATCGGCGCCACCAGCAGGTTGAGCTCCTCGTAGGTGTAGCCGAACACCTGTTGGCGCAACACAACCCGGTCATGGGCCATCCGCAGATAATCGCCCTGCGGCAACTCCTCCAGCGCGAACAGACTCGCCTGCAACCACTGTTGATACGGCTGCTCGGCAGCCAACTGCGTCTTGATCTCCTCATCGGAGACGATCCGGCCCGCGGCGGTATCCACCAGGAACATCCGCCCCGGCTGCAAGCGCAACCGTGCCACCACCGATCCCGGATCCACATCCAACACTCCGGACTCCGAGGCCATCACCACGACACCCTCGGCGGTGACCCAGATCCGCGACGGCCGCAACCCATTTCGGTCCAGTACCGCACCCACCACCGTGCCATCGGTGAACGTCATCGACGCCGGCCCATCCCAGGGCTCCATCAACGAATCGTGATACTCGTAGAACGCCCGCCGTGCCGGATCCATCGACTCGTGACGCTCCCACGCCTCCGGGATCATCATCAGCACCGCATGCGGCAGGCTCCGCCCACCCAGGTGCAGCAACTCCAGCACCTCATCGAAACGCGCCGTATCCGAAGCCCCCGGCGTGCACACCGGGAACAGCCGTTCCACGCCCGGGCCGAAGACCTCGGTGCGGATCAACGCCTCTCGGGCCCGCATCCAATTCTCGTTTCCGGTAACGGTATTGATCTCACCGTTGTGCGCCACCCGCCGGAACGGATGCGCCAACGGCCATGACGGGAACGTGTTCGTCGAGAACCGGGAATGCACGATGCCCAGCGCAGATTCCATCCGATCGTCCTGCAGATCCCGATAGAACACCGCCAACTGCGGCGTTGTCAGCATCCCCTTGTACACCAGGGTCCGCCCCGAAAGGCTCGGGAAATACACGGTCTCCCGGCCCGGCCCATCCTGACCGGGCCCCCTGTCACCCAACTCGTGCTCAGCGCGCTTGCGCACCACGAAAGCACGGCGCTCCAACTCCATGCCCGAAGCCCCGCCGATGAACAACTGCCGCAAGGTCGGCATCGCATCCCGCGACAGTGCGCCCAACGACGACTCGTCGACGGGCACCTCCCGCCAGCCCAACACCTGCAGGCCCTCGGCCTCCACGATCTTGTCCACCGCCGCACAGGCCGCCGCCGCGTCCTTGGTCGACTGCGGCAGAAACGCGATACCCGTGGCGTAATCGCCCAGGGTCGGTAGGGCGAAGTCGACAACCGCCCGCAAGAACCGGTCCGGAACACCGATCATGATCCCCGCGCCATCACCGCTGTGCGGTTCGGCGCCGGCGGCACCGCGGTGATCCAGATTCAGCAACGCGGTGATCGCCTTGTCCACGATGCCGCGGCTGCGCCGGCCGAACATATCGACGACCATCGCCACCCCGCACCCGTCATGCTCGAAAGCGGGGTTATACAAGCCGACCCGACCAGGTGCCATCTCTTCCTGACCTCCACCGAACCGCTGCGCGACATCGAAGCTGCGGCGGTGTGAACACCGCCACAGACCAAGTCGATGCGTAGTGCGCGAGCCGACGACGAACCAACTTTGTCAAACGTGTCCGTGCGGCGCTGAACGGTAAACCTGCGAAAATCCTGGACAGGTGGTTAGACCCTATGCCAAGACTCAGCTGTTAGCCAATGCTAGCAATCTTAGCTGGTCAACAGGGGCTCAGGCGCACCCGCGCCGGCGCAATCCAGCCCGGCGACGCGATACCCGATACTGGAACCCATGCCCGACAGCACCGACCCGGGAATCCCGTGATCCAGCCTGACGACTTCCTGCGCGACCGGGTCCGGGCGGCACCGCCCGGCGACCCGAACCCGCCTCCGCCGCGACCGAATCCGGTGACGCCGCCGGCGCCACCGGTCCCACCACAACCCGCCGCGCCGCCGCCGGCGCCACCGGTCCCACCACAACCCGCCGCGCCGCCCCCCGGCCAATGGGCTTTCGCCGACTTCCGGCCGCCCACCGCCCGGCCGCAGCGGCCGCGGCCCGCCCGCGGCTGGCGACGGCTGTTGTGGCAGGCCACATTCGGCCTGGTCAAGCTCGGACCGTCGGCGGCAGAGCGGCAGGCGGCCGGCTACGAAGCCACCATCCGGTCGGTGTTGCGCGGCAACTACAAGGTCGGCGTGCTCGGCAAGGGCGGTGTCGGAAAGACCACGGTGGCGGCCAGCGTGGGCTCGCTGTTCGCCGAGTTGCGGCGCAACGACCGGGTGGTCGCCGTCGACGCCGACACCGCGTTCGGCCGGCTCGGCAGCCGGATCGACCCGCACACCAGCAGTTCCTACTGGGACCTGGCCGCCGACCAGAACCTGCAGTCGTTCGCCGACATCAGTGCCCGGGTGGGTGCCAACGCCGCCGGGTTGTACGTGCTGGCCGGTGAACCGGCCGCCGGTCGGCGCCGGGTACTCGACCCCGCGCTGTACCGGGAGGCCGCACTGCGCCTGGATCGGCATTTCACCATCTCGGTTGTCGACTGCGGTTCGACGATGGATGCCGCGGTGACCCAGGAGGCACTGCGCGACCTGGACGCGCTGATCGTGGTGTCGTCACCGTGGGCCGACGGGGCGGCGGCCGCCGCCAAGACCATGGAGTGGCTGGCCGATCGCGGCCAGGGCGGGCTGCTGGCCCGAACCGTGGTGGTGCTCAACGACTCCGACGGTCACGCCGACAAACGGACCCGCGCAGCGCTCACCGAACAGTTCCTGCGGCACGGCCAACCGGTGGTGGAGGTGCCGTTCGACCCGCACCTGCGCCCGGGCGGGGTCATCGACGTCACCGGCGAGATGGCGCCCGCGGTCCGGCTGAAGTTCCTGCAGGTCGCCGCGATCGTCGCGTACCACTTCGCAGCCCGGGCGCAGCACAGCGCAGCCGGTCGCCCCGGCGGTTGACCCGGCTTCGGCGGCCCGGACGGATGCGGCATCGCCCGCGCCGGATCAAATCGCGAAGATGCCCGCCAGGTCGGCGATGATCTCGCCCAGTGCCTGGGCAGCCGACGCCAGATAGACCGCGCTGCCGACGGTGATCAACCCGAGGTCGGCGGCGATGGGCAGACCAAGCGCGTCAATCGGATTGGCCAGGTTGTCCACCAGGAGTCCGGCGTCATAGGTCGGGAGGCCGACGCCCAGGGCGACAGCGAAGTCCACCGTCGGCAGGACGAACGCGTACCCGGCCGACGCGGCAGCGGTGAACGCATTGACGATCCCGACCAGCCAGGAGGACGGATCCCCGGCCGATAGACCCGCCAGGTCTGGAACAGCCGGCTCCGGGTGGGGCGCCGGGCCGGGCGACATCAGATCGCCGGTCGCGGCCTGAACGCCGACCGGTATCCCCGCCACCATCTCGGCGAGTGCCCTGAGCACCATGTCGAAGTCCGGGAACAGGCCGAACCCGGTCGGCACATTCGCCGGACCCGTCGACCAGCCGAAATCCGGATCCCCGTAGCCCAGGTTCACCAGCGGCGTCAGCACCGGTTGCAGCAGGTCCGCCAGCGCCCTCCCCACGAAGGGGACGGGCAGCAGCGCCTGCAGCAGCGGCAAGGTTTCGCCCGGGTTCATCGGAATCATCCAGTAGGTGGTAGCGGTGCCGTATCCCGGATCCGTCGGCAACTCGATCATCGTGCCGCCGTCGGCCACCGGCACCAGTCGGCTGGGGTCGAGGGTCGGATACTGGGTGTGCACCAGCAGCATGCCCACGGCGGCGTTGAGGTCTGCCAGCAGATTCATCGGATACCGCGGAAAGTCGGCGATGCCATCGTATTCGAGCGTGTAGATCGCGGTCGGGTAGCTGGTGTCCGGAGGTGTCGCGCCGGTGAACGTCGCGCCCAGACTGGGGAGGGTGAGCCCCTCGAAGCGTTGGAAGAGTCCACCATTGGGGTTGCCGTCATTTCCCAGCAGCACGAAGTTCAGGGCGTCACCGGGGACCGGATTGCCTTGCGCGGCGAGCAACTTCATTTCGTCGTTGGCGATGATCGCGCTCTGGGAGATGCCCACGACCGTGACCCGGTTTCCGGCGCCGACCTGATCCCTGATCGCACCATCCAGAATGGTCAGACCCTGCGCTATCGACGTGTCGACCGGCAGGCTCTTGACCCCGGTCAGCGGGTAGAACAATTCCGGTGTGTTCAGCGACTGCGCATTGGCGCTGGTGAAGTTCGGGAACACCGGGGTGACGTACCTGTCGGTCACCGCGGTGCGATAGTCGGCGAGCGGTATCGGCGCCGCGGTGCCGCCGATCGCCAGCGTGACGTCGGTCGGGCCGGTGGCCTCGACGGAGGTGAGCGCCACCGGGCCCCACCGGAGATCGTGCAGGTACGGCGCCGCCGGATCGGCGACGAAGCCCGCGCCCAGACAGGTGATCGCCGCGGTTGCACAGGAGAGGAATGCTGATTTCACGGCGGCCTCCTCGCTGAGCCGAACGCTGCCAGCCCTACGTCCGGGGGACCGCTGCGACCTCCGGACGTAGGGACTGCCCAACCTCGGATCGTAGGGTTTCGCCGGCGTGCCATGGGTTGTTTCCGCGCATTCGGGGACCTGCCGTGGCTGTCGTCAAAGCGGCATCGGCACGTGTTTTTCCGCGCACGCATCGGCCACCGCGGTGATGATGTCCCGGGCGCGCAACGTCTCCAGGTCCTCTACGGTCACCGAGCCCCGATCGCTGCGATGCTGGGCGGCGACCCGTGAGTCGCGCAGCCGCTCGGCGCGCTCGATGACGTTGCGGGCGAATCGGCCGTTCTGCATGACGTCGACGCCGTGGCTGCCGTCGGGGGTCCGGTATTCCCGCAGGGCGGCGCACCGGGCGCGCAGAGCGTCGGCCGCGGCGGGCTCGATGACGGTGGCTCGCGGGCGGCCGTATCGGACCGCGATCTCCACCAGTTCGTCTTCCGTGTAGGACTCGAATCGCAGCTTGCGGTTGAACCGGCCCGCCAAACCCGGGTTGACGGTGAGGAATTCGTCGACTTCCTTCTCGTATCCGGCTCCGATGAAGCAGAAGTCGAAGCGGTGCGCCTCCAGCGCGACCAGCAACTGGTTCACCGCCTCCATGCCGATCATGTCCGGCCGACCGTCGTGGTGGCGTTCCACCAGCGAGTAGAACTCGTCCATGAACAGGATGCGGCCCAGCGAGCGGTCGATGAGCTCGTTGGTCTTCGGCCCCGACGCGCCGATGTGCTCCCCGCAGAAGTCAGCGCGCTTGACTTCGATGATCTCCGGATGACGCACGATGCCCAGGCCGGCATAGATCTTTCCCAGCGCCTCGGCAGTGGTGGTCTTGCCGGTGCCCGGCGGCCCCACCAGCAGGAAGTGATTGGTCTGGTTGGTCACCGGCAACCCGGCGGCAAGCCGCAGGCCGCGAACCTCGATCTGGTCCTCGAGCTCGGTGACCGCCCGCTTGACCTCGGCCAATCCGACTTGATTATCGAGCAGGGCCCTACCCTCGGCCAACAATTCGTCGCGCCGCACCTGGTTCGCCTCGTCCTGGCGCTGCCGTTCGGACCGCTCGGTGGTCACGTCCCACTTGTCGGTCCTGCTGTCGATGGCCCGTTCGTCGGTGATGGTCAGTTGCAGGGCGGGATCGGCCAGTGCCTGCTTCGCCGCCGCGGTGAGCGCCCCGTTGATCGTCGCCTTCGAGAGCCAGATATCGGCCTTGTCCGATTCGCCCAGCATGCGGTGCGTCATCCCCCGCAGGTAGGCCAGATCGGCCGCGATCAACGGGAACTCGTCGGGATCGATTGCGGTTACCGTGGGGTCATTCGCCGAGTACCGCGACATCTCCCCCGGGAAGCCGTGTCCGCCAAGCACTTCGACCCGGCTCACCAGATCGAGTGCGACCCGTGGCTGTCCGAGATGGGCCGCGGAGTGGGCGGCCAGCGCATTGGTTGCCGCTGTCACCGCCGCCATGATGACGGCCTGCGGCGGCAGCACGGTGGCGGCAACCGCGATCACGTCCGGCCACCGCTGGCTGGCGTACATCAGATAGCACCGAAGATACTGCTGCCACTGGTGGCCCTCCCGGCTGTCCAGCAGGGACGAATCACCCAGCAGGACTTCGGCTTCCCGGTACCGCCCGGCATCGACGAGCGCGCTGGCCAGCGCCAGCCCCGCGTGCGACGATTCCGTCACCAGGATCGACAGATACGGACCGGCCTTGATCGCCGCCGACAGCTGGACGCCGAGTCGATTGGTCTCCCGGTGCAGCCGGGTCCCGTAGGCGTGCAACTCCTGCAGGGTCGACAGCGCCTCGTCGCCGGCGGCGATTCTGCCCAGCCACGCGTCGGCCATCGACGGGTCGATCTCGGTCGCCTCCCGGAACAGCGCCCGCACGCCGTCCAGGTCGGCCGGATCGGTGTCGAGCAGACTCATCGCCTGGTCGAAGCGCTTGCGTGCGGCAACTGTCGTGCTGTTCGTCGCGCTGACCACGGGCCTAGTCCACCGACTCGAGTTCAGCGGCTGACGTCGGTCCCGGGCTGACCGGCTCGGCCGACACGTAGCGGTTCTCGGCGCGGAACAACTCCACCTCCACGGTGTGTGCCTGCCCCGCGGACGCCACCTCCAGGGTCGCCGGGCCGGTCTGGGTCATCGTCACATCGGCGGACGGCGGCCCCGGTGCGCCGGGCTCGCCGATCGAGATCAGCGTGTTCGGCCGCGGCGCGGGGCTCAGCGTGCCGTCGATGACGCTGACGGTGGTGCCGGCGGCGGGCCGCACGCCGCCGGTCACGACGATCTCCGGCATCCGGACCGTTGCCCAGCGCTGCGGGTCGCGGGTGTGCACCGTGACCCGTTCGCCGGACCCGGCCAGCCGCACCACGATCCGCTTCGCCAACGGATCGGCTGCGGCGATGTGCACCCGACTGAACTCCCCCGGATCGTCCAGTGGCAGCAGCAGGCGGTCGCCGGCGCCGACCTTGCCGAGCAGCACACCGGAGGCACCGACCGGGATGCGCAATGCGGCCGGCAACCGGCCGCGGTCGACGCCGGGCAGAACCGGCAGTGGACCACAGCAGTTGGCGGCCAGCGCCAGTGCCTGCTCACCTGGCAGCGGCCGGAGCAGCACGCTGGGCGGCGCCGCCGGCGGCTGGGCGGTCCGCACGGTCACCGTGGCGCACCCGGTGCCGTCCGGGAAGAGCGTGACGTTCTGGATGATCCCGTCCACCCGCAGCGACCAGGCCTGCGCGAGCACGTCGCCGGTGACGTCACCGGCCCCATACCCGTAGCTGGTCAGCCAGCCGGTCCGGCTGCGCACCGAACGCCAGCGCCGGTTCGTCGCGGCCAGGGCGCCGTCGGCGGCCCGGCGTTCCATTTCGACGATGTCGGTGGCGGTCGCCACCTTCGCGCGGATGCCCTGCTGCCGCAACGCCGCGCTGATGCGCTGAGCCACGGCCAGCGCGGCGGTTCCCGCCGAACTGCGCCAGTGCAACGCTTCGACGTTGGCCAGCGTGGGGATGCGGGCGACGATCCAGGTTTCGCGGCGGCCGGCGTACGGCGGCGTGCCGATCAGGGTGTCGTAGACCCGTGGGTAGTCGCCGGTGCTGCGCCGCCGGGCGCCCGCGCTGACCACGCTCAGCGACGCGATGGTCAATCCCAGACTCTGCCGCAGCAGCGGCAGCAGACCGACGATGTCTACGGTGTTCTCGGTCTCGGTGGCGGTGGAGCCGGTGAACAGGGTCGGCACGTGGGCCCTGCCCAGTAGCTGGACCGCCACCGCCGCCACGCCGTCCTGGTATCGCACTCCGCCGCCGGCCCGGTCGTTGGTCACCGTGACGGGTTCACGCAGCACCAGCGGACGCTGCCGGCGCAGCCACAGCAGCAGCCAGGACCACGCCCGCCGGCGCCGCCAGCGCACCGCGGCAACGGCCAATCCCAGGACCAATCCGGCCGCGGACCCCGGATAGCCCGCGACACTCCAGCCGGCCAGACCGCAAGCGAGCACCCCGACGATCATCGCCAGGTTCAGTGCAGGTGTCTGGCCGGTGTTCATCGGGGCCGCGCCCGCCGGGCCCGGGCGATCAGCGCGGCCAACAGCACCGCCGCCGCAACCACGCCGGCAAACGACAACGCCGCGGTGCGGGCCCGGTGATCCGGTGCCGGCGGCGGTGACGGCGGCACAATCACCCGACTCTGCGCCCCGGGTGCCGTCCGGTCCCCGGGCGGCACGTCGAACGTCAACGCCGCCACCGGGTCGACCACTCCGTAGCCCACCCGGTTGTCGACGCCGCGCGGCGGGTTGTGCGCGGTTTGCCGGATGCGGTTGACGACCTGATATGCCGACAACTCCGGAAATTTGGCCCGCACCAGGGCGGCCACGCCGCTGACGTAGGCCGCCGAGAAACTGGTGCCCCAGAACGGCATGTCCCGCTCGCCCGGCCGGATCGGTGGATAGGCGTTGACCGGCCCCCCGGTCTGCGGGGACAGGCCCATGATGCCGACGCCGGGCGCGGCGACACCGACCCAAGGACCCGCCAGGCTCTTGGCCAGCGGTGCGCCGGTGTTGTCCACCGCGCCCACGGCCAGCACGTAATCGGTGAACCAGGACGGCGACGACACCGTCCTGACTTGATGCCAGTCCCGCGGGTCGGTCGGGTCCAGCGGGTCGAACGTCGGGTTCTGGGCGCAGTCCTCTTCGCCGTCGTTGCCGGCGGCGGCAACCACCACCGCGTCCTTCACGGTGGCCGCGTACCAGACCGCGGCGCCGATAGCGCCCTGGTCGAGCGGGTCGGCGGCAGACACGCAGGATGTCACGCTGACGTTGATCACCTTGGCGCCCAGGTTGGCGGCGTGCACGATGGCGCTGGCCAGGCTGGCGACGGTGCCGGCCTTCCTGCGGACGTCGAAGTCTCCAGCACCGGGCCGTTCCAGTTCGTAGGCGCGCGAGGACTGCCGCACCGAGATGATCACCGCGTGCGGAGCCACCCCGGCCACCCCGTCGGCGGCGTCCGGCGCAGGTGGCGGAACCTCCGGATTGTCGGGCTGGTCCGGAACGGGCTCGCCGGGTGCATTCGCCGGGTGGTCGGTTGGCGACTCCGGTGCTGGTGCGACGGTGACCGTCACCGGCAGTGGGGCCGGCGGTGGGGCCGGCGGTGCGGGCGCACCACCCGGTGGCGGTGGGCCGGAATCGAACCGGGTGCCCGCCGGCGGCGGGAAGGCCGGTGCGGACGGCATCGGCGCCGGCATCGGGACGCCCTGTGGCGCAGCGGCGATCACCGATGCCACCACGGTGCCGTGCGCGTCGCAGTCGGTGAGGCCGTCACCACCCATGATGTAGTCGCCGCCGGCGACCACCGGCATTCGCGGACTGGGGTTGACACCGGTGTCGACGACGGCGACCGGTACCCCGTGCCCGGTCGAGTACTTCCAGGCCTGGGCGATGTTCAGCATCGCAAAGCCCGGGGCGGGGACGGCGACGTTCGGGTCGGCGACGGTGATCGGCCGCGCACAGATGTTGCTCTGCCGCATCGGCTGCTCGGGGCCGGGCCTGCCGTCTGCGGGCACCCGCCCCGGGTCGACGCCCGGTGGCGGGATCGCTTCGGCAGCACCGACATTGCTGAGCATCACCACCAGCGTGCCGGTCAGCACCAGCGCCGCTGCCCGACGCGCCCGGCCGGTCATCGCATTCGCACCCAGGTGAACAGGCCGCCGATCCACGCCGCCAGCGGCAGGGTCGCGATAATCGCCACCAGCTCAACCCATTCGGCGATCATCCGGACCAACGGGGTGAACCTGGTGACCGGCACCAGCAGCCCGGCCGCCAGTGCGCCGGCACCGAACCCGATCAGCACCGCCGCACCGGCGAGCAGTGCCGCGCCGGACCCGGCGGGTTCGCGCAGCACGTATTCGGCGACCCCGACGCAGACCGTCGCCGCGGCCCCGCAGACCAATGCGACGGCCTGCCGCTTGTCGGCGAAGGCCCTGCCCCGGCTGATGAAGATCACCACGAAGAGGCCGACCAGCACCGCGGCCGCGGCGCCGCGGTCCCGCCCGGGCAGCAACGCCGGCCAGGCCGCCACCGGCAGCGCCAGTCCGGCGCCCACACAGATTCCGGTGAGCACGCTGTTGGCCCGGATCGCCGCGCGGGTCATCTGCGCGCCGCGCGGGGTGGTGTCCGGGTTCGCTTCCTCTGGGGCGATCTCGTCGTCGGGGTTCTCGCTGTCGACCGGTGCCACCGCGTCGGACGGCAGTCCATGGCTGCGCCAGAACAGGTCCCGGCCGGTGATCGACCCGAAATGCGGCGGCCGGATGCGGGCGGTCCACAGGGCGATGGTGGGGGCCAGGGTCAGCAACAGCAGCAGCGCTATCAACGTGCACATCCCCAGCCACTGGGCGGGCACCGGGCGCCACATCCGCGCCGCGGCCACCGCCCCGCCCAACGCGCACAGCGTCACCGCCGCTGCCGCAACGCTGACCATCCGCCCGGTCGTGGCGACGATCCCGCAGATCAGCAGCACCGCGGCCAGCGCGGTGATGAACAGATGCGGCGCGGCCGGCGGGCCGGGCGCTGCCGCACCCAGGCTCACCGCCAACGCCGGCGCCGCCAGCCAGCTGAACCCGGCCAGCAGGTCTGAACGGTGCGGCCACCACTGCCACACCGCCGCGGCCGCTGCGGCCGCAAGCAGCCCGGCCACCCCGGTCACCATGCTGGGGATCAGCGAATCGGCGCCGGCACGCATCCGCAGCGCCAACCCCAGGGTCGCCGCGGACGCCATCGCCGAAATCACCAGGGCGGTGTGCCCGGCGGTCTCGGCGGTCACCGGTTCGAAGAGCTTCCTGCCGATCCTGGCCAGCCCGGTGGACAGTGACTCGTACTGCGGCTCGAACGAGTCACCTGGTTCCGAGGGGGTCAGCACCAGCGTGGCGCCGTCTTCGACACCGAGTTCGTCGAGCGTTTTGGTGACGTCCAGCCGCACCCCGTTGGCCTTGTGCAGTTCGTAGCCGGCATCGGACTGGAGGCCACCCAGACCTCGCCGTTTGAATTCGTCGTTGAGCAGTTCGACGACTTCGTCGATGAATACCTCCACCGGCACCGCCGCCGGATACACCTGCGAAACCAGGTGTTCGCCGCAGACCACCGCGACCGCACAGCGCGCCGGGAACGCAACCCTGGCTTTTGCCGAAACCATCAATGCGGCCTGTCGGCATCCGGCACGTACTTGTCCGCCAGTGCCGCCGTGATCTCGAACAGGCGCAGTCGGCTCTTCCTGTGCAGTTCGTATTGGACATCGATGATTCCACCGCGGGCGAGGTGCGGATCGAACGGCATGAATTCCACGGTCGCACCGGACTGGGCGAAGCGTTCGGCGAGGTATTCCCGGGCTGCCGCATCGTACTTGTCGCGACTGTCGTTGAGGATGACCATGCTGCGGGAGACCAGTTCGTGGTATCCCATCGACCGCAGCAGGTCTATCGCACGGGTGACGGGCAGCGATGTGTCGGCCGTGAGCCCGGAGACGAAAACCAGTGTGTCGCAGGCGTCGAACACCGCCTTCATCACGGGGTGCTCCAGATCATCGGAGGTATCGACGACGAGAACGGTGTGGGTGCGACGCAGCCGCGACAGCACCCCGGTGAACATCGACGGGACCAGCGGCCGCGGTTGGTCGGACGCCCGGTTTCCGGCCAGTACGTCCAGGCCCACACTGTTCTGGCCGAGATGCTCACGAATGTCGGCGTACCCCTGCACATCGGTGTCGTTGAGCACCGCCGCGTAGTCGCCGGGCGGTGCCTCGTCGATCCGGCCGCAGAGCGTCCCGAAGCCGGGCGCGGCATCGATGGCGACCACGTTCTCCGGACGGCATTCCCGGAATACCGCGCCGATGCAGGCGGTCATCGTGGTCTTACCGACCCCGCCCTTGCCGGAGACCACCCCGATCACGAACTGCTTGCGAATGTGCCGGCGTATCCGCTCGCGCAGTTCACGGTAGTGCCGTTCGGCCGGCGACTCCCCGAGGTTGACCCTGCGGAAGGATGCCGCGTAGACGAATTTGCGCCACCCGGCGGCCGGCGGGATCTTGCGGGGCGCGACCATGTCGGAGATCCGCAGGGTCCCGGACACCGAATCGTGTTGCGGTCTCCGCAATGCGGCCTGCTCTCGATGCTGATTGATCTGGGGACTGCTCATTGTCCGATCACTGACATGCGGGTGCTCACTCCTCATCACACGGCTCTCCGGCAGGAATGCCAATCCTGATTCGCCGGCAATCGCCGCAACATCTGGTTCACGGCAGCCCCGACGTTGCTCGCCGATCCGGGCGCGATCACCATCCAGTGCTTCCCCGCCGTCAGCACGTGTTCGGCAACGATCCGGCCCTCAACGGTGTCGATGATCGTCACCGCGCCCGGTTCGACATGGATCCGGGTCGGTCCCCCGGTCGCGATCCCGGCCTGCAAGGCGACCAGGGAGGCCTGCGTCGACCGAGTCGGATCGGCACCCGCGGCAAGAATGCGGCGCTGATCGGGGTCCAGCCGCTGCTCCGCCAGGAATGCGCGCAGCGTTTCGGTATCGGACACGCCCGCCAGCAGCGCGTCCGCATCGAGCGTGACCGGCCGCAACGGTGCGGGCGGAGCGGTGCCGCACAACCTCTCGAGCTGCGCGTTGAGCACGGCGGCGGCGGCACCCTCGGTGCTGGCCGTGCCGGCACCGCCGATGCGGATCAATTCCGCCGAGCGTTCCAGCACAACCCACCACTGGGCGAACCGCACCAGCAGCGCCCGGGCGCGGTTGTCCGGGGCATCGGGTGTTCGAACTTCGATGAGCATCGCGACATCTCGGCGGCGCAGTACGGTCAGCCATTCCACGACAGTCGCATCCACTTCGCCGGCCTCATCGAGCACGCCCGCGGCCCGCAGTTCGGCGGTCACCGGATGTGTCAGCGCCAGGCGCGGTGTCTCCAGGCTCGGCAACGTCGGTCGCAGTCCCAGTTCGGGTGCCAATACTTCAGTGCCGGTGAGCACTTGCAGCACCCACAGGCCATCGACGGTGGTGGTCAACACAGCTGGTGTCCGGTATCAGCGGTCCGGGGGCGCGGCTGCGCCCCCGGACCCCCGCCTCCCCCACGCATCAGGCGAAGAAGTTCGCCGAACTCAGGTCCGTCGCGTGCGCCTGCGCGTTCACGGTGTGGATCGTCTGGCCGTGCTGAGCCACGGTCTCGATCAAACCCTCCAGGCCGCGCAGCATCTGCACCTGCGCCTCGTGAAAAGCCGCATGCGCCTGACCTTGAAAGAACCCGGCGACCTGTTCGGTGCGGTGCCTGATGTCCTCGTGGTGCTCCATCAGGACTGCCGCGTTGTTGCCGACCCCGGAAGCCAGATCGTCGACAGCGCCGTGGTCGTATTGAATATGTCCCATGCTCGTCATCTCCAAGTCCGCACTGGTAGGTGCACCCGAAAACAGGTGCTAGGCGTTCATTCCGGGGTCACCGGCGAAGCCGGCGAAGCTGTGGGCGGCATCCATTTCGTGCTGCTCCATGAGCACGGCGGCCTTGCCGAGTCCCTGGGCCAGCCTGCTGCCCCACATGGTGGCCTGTGCAAGATCGTGCTGCACCTTCATCGCGGTGTTCGTCGATGACCGGTAGCCGTCGCCCTGCCATGCCACGCCGACGTTTTCATGGCTGCTCAGATACTGATTCGCGATGACATTCGCGTGTTCCAGCGCGGTCTCGATGGCCTGCTGGGTCTGGCGCATCATGTCCGGCGTTACCTGCAGTAGTGCCATTGCTGCTCCCTCCTGTTCCCTCGGTGATCCCTCCCGAATCCCCCCCGAACGGGGCGTACCGGGTAGTTTAAGCACGCCGATCAGGGCGTTGTCACTTCACTTTTCCGGCTCCAGTTGCCAACGGCCACACGGGTATCACCGTTAACTGGCGCACCGCGGTCGCGAGGGTCGCGGGACACCACCCGGATGCAGCCACCAGTTGTCGCAGCGCGGTGCTGCGCTGCGTCATCCGGTCGGCGCCCGGTGTCGCACCACCTGCCGCCCGTCGTTATTTCCTCGTTGTGCCACAACGCTTTTGACAGCAGCACGGCCCCCTTCTGCGACACCCTCGCGGACGCGCCGAACGGCCGGCGGCACAAAGGCCCACCCCGTGGCGCATCCTCACCTGCGAGTCTCACCCAAAGTTGCTGTGCTTTGCCTGGATCAACAGATCGGTGGCTGTCCGGGTAATTCGAGCACCCGGGAATGGCCGTGGTCGCCGGCATGGCAGCGGTCCACCGCATCGGCTGCACCGGCAGTTCGGTGAACGACGGCGCCCTTCGACCGGGTGCCGGCCGATGGCGCGATCAGCGGTACGGCATCGCGGGCACCCACTCAAGGGCGCCTTCATTGCCCAGCCGCAGTCCGCACTCGGCCAGCTCCCGCTGAATCTCGCGCTGCTCGGCGACAAGCGCTCGCCCTTGGTCCCGCAACGCCTCCGCTTCCCGCTGGTGGTCGGCGAAGGCCTGCCGTAGCGCCGGATCGTCCCCGTCGTAGCCGACTGGTTTGTCGTGTTCCTCGGCCCGGCGCGCGTAGGCCTCGAATCTGCGCCCGTAGTCGTCCACCCTGCCCTGCATCTCGATCACCTTCTCGGGCTTGCACTTCGGCTGCGGCGCCGTCGAGGAGGTGACTTGCTTCAGCTCCCGACGCCTCGGGGAAGATCCGTGCGGCGTCGTCGGTGCGGGCGCGAGCATGGCCGGGCCGGCGGTGGCCAGTGGCCCGCGCAGCGCGGCGGCGTTGAGCATCCCCGGGGTCGCTCCGGCGGGTCGCCCGCCAGCCGACGGCACCGAGGTGAAACCGTCGGCGGGTCGGAGATAGCTGGTCAAGCCCGCACCCGGATACGCCATCCCGGCCGGAGCGGCGCCGGCCCGCGGGGCGGCCGTCAGCGGCCCGGCTTCGGTCACGACCGGCGCCTCCACGACCGGCGCCGCCACAGCCGGCGCGGACACCCGGGCGAACATGCCCACCGGGGTGCTCGTCGTCATCGCCGGGCTCGGTGCGCCCAAGGCGGTCAACGGGCGCAACACTCCTTCCGCCGCCGGCACCGGGACGGCCTCACGCAGCGACTGCGGAACCGCTGCCGCGGGGCGGATCGCTGCTCCGGCCGCCTGCGCGCTGACCCGCATCGCCGCCCCGGCCGCCCCGGACCCGCCGTCTTCGGCGATGGTGGCCGCCGCAGCCGCCGGGGCGGCCGGCGACCCCCCGGTCAACGCCGGTGGCGGCGGCACCGCCAGCATGGCCGCCGCACTCGCGCGCGCCACCGTGCCATAGGCGGCGCCCGCGGCGGCGTTGCGCGGCCACATGTGCCCGTAGTACTCCAGGTTCAAATCGACGATGCGTGGCGTCAGCGCCCCCCAGACCAGCGGATTGATCGCCTCGTCGGTGGCCTCTTCGACCCGGTTGGCGAGCGCCTCCTCAGCCGGCACCATCGCCGTAGCCGCGGTCTGCCAGCCCGACACCACCGTGGCGATCAACGGCAGCTTCTCGGCCAGCCAGGCGGTCAGCGCCATCCCGGCGGTGTTCAAACCGGTCTGCGAGACCGCCGAGGCCGCCGCCCCCACCCCCGACCACGCAGTGGCGTAGGTGCCCGCCCCGGTCGCCGCCGAGACCGCGGTGATCGACTCCAAATGCGCCATCTCGGCAGTCAGCGCGGCCTGATAGGCCAGCGTGGTCGCCGGCCCGGTACCCAACCGGCTCAACGTCGCGTGGTTGTCCTCCGGGGTGAACACCGGCCAAGGATGCGGCACCGCAGACGCCTACAGGGCTGCTGCCGCCGCGCGCATCGCTTCGGTGGCCGACGCCGTGACCACCGACAGCGACTGCGCCCCGGCGAACAGACCCCGCTGCGCCACGTGCTCACCGGCCACCCCGACGTAGGCCGCGGCGACTGCGCGGAGCGCCTCGGCGAACTCCACCGAATCCACGTCGCCGCCCAGGTGCGTCACCCCCAGCAGCGCCGGCGCGCCCGCGGCAACGCCTGCGGCCGCGGCCGCCGCCAACCCCGCCTCGGTCGCCGCCGCGGCCCCGACCGCTGCCGGTTCCATCGCAAAGACCATGACCGCATTCCCTCCCCGAAATACCTGCCCACCCGACCCGCCGAGCGTAGGCGCCCCCGGCCTACTCGACAAGCCCTACCAGCACACCCTCGATCTCGCCGTCGGAGGTGACCAGCAGGCCACGCCCCGGTGGCAACTGCTGGGCGCTCGTCCGGCCGAACACCTTCACATTCGTGGGGTCGTTGTCCATGAACAACGTCGGCGACCGCGACCCGGTCAGCTTCTGCACGAACGGATTCATCACCACCTGGGCGGCCCAGTTCCCCGGCAGTCGAGTGGCGATCACGTGCAGCCCGATCTCGCGGCTGCGTTCGATCAAGCTCCACAGCGGGGCGGTCGCCGCCGGCCTGGCCACCTGGCCGTGCGGCCGCAACTCATGTTCGTCATCGATCAGCACGAAATGGTGCGGGCCGTCCCACGACTTGCGGTTCAGCAGCTCCTCCTGGCTCAGCCCCGACGGCGGGAGCCGATCGCGCAGCAGTGCGGCGAGTTCGCCGATGACGTCGTCGATGTCGTCGGCGGTGTAGGCGTAGGCCCGAACGTGCGGGCCCCTGATCTGGCCGATCAGGGTGGTCTTCGGGTCGATGATGGTGATCTGCGCCTGCCCGGGATCGAGCCGGCTGGTGATCGCCTGCCCCACGGCCACCAACGTCCTTGTCTTGCCGCAGAGTTGGCGACCCATCACCAGCATGTTGGGCACCGATCGGCAGGGCAGTGCCACCGGGTCCAGGGCGGCTTCGCCGATCGCGAACGGAACGTTCAACGGGTCGGCGGCGCCGGCCGCCGGCGCATACGCCTCCAAGATCTCCCGCAGCGCCACCCGCTCCGGCAGCCGGGACAGTCGCTGCACCCGGTCCACCCCGGTGAATTCCGCGATGCTCGCGCCGACACCGCGGGTGGCCACCCGCTCCCCGGCCGCGCCACGGATCTCCGGCAGGCCCACCAGCAGTTCGTGCCCATCCCGGGTGAGGCCGAAGCCCGGCCGGTCCAACGTGTTTCGCGCCGCGCGTTTGCCCTCGATCCCGCCGCCCATCTGGGACTCATCCGGGTTGCTCAACCGCAACTGGATTCGGGCGTTGGAAACATTGAGCAGTCCCTGCTTCTGCCCGACGAACCAGGCCGTCGCGCTGGTGATGACGTGTATCCCGTAGGACAGGCCCTGGCGGGCGATGGTGATCGCCCGGTCACCGGTGGCGGCGTCCTTTTCGTAGAGATCCCCGTAGTTGTCGATGACCAGGAACACGTCTCCGAACTTGTCCGTCGGGTCGGTTCCCCCGCCACCGCCGGGCCCGAAGCGGCGTTCGCGGAACTCGGAGATGTCGATCTGGTGATGCTTGAACGACGTCTCCCGCGCCCGGATCAGTCCCTCGATGGTCGCGATGGTTCGCGACACCCCTTCGGGATCGTTCAGGCTGACCACACCGGCGACGTGCGGCAGGTCCTCGATCGGATGCAGCGCCGCTCCGATGCAGAAGAACGTCACCCGCTCCGGTGCGTACATCAGCGCCGCGGATGTCAGCAACGTCATCAGCGTCGTCGACTTGCCGCGCTGGGCGGTGGCGACCACCATGATGTTGTCCATCTCGGCGTCGACGGTGTGGACCCGCTGGGCGTGCTCGTCGGGAATGTCCACTACGCCGACCGGGAAGACCAGGCCGGGGTTGGCTCCATAGTCGACGTGCCAGGGTCGGCCGCGCCAGCGTTCCACCAGCGTGTCCACCGGCTCGCTGACTTCCAGTGGGGGCAGCCAGATCTGGTGCGGCGGCCGGGCCGGATGCGAGGTCAGCGAGTCCCGGATCACATCCACCAGTTTCTTCTTCCGGAAGCCATCGGGGTGGAACAGGAACTCGTCCGGCTCGTCCGGTTCGTCGGCCACCGCCAGTGCCGCAGTGTCTTCGGTGCTGAGCGGCTGGTATTCCCAGGTCAGTGGTCGGGGCCGGGCGAAACCCACGTCGACGGTCCGGGTGCTGTTCGCCGCCTTCTTCGGCAGCACATACGGTGCCGAGAGATAGAAGCACCGGAACGGATCGAGGTCGCGCGGGCCGACCTTGAGCAGGGCATACCCGTTCTCCTTGGACGGCAGGTGCAGTGCGGCATCGCTGCCGATGACGTCGCGGGAGTCCTCCACGGTCTCGGCCCGCAACGCCACCCGAAAGGCGATGTTGCTCTTGGCTTTGCTCAGCGACGACAGGTCGAGTCGCTGGCCGCCCAGCGTGAAGAACACGTTGCAGCCGCGCCCCTCCTGCCCGATGTGAATGACCAGATCGATCCACTCGGGGTGGTGGATGAACAACTCCAGGTACTCGTCGATGATGACCAGCAGGATCGGCACCGGCTCCAAATCCCTTCCGGCCAGCCTCATCTCCTCGTACTCGTTGGCGTCGCGGGCCCCGGCTTCCTTGAAAAGACGGTAACGCCGGTGAATCTCGCCGTTGATCGCCTTTCGCATCCGGTCGGCGAGGTGACGGTCGTCCTTGCCCAGATTCGACAGCGAGCCGGCGACGTGCGGGAGTCCCGCCAGGTCCTGTGCCGCCGACTCGAACTTCATGTCGACGAAGATCACGGTGAACGCCTCCGGCGAATGGGTGAGCGCGATCCCGTTGCACAGCGACAGGAAGAACTCCGACTTGCCCGAGCCGGATGTCCCGATCACTACCGAGTGAAAGCCGTACCCACCGAAGTCCTTGGCGCGGAAGATGATGTACTGCAGTTCACCGCCGGGTTTCGCGCCGACCGGCACCATTGCCCATCTCGGGTCGCCGCGGCCACGGCTCTCCGCCCAGAGCCGGTCGACGTCGAGGTGCCGCGGGTCGCTGATACCGAGTGCCCGCAGCAGCTCGCCCCCCTGGCTGTCGGTCGCCGACAGTTCCCCGGCGGTGGTCGGAGACCAGCGTGCCAGGGCCCGCGCGTAGCGGTTCGCGGTGCTCTCGGCGAGCATGTCGGCCACCGCGTAGAACGCACCGCGGTGCCACAGCCGGCCTTCGCGAAGCTCGAAACACTGGTTGTCGTCGGCGAATCCGACCCCGACGCCCCGGCGGGCCGCCAGCCGCAGCACCGTGATTCCTGCCATGCCCTTCTGCCCGGTCACCCCCTCCCACTGTTCGGGCGTTCCGACGTTGTCGTCGACGATGACCCAGTGCGGGCCGAGCGCCGGACGGGTCGATTCGAGCGCCGACGGCGTCGTGGTCGGGCTGCTGCCGACCGGGGTCCACGGCCCCCGGCCCTTCCGGTGCAACTCGGCGTCCAGCGCATCTTCGAGGTCGGTCGGGGTGGCGAACACCAGCCGCCGCAGGCCGCAGGCGTCGAACATCTCGTCGTGCTGGTTGTGCGGCAGCCACACCAGCCAGGACCACAGCTGCGGGTCGCGGGTGACCACCATCAGCTTGACGTCGTTCGGGCTGTGGTAGACGCTCAGCGCGCACAACACCGCCCGCATCAGGCCGTGCAGCTCGGGCTGACTGTCGCCGACGAAACTGAAGCCGGGTTTCGACCGCAGGCTGAGAACCTTCCCGATGCCCCGGATCTTGCTCTGTTCCAGGATGAAATCCCGCAGCGCTCCACCGGTGACCGGTTCGAGTTCCTCGCCGACCGGAACATCGGGCCACTGCAGCGACACCGCGGCCTCGCCGGCGTCCTGCACTCCGATCCCCAGCCGGACGTCGAGAAAATCCGGCTCACCTGGTCGGCGTTCCCACATCCGCGGTCCGCCGATCAAAGTGTCAAAGCGTTGCGGATCGCCGTGCACGAACAGCTGCCGGCGCCGCTGGGCCTGCCCCGCGCGCTGTACCTCGTCACGGTCCTCGTCGAGCTGCCGCAGGTAGACGCGCCGCTGCTTCTCCTGCTCGCCCCAGCTCATCCGGCGGCCACGGCCGAACCGGCCGCCGAACATCAGCGCACCGAAGCCGAAGAGCCCTACCATCGGGAAGAACCCGGACTGCAGCGACCGCACCCCGGACGTGTACATCACCACGAGGGTCCCGACGATCCCGACCAGCAGTGCGGGAACCGCGATCATGGTCAGGATGTTTCGTGGTTCCCGCTCGGGCAGCGCCAGCGGTGCTGCGACCGCCACTCGGGCCGGCGGCACCATCGGCGGCGCCTTGCGGGCCGGTCGGACGAAACCCCGTTTGGACACCCCTCAACCTCCCGGCTGCTGATCGATCCCGGGGATTGCCGCCACCGCGCCGCCCGCTGTGACGGTGTCGCGGGCCAGCAGTGCACCGTCGCGGCTGATCGCCGGGCCGGCGGCAAAAGTTCGCAGCAGCGGCCACGGCGCCTGCACGGCCTGAGCCGGGTCCAGCCCCAGCGCCTGGACGGTGCCGCGGTCCGCCTCGATTCCGTACCGAACACCTTGTGGTGACACCCAATACAGGGATTCTCGACTGTCGGCGACGGCAACGCCACTGGTCGTCGCGACGAAACTGGCTGCGCCCGGAAGCATCAAGGTCTGATCGGCCTCGATTGAGGCGGCGGAGCGGTCATCGCGCACCAGTTGCACCAGGCGCGACTCCAGCTCCAACGGCACCGGCAGACCCCGACCGGTGTGGACGATGATTGTCGCCTGCGGGTCGCCCGACTGTTTCGCCCAACCGACACAGGTCACCGGATTGACCGCGGTATCGACGAAGTCCAGCTTCCCCGGCGGGTAGTAGTCGACATCGAGGACATGGACGGCCGGGATGTCGACCACCCGGTCCGGCGCAACCAGTCTCGGTGCCGCCGCCCCCTGGGAGTCCGCAGTGCGCAGCAGGTCGGCGACAAACGCGGTGATCCGCTGCACCCCACCCGGTAGCAGCACGTAGAACCGGTGAACCGCGCCGGTGGCATCGCGCGTCTCCAGCACGCTGCCGACGGTGGCGTCGGGCAGCCATCGAGACGGGGTACCCCTTTCCGGAATCTCCGGCAGCACAATAGGTTCCGTTGCGGGCATGGCATCGAAAAGGGCGTTGGAAAGCTCAATCGGATGGGTTTCGCCGGGATCCAGGCCCAGGTTGAAGGTCACCGATCGGTCCGTCGGGTCGATCCGGGACCGGTAGCCGCCCCAGATCACATAGCTGGCGCCCTGATGGGTGGCGAGAATGGCCCGGGTGGATTCCAGCGGCGCGGATCGCTCGGACACCGGTAGCTGACCGGCGATCGCGGTCACCTTCGGTGCGGTTCCCGCGCCGCGGGCCGGGGTGGTGTCGCACACCGCCCAGGCCGACGTCGGACTGGTTGTGACCCGGAGATCATCGGGTGCGCCGGGAATCCCGATGGTCGGCCCGGTCGGGTACTTGTCGATCTCGCTGGCTGTGACCCAGGCCGGGGCGGCCGCATTGCCCACCGCCAACCGCGCCGAAGTGAGGTTGAGGGCCGGGTAGAGCCGCCCGTTGATCTTCGCGTAGACCGCCCCGGTGTCTCGATCGCCGACAATCTGGGACTGGCCCACCAGACCGGCCGGCTTCATGATGTGCAGCAGCGCCATCCAGCCGACGCCGATGAGCACGAACACCATCGACAGTGCCACCGCGGCTTGCTGTTTGCGGTCGTCATGCTTCATCCGGACCGAGAAGCGGGTGATCGCCGCCTTGAGCCTGCGGTTGTAGAACAGGTGCCCGGAGTTCTGGTCCCGATTGGACAGATTCAACGGCATGCTCAATACCCCCTGGGGGCTCGGCGCGAATCCGCCTGCTGCACCAGCGCAGCGAGGTTCGCGCCGTCCGGGCTGACACCGTAGTGCTGCATCACGTAGTTCATCGAAGCGCAGATGTTCGCGACCGGGTCGTAGATATTGGTCGAGGTACCCGGCTGGTGGTATGCGGCGAAGGTGGTCGGGATCGTCTGGGTCAGCCCACGGGCGTAGCCGAGGCCGTGGCCGTCGGGCTGGATCGGACCGGGTGCACCCGCCGGTTCCGATGCGACCGCGGCCGCACGGCCACCCGACTCACGAGCTATCAGGGTGTGGTAGCCGTGCGACCAGTTGCGCCGGGCCCCGGGGTCATCGATCCCCAACCGGTCCAGCGCCGCGGCAATCCACTGCCGCACCCCACCGGGGGGCGCCGTTGGCCGGTAGCGCACCGCGTCGACGCCGACCACACCCGGCGCCGGGCCGTTTCGCGCGGCCTTCCGGTGTCGCGGGTAGCCCGGCAGACTCAACCCGCGGGCCAGCTGCCGAGCCCGCCGGCGGGACCCGACGATCGCCCGGCGCTGCGTGCGCAGCCGATTCAGCATCCGGCGCTGGGCTTCCCGCCTGCCCATCGGGGTATCCGCGGCGGGCATCCGGTCGGCGTGGGCGGCGGCAAGGACCGCGCCGGTTCGGCCGCGGCCCCGCTCGTGATCGGCGGCCGCCGAGACCAGCAGCCCGGCCAGCCCGGCATCGGCCGTCGCCATCTGGCGCAGGCCGTCGCGGAGTTGCCCGACCCTGACCACCGCGGCGCGCATGGCGCTGGAACCGGCAAGCCGGTCCAGCCGGTCCGGATCAGCGGGCAGCCGGTCGACGGAGCCGACCGGGCCGGGGTCGACGCGGTCGCCCAGATAGAGGCGATGACCGCTGGCCAGCAGCTCCAGGGCGCGGCCGATGGTGGTGGTGTCGGTGGTCATCGGATGCCCCCGCCGTACCGCTGTCGATAGTCGGCCTCGGCCTCCTCCCGCAGGGCGGCGAACGCCAGGTTGAGGCGATCGGTCAACTCGGTGTGGGTGTAGTCGGTCACCGCGCCGGGGTGCAGGGTCAGTGCGATCAATCTGCCGTCGGAGTTCACCGCTGCCTGGATGTCCCCCAGGTCGACGCTGTAGGTGATGCTCTCCGCCTCGGCGACCAGCGCCTCCCACTCCTCGGCTGCCTCGCGCAGGTCGCGCAGTACCGCGTCAACGAGGTCGTTGTCGCTGAGTTCCGCGCGGCTGTCCGGCCCCGACACCCGCCCAGTATGTCGACCCCGCGCGAGCAGGGTCAATTCATCGGCGCTGGTTCCCCGCCGCTCAACGTCCGGTACCAGGAGAAATGGTAGTTCGCCGCGACCTGGTCGCCGGTCGCGGCGGCCGCGGTGGCGGCCAGCAGCAGGCAGCGCAGCAGCAGCACCCCGTCGGTGTCCGGATACTGCGCCAGTAACTGATAGCGCGCGGTGTCCAGGTGTACCCGGAGCAGGTCGGCTTCCGGCTCGGCCACGCCCGCTCCCGCTGCCAGCAGCTGAGCCGATTTCGGCACGATTCGCGGCAGTTCCTCGCGCCGGGTGGCCCCGGCCAGCAACCCGCCGAGGTCGTCCACCGTCGGCAGTTCACGGGGCTGGATCGAGGTTTCCGGCCGGCTGGATTCCATGGCCCAGCCCAGCCGGTCCCCCGGGCGGTAGCTGATGACTCGGGTCGCGTCGCCCAGCAGCGTCGTGACGTCGCCGGTCCGCCGGCCCGGCCGCAGTAGTCGCACGCCGGTGGGCAGCTGGATCCCTGATGGAATCCAGCCGTGCGCCAGGTCGGTCACCAGCACCGGGGTGCCGTCGGCGTCGATGCCGGCCCCCCACCGCAGCCGGGGTTCCTGGCGGGCCACGAATTCCAGCAGCCGCCGCAGTAGTTGATCGTCGGATTGTGCCGCGGACAGCACGATCTCGGCTGGCTCGGTGGGTCGCGCATCGGCCGGGTCGACGGGTGGCACGGTCTGCACCGGAGCCGGTGGTTGGGGCGGTTCGGCCGGCCGGGCGGACGTCACACCAAGGTATTCGGCCTGCGACTGCGGTGGCTCGTCACGGAGCTGCCGAAGCGTCGACTCGACGCGCAGCACGGCGTAGGCACGGGCGATATTGACAACCCGCGCCTGCGCGGCTTCGCGCTGCGAGCCCGCCAGCTCGCCGCGGCTGATCTCCTGCAGCTTGGCGTTGGCGGTATCGGCGATCCGCTGCAGGTCCGCGTTGAGATACTCGGCGAGCGCAACGGTTTCACCGGTGGCGTTCGCCAATTCGGCGGGCCACAAGTCGCCGATCACCCACGGGGTGCAGTCCGCCGGGGCACTGAATGCCGGGACCGTGAGCGATTGCCGGGCGGCGGACCGGAGGCGCTGTCGCGCCACCATGCGCCCGAAGAGTGCCACCGCGCAAGCGTACCGGTGAATTGTCGCAGGCGACCCGTGCTGGGTAGCGTACAGACCATGGCGGATTCGGCGGCTGGATCGGCGCTACAGCAACAACTCGACGAGGTCCGCGCGCTGCTGAAGCGGACCCGGGACCTGTTCGGCGCCAACCCGATACCACCGCCGTCGGACATCGCGCCGCACCCGGACGCAGCGCAACGGTGGGTGCGCTAGGCCTCGGTGCCCTCCGGCGGGAGCAGTTCGTGGCCCAAGAGTCTTTCGGTGGCCCCGGCCAGGTCATAGGCGGTGGGCAGTGCGGCGGACGGGGTGTGCCCGGCCGCGACGATCTCGCCGCGCACCTGTAGCGCCGCCTTGAGGAAGGACACGTCGGCGGTGAGTGCGATGGCTTCGGCCAGGCAGTGGGCGTCGGTGTCCATCGCGGCTTCGGTCAGGGCCACACTGTGCAGGTATCCGCCCCGGCAGGACCGGACGAGCAGGTGCCCGCTGGGGTGCGCGGCGTCGAAAGCCGGATCCGGCTCGGTCATCGGTGGTCGTCGGTGAGGGCGCGGAACGCCGCGGCGGCATCCTGTTCGTGCTGCTCCCACAGCGCGGCAACCGTGGTCAGGTGCTGCGCCATTTCGGCGTGGTCGGCAGCCTGGTCCTCGTAGCACCGGCGCCGCTCGTCGAGCAGTCGGCGGCCGGCTTCGGCCAGTTCGCCGTAGATCGGCCCCAGCGAGTCTAGGCTGGCCTGAATCTGATCGTGCGACGACGGGATCGTCGCCAGATACTCGGCGCGCTGCCGGTGGTGCTCGGCGGCCGTGCGCAGCTCATCGGGAATCACGTGGATCCGGTCTGGCATCTCCTGCCTCCTCGTTAGCCTGGTGCGGCCCGGTCAGGCGCGCACGGTGGACAGTCGGGTCGGTGTCGGCGGGCGCTCGGGCGCCGGCGTCTCCCCGGTCGTGGGTGGATGCTGCCAGCCTAGGAAGCTCGGGCCGGCGAGGTTGGCGATCTGCTGGATCTGACCGTCCAACAACGCCCTGCTATTGCCCACCGCGAGCGCATGCCGATCGGTGAACATTCCGATGTCCCCCGGACCCACCCGCGACTGCTCCACCGGGTCGGCGACCGCGGTACCCGGGGGCGGGATGATGATGCCCTGCTGGCGAAACGCCTCGGCGACCGGCGTTCCACCGGCTGCCGCCCGGATCACCGCGGCCAACTGCGGCGTGGCGACCGTGACTGTCTCCCCGTCGGGCAGCGTCACCACGGTTGGCCCGGTGTCGGTTGCCGGTTCGGGTGTCACCTCGCTGTCGGGATCCGGGTCGTCGGACTGCTCGGGAACCGGCTCGCCACCGGAGTCCGCATCGTCGGGCTGCGCCGCTTGGTGCCGGCCGGAGAGCAGACCCGCCAGTGGCAGGCCTTCCGACGCGCCACCGCCCGAGGGCAGTCCGGCCCCGGGCATCCCCGCACCCAAGCCCGGGACGGTCGGCATCGCCGGGGCGGCCGCCGCGGAGTGTTGCCGTGGGTCGTCGTCAACCGGTTCGAGGTCATCGGGTAGCAGCGTGTCGAAGTAGGGATCCGTCTTTGCAACCGGCGCCTCGGCCTGCGGTGGACTGGCCGCCACCGGTGCCGTCTCCGGTGCGGGGGCAGCGGGTTGCTGCGGGCTTTCCTGCGCGGCGTACAGCGCCGTCCACGCCGCGGCGAGCGCACGCTTGGCGGTGTCATCATCATTGGTCGTTGCCACCACCTGAACGATCTGATCGAGCTTGGTGAGCAAGAACCGTTGGAAATCACGAGCTCCCGCGGCGGTCTCCAGATCCCAGGTACGAGCCGCGGATTCGATCTGGCCCTCCAGATCGTCCAACAGCCTCCTGCCCTCGCTGGTCGTCTCATGCGCGTGCAGCAGCGCCTGGATAACCTGCCGATCGAATTCCGCGGTCGCCGACTGTTGTTGCGCCAGCGCGGTTTCCGCTTGCCACATAGCCCGCACCGCGGCACCCTGCTGCTCGGGCGGACTGGTCGGCTCGCCCGCCGACGGAAGAATCTCCGGGAATGCCGCGCGCAGTCGGTTCAGGATGCGGTCGTATTCCTGCGGTGGCAGCATCGGCGCCGAAATCTCCACCTTCACCGCCGTTGTGACCGCACCCCCGTGCCCGGCCTGCTCGATGCGATCGATCGCATCGAGCACGTCGCGCAGGGTTGCCATCGATCAGCCCCGCGACATTGCACGGAGTCGCCGATCCCGCACCGTGGGTTCCATGGCCGGTGACCATACCGATGCCGTGCGGGGCCGACAATTCACCCGCTGACGCCGTTACGGTGCGTTGCCGGTAGCGCCGTATTGCACCCGCAACGACTCCAGTACCGCCCGCCTGGCCGCGTCGTCGCGCTGCGCCTCTTCCAGCACGGCGATCAGTTCGCGCTGCTTGACCAGCAGAAGATGCTGCACGTCACGCGACCCCAGCGGGGTGTCCAGCGCCAGCGTTTCCTGACTCCGCACGCAGGCATCGATGTCGGCTGCGATCGCATCGAGGCGGTCTCGGGCCGCCGCGGCGGCGGCATGCGCGTCCCGCAGGGTCGCCGCCAACACCTGGTCGGCCGCCGCCGCGGTGCGCTGCCGTTCGGACATCGTGGCCTGCTTGGCCCGGATGGCAGCCACCGACGGGCCGGTCTGCTCTGCCATGCGCCAACCGTACTCACCTCGGCACTGCCCGGGAAAGTCAGTGCTATCCGTACGGCCGCCGGATGGCCACCGCCGCACCCAGTGGGCTGATCCGCACGCCCGCACCCGGGTGCGGCGCCTCGACGACCAGGTTGTCGCCGATCGCCAGCTGCACGTGACCGGCGTTGGGGAAGACCAGGTCTCCCGGCCGGATCTGCGATCGGGGTACCGGCACGCCGTCATAGATCTGCTGATACGTGGTGCGGCCCAGTTGGATTCCCGCCTGCCCGTAGGCCCACCGCGTCAGCCCGGAACAATCGAACTGATTCGGGCCGGCCGCACCCCAGACGTAGGGCCGGCCCAGCCGGGACAGTGCCGCGCGCACCGCGATCCCGGCGCGGCGGTCCGGCGGCAACGGCAAGCCGGACCGTCGGTGGCCGCGGCGCCGGCCGGACTGATACCCCAGCCCTCGCAGCGCGGCCCGGTGCTGCAGAGCGCGATGTCGGGCCGTCCGCACGTGGACGTGCTGGGCGCGCAGCCGGGCCGCGCGCCGGCGCATCGCCTCCCGCTGTGCCAGTGCGGTATCCGGTACTTCGGCCGCGTCCGCCCGAGCCCGGGCCAGCACATCCCCGGTCGCCACCCTTGCCGCGCCGCGGTCCGCCCGCGCCGCGGTGAGGATTCCGGTGAACACGGCATCGGTCTGGGCGCTGGCCCGCAACGCCTCCTGCTGGGCGTGCGCCGCAAGCCGGTAGCCGCGCTGTCGCGCACCGGCGTCGTCGGGAGCGAAGCTGCGAACCGCATCCGGCTCCGCGGCCCCGGCGGCGCCGGCGAACAACTGGTGGGCGCGGTGCAACACCGCCAGCTCACTGCGGCTCATCACGCTCCCCCGGATCGGCTGGGCCGATTTCGGAGAAGGCCCGCACCCGCGCCAACGCCCCCGGCGGAACGGCCCCGCGGTTGCGGATGTCCCACATCTGGGCTTCGGTCACCCCGAGCAACGCCGCGATCACCGGTTCCGGCAGCGGCGATCGTGCGCACGCAGAGTCGAACCGGGTGCTCAGACTGGCCGGCATCCGAGCCAGCAGGGCCGTTCGGGTTGCCTCCAGCGCCTGCAGATGCGCCATCAATCGGCCCGCCGGATCGGCACCCGCGTTGACCGCCACCCGCCAGGAACTGGCCGCCAGCATCTCCGCCTTCACGCACTGCGCGATCACGGAGAGAATATACGTCTCGTATTCGTCTGACGTCTGCGGTGGCAGTCGTGCGATCACTGAACGCAGCGCTTCGAGCTGCGCCTCGGCGTATCCCTCGAGCACCTCGGTATCGGCGTGCCGGTCCACCATCACCGTCCCGACCGGCCGCCGCGCGGATGCGTCGACCGGCGGCGGCTCGATCAGCTGCGCCAACTCGGCGTCGGCGTCGGCGGCGACCAGTAGTCGCGAATAGCTGCCCGGTGGCAAGCCGAGACCGTTCTCTACCTTTTGAACGGTGCTCTTGTGGGCTTTGCGGGCGCCGCGCTCCAGATAGCTCAGACCCATGATGCTGACGCCGGTCGCCGCCGCCAGGTCGGCCAGCGACCAGTCCCGGGACTCGCGCAGAGCCCGGATGGCCGCACCCGCCGATTCGCGGCTCACCGTAGCGCCCCGGCCATAGCCCGAAATCCTACACAGCCGAGTCCGGCGATACTTTCATATATGTTTTTATCTCGTTTCGCTTGCGTCTTCGGTAGTTGAATGTCTACGTTTTCATCTACGTTATCTGTCTGAGGAGGCCCTCCATGCAACCACCCTGCGCGACCAACCCTGACCTCTGGTTCGGCTACGGAGACGACGACGACATCGACGGCGCCGCCAAGGCGCGCCGATACGAACAGTCGGCTACCGAGGCGCGGCTGATCTGCCTCCGCCGATGCCCGCTGGCGCAGCAGCGCCGATGCGCCGCGCTGGCGATCGAACGGAGCGAGCAGTACGGCGTGTGGGCCGGCGTCAAACTTCCCGGCGGCCAGCACCGCAAGCGCGAAGAACTCGCCCGCACCCGCGCCGTCCTGCACCGGATCGCCGCCGGCGAGATCAACCCGCGAGAACTGCCCGAAAACACCGCGCTGCTCGCCCGTCACGAAGACGATCGGGTGGCCGTCACCGCAACGGTGTTCCACCTGCGACCGCACGGCGTCGGACCGCAGACAGCGGCGTAGTGCAGGTAGCGTCGGCTGGGTTCGGGGGTTCGACGGGAGGTGCGCGGTTGCGCAATCTGGAGGCCGCTCCGGTCGAAATCTATTGTGCAGCAATGCGACCCGACGGCATCGAAGTGCTGACCCCACGGCAGGTCCCGCTGGGCGGACCGCGGGCCATCCAGGTCCGGCGCACCCTCCCGCAGCGACAGCGTTCGTTGATCGGCGCCTGGTGTTTCATCGACCACTACGGGCCACACGACGTCGGCCGCGACGGTGCCGTAGACGTGCTGCCGCACCCGCACACCGGGCTGCAGACGGTGAGCTGGCTGTTCAGCGGGTGCTCGACGTCGATCCGGCATTCGAGCACGGGGTGCTGTGCGTCCGCGGTTGCGTCGAGTTCGGCGGTATCGCACTGGGAGTCGCTGCGCTGGGCTATCGGGGCCCGGGGTGTGCGTCGCTGCTGTTGAGCAACCCCGGGGATGGCCCGGCCCGGTTGATGCTGCTGGGCGGCCCGCCGTTCGGCGAGGAACTGGTGATCTGGTGGAACTTCATCGGCCGCAGCCACGACGAGATCGTCGGCTACCGCCGGCAGTGGCAGGACGGCCACGCCCGTTACGGTGCGGTCAACGGATACCGCGGCCCGCTGTCCCGGCTGCCGGCACCGGCCATGCCGGCGGTGCGACTGCGACCGCGGCCGTGATAGCGGGGGCCGCACGGAGAGGTGCGATAACCCGGACGCAATCCCCGGCGCGATCACGGGCCGAACACCCGGGCGCATTGATGGCGCCGAGCATCTGAATCGCGCGCTGTCCGCGGCGTCGGCCACCGAATTTCAACAGATCCGGATGCCACGTGCCCACCCGTCCACCAGATCGACCCCGAGCGCAACCACCGGCCCGCCAAACAGAAAAACCCCGGCAAGAGCCGGGGTGATCTGTCACCGATGACGCGATTCATGGGTAACCCATGACCCGCCTCATCACACCGTGGGCGAAGGGGGACTTGAACCCCCACGTCCCGAAGGACACTGGCACCTGAAGCCAGCGCGTCTGCCATTCCGCCACTCGCCCGAAACAACCGGTGGAGCCTATCACGGCCGCGGCGCGCTGGAACAACCGCGCCGACGCCTCCCCGCTGGACCCGAAGCCGAACCTACCGAACTCGGGCGAAAGCTGCTTGACCTGCTCGGATTCATTGCGGAGGTACCACGAGGCACGCCGATGTCGCGGCGGGCCGATACCATGCACGAGGCGGATTCAGCGGATCCAACACGCCGGTACGGCCGTCCGCCCACACGGGACACGCCACAACGGCGGGGAGGCAGGCGGTGATGGACAACCAGCGGGGGCTGGTGCAGCGCATCGAGCGCAAGCTCGAAACCTCGGTCGAAGATGCCTTCGCCCGAATCTTCGGCGGGGCCATCGTGCCGGCCGAGGTGGAGGCCGCGCTGCGCCGCGAAGCCGCCGACGGTGTCCGCTCCCTGGCGGGCAACCGGTTGCTGGCGCCCAACGACTATGTCATCACCCTCAGCGGACCCGACTATCAACAGATGGGCAGCGATCCAGGTCTCACAACGGACACTTTTGCCAAACATTTAGCCGGATACATCGACGAACAGGGGTGGCAAACTTATGGTGATGTGGTTGTTCGGTTCCAGCAGTCGTCGAACCTGCGTACCGGCCAGGTCCGCGCCCGCGGGGCCGTCAACCCCGACGCCAGCCCCCGCCCGAGCGCGAGCGACCCCGCCCCGCCACAATCAGACCACGCAGTTAGCCCAGAACCAGGAGTAGCACCGATGACCGACAATCCGAGCTACCGCGGCGGCCAGGGGCAGAGCCAGCCCGGCGACGGCTATCGCGACGAACGCTACGGCCGCCATCAAGATGACGCCCGCGGACCTGATCCACGCGGCCCCTACCCTCCGGACCCGGGTCTCTACCCGCCGGACCAGGGCGGCTACCCGGGGCCGAGCGTCGGCGGCTACCCCGACCAGGGGCAGGGCGGCTACCCTCCACGGCCACCCGCCCAGGGCGGCTACCCCGACCAGGGGCAGGGCGGTTATCCACCGCCCTACGAGCAGCGCCCGCCGGCCGGCTACGGCGGCCCACCCGCCTACGACCAGGGCTATCCCCAGGCGCCCGGCGGATACGCCGCGCCGCAGGGCCCGCCGCAGGGTGGTGGCCAGGCCGGCTATGGCGAACACGGCGGCGAGCCCGGCGGTGACTACGGGCGCCCACCCGCCCGGCCCGACGACTACCGCCAGTACGAAGGCCAGTACGAAAGCGCCCCCGAACAACGTCCGTCCTACCCCGGCCAGGGCGGCTACGACCAGGGTGCGCCGTCCTATGCCCAACCCGACTACAACCAACCCGACTACAACCAACCCGACTACAACCAACCCGACTACAACCAACCGGGCTACAACCAACCGGGCTACGCCCAGCAGGGCTACAACCAACCGGACTACAACCAGCCGGACTACAACCAGCCGGACTACAACCAGCCGGACTATGCCCAGCCGGACTATGCCCAGCCGGACTATGCCCAGCCGGACTACGGCCGCTACAGCGAGGCGCCCCCCGCGCCGAGCTACGGCGAGGCACCCGGCCAGGGCGGCTATGACTACGGCCAGCAGCAAGCACCCGGCTACGGGGACAGCTACGGGCAGTACGGGTACTCACCGGCCGCTGTCACCCTGCAGTTGGACGACGGCAGTGGCCGCACGTACCAACTGCACGAAGGCAGCAACGTGATCGGTCGTGGCCAGGACGCCCAGTTCCGGCTCCCCGACACCGGTGTATCGCGTCGCCACCTGGAAATCCGCTGGGACGGCCGGGTCGCACTATTGTCCGACCTCAACTCCACCAACGGCACAACGGTGAACAACGCGCCGGTGCAGGAGTGGCAATTGGCCGACGGGGACGTGATCCGGCTGGGTCATTCCGAGATCATCGTGCGCGTTCACTGAAGGTCGGCCGCACCGCGAAGCCAGCCGACTTCGCTCCGCGGCGATCACGGGCCCAAGTATCGTGACGTTGCCGACGCGCTCGACGTCTGGGCAGATCGAGGAGACAAGACGGGCGGCGCGAAAACGGAGAGGACGCCGGATGCAGGGACTGGTGCTGCAGCTGACGCGCGCCGGGTTTTTGACGCTGTTGTGGCTGTTCGTCTGGTCGGTGCTGCGGATACTGCGGACCGATATCTACGCCCCGGCCGGGGCGGTGATGGTGCGCCGCGGCCTGTCCATCCGGGGAACGCTGCTGCCGCTGCGGCAGCGCCGGACCTCACCGCGCTACCTGGTGGTGACCGAGGGGCCGCTGGCCGGCGCACGCGTCACGCTGGCCGGCCAACCGGTGCTGATCGGCCGTGCGGACGACTCCACGCTGGTACTGACCGACGATTACGCCTCCACCCGGCACGCCCGGCTGTCGCAACGCGGCTCCGAATGGTATGTCGAAGACCTCGGATCGACCAACGGCACTTACCTTGACAGGGTGAAGGTGACCACCGCTGTGCGAGTTCCCATCGGAACGCCGGTTCGGATCGGCAAGACCTCGATCGAGTTACGCCCGTGAGCCTCGCCCTGCGGTACACCGCCCGCAGCGACCGCGGCCTGGTACGCGGCAACAACGAGGACTCCGTGTTCGCCGGTGCCCGGCTGCTGGCGCTGGCCGACGGGATGGGGGGGCACGCCGCCGGTGAAATCGCCTCCTACCTGGTGATCGCGGCACTCGCCCCGCTCGACGACGACGAGCCCGGCAGTGACCTGACCGGCAAGCTCGGCAACGCGGTGCGCGAAGGCAACACCGCCATCGCCGCCTACGTCGAGGCCAACCCCGAACTCGAAGGCATGGGCACCACGCTCACCGCGATCCTGTTCGCGAACGGCCGGATCGGCTTGGCGCACATCGGCGACTCGCGGGGCTACCTGCTGCGCGACGGTGAGCTCGCCCAGATCACCAAGGACGACACCTTCGTCCAGACCCTCGTCGACGAAGGCCGGATCACCGCCGAGGAGGCACACAGCCATCCGCAGCGCTCGCTGATCATGCGAGCGCTGACCGGGCACGACGTGGAGCCGACGTTGAGCATCCGCGAAGCCCAGGTCGGTGACCGCTACCTGCTCTGCTCGGACGGACTGTCCGATCCGGTCAGCACCGAAACCATCCATGAGGCGCTACAGATCCCGGACGTCGACGAATGCGCCGCCCGCCTCATCGAGCTGGCGTTACGCAGCGGCGGCCCCGACAACGTCACCGTGGTGGTCGCCGACGTCGTCGACCTCGACTACGCCCAGACCGAGCCGATCGTCGCGGGAGCATTCTCCGGCGACGATGACCGCCCCATCCCGCCCAACACCGCCGCCGGCCGGGCTTCGGCCATCAACCGCCGCCCAGAGGTCACGAAACACATCCTGCCGCAGATAAGCACGTTGATCCGTCCGACCCGGTCCCGACGCCGGATCATCATCGCAGTGGTGCTGCTGACCCTGCTGGCGGTGGCCGTGCTGTGGATCGGGCGAACGGTGGTCCGCACCTACTACTACGTCACCGCCGACGACGACCGGGTTGTCTCGATCATGCGCGGTGTGCCGACCTCGATCCTTGGCCTTCCGCTGCACGAGCAGTATTTGCTGGGCTGCCTCGACGACCACGACGAGTTGCTTGAGATCAGCCGTGCCCAGTCCAGCGACAAACCCGGCTGCACCCTTTTGACCCTGGACCAGCTGCAGCTCCCGGTCCGCCAGCAGGTCGCCAACGGTCTGCCGACCGGCACCCTCGATGACGCGATCAACCAGTTGCGCAGCCTCAAGGACTCGCTGCTGCCGCCGTGCAAGCCGGCCAGCCCGGCCGTCCAGCAACCACGAAGCCCCGGCCCGTCGCCCTCGGCACACCCGGCCCCGCCGGCGACCGCGCCCGGTTCCGAGACGCAGCAGCCACCCCCGAGCACCAAGCCGCCGGCGCAGCAATCCCAGCCGGATGGCGACTGCCGGGAGACCGGATGACGGCACAGCCCACGACGGCGGTTGTGCTGGCACCGACACTGCCGGACCGGCGGAGTGCCGAACTGCTGCTGCTGTGCTTTGCCGCCCTGATCACCGCGGTGGCGCTGCTGATCGTGGAATCCGGCAGGGAAATGGGCCCCCGCTGGCAGCTGGCCGGTTACGCGGCGGGCTTCGGGGCACTGTTCGCGTCGGCTCACCTGATCATCCGGGCCTGCGCCCGCTACGCCGACCCGCTGCTGCTCCCGGTGGTGGCGCTGCTCAACGGGCTCGGCCTGGTGATGATCTATCGGATCGACCTCGGCGCCGGCACCGCCACCCGCCCCGCCGCCGGGCTGCAACTGCTGTGGACAGCCATCGGGGTGGTGTCCTTCATGGTTGTCCTGGCGGTGCTCAAGGACCATCGCCAACTCGCTCGTGGCAGCTACCTGTCCGGCCTGGCCGGTCTGATACTGCTGGCGATTCCGGCGCTGCTGCCGGCGTCGCTGTCCGAACAGCAGGGGGCCAAGATCTGGATTCGGCTGCCCGGCTTCTCGATTCAGCCCGCCGAGTTCTCCAAGATCCTGTTGCTGATCTTCTTCGCCGCGGTGCTGGTGGCCAAGCGCAACCTGTTCACCAGCGCCGGCAAACACCTGCTGGGCATGGACCTGCCCCGGCCTCGAGACCTGGCGCCGTTGCTTGCGGCCTGGGTGATCTCGGTCGGCGTGATGGTCTTCGAGAAGGACCTCGGCACGTCGCTGCTGCTGTATGCGTCGTTTCTGGTGGTGGTGTACATCGCCACCCGGCGGGCCAGCTGGATGGTCATCGGGCTGGTGCTGTTCGCGCTGGGCAGTCTGGTGGCGTACTTCGTCTTCGGCCACGTCCGGGTCCGGGTGCAGACCTGGCTGGACCCGTTCGCCGATCCGGAGGGCAGCGGATACCAGATGGTGCAGTCCCTGTTCAGCTTCGCCACCGGCGGCATCTTCGGCACCGGGCTGGGCAGCGGGCAACCCGGCTACGTGCCGGCCGCATCCACCGACTTCATCATCGCCGCCTTCGGCGAAGAGCTGGGCCTGGTCGGGCTGGCCGGGGTGCTGATGCTGTACACCATCGTCATCATCCGGGGGTTGCGCACCGCGATCGCGGTCCGGGACAGTTTCGGCAAGCTGCTGGCCGCCGGATTGGCGGCCACGCTGGGCATTCAGCTGTTCATCGTGGTCGGCGGCGTCACCAGGCTCATCCCACTGACCGGGCTGGCCACGCCCTGGCTGTCCTACGGCGGATCGTCGCTGCTGGCCAACTATGTGCTGCTGGCGATCGTGCTGCGCATCTCCCACGCCGCCCGCCGCCCTCTGAATGTCGCGCCTGCCCCACACGGCGCCCCCCAGCACACCACCCCCATCGCAACCGCCGACACCGCCGTGATCGGGCGCAGATGAACACCTCACTGCGGCGCGTCGCGATGACGCTGATGGTGCTGATCGTGCTGCTGCTGGTCAACGCCACACTCACTCAGGTGCTGGCGGCCGACGGGCTGCGCGCCGACCCGCGCAACCAGCGGGTGCTGCTCGACGAGTACTCGCGTCAGCGCGGGCAGATCACCGCCGGCGGCCAGCTGCTGGCCTACTCGGTGACCACCGATGACCGGATCCGATTCCAGCGGGTCTACGCCAAACCCGAGGTGTACGCACCGGTTACCGGGTTCTACTCGCTGCGTTACTCCAGCAGCGGACTGGAGCGCGCCGAAGACCCGCTGCTCAACGGATCTGACCCGCGGCTGTTCGGCAGCCGGCTGGCCGACTTCTTCACCGGCCGGGAGCCACGCGGCGGCAATGTCGACACCACGATCAACCCCCGGGTGCAGCAAGCCGGGTGGGACGCCATGCAACGCGGCTGCGACAACGGATGCCGAGGTGCGGTGGTGGCACTGGAGCCGGCCACCGGCAAGGTTCTCGCGCTGGTCTCCGCGCCGTCCTACGATCCCAACCTGCTCTCCTCGCACGACCCCGAACAGCAGGGACTGGCGTGGCTGCAGTTGCGCGACAGCGTCGATTCACCGCTGACCAACCGCGCCATCGCCGAGACCTACCCGCCGGGCTCGACATTCAAAGTGATCACCACCGCAGCGGCCCTGGAGGCCGGGATCGACGTGAACCAGCAGCTCACCGCGGCGGCGCGGATCCCACTGCCGGACAGCAGCGCCACGCTGGAGAACTTCGGCGGCACCCCGTGCGACGGCACCGCCGAGACCGTGCCGCTGCAGGTGGCCTTCGCCAAATCCTGCAACACCGCGTTCGTCGAGTTGGGCATCAGCATCGGCGCCGACGCACTGCGCGGTACCGCGCGGAAGTTCGGCCTGGACCGCACTCCCGAGCCGATCCCGCTGCAGGTGGTCCCGTCCACCCTGGGTCCGATCACCGACGACGCCGCGTTGGGGATGTCGAGTATCGGCCAGCAGGATGTCGCGATGACCCCGCTGAACAACGCGGTGGTCGCGGCCACCATCGCCAATCGCGGGGTGGCGATGCAGCCGTACCTGGTGGACAGCCTGACGGGCCCCGACCTGGCCGGCATCGCCACCACCGCACCGCAGCAGCGGCGCTCGGTCTCCGAACCGGTCGCGGCTAAGCTAACGGAACTGATGATCGGCGCCGAAAAAGTCACCCAGCAGGACGGGGCCATCCCCGGCGTCCAGATCGCCTCCAAGACCGGCACCGCAGAGCACGGGGCCGACCCTCGGCACACCCCGCCGCACGCCTGGTATATCGCGTTCGCGCCGGCTGCCGCACCGAAGGTGGCGGTGGCGGTGCTGGTAGAGGGTGAGACCGGCCGCAGCCAGTCACCCGGCACCGGCGGTACGCTGGCGGCACCGATCGGTCGGGCCGTGATCGCGGCGGCACTGCAGGGGGAATCATGAGCCCGCGGGTAGGGGCGACGCTGGGCGGACGCTACCGGTTGCAGCGCCTCATCGCCACCGGCGGCATGGGCCAGGTCTGGGAGGGCGTGGACAGCCGCCTGGACCGCCGGGTCGCGGTCAAGGTGCTCAAGGCGGAGTTCTCCTCCGATCCGGAATTCATCGAACGGTTCCGCTCCGAGGCGCGTACCACCGCGATGCTCAACCACCCCGGCATCGCCAGCGTGCACGACTACGGCGAATCCGAGATGAACGGCGAAGGTCGCACCGCCTTCCTGGTTATGGAACTGGTCAACGGCGAACCGCTGAACTCGGTGCTCAAACGCATGGGAAAGCTCTCGCTGCGGCACGCGCTGGACATGCTGGAGCAGACCGGCCGGGCGCTGCAGGTGGCGCACTCGGCGGGACTGGTGCACCGGGACGTCAAACCCGGCAACATCATGATCACTCCCACCGGCCAGGTCAAGATCACCGACTTCGGTATCGCCAAGGCGGTCGACGCGGCCCCGGTCACCCAGACCGGCATGGTGATGGGCACCGCCCAGTACATCGCCCCGGAGCAAGCCCTCGGCCAGGATGCCACCCCCGCCAGCGACGTCTATTCACTGGGCGTCGTCGGTTACGAAGTGCTGGCCGGGCGGCGACCGTTCATCGGTGACGGCGCCCTGACCGTCGCGATGAAGCACATCAAGGAGCCACCGCCGCCGCTGCCGGCCGACCTGCCGCCCAACGTGCGGGAGCTCATCGAGATAACCCTGGCCAAGAACCCCGGCATGCGGTACCGCAGCGGCGGGCCGTTCGCCGATGCCGTCGCCGCTGTGCGGGCGGGTCACCGCCCACCGCGGCCCAGTCAGGCCGCCCCGCCCGGCCGCGCCGCACCATCGGCCGTCGGAACCTCGGGCCGGGCCGTGGCGGGGACTTCGGCGCGGGCCGCCGCGGTCCGGCGAGCCGGCACCGGCGGCCACCGCCCACCGCCACCGCGACGCGCGTTCTCGGCCGGACAGCGCGCGTTGCTGTGGGCTGCCGGTGTGCTGGGTGGGTTGGCGATCATCATCGCGGTGCTGATCGTGGTGCAAAGACAGGGCGGCGGGCAGCAGTCCCCGGCGACCGTCACCGACACCGGGGCACCCCCGACCAGCGCGCCCGCCTCGACCGAGGTGACACCATGACCACCCCGAAGCGGTTGTCCGACCGCTACGAACTCGGCGAGATCGTCGGCTTCGGCGGCATGTCCGAGGTGCACCGAGCGCGCGACATCCGGCTGCACCGGGATGTGGCGGTCAAAATACTGCGCGCCGACCTGGCTCGCGACCCCAGCTTCTACCTGCGGTTCCGGCGCGAAGCACAGAACGCCGCCGCGTTGAACCATCCGGCTATCGTCGCCGTCTATGACACCGGCGAGGCCGACACACCGGCCGGCCCGGTGCCCTACATCGTGATGGAGTTCGTCGACGGCGTCACCCTGCGCGACATCGTCCACAACGACGGGCCGATGCCGCCGGTCCGTGCACTTGAGGTGATCGCCGACGCCTGCCAGGCACTGAACTTCAGCCACCAACACGGCATCATCCACCGCGACGTCAAACCCGCCAACATCATGATCAGCAAGAACAACGCGGTCAAGGTGATGGACTTCGGCATCGCCCGGGCGATCGCCGACGGCGGCCACCGCGTCACCCAGACCGCCGCGGTGATCGGCACCGCGCAGTACCTGTCACCCGAGCAGGCCCGCGGCGACAAGGTCGACGCTCGCTCCGACGTGTACTCGCTGGGCTGCGTGCTCTACGAAATCCTCACCGGCGACCCGCCTTTCGTCGGCGACACCCCGGTGGCGGTGGCCTACCAGCACGTCCGGGAGGACCCGGTGCCGCCATCGCAACGCCATCCGGGCATCTCGGCGGACCTGGACGCCGTGGTGCTCAAGGCGCTGGCGAAGAACCCGGACAACCGGTACCAGACCGCTGCGGAGATGCGCACCGACCTGGTCCGGGTACACAACGGCGAGCCGCCCGAGGCCCCCAAGGTGCTCACCGAGGCCGAGCGGGCGTCGCTGCTGACGCCCGCCGGGCGTTCGGGTGGCGCCGAACCGGCTACCGACCCGTTGCCGCGCCAGAAGCTCACCTTCGGTTCGGACCGTGCGGGGGGCTCGGTGGGCCGCTGGCTGGTCGCGGCGGTCGCGCTGGCGGTGCTCACCGTGGTCATCACGGTGGCGATCAATTATTTCGGCGGCGCCGGTGCCCACAAGGTGCAGGTTCCCGACGTCCGGGGCAAGGCGTCCGTCGACGCGATCGCCGAACTGCAGAACAAGGGTTTCAAGACCCGCACCGAACAGAAGGCCGATTCGGTGGTCCCGCCCGACCACGTGATCAGCACCGACCCGCCGGCGAACGCCGCGGTGAACAAGGGCCACAAGATCACCGTCAACGTGTCCTACGGGCCCGAACAACGCCAACTGCCCGACGTCTCCACACTCAGCTACGCCGATGCGGTCAAGAGGCTGACCGCAGCCGGATTCGGCAAGTTCAAGCAGATCAACGAACCGTCGCCGCCGGAGTTGAAGGACCGGGTGGTCGAGACCCGGCCGCCGGCCAATCAGACCGCGGCGATCACCAACGAAGTCGTCATCGTGGTCGGCACCGGACCGGAAGCCAAGCCGGTGCCCGACGTCGCCGGGCAAACGGTGGAGCTGGCGCAGAAGAACCTGACCGTCTACGGCTTCTCCAAGTTCACCGAGACCTCGGTGGACAGCCCCCGCCCGGCCGGTGAGGTGATCGGCACCAGTCCGGCCACCGGAGAGACGGTGCCGGTGGACGAGGTGATCGAGTTGCGGGTGTCCAGGGGCAACCAGTTCCTGATGCCCGACCTGACCGGGATGTTCTGGGCGGACGCCGAACCGCAGCTACATGCCCTGGGCTGGACCGGCATGCTGATCAAGGGCGCCGACGTCGACGCGGGGGGGTCCGGCCGCTTTCGGGTGCAGAGTCAGAGCCCGGCGGCGGGTCAGGGCGTCAACAAAGACGGCAACATCACGCTGAGGTTCGGTCAGTAACCGGTTGACGTACATCGCGCACGGTCTCGGCGATCTCGTTCTCCAACCGGCGCACCAGGTTCTCGTCACGGGCCAGCCCGCAGTCGGCCAGCCAGTTGGCCAGGATTCGGTGACCACCCTCGGTGAGGATCGACTCGGGGTGGAACTGCACGCCGTGGATCGGCAACTCGGCGTGCCGCACCCCCATGATCACCCCACCGCGGGTCCGGGCAGTGACTTCCAGGATGCTCGGCAACGTTTCCGGCAGAATCGTCAACGAGTGGTACCTGGTCGCGGTAAACGGATCGGGAAGGCCTTGCAGCACACCGGTATTGGTGTGGAACACGGTGCTGGTCTTGCCGTGCAGCAGTTCCGGCGCACGGCCCACGGTGGCACCGAACGCCACCCCGATGGCCTGGTGTCCCAGACACACCCCGAGCAGCGGGGTGCGCACCGTCGCGCACGCGGAGACCAGGGGCACGGATGCGCCGGCGCGCTCCGGGGTGCCCGGACCCGGGCTGAGCAACACCCCGTCGAACCGCGCGGCCACCTGGGCCGGCTCGGTCAGCCGGGGGTCGTCGTTGCGCCACACCGTCGCCTCGACGCCGAGCTGGCCCAGATACTGCACCAGGTTGAACACGAAGCTGTCGTAGTTGTCGACGACCAGGATCTGCACTGCCCCAGGCTACCGGTCTTCAGTAGTCCAGCGGCCCGGCCGGCACCGCGAACCGCATCCGGGCCGGCCCACTGGATTCGACGGCGCCCAGATCGGAGCCGACCTGTTCGCTGTAGCCCAGGCCGAAGCGCACCACGTACTGCTTGTACAGCGTGACCAGGGGAGCGGTGGCCAGCGCCGCCTGCATCGCCGCCGGGTCGCCGATTGCGGTGATGATGTACGGGGGGCTGTAGGTGCGCCCGTTGAGCAGCAGCGTGTTGCCGACGCAACGTGGCGCCGACGTGGCGATCAGCCGCTGGTCCTGCATCTGGATGGCCTCGGCGCCGGCGCTCCACAGGGCGTTCAGCACCGCCCCGACGTCCTGCTGGTGCACCACCAGATCGTCAGGGGAGGCATCGCGCGGGAATCGGCCATTGGCGTCCCGCTGGGCGTCGGTGAGGGTGACCACCAACCCGGGGCCGCGCATCGGGTCCAGCCCGGCCTCGTCGGCCAGTTCCGCCGAGCGGCTGCGCATTGCCGACAAGGCGGTTCCGGCGGACCGGCCGTGCGCCGCACCGATCGTGCCCGCGAGCGCGTCGCGCTGCCCGGTGAGCCGGTCGACACCGGCCTGAGCGGCCCGGACCAGGTCGACCAGACGCGGGGCGTCCCCGCGACGGATCTCGTTGCCACCCGAGACCCCGTGGGTGGCGGCCAGCAGCAAACCGGCCAGCAAACACACCAGCGGAACGCCGAACCGCCAGGGCGAGCGCGGTCGCTGCGCGGGGCCGGCAGACTTCGCGGGCTGTGTCACCAGGTCTCCGTTCTCGCTGCGCCCGGCTCCGCCGCGCTTGCGATCACCGCTGGGCTACTCTCTATTCGAGCAATGATTGCAGCTTCATCGTCGCACTGTCTGAAGGTACCGATGCCCAAGTCCAAGGTTCGCAAGAAGTCCAGCTTCACCGCCAGCCCGGTGAGCCGCACACCGGTCAAGGTCAAGGCGGGGCCGTCGAGCGTCTGGTTCGTCGTGCTCTTTCTCGGGCTGATGCTGCTCGGCCTGGCCTGGCTGATGGTGTACCAACTCGGCGCCAGCGGCATGAACGCCGCACCGGCGCTGACCTGGATGGCCGACCTCGGACCGTGGAACTACGCCATCGCGTTCGCCTTCATGATCACCGGCCTGCTGCTGACCATGCGCTGGCACTGAACCGATTCGGCAGCCAATTACATCGATGTGATTCATCCCCATTGTGGACAACTCCTGTGGATAGCACTCAATGGGCACCCCGGACGGCTGGAATTGTCGGCTGCGGGCTGGCCGGCGTGGTACTGGCGCTCGCGGCTGCGACGCTGGCGACGGACCGGCCCGGACAGGTGCTGGCCGGCGTCGCCGCGCTGGGGCTGATCCTGTTCGCCGGCGTCTCCTGGCTGGCGCGGCCCAAACTGGCGATCACGTCGGACGGATTGCTGGTGCGCGGCTGGTGGCGCATGCAGTTGCTGACCCGCGCGGTCATCAAGACCATCCGCATCACCGAGTTCCGCCGGGTCGGCCGCAAAGTCCGGCTGCTGGAGATCGAGACCACCGACGACCGGCTGCTGGTGCTGTCCCGCTGGGATCTGGGCGTTGAACCGCTGGATGTGCTCGACGCGCTCACCGCGGCCGGCTACGCCGGCCGCTGACCGGACGCGCTAAGCGACGGTTATCGACTCGATGACGACCGGCTCGGTGGGCCGGTCGCCACGGTCGGTTGCGGTGGTGGCGATCGCATCGACGACGCGCTGCGAGTCGGGGTCGACGACCTCGCCGAAGATGGTGTGCTTCCGGGTCAGGTGCGGTGTCAGGCCGACCGTGATGAAGAACTGCGAGCCGTTGGTGCCGGGGCCGGCGTTGGCCATCGCCAGCAGGTAGGGCTTGTCGAATTGCAGCTCCGGATGGAACTCGTCGGCGAACTTGTAGCCGGGGCCGCCGCGCCCGGTACCGGTCGGGTCACCGCCCTGGATCATGAATCCGCTGATCACCCGGTGAAACACCGCACCGTCGTAGAACGGGCCGGTGGCTCCGCCGGCGGCGTTCTGCGTCGAGTACTCCTTGGTGCCCTGTGCCAGGCCGACGAAGTTGGCGACGGTCTTGGGCGCATGGTTGCCGAACAGTTCGATCTTGATGTCGCCGCGGTTGGTGTGCAGCGTGGCGGTGGCGGTGGCGATGGGGCTGGTGGTCACAGCAGCACAGTGTGCCATTCGGCTCGCAGCGGGTGGCGCTGCGGGTACCGTTTGCCGGTATGCGCCCCACTGCCGCCACCACATTGACCCCCCGCCAGCGCCTGACCCGCGGCCTGAGTCACACCGCTTCCGGTCCGGTGGACGTCACCCGGGGCGTGCTGGGGATCGGCGTGGGTTCGGCCCGGGCCGGCGCCTCGCACCTGCGTCAGCGGTACCGCGACAGCCGGCTGGCCCATGAGGTGGCCGGCACCCCGGAACTAGTCGCCCAGGATGTGGCGGCCGTGCAAGAGGTGATCGCCGGGCTGCCCGACGTGCTGCAGCAGGCGCGCCGCGCCCAGCGCCGCTCCTGGCGGCCGCTGGTGGTCACCGGGGTCGCCGCCGTGCTGGTGGCCGGGGGAGCGGCGGCGGCGCTGATCCTGCGGCGCTCGGCGCAGGCCGAGCAATCCTCGCCGCGGCCGCCCAGCGTGGACGTACAGCCCAGGCCGTAATGCGAATTGTTGTGGAGCCTAGGGGAATCGAACCCCTGACATCTGCCTTGCAAAGGCAGCGCTCTACCATCTGAGCTAAGGCCCCTCGGGGTGGTCGTCCGGACGATCAGCAGCCACGTGCCATACCTCGCCACGATTGCGGACTCGCAATACGGTGACGGCGACTGCCAGCACCGCCACCGCCGTCGCCAGCCGCCACACCGCGCACCCTCCTCGGGTAAACCGGGTACGGCCGTCGCGGCCGGACTCGTGGGCCTAGGAGGACTCGAACCTCCGACCTCTTCGTTATCAGCGAAGCGCTCTAACCACCTGAGCTATAGGCCCGGTACTCGGCGTATGCCGAGCGCCGAGATTACCGCACCCGCCACCCGCGACCCAAATACGGGGCATCAGTCCCGGTCGGCCAGCGTCACCTCGATCCCGCCGACGACGTCGGTGCTGAGGTTGTAGATCACCGCGCCCAGAGTGGCCATCGCGGTCAACAACACGATGTTCACCAGGCCGATCAGGATGGCGCCGCCGAAAATCGACCCGCCGGAGACCAGCTCGGCGGCGCCATTGGTGGTGGTCAGCAGATCGCCGACGTTGCTGTTCAGCTTGCTCCACACGCCCATCGCACCCAACACCAGATACAGGAACGCCACCGCGAACATCCAGACGAAGAACAACGCCACCGACAGCAGCAGCGACACCTTCAGGGTGCTCCACGGGTCGATCCGGCGGATCTGCATGCTGGCCCGCACCGGGCCCCGCTGTCGACCGGGCACCGGCGCCCGCTGCCCGGTCGCGGTGCGCTGGGCAGAACGCCGGGCCGGTGTGGACAGGTCCGGGAGTTCGCTGGCGTACGCATCGGCTTGCTGGCCATCGGTGCGTGCCGGTTCCGCGTCGGCCGGTGCGGGCCGGGTCGGCGCGGACTGGCCGCCCGCCGGAGTACCGCCGGCGACGAAACGCTGCAGCACCGCGCTGACGCCGGGGGAGTGGCCGCCGCCCGGTGCCTCCGGGGGTGCCGCCGGCTTCGGGGCCGCCGGCTTCGGGCCCGCCGGCTTCGGGGCCGCCGGCTTCGCGGGCGGTGCGGCTGCCTGCCGGGTGTGCGCTGCCACCCGCTGCTGCGGGGGCGCCTCGCCGCTGTCGGGCACCCGGGCCGCACCGGTTCGGGGTGCCGGGCGCTGGGCGGCCGGGTCCGGCGCGCCGGCCCCGTTTCCCGGCCCGTCACCAGCCCTGCCGGGCTCGTTCGGTGCAGTCACCCTCGGCTCCTTACCTGTGGCCCCGGGCACACCGGGTTATCGGGTCAGGCGCCCGAGTCGTCGTCGGTCGCCTCTTCGTCGGCGTTGCGGGCGATGGCTAACAGTGTGTCGCCCTCGCCCAGGTTCATCAACCGAACGCCCTTGGTCTGTCGTCCGGCCTTGCGGACCTGCCGTGCCGCGGTGCGGATCACCCCGCCGCTGGAGGTGATGGCGTACAGCTCGCTGTCGTCGTCGACGATCAGCGCGCCCACCAACCGGCCGCGTCGCCGATCGTACTGAATGGTCAGGATGCCCTTGCCGCCGCGGCCCTGCGCGCTGTATTCGGCGATCGCGGTGCGTTTGGCGTAGCCGCCGGCGGTGGCCACCAGCAGGTACGTGCCCTCGCGGACGACGTTCAGCGACAGCAGCCGATCGTCGGCGTTGAACCGCATGCCCTGGACCCCGGAGGTGGCCCGTCCCATCGGCCGCAGCGCATCATCGGTCGCCGAGAAGCGGATCGACTGGCCGCCCGCCGACACCAGCAGCAGATCGTCGTCGGCCGAGCACAGCACGGCGCCGACCAGTTCGTCGCCGTCACGCAGGTTGATCGCCACGATCCCGCCGGAACGGTTGGAGTCGAAGTCCGTGAGCTTGGACTTCTTCACCAGCCCGTTGCGGGTGGCCAGCACCAGATACGGGGCGTCCTCGTAGCCCTTGATCTGGATGACCTGCGCGATCCGCTCCTCGGGCTGGAATGCCAGCAGGTTCGCGACGTGCTGGCCGCGAGCGATGCGCGACGCCTCGGGCAGTTCGTAGGCCTTGGCGCGGTACACCCGGCCCTGTGTGGTGAAGAACAGGATCCAGTCGTGGGTGGAGCACACGAAGAAGTGCGCGACGATGTCGTCGGCCTTGAGCCCGGCGCCCTGGACGCCCTTGCCGCCCCGCTTCTGGCTGCGGTACAGGTCGGTCTTGGTGCGTTTGGCGTAGCCGGTCTCGGTGATGGTGACGACGACGTCCTCGCGGGCGATCAGGTCCTCATCGCTGACCTCACCCTCGGCGGCGATGATCCGGGTACGGCGGTCGTCGCCGTACTTGTCGACGATCTCGGTGAGCTCGTCGCGCACGATCGCCCGCTGCCGTTCCGGCTTGGCCAGGATGTCTTCCAGGTCGGCGATCTCGGCCTCGATCTTGGCCAGGTCGTCGATGATCTTCTGCCGTTCCAGCGCGGCCAGCCGGCGCAGCTGCATGTCCAGGATGGCCTGCGCCTGGATCTCGTCGATGTCGAGCAGTTCGATCAACCCCTGGCGGGCGATGTCGACGGTCTGCGACGCCCGGATCAGCGCGATCACCTCGTCGAGGGCGTCGAGTGCCTTGACCAGGCCGCGCAGGATGTGGGCCCGCTCGTTGGCCTTGCGCAGCCGGTAGGTGGTGCGCCGCACGATTACGTCGAGCTGGTGGTCGACGTAGTGCCGGATCAGCTGGTCCAGCCGCAGTGTGCGGGGCACCCCGTCGACGATGGACAGCATGTTGGCGCCGAAACTCGTCTGCAGCTGAGTGTGCTTGTACAGGTTGTTCAGCACCACCTTGGCCACCGCGTCGCGCTTGAGTTCGATGACGATGCGCAGCCGGCCCTGGCTGCTGTGGTCCTCGATGTTGGCGATCCCGGCCAGCTTGCCGTCCCGCACCTGGTCGGCGATCGAGGTGATGAAGTTGTCGTGGTTGACCTGGTACGGCAGTTCGGTGATGACCAGGCCGGTGCGGCCCTTGGCCACCTCTTCGATCTCCACCACGCCGCGCATCCGGATCGACCCGCGCCCGGTGGAGTAGGCATCGGAGATGCCCTGCGAGCCCACGATCAGCCCCGCGGTGGGGAAGTCGGGGCCCTTGACCCGTTCCATCACCGCGCTCAACGTGGCCTCCTCGTCGGCGTCGAAGTGCTGCAGGCACCAGAACACCGCCTCGGCGAGTTCGCGCAGGTTGTGCGGCGGCATATTGGTGGCCATACCGACCGCGATGCCGCCCGAGCCGTTGGCCAGCAGGTTCGGGAACCGGCTGGGCAGCACCGTCGGCTCCTGCACCCGGCCGTCGTAGTTCGGGGTGAAATCGACTGTCTCCTCGTCGATTTCCCGCAGCATCTCCATCGCCAGCGGGGTCAGCCGGGCCTCGGTGTATCTCATCGCGGCCGGTGGGTCGTTGCCCGGCGAGCCGAAGTTGCCCTGCCCGTCCACCAGCGGGTAGCGCAGCGACCACGGCTGGGCCATCCGCACCAGGGTGTCGTAGATCGAGGCATCCCCGTGCGGGTGGTAGTTGCCCATGGTCTCGGCCACCGACCGGGCCGACTTGGCGTGGCTGCGGTCGGGCCGGAAGCCGGAGTCGAACATCGCGTACAGCACCCGGCGGTGCACCGGCTTGAGGCCGTCGCGAACCTCCGGCAGCGCGCGGCCCACGATCACGCTCATCGCGTAGTCGATGTAGCTGCGCTGCATCTCCTGCTGGATATCGACCGGTTCGACCCGGTCCACGGAGTCGTCGCCGGGGGGCAGCGTGGTGTCAGTCATTCAAAGTCCTCGTTCGGTTGGGTCGCGGCAGGCTAGACAGCGCTAAACATCCAGGAAGCGAACGTCTTTGGCGTTGCGCGTGATGAAGCTGCGCCGGGCTTCGACATCATCGCCCATCAGGATGGAGAACAGTTCGTCGGCCGCCGCCGCGTCGTCCAGGGTGACCTGGCGCAATACGCGGACCGCCGGATCCATGGTGGTCTCCCACAGCTCTTTGGCGTCCATCTCGCCCAGACCCTTGTAGCGCTGGATGCCGTCGTCCTTGTTGATCTTCTTGCCCGACTTCAGCCCGGCCTCCAGCAGGCCGTCGCGTTCCCGGTCGGAGTAGGCGAATTCGGGTTCGATCCGCTGCCACTTCAGTTTGTACAGCGGTGGTTGGGCCAGATAGACGTGGCCGTGTTCGATCAGCGGCCGCATGAACCGGAACAGCAACGTGAGCAGCAGAGTGGAGATGTGCTGGCCGTCCACGTCCGCATCGGCCATCAGCACGATCTTGTGGTAGCGCAGCTTGTCGATGTCGAACTCATCGTGGATTCCGGTGCCCAGCGCGGTGATGATCGCCTGCACCTCAGTGTTTTTGAGTACCCGGTCGATGCGGGATTTCTCGACGTTGATGATCTTGCCACGCAGCGGCAGGATCGCCTGGAACATCGAGTCCCGGCCGCTCTTGGCCGATCCGCCGGCCGAGTCACCCTCTACCACATACAGTTCGGACTTGCTCGGGTCGGTGGAGCGGCAGTCGGCGAGTTTGCCAGGCAGGCCACCGAGATCGGTTGCGCTCTTGCGCCGCACCAGTTCTCGGGCTTTGCGCGCGGCCATCCGGGCCTGCGACGACGACACCGCCTTGTTCACCACCGTTTTGGCTTCGGCGGGGTTGGCCTCGAACCAGTGGCTCAGTTGTTCGTTGCAGACCTTCTGCACGAACGACTTGACCTCGGTGTTACCGAGTTTGGTCTTGGTCTGGCCTTCGAACTGCGGTTCGCGAACCTTCACCGATATGACCGCGGCCAGGCCCTCGCGGATGTCGTCGCCGGTGAGGTTCGGATCCTTGTCCTTGAGCAGTTTCTTGTCCTTGGCGTACTTGTTGACCACGCTGGTCAGCGCCGAACGGAAACCCTCCTCGTGCGTGCCGCCTTCGACGGTGTTGATGGTGTTGGCGAAGGTGTGCACCGATTCGGCGTAGCTGGCGTTCCACTGCAGGGCCACCTCGACTTCGTGGCCCTCGCCCTTGCCGGAGAAGTCCACGATGCTGGCGTGGATCGGGCTCTTGGCGCTGGTTCCGTTGATGTGCTTGACGTAGTCGACCAGCCCGCCCGGGTAGTGGAAGGTGCGGTGCTTCACCTTCTTCGGTGCCACCGACTCGGCCGCCTGCGCCTGCGCTGACTTCGGCGCTTCGGCCAGGTCACTGACCACCTCGTCGACGACTTCCTGCGGGGTGACCCGCTCGTCGGTGAGGGTGATGGTCAGCCCCTTGTTGAGAAAAGCCATCTCCTGCAGTCGGCGCGCCACCGTCTCGAAGTTGTATTCGGTGGTTTCGAAGACGTCCGGGTCGGCCCAGAACCGCACCGTCGTTCCGGTCTTCTTCGTCTCGCCGCCCTGCTTGAGGGTGCCGGGAACGGAGTGGTCGTAGAACTGCGACCATTCGTGGCCGTTGCGGGAGATGTCCACCTCCAGCCGGGTGGACAGCGCGTTGACCACCGAGACGCCCACGCCGTGCAGACCGCCCGATACCGCGTAGGCGCCGTCCTCGCCGCCGAACTTGCCACCGGCGTGCAGTTGGGTCATCACCACGTCCACCGCGGGAATCCCCGACTCGTGCATCCCCACCGGGATGCCACGGCCGTTGTCACCTACCTGTACGCCGCCGTCGGCCAGCAGTTTTACGTCCACGGCGGTGGCGTATCCGGCCATCGCCTCATCGACGGCGTTGTCGACGACCTCCCAGATGAGATGGTGCAGACCGCGTTCGCCGGTGGACCCGATGTACATGCCGGGCCGTTTGCGGACGGCCTCCAGCCCCTCGAGAATCGTGATGGCCTGGGCGTCGTACGTGGGTTGCGTCTTCTTCTTCTGGGCAGCCACGGTCGGGAAGCTCTCCTCGGGGTCGCATGCGAGCGGTACAGTCACCGCAGCAGGTAATGCGTTCAGTCTACCGTGAACTACCGACGGCGCTTATTTTTTCGGGGCGTTTCCGGCTATCCAGTTGCGCCGTGGCGTTGATATCTCGACCCTGGGCGTGTCCCGCCGCTGGCCAGCAGCTCTGATCAGCTCCTGATGGCGCTCAGGCGCAAGTCACCCGTACGTGTCGCGGGGCCCCCGGCCGGAGATGTGCAACGGGCCCTTGCGCCACGACGGCGCCGTGGGTCCGGTGATCCTCAGGCTGGTCACCACCCCGTCGCCCACCGCCGCGGCGATCTTTGCGATGAGTTGCGCCTGCACCATCCGCAGTTGGGTGGCCCATGCCGTCGACTCCGCCGACACACTGAGCACGCCCTCGCGCAGCCCGGTCGGTGTCGCGTGATCAGCGATGTCAGCACCGACGACCGAGCGCCACCGGCCGAATATCGCACCTTCGGCGACCCGCGGGGACCAGCCCCGGGTACGTGCCAGGTCCTGGCTCACCGCGCCGAGCGGTTGCGGGTCGCGGCGGTCCGGACCCGGACCCGACCAGCTGCGACGGCCGGCACCACCGGGAACGTGCCGTCGCAGTGGCACCCGGCGGCCACGGCCGACCTCCTTGCCCTGGCTCCGGGCCGCCGCCCGCGCCTCGGCCAGCGTCCGCCGCACCAGATCCATCGCCGAGTTCTCGTCGTCGGCACCGGTCATGTCACGTTCCCCGCCAGCTCCGATACCCGCCCATCCTCACCGTCGCGCAGCGTGATCGCCACCATTTTCCCCCGCCAATCCTGCGGGACGTCGCCGGCCACCGCCGCGGTGACCAGTACCTGCTCAGCGGATCCGGCGATATCGGCGAGTGCGTCACGACGCGCCGCATCGAGTTCGGCGAACACGTCGTCGAGCAACAACACCGGTTCGGTTCCTTCGCTGCGCAACAGTTGGTAGGCCGCCAACCGCAGCGCGAGCGCCATCGACCACGACTCACCGTGACTGGCAAAGCCTTTGACGGGCTGATCGCCCAGCCTCAACTCGAGCTCATCCCGATGTGGGCCGACCAGACACATCCCCCGCTCCAGTTCGGCCGATCGACGCTGCGCCAGGGTGGTCAACAGAATCTCCTGCAGATTGCCGACGTCGTCGTTGAGATCGGCTGCCTCCAGCTTGGCACGGTAGCGAATCGACGCCGGCCGGGTCGCCGGCGCCAGCAGTTGATAGGCCTTCTCCACCTCGGGTGCCAGCTGGTTGACCAGCTCGATACGCGCTGCCATCAGCTCTGCTCCGTGTGCGGCCAACTGCGCGTCCCACGCGTCCAATGTCTCCAGCACACCGCGATGACCTCGGTGCGCCGCTCCGGCCGCGCTCTTGAGCAGTGCGGTGCGCTGGCGCAGCGTCTTTTCGTAATCAGCCCGCACCGCGGCGATCCGCGGTCGCCGCAGACTGGCCAACTCGTCGAGGTAGCGGCGTCGATCGGCAGGATCACCACGCGACAGAGCCAGGTCCTCGGGGGCGAACAAGACCGCCCGCAATACCCCGACCACTTCCCGGGCGCTTCGCACCGGTGCCCGGTTCAACCGCAGTTTGTTCGCCCGCCCGGCCGCGATCTCGATGTCCACCGCGAGTTCACGGCCTTCGTTGACGACGATGGTCGACACCACCGCCCGACTTGCCCCAGCCCGGATCAACGGCGCGTCGGCAGCCACCCGGTGCGAGTTGAGGGTCGCCGAATACCAGAGCGCCTCAATCAAATTCGTCTTCCCATGACCGTTCGGCCCGACCAGCACCGTCACCCCGGGTGTCAGTTCCAGGTCGACGTTTACCCAGGACCTGAAGTCTCGTAGCCCCAGGTGGCGGACGTACATCTATGAATCCACCTCTCCGGCCGACGCGACCGGCCCGATCAGCCCGATCAGCCCGATCAGCCCGATCAGCCCGGCAATCGCACCGGCATCAACAAGTAGACGTACTCCGACGATACGGCCGGGAACGGACCACTGCCCCCCGGCACGGGGGCGTCCTCATCAACCGGTCGCAGCACGGCCGGCTTCTTGGGGTCGGTGAAGCCCAGCGACACCCGCTCGCTGTGCAGGGAACCCAGTCCATCGGTCAGATAGGTCGGGTTGAAGGCGATGGTCAACGGTTCGCCCGCGAACTCCACCGCGAGGTCCTCTTCGGCGCGGCCACTGTCTTCGGCACCCGCCGACAACCGCAGATTGCCCTCGGACAGTTCCATCCGGATCTGGGCACCGCGGTCGGCGACCAGTGCGACGCGCTTGATCGCCTCGGTCAACTCCGCGACGTCCAACGTGGCGATCGCGTCGTGCTCGGTGGGCAGCAGTTGCCGGAATTTCGGGAACTCCGCATCCAGCAAGCGCGTCGTGCTGCGCTTCCCGGCACTGCTGATGCCGAGCAGGCCCTCCCGGCCCACGGCCGAACCGGCACCCAGCGCCAGGTGAACCTCGGAGCCTTCGACACCGGCCTTGGCGACCTCTGCCAACGTCTTCGCCGGCACCAGCACCGCGGCTTCCAGGTCCGGCGCCGCCGACCAGGAAAATTCCCGAACCGCCAGCCGGAAGCGATCAGTCGCCGCCAAAACTACAGTGCCCCCGGATATTTCAACCCGGATTCCGGTCAGCATCGGGAGCGTGTCATCACGGCCGGCGGCGACCGCCACCTGGCCGATGGCCGCACTGAACAGATCCGCGGCCACCACGCCGGTTTCCTCCGGCAGCGCCGGCAACGTCGGGTAGTCCTCCACCGCCATGGTCGGCAGCGAGAATCTGGCGCTGCCGCAGGTCAGCGCGACGCGTCCGGCGTCCACACTGACTTCGACCGGCTTTGCCGGCAGTGCCCGGGTGATGTCGGACAGCAATCGTCCCGAGACCAAAACACTTCCTGAAGAAGCGATTTCGGCTGCGAGTCGAACTTCGGCGGAAACCTCGTAGTCGAACCCCGATACGGTCAAGCCCGTGTCCGACCCGGTCAGCAGCACCCCTGCGAGCACCGGCACGGCGGGTCTGGCCGGCAGAGTCTTAGCCACCCAGGCCACCGCATCGGCGAACGCATCTCGATCCAAGCGAAACTTCAAGTCGGTGAAACCAACTTTCGTTGTCGCCGTGTCCATAGTGTCCTCTCTGCCCAGCCGGTCTCCGAAGACGGAGAACCGCGAGCGTGCTTCGCCGTGCCGAAACGGCGGTCGGAAACCAACCGTAGAGCTTCTGTTGCGAACTTGGAAGCTATTCCGCAGCACCGACACGCCCGGGTTGTCGACGGGTGGGTCTGAAACTACCGCAGCTGTGCACAGCCGGATCCGCGTGCATCCCCAACGGCGATCTTCTAAGAAGAATCTGGTTGGAGATCCCAGTATTAGTAGTAAGGCCTGTGGAGTCTGGGGATGACCCGGCGTCAGTACTGCTGAACGCGGTGGGGTGGCTGGGGATGACCGGTGCATGAGCGTGGTGGTCGGGTTGGACCCGCTGGGGAGCGTTGGCGTGGTGTGGATGGGGGTGCGATCGAGCCGGGACCGTTGGACAGGTTATCCGCAGCGCTATGCACACCCGGGTGGTGTTAACGCTGATACGGACGAGACGGAAGTTTTTCGGCCGTTTGGGGTGGCCGAGCAGTGGTCCGGGCGTGTTCAGCGCTTCGCGCGCTGACGAATCCGGGTGGTGAGTTCCTTGACTTGGTCGAAAACCTCATGCCGCTGGGCCATCTCGGCCCGGATTTTGCGCTCGGCGTACATGACCGTGGTGTGGTCGCGGCCGAACGCCTGGCCGATCTTGGGCAGTGACAGGTCGGTGAGCTCGCGACACAGATACATGGCGATCTGTCGGGATTGTGCCAGTGAGCGGGTCTTGCCGGGGCCGCGTAACTCCTCGATGGTGGTGTCGAAGTACTCGGCGATGACGGCCATGATGATGGCCGCGGTGATGTACATGGTGCTGGCGTCGGCAATCAGGTCTCGCAGCACGATCTCGGCGAGCGCTTTGTCGATCGGGGTCTTGTTCAGCGATGCGAACGCGGTGACCCGGATCAGCGCTCCTTCGAGTTCCCGGATGTTGCGCTCGATGCTGCTGGCGATCAATTCGAGGACGTCATCGGGTACGTCAAGCCGCTCCATCTGGGCTTTCTTGCGCAAGATGGCGATCCGGGTCTCCAGATCGGGCGGCTGGACATCGGTGATAAGGCCCCACTCGAACCGGGTGCGTAGCCGGTCCTCCAGGGTCGCCAGCTGTTTGGGTGGCCGGTCGGAGGAGATCACGATCTGTTTGTTGGCGTTGTGCAGCGTGTTGAAGGTGTGGAAGAACTCCTCTTGGATGCCTTCCTTACCTTCGATGAACTGGATGTCGTCGACGAGGAGTACGTCGATGTCGCGGTAACTGCGCTTGAAGGCGACCTTGCGGTCGTCGCGCAGTGAGTTGATGAAGTCGTTGGTGAACTCCTCGGTGGAGACGTACTTGACCCGCATGCCCGGGAACAACCGCTGGGTGTAGTTTCCGGCAGCGTGCAGCAGGTGCGTCTTGCCCAGGCCGGACTCACCCCAGATGAACAGCGGGTTGTAGGCGCGGGCCGGGGCTTCGGCGATGGCCAGCGAGGCGGCGTGGGCGAACCGGTTGGAGGCACCGATGACGAACGTGTCGAAGGTGTAGCGGCGGTTGAGCGTCGCCCCGTCCGCCGTAGCGGTGTCGTCGCTGGGCCGCTCGATGAAGTGCGCCGGCCAGTCGTACTGGGTGTCGGTGCCGGCGGTGTCCTCGTCGTCGTCTTCGGGGGCGTCGGCGGACGGAGTGTCGGCGGAGGGGCGTGGTTCATCCTCGGCGGGGGGTGCGATCCGAACCCCGAGCTCGACCTTTTGACCCAACCGACGGCTCAGGGCGTCGGTGATCTGGGTGCGAAGATGGCGTTCGATCTCGTTCTGGACGAAACTGCTGGGCACCGAGAGCAGCGCGAACCCTTCGACGATGGTCAGTGGCTGGACCAGGTTCAGCCAGGCCTTTTGCTGCGGGGTCAGCGTCGAGGAGGAACCCTCGCCGTGGGTGCTACCGGCCTCGCCGTTCAGTTCGGCGACGACGTCTTGCCATAGGGAGCCAAAAGAGGAACCGGGGCTATCGGTCAATGCCAGATCCCCCTGGTTCGATGTCGGAGCGGGCCGCTACGGTGCAGTAACGAACTATCCACACCATTATCCACAGGTGTGGAGAAGGTGTGCGCCGGTATGGGGTGACCCGTTGGCCACTGAAGGCGGACTGGATGGTCCCGACAGCTGGCACAGCTCGTCTGAGGTGATGGCCTCTTCGTCATCGTCGGTTCAGTATCGGGCACCGTTGCACCTATGAAACGGCACTGCCAGAAGCTAACAGGTTTCTGGGCGGGTGACTACCGCTTTGGGAACATGGAATCGAGGATTTTTCGTGGTGGGGCGACCACCGTGACAACTGTGGCAACTGTGAAAAATGTAGGGCGACCGGTCGGCCCGGCGGACGGCGTTTGACCCAGCAGACCTGCATCAGTACCCTTCGAAAGGTCGCCCGAACGTCGGCGGCACGGCTGCGACCGGCTTGAGCCGGAGAACGCGCCGGTTACCAGTGAGACTGCAGAAGCTAGCGAGACTTACCGAGCGCGTCACCTTCAGAAGGCCCAGTGGGCCTTGGATGTGCCCGGGAGAAGCGACGCAAGACGCAACGAGGAGAGTGTGCCGTGGCCAAGGGCAAGCGGACCTTCCAGCCGAACAACCGGCGCCGGGCGCGAGTGCACGGTTTCCGCCTGCGGATGCGCACCCGGGCGGGGCGTGCGATCGTGACCGGCCGCCGCCGTAAGGGCCGGCGTTCGCTGACTGCTTGAGCACGGGTACCACGGCGGTGCTCCCGGCCCGGTACCGGATGCGGCGATCGGCTGATTTCGGTGCGACGGTCCGGTACGGACGGCGGGCGGTTCAACCCGCAATCGTGATCCACGCCCGGCAGACGGCCGAGGATGGCGCGGCGGGTCCGCTGATCGGTCTGGTCGTCGCCAAGTCGGTCGGAACGGCGGTAGAACGGCACCGGGTGGCGCGACGGCTGAGGCATGTGGCGCAGTCTGTCATCGACGAGCTGGAACCCTCGGAATACATGGTGATCCGCGCTCGGCCCGGGAGCAGTGGGGTGGCGTCGGCATGTCTGCATCGACAGCTGCGCGCCGGATTGCAACGCATCCATCGGAGTGCGGAGCGATGAGATCCAACCGTCTGATTCGGAGCTTGCGAACCGCTCCGGTGCGTGCCGTGATCTTTCTGATCGAGCTTTACCGAAACATGATTTCGCCGCTGCGGTTGCCGAGTTGTCGTTTCATGCCGACCTGCAGTCAGTACGCGGTGGAGGCGCTCGGGCAGTATGGGCTGGTTCGGGGAAGCTGGCTGACGGCCGTACGGCTGGCAAAGTGTGGACCGTGGCATCGCGGCGGCTGGGATCCCATACCGGAACGCGCTGATTGCTGCGCAAAGGACCGTCCGGTGACGCAACTCAGGAGTGGGTCGGTTGTTTAATTGGTTCAGCCTCGACATCGTCTACTACCCGGTGTCGGCGATCATGTGGTTGTGGTACAAGGCGTTCGCGCAGGTGCTCGGAGACAAGAGCTTCTTCGCCTGGACGCTGTCGGTGATGTTCCTGGTGTTCACCCTGCGGGCGCTGCTGTACAAGCCGTTCGTCCGCCAGATCCGCACAACTCGCCAGATGCAGGAGTTGCAGCCGCAGATCAAGGCCCTGCAGAAGAAGTACGGCAAAGACCGTCAGCGGATGGCGCTGGAGATTCAGAAACTGCAACGCGAACACGGCTTCAACCCGATCCTGGGCTGTCTGCCGATGTTCGCGCAGATCCCCGTCTTCCTCGGGCTCTTCCATGTGCTGCGTTCGTTCAACCGGACCGGCACCGGTTTCAGTCAGCTCGGCCTGTCGCCGGCAGAGAACCGGCAACTGGGTAACTACGTGTTCAGCGCCGCGGATGTCGGGAACTTCCTGGACGCCAACCTGTTCGGTGCGCCGCTCGGTGCCACCATGGTGCAGAAGACCGGCCTGGACGCGTTCGCGGCGTTCAGCCGCCCGGCGCTGATCGCGGTCGGCGTTCCGGTGATGATCCTGGCTGGCGTGGCGACGTACTTCAACAGCCGGGCGTCGGTGGCGCGCCAGAGCCCGGAGGCGGCGGCGAACCCGCAGACGGCGATCATGAACAAACTGGCGCTATATGTGTTTCCGCTCGGGGTGGTGGTGGGCGGACCGTTCCTGCCGCTGGCGATCATTTTCTACTGGTTCTCCAACAACATCTGGACCTTCGGCCAGCAGCACCACGTCTTCGGGCTGATCGCCAAAGAGGACGAGGAGAAGAAGGCGCAGGCGCTTCGGCAGCGGTCGGCGAACGCACCACCCCCGGGGGCCAAGCCCAAGCGGGTGGTCAAGGCGGCGGGCGCTGGAAATGACGCGGCCGAATCGCCGCCGGGCAATGCCGGGCGCGGTCGGGAGGTAGCGCCCGACCGGCGGACCGCCGGCCGGACCGGCAAGCAGGGTTCGGCGACGACCAGGCGGAACCCACGTCCGGGTGCGCGACCGAACCGACCCAAGAAGTGACCGACCGGCACTGACAGCAGCGCAACCCGTGCCGTGGCGGCGGGCGAAAGAGGGAGACAGCGATGACAGAAGCAGACACCACACAGCAGAGCGACACCATCGAGCCGGAGGCCGGGGCGGATGCCGCGGGCGATTTGGAGGATCGGTTGGTCGCGGAGGGCGAGATCGCCGGCGACTACCTCGAAGAACTCTTGGATCTGTTGGACTTCGACGGCGACATCGACCTGGATGTCGAAGGCAGTCGCGCGGTGGTGAGCATCGACGGCGGTGCGGACCTGGCGAAGTTGGTCGGCCGCAAAGGTGAAGTGCTCGATGCACTGCAGGAGTTGACCCGGTTGGCCGTGCACCAGAAGACCGGAGAGCGCAGCAGGTTGATGCTCGACGTCGCCGGCTGGCGTCGGCGTCGTCGGGAAGAACTGACGGCGCTGGGCGACGAGGTGGCGCGCCGGGTGCTGCAGCAAGGCGCAGGGGAGGAGTTGGCCCCGATGACACCCTTCGAACGGAAGATCGTGCACGACGCGGTGGCTGCGGTGGCCGGTGTCCACAGCGAGAGCGAAGGCGCCGAACCGGCGCGGCGTGTCGTGGTCCGGCCCGACTAGCGACGACAAATCACATCCACGTAATTCTCCGCATCGTCCCGGGGGAGCCGGAGGAATGTTTCACGTGAAACATGTCGGGTCTGCGTCAGCGGCGGCCGAGCCGCCGGCGGCAGCGGCCAGCATCTTCGGGGACCGACTGGCGCTCGCTCGGAGCTACGCAGCATTGCTGGCGGGGCCGGGCGTTGAACGGGGTCTTATCGGGCCCCGCGAGGTGGAGCGGATCTGGGAGCGGCACCTGCTCAACTGTGCGGCGATCGGTGAATTGATCGACCCGGGCGAACGCGTGGTGGACGTCGGCAGCGGTGCCGGCCTGCCGGGCCTGCCCTTGCTGCTCGCTCGACCGGACCTACACATCGCACTGGTCGAACCGTTGCTGCGACGGAGCGAGTTCTTGCGTGAGATCGTTGCGGAGTTGGCACTCGATGTGAAGGTGGTGCGAGGACGCGCGGAGGATGCCGCGGTGCTCGAGGCAGTGGGTGGGTCGGACGTGGTGGTCTCGCGGGCGGTTGCAAGCCTGGACAAACTTGCCAAGTGGAGTCTGCCACTGCTGCGGACCGGCGGGCGGATGCTGGCGATGAAGGGAGAGCGCGCACCCGTGGAACTCGAGGAGCACCGGCGTGTGATGATCGCTCTAGGCGCTGACGATATGAGGGTGGTGAGATGTGGCGTGAATTATTTGAGTCCGCCCGCAACGGTCGTGGTCGCAGTGCGAAGGGAACCCGGTCGGGCTCGGCGCGGCGGGACGCCGAGTCGGAGGTCGACGAGGAGGCCGAAATGACAAGACCAGACGGGGCGACACAGGAGTTCGGCGCGGGGGAACCGGTGCCGCCGCCTGTTGGCCGAACGGTACCGCGGTCGGATATCCAGCAGCGGCGGCCGGCCGCAAGGTTCCGACCGACGATAGCGACTCCGGGCGCACCGGGCGCCGCGCCGACCGCAGATGTTTCACGTGAAACATCGACTGAATTCGACACGCCGATCGGCGCCGCGGCCGAACGCGCGATGCGGGTGTTGCACACCACCCACGATCGACTGCCACGGCCGCGTCGCCGCCGGGTGTTCACCGTCGCCAATCAGAAAGGCGGTGTCGGTAAGACCACCACAGCGGTGAATCTCGCCGCCGCGCTCGCGATCCAGGGCATCAAGACATTGGTGATCGACCTCGACCCCCAGGGGAATGCCAGCACAGCCCTGGGGATCGCCGACCGGCAGTCCGGCACCCCGTCCTCCTACGAGGTGCTGATCGGGGAGATCCCGTTGCGGGACGCGATCAGACAGAGTCCGCACAGCGAGCGGCTGTTCTGCCTGCCGGCCACCATCGATCTGGCCGGCGCCGAGATCGAACTGGTGAGCATGGTCGCGCGGGAGAACCGACTGCGGACCGCGCTCGCCGAGCTCGACGACTGCGACTTCGACTACGTCTTCATCGACTGCCCACCGTCGCTCGGCCTGCTCACGATCAATGCGCTGGTGGCGGCGCCGGAGGTGATGATTCCCATCCAGTGCGAGTACTACGCGCTGGAAGGCGTGTCGCAGTTGATGCGCAACATCGAGATGGTGAAAGCTCATCTCAACCCCCACCTCGAGGTGACGACGGTGCTGTTGACGATGTACGACGGGCGAACGAAGCTGGCCGATCAAGTGGCCGAGGAGGTGCGCCGGTACTTCGGTGACAAGGTCCTCCGCACGGTGATCCCGCGCAGCGTCAAGGTGTCGGAGGCACCCGGTTACAGCATGACGATCATCGACTACGATCCGGGCTCGCGGGGTGCGATGAGCTATCTGGACGCCAGCCGCGAACTCGTCGAACGTGACCGGCCAGCCGCGACGAAGGGAAGATCATGAGTCAGGGGACCATCGCCGACGATGCCGGGCGAAGCGAGGGATGGGAGTGGCGCCGATGAGTGGACCGTCACGCAGGAAGGGCGGCCTTGGCCGCGGACTCGCATCGCTGATCCCCACCGGCCCCGCTGATTCCGCGGCAGCGGGCGGGTCGCTGGGGTCGGCACTGGGGCCGCGCATGGGCGACGCGGCTGCGGATGTGGTGCTGGGAGGCTCAGCGGTGGCGACCGCCGGTGCGGTAGGAGCGGTCTACCGCGAAATCGACCCGGCGTTGATCGCCCCGAACCCGCGCCAGCCGCGCCAGGTGTTCGACGACGAATCCCTGGCCGAACTGGTGCACTCCATCCGGGAGTTCGGTCTCATGCAACCGGTGGTGGTGCGGTCGCTGGATGCCGCCGGCGACCGTGCGCCGGGCAGCCCGCGCTACCAGTTGGTGATGGGGGAGCGGCGGTGGCGGGCTGCTCAGCGGGCGGGCCTGGATGCCATCCCGGCGATCGTCCGGGAAACCGACGATGGCAACCTGCTCCGCGATGCCCTGCTGGAGAACATCCATCGGGTGCAATTGAACCCACTGGAAGAGGCTGCCGCCTACCAGCAGTTGTTGGATGAATTCGAAGTCACCCACGATGAGCTGGCCGCCCGGATCGGACGGTCGCGGCCGCTGATCTCGAACATGATCCGGCTGCTGCGACTGCCTATCGCGGTGCAGCGTCGGGTGGCGGCCGGAGTGCTGTCAGCGGGGCACGCTCGCGCGCTGCTGTCGCTGGAGGGCGGACCTGAAGTGCAGGAGGAGCTGGCCGCCCGCATCATCGCCGAGGGAATGTCGGTGCGGGCCACCGAGGAGGCGGTCACGCTGGCCAACCGCGGTGACGATGGGTCGCCCTCGGCACCGCGGCGCAAGCCGATCCAGATGCCGGGCCTGCAGGACGTCGCCGAACGGCTGTCCGGGGCCTTCGACACCCGGGTCACCGTCAGCCTGGGCAAGCGCAAGGGCAAGATCGTGGTGGAGTTCGGCTCGGTCGACGACCTGCAGCGCATCGTCGGGCTGATGGACGCGACGGCCGGCTGACCGGCCCGGTGAGCACACGTGCAATGCCCAAGGCCCGTTACGTCACTGTGACACGGCGGCGACCCATTCGTGGCCGTGCGGTCCGTAGCACTCGGACCGGATGTCGCAACCGACCCGAAAACGGTTGGCTGTCAAAAGATCTCGACCGAATCAGCGAGACCGACGCGGATGTGGACAGGCGGTGGCAGTCAGTGCGCCGATTCTCCTATCCTGGAGAGCGTCGCATCGCACGGCAGCACCGCATTGAACCGGGAGTTTAGTGTCCGTTCGAATTTCCCCGCTGCGGCTCGAAGGCTTCGAGCAGCTTCCCAAATATGCGCGACGCTGCGTCTACTGGGAGGTCGATCCGGCAACCGTCGGCCAAGGACGTGAGCTGGCTGATCCGGAGTTCGAGAAGGAAGCCTGGCTGTCGATGGTGATGCTGGAGTGGGGGTCGTGCGGGCAGGTTGCAACGGCAGCAGGGAACCCCGGTCAGCTTCGCAGCGCCGACGATGCCCCGTGCCTGGGTTATGTGCTTTATGCGCCGCCACGAGCGGTGCCGCGGGCCGCCCGGTTTCCAACCGGCCCGGTGTCTGCCGATGCGGTGCTACTCACATCGATGGGCGTGGAGCCCGGGCCGCTGGCGGAGGGGCTGCCCCGAGATCTGATCGGCAGGGTGGTCGGTGAGCTGGTCCGCCGCGGGGTCCGGGCGCTGGAGGCGTTCGGGCGCACATCGGCGGTTGGTGAGTTGCTGGATGCGCGGGACGCGCACCCTGACATCGCGCCGGTGCTCGATGTGCTCGGCGACTGTTCGGTCGAACACTGCATCATCGACGCCGAATTCCTGGCCGGCGTCGGGTTCACGGTGGTGGCGCCGCACCGGTATTTCCCGCGGCTGCGGCTGGAGTTGGACAAAGGCCTGGGCTGGAAGGCCGAAGTGGAGGCGGCGCTGGAGCGCTTGCTGGAAAGCGCCCGGCTGCAGCAGCCGGTTGGTAGCGGCGCGTCGGTGGCAACCGCTCGGGCTGGGCAGCCCGCAGATGACGTTGCGGGGGAGCGCGGCTAGGAACCGCCGAGCCGGCTGGCCCGCTCCACCGACATCTCGTGGGCCAGAAGTTCGGCGAAGGTGAATGTCCCAGTCGGCCGGTCGTTTTTGCCGAGCAGATAGAGCCGCTTCACGGCGGCCAGAATGCCTTCGGCGATGGCGTCCCGAGTCTGGGCCGAAACCAGCATGGTGCGATCCCGGGGGTTGGTGATGTAGCCGACGTCAACCTGAACGGTGGGCATCCGGGTCAACCGCAGCAGATCCCAGGTCCGCCCGTGTGTGCGGCAATCACGTAAGCCGGTGCGCGCCACCACTTCCCGCTGAATGAAGTCAGCCAGATTGCGGCCGATGGTCGAGACGGAACCATGGGAGTTTCCGAAGTGGAAGGAAGCCACGCCGTTAGCGGCCGGGCTGGCGTGGGTGGCGCAGCGCAGGCTGATCATCAGGTCCGCTCCGACAGCGTTGGCGATGCCGGCACGTTCGGAATCGGACGGGTTGGCGCCACTGGGCCTGGACAGGAATGTCTCCATGCCGATCGCGGCCATGCGGCCCTCCAACCGACTAGCCAAGTCCCACAACACATCCGCCTCGCTGATGGGCCCGTTGTCGCCCTGGGTGATCAGCCCGTGGTCGCCGCCGCCGCGACCGGGATCGATGACGATTCGCTTCCCCGACAGCCGCGGCCCGGAACGCCGCACCAGCTCTTCTTCGCGAATCGCATGCGGTGAACCGCCACTCACCCGCGATGCCAGAAAATTCAACGAGCGCAAGGTTTCCGGGCCGCAGATACCGTCGGCGTAAAGCCCGTATTCACGCTGATAGGACATCAGCGCATTGTGGGTCTGCAGACCGAAGAAACCGTCAACCAGGCCGGTGTAGAAACCGAGGTCCTGCAACCGAGCCTGCAGGGTGGCTACGTCGTCGCCGTACATCGGCGCGCCGAACTGGTGGTTAAGGATGCGGGCGCCAAGCCGATACGACGCCTCCTTCAGCGCGCGATAGGTGGCTTCGCCGACGATTCCGTCGACGAGCAGTCCGCGGTGTTGCTGGAAGGCCCGCACCGCCTGGTCGAGTTCGGCGTCGAACACGTCGGCGGCCAGGTGCCTGCCGGTGGTCAGATCCGCATCGGCGCCGGCCAGCAGCCCGAGGGTCACCAATGTGTCGCGGATCTCGACGACAGCGCCGTCGCGGTCACCGCACCGTAGTGCGTCGTGCGCACCGCGATGCCGACTCGACATAGGCTAGACCCTCCGGTCACGGTTGCCAGCAGCGAAAACGACCACTGGCGATTGCCAGCAGGCTAGCCAGCATTGTCTCAGATCGCTGGTGCTTTTGACGAAAACCCCCGGCGGTAGCGGCTAGCCGAGACCGGGAACCACGTCGGAGAGTTCCCGGAGCAAGGCGGCTTTGCCCTTGGCGCCGACGATTCGCCTGACCGGTTTCCCGCGGTCGAACAAGATCAGCGTAGGGATGGAGACGACGTCGAAATCGCGTGCGGTCTCCGGGTTGGCGTCCACGTCGAGTTTGGCAACGGTGAGCCGGCCGGCCTGTTCGGCGGCGATCTCCTCGAGCACGGGCGCCACCATCCGGCACGGACCGCACCAGGTGGCCCAGAAGTCGACGAGGACGGGCTTGGCGCTGGCGAGCACGTCGGCCGCGAACGAGGTGTCGGTGACGGTCAGCGCTGCTCCGGTGTCGGTCATCGAGGTGCTCCGATCAGGGTGTCGGTGGTGATATCGGCACCGGCGGCGTCGGCCAGCCAGCGCTCGGCGTCGATGGCCGCGGCGCAACCGGTGCCCGCCGCGGTCACCGCCTGCCGGTAAGTCCGGTCCACCAGGTCGCCGGCCGCGAAAACGCCTTCGACCGAGGTGCGGGTGGTGGGTTGCCGCACCACGACGTAGCCGTCCGGGTCGACCTCGACCGTATCGCGCACCAATTCCGAGCGGGGATCGTGGCCGATCGCGACGAAGACGCCGGTCATCGGCAGGGTGGTGGTTTCGCCGGTGCGGGTGTTCTGCAGTTGCAGCCCGGTAACGGTGGTGTCGCCCTCGACGGCAACCGGGACGTGGTTGGTGAGGAACCGGATTTTTTCGTTGGCGCGAGCCCGGTTCAGCATGATCTTGGACGCCCGGAACTCCTCGCGGCGGTGCACGAGGGTGACGCTACGGGCGAAGCGGGTCAAGAAGGTGGCCTCCTCCATCGCCGAGTCGCCGCCGCCGATCACGGCGATGTCCTGGTCCCGGAAGAAGAAGCCGTCACAGGTGGCGCACGAACTGACCCCGCGGCCCAAAAGTTCCTGCTCGCCCGGAACGTGCAGATACCGTGCAGCGGCGCCCATGGCCAGGATCACCGCCCGGGACCGATGGGTTTCGCCGTCGGCGGTGGTAACCGATTTGACCGGCTCGGTCAGCGCAACCGACTCGACATCTTCCATGCGCAGGTCGGCACCGAAGCGCAGGGCCTGCTCGCGCATCTCGTCCATCAGGTCCGGCCCGTTGATGCCGTTGCGGAAGCCGGGGAAATTCTCCACCTCGGTGGTGGTCATCAGCGCGCCGCCGAACGCGGTTCCCTCGAAGACCACCGGTGCCAACTGTGCCCGCGCGGCATAGATGGCGGCCGTGTACCCGGCCGGCCCGGAACCGATGATGATCACATCGTGGATGGTCGGTGCGGCGGTCATGGAGTGCCTTCCGGTCGGGAGTTCTACAGCGGCTACGAACGTCAGCCTAGGCCGGAGTGTTCCGGCTGTTACGGGCGGCGGACGGTCGTGTCGGCAAGAAGGCCGGTGTAGGCCGAACTGCAGTTGGGTGCCACCGCCAGGGCGACCACGGCGTCGGCCTGGTCACCGGGCAGCACCAGGAGCACCCCGGAATGGCCGTTGACCTCGATCGGACGTGCTCCCAGGACGCGGGTGGAGGCCGGATAGCCCAGGCCGGTGAGGCAGGAGACACGGCGCTGCGGATCGCTCAGTGCCCCGAAGTCAGATGGCCGCCTCAGCAAGTCGAACAGCTCGGGCACCGACAGTGGGATCGATGCGGCGGGTGCCGAACTCACTGTGATCGGCCGCAGGGTCGGCCCGGCATGCGGCGCCGGCTGGGGCGCCTTGACCAGGCCGGCCGTGCCCACGCCAATGGCGATCAAGGTAGCGGCGATCCCGGCGGCCGCGGCGAGCCGGCTCGGCCGGGCCAGCGGGCGGACCGCATGGGCGGGCCCACCGGGCGGCTCTGCCGGGACCGGGCCGAGCTGTCCGCGGTCGCGGTCCATCGATTCGTCGTCGCTGGCATCCATCGGGATCAGTGTGCCAACCCGGATCGGGTCCTCAAGCGGCGATGTCCACCCGGAGCTCGCAGAGCATCCCGGCCAGCCGGGCTCGGCCGCGGGCGCAGCGGCTCTTGACGGTGCCCTCGGGCACCCCCAGGCTGCGCGCGGTCTCGGCGATCGAGAGGCCCTGCATGTCGACGGCAACCACGGCGGCGCGCTGCACGGCGGGTAACCGCATCAGGGCATGCCGCACCACGATCGCGGTCTCCACCTGGGCGGTGCGGTCGGCAATCGGGCAGAAGTTCTCATCCAGCGCGGCCGCCGGCTGGGCATGGTTGCGGCGCAGTCGATCCAGGCAGGCGTTGAGCACAATGCGGTGCAGCCAGCTGCTCACCGCCGCATCCCGGCGAAACGAACCGGCGCTACGGTGCGCGGCCAGCATCGCATCCTGCAGGGCGTCGGCGGCGTCTTCGGGGCAGCGGCTGGTCCGGGCTGCGAGCCGGCGCAGCTTCCGGTGGTGGCGATGGAACAGTTCTGCAAACGCGTAGCGGTCGCCGGCGACGTGAGCGGCCAGCAACTCCGCGTCACTGCGCCGGTACGGACCGGGGTGCTCGGGCTCCATGGCCGGACACTAACCAATCGGCTGCGGTCCGGCACTTCACCCGAGTTAGGTGCTACCCCGCGGCCTGGATGGTGATTTCGGAGATCTCCGTGCGGTTTTCGCCGTTCAGGGTGCCCATTGTGGAGATCCACACCAACAGGTTCGAGGTCGCCGTCGAGGCGTCGACGGTGATCCGGTTGGGGCCGGGCTGGAGCAGTTTCGGCTGGGTCAGCACCGTGGTGTCTTCCAGCCTGGCCGGGTCCGAGGTCGACGACGAACGGAGTTCGACACGGGTACCGGTGCTGGGAACGGTGACGGTGACGGTGCCGACCACGGTCGGTTTGGGCAGCTGCAACAGCAGGCCGACGCCGCTCTTGAAGTTCGGAAAAGGGACGGGGTCGTGGTAAGTGTCGGTAGGCCAGAAGGTGGCCGGGTTCCCGTCGATCGCCAGCCCGGCATCCTGCGGGTTGTCGGCATCGTTGCCCGGTGAGAACACTGTCGCCCGAACGGGTTTTACGGCGCTGCCCGCTGCGGCGGATCCGTCCGGTGTTGACGTCGCCGATGGGCTGTTGAGACCGAGTTCGGTCTTGTCGAAGCCGCCGACATCGCCGAAGATCCGGTTCAACAGGGTCACCAGCGCTATCAGCGCCACCAGGAGCACGACGCCGCCGGTACCGATCCCGATCAGCACACCGCGCCGCCGTCGCGCCCGCGTCTCCTCATCGCTCGACGTCACGGCTCGGCCCGGAGGCGGGGCTTCATCGAGCGGCCCGATCAGATCGGTCCGTTCGGCAACCGCCGTTGCCTGCTGTAGCAGGTTGAGAAGTGTTGATGCACTGCGTATTCCACCGTCGGCCTGGACGGAGTGAATGGCTGCGGCAGCGATCTGAAACGGGATGTCGGGGTCGACGACGTCCGGACTGACCGGCCGGCCGGCCGAATCCCGTTCGGCAGCGGCCATCCCGCAGTCGGCACCGGGGTCGGGCAGCGGCCAGCGGTTGACCAGCAGGGCGTACAAAGCGGCGCCGATCCCGCGGATGTCGTCTGCCGGGTTGACGCTGGGCAGACTCGCCGGAAAGGCCAGCGCCACGTTGCCGTCGATGCTGACCCGCAGCCGGCTGGGATGGTCGATCGACAGCGTGACACCTGCCTGGTGGGCGGCCTCCGCGGCAGCGGCCAACGATCTGATGGCACGAGCGGCGCCCAGCGGGGACGGTGCGGTGCTCGCCACCTCCTGCAGCGACCCGCCCCGCACCCATTCCGAAATCACCAGGCCGCCGGTGCCGCCGCGGACGACGTCGAGCACTCGGGCGATGCCGGGCAGGTCGATCCGGCTGAGTCGCATGGTGGCAGTCAGGATCTCGTGCAACTCTCCGTCGGGCAGGGTGCGGTCCGGGTCGACGAAGGTCAGCGCCACCTGGCGGTCCAGCGCGGTGTCCAGCGCCTGCCAAAACCGTAGGACGGGGGTGCCACCGTGGGAGACCAGCAGCCGATAGCGTCCGCCGGCGACGCTGGCACCGGGCAGCAGTCCGTTGTCATCGGCCGCCGGTGCCGTCGACGCTGCCGGTGGGGTCGACGCTGCCGGTGGGCTCGACGGGGCCTGGCGCGGCGTGTCGAGGGATCGCGGCGGGGCCGCGGAGACATCGGGCTGGAATTCGTCGGCGACCGGCCGGGGCGATCCGGGCGGTGCACCCAGGCCGGATGAACGGGATGCGGGGCCGTCCGAAGGGTTGTCGGTCACCTCCGAGCCTTTCCATGTCCGGCCTCCGGCGGGGTGCCGCGGAGGATCGCTGCGGAGGGGTTCCGCAACCGCCTGCCGTCCCGGCGGGAACGAATTGCCGTGCTCAGCGTACGGGACACCCGGCCGGTCGGGCCGCTGGTTGGTGGTGGTGCCGCTTTCGGTGTGCAGCCTACGGCGTACGACCGCCACCGCCGCCTGTGCCTCGGGTACCCGGGCGCGCACCAGCACCGCAGCCACGATCGGCAGCATGACCAGCGCAAGGATCAGCAGCCGCAGCAGTGAGCCGGCGCCACCGTGGTCGGTCAGCACCGCCAACCCCGCGAACCGATCCAACAGCTGCCCGATCAGCCCGGCCAGCAGCGACGCGGTGATCGTGACCAGCACGGTGCGGGTCGCCTCAGTGCCGATGAGGTGGCCGCCGGGCGGCTTCAAGGTGCGGCGGAGCAGGTAGTGGCCGGCGATCGCACCGAACAGGAATCCGACCCCGTTGGCCAGGCCCAGGTAACCGGCGACCAGGTCGGGTGTATCGGTGAGGTGCGGCGCCAGCAGCGAGCCGCCGATTTTGACAGCGGTGATGATGACGACGATCAAGATCGGTGTCCAGGGTTGTTCGCGCGCGTAGAAAACCCGCAGCTGCAACAGCACCAGGGCGTACGGGATCAGCGTGAAGGCCGAGAGGGCGATTGCCGCGCCCAGGTAGCCGGCGTCGACCGCCCCGAAGTTGCCGTAGGCGAACAGCGCACTGCCGATCGCGGGGCCGCCCACGGTCATCAGCGTCACGATCGGGATCAGGGTGATCATGGTCAACCGGGTTGCCAGCGACAGATCGTCGAGCACGGCCGGGGTGTCGTCGGCGGCGGCGTTGCGGCTCAGCCTTGGCATCACCACGGTCAGCACCGTCACCCCGATCATGCCGAACGGCAGCATCAGGACCAGCCAGGCGTAGTTGTAGATGGCTGGGCCGGATGCGGCTGCTTCGCTGGCGATCTGGTTGGCGACCACATACCCGACCTGGCTGATCAGGACGTAGAGCATCATCGCGGCGGCCATCGCGCCGAATCGTTTGATGCGGGCATCGATTCCCCACAGCGGCCGCAGGCTGATGTGCTGGCGGCGGATCGCCACCAGCAGCACCGCGGCCTGCGCCACCACGCCCAGCGTGGTGCCGATCGCCAGCACCAGCAGCTTGGCGTTGCCCATCCGCACCGGGTCCACCGACAGTTCACCGGGCACCGCCAGATACAGCCCCAGGCTGACGATCGCCACCATGTTGTTGACCACCGGAGCCCACGCCGGCGCACCGAACATGTTGCGGGTGTTCAGGATCGCCATGAACACCGACGACAGGCCGTAGAAGAGCACCTGCGGCATCAGCAGGTAGGCGAATGCGGTGGTGAGTGGCTCGTTGACTTCGGGGTCGGCACCGAGCATCAAGCTGACCAGTGTGGGGGTGGTCACCACCGAGAGAGTGGTGGTGATCAACAGCAGCACGGTGGCCAGCGTGACCAGTCGCCGGATGAACGCCGCGCCGTGGTCGGGGTCGTCGCGCTCGGCGCGGGCCAGCACCGGCACGAAGATCGCGGTGAACGTCGCCTCCAGCACCAGTGCGGCGATCAGGTTCGGCAACTGGTTGGCGACTGAGAAGGCGCTGGACAGTGCCGCACCGAGGATGGCGGCCAGCAACACGACCCGAATGAAACCGGTGATCCGGCTGACCAGTGTTGCGGCTGCCATGCCCCACGACCGGGACACCACCGCGGCGTCGGTGAGTTCGGGCCGAGCGGCGGGTGCGACCTGTTGCGGCTGCGGGCGGGCGGGTGTGCTCATGCCGGCGGTGCCGTCGTCTCGGGCCGGTCCAGGTCGGCGCGATCGGGTTGGCCCCGGAACCGGTGCCAGAGCCGACGCCCGGTCAGCACCGCCAGCACGGCGGCCGCGGTCATCGTGATCACGAACAGCACCATGCCGTAGGCGTTGGAGTGCACCGACAGCCGCGCCGATTCACCCAGCGGCAGACCGTCGGGGGTGCGCAGCGCCACGTCGACGGCGACCCGCTGGTTGAAATGCACCTCGACCGGCACCAGCAGCGGCAGATATCCCGGGGGCAACTCGATCTCGCCCATATCGGTGACCGTCATCCCGGGTGGTGCGTCGACCTGCAGCCGGACCCGGATCGGCACCGCGAGATCGTTGCGGAGCGCCAACGGCAGCGGACTGTGCTCGGTGGCCAGGGTGTAGGAACCGGCCGGGTTGACTATGGTCACCGCACCGAACAGGTTGTCGATGGTTGCCCCGACGATCCCGAGCCGACCAACCGCCAACCCGTTGCGCACCTCGGGCGGCTCGGTTTGAGTGAGGGCCCGCAGCATGTCCTCCCGCAGCGGGGCGGTGTATTGCTCGCCGGTCAATCCGGTGCGGGCATCGGTGACCAGCGCCGCCGTCAACCCCCACAACCGCCTGGACTGGCCGGCGACGGCGGCGACGACGTCGGTGTCGAAGCGACCCCGTCCAGTGGTGTCGGCCGGTGGACGCAACGGCGCCACGGCGGCCGAGCGAGTGGCCATGCGGGCGGCGGTGATCAGCTGCGGGAGCGGCTGCGGCACCGCCAGGCCGGATCGGATCGCGATGGCCAGCGTGGACAAGATGGCCTGCGCATCGTCGAACCGGGGGCTCCAGTAGCTCGGCGGCAGCAGAATCTCGCTGCGCGGTTCGACACCCGGCTCCAGTGCCCGCCACAGCATCGAGCCGAGCGCGTCCTGGCGACGCGCGATGACCGAATCGCGCTGCGGCCGTACGGCGAGCGAGGGATCCAGATAGGTGGGAGCCGCCGGATCGTCGCCGACCGCGGTCAACGCCGCGCCCACGGCCGGGTCGAACGGGGCGAGCACCAACTGCGCGGAGAGCCGGCGCGGAGTGGCATCGGTGGTGGCCGACGCGCCGGTGGCGGACGCCCGGGCGGAGCAGTCACCGGCAGCGACCGCCACCAGGTCGCGCTGGGTACTGAGCAGGTCCACCGCGTCGCCGGTCAACGTGCCGTCGGCCAGCAGAACGGCGCCCCGGGTGGAGGTGACCCCGAGGATCCGGTCGACTATGCCGGCTGGGGCGGTCACCGCGATCGCGGTCAGGCCGGGGTCCCCGACCTGCTGCAGAGCGCCGAGATCGGCTTGCGCGTACGGCAGCGGCGCGACACACATCCGGTGCGCCAATCCGCGCAGCCGGTTCAGCCACGCCGTCGCCGCGGACTGGCCGGTGCCCGGATGCACCGCGCTGGTATCCGGTGAGTCGGCGACGACGTAGCCGCCGCCCATGGCGTTGACGGTGACCAGCAGATCAGGGTCGACGGCCAGACACAGTGACCGGGCGACAACGCCGCCGGGATCGACGGCCTCGGTGGTGGCGAACTCGACCGACGACAGCAGCGCGTCCAGCCGGCCGCCCGGACCCAGCGAACCGGCAAGCTCGTCGTCGATCAGCCGGACCGGAAGCGTGCCGCCGGGCACCCCCGGGGTCAGCCGTGGCCGATCGGCCAACGGCCACAGCATGGTGACCTGCACCGGATTGGAGGTGTCGGGTGCGACGACGGCGCCGAACGCGTCGGCGCCGGCTCTGGAACTCTCGTCGGCGGTCTTGGGTACGCCCGTCACCGGGAGCAGGAAGCGGGCGTCATCGAGGCGGGCCGGCGCCCCGTAGTCGGGGGTGCCGTTGACGTTGACCAGAACCGGGTAAACCCCGGGGCGTTCGATCTCCAGTGCCGGCTGCCGGGCTGTGTGCACCGGTGCCGCCACCGTGAAGTGGGCGTCCTGGCCGCGGCCCAACTCGGCTGCGACGGTGACGAAGGGGGCCACCGGCCAGTATTGATCGTCGGCGCCATCGAGGTTGGTGCGCAAGCCGGCGGATGAGGCGACCGCGGCGGCCTGCTCAAGGCGCACCATGACGTCTCGGACCGGCCGGTCGCCGACGTTGGTGACCGTGCCGGTGATCGTCACCAGCGGATCGCTGCTGGTGGTCATCACCTCCGGAGTGACGTGATCGATCCGGACCTGGACAAAAGCTGCCGTGTCGGGTTCGCCCGGGGCGGCGGGCAGGTTCAACGCGGTTACCGGCATCGTCATCAGGCCAGCGGCCGCCAGACACAGCACGATCTTCCGCCGGTGGGCCCGCCGGAGCCTCAACCCGGTCACAGCTGCTGCCCGCGACCGTTCTTCCGGTCGGGTGCGTGGCCGTCGGACCGCTGGTTGCGGGTGCGGGAATGCGTCTGCGGTCGCCGCCACGGTGCGGTTGCCGGCAGCGGCGGCAACGCGCCGGGACCGCCGGTTTGCAGCATGTCGATCAACTCATCAGCCACCCGGGCCAGTCGACGCTCGTCGGCATAGGCCAGCCTTGACGGAAGCTCGCGAATCGGCACCCAGGCCACCTCGGTGACCTCCACGTCATGGTCGGACAACTCACCGCTGGCAAACCGCATCAGATAATGGTGCACGGTCTTGTGCACCCGACGGCCCTCGGTGACGAACCAATAGTCGATGCTGCCCAGTGCAGCCAGCACGCTGCCCCGGACACCGGTTTCCTCGGCGACCTCGCGGACCGCGGTTTGCTCGGCGGTCTCGCCGATCTCGATGTGGCCCTTCGGCAGCGACCACAGCATTCGACCACGCCGGTCCATCCGCCCGATGAGCGCGGCGACCTGTTCCTCCCGCGGCCCGTCGAGACCGTCGATAACCAGGCCGCCGGCGGAGGTTTCGTGCACGGTGCGCAGCCGGTCGGGGCCGCGTCTTGCGGGATGATGCCAGCGCGACCGGGCCTTGCCCGGTATCGGGGCGACGGGCGTTCCGTCCTGACCCGAGGTGCCATCGACGGGGATTGCGGGCGGATTCGAGGGGTGTCGAGAACGACGGCGCCTACGTCGCCGCCCTGGTTTGGCTCCTTCGCCATCCGACACCCATGTCATAGTAGCTGGCACGTCCGCGCCGAGCGGTGCATGCACGATCAGTGCCGGCTGGCCGTGACCGGCGTGTGGGTTGTCGCCGGGCTATGGGCCGCTGCCGGTCA
>CAZGGK010000006.1:0-120479 GCA_964525125.1 uncultured Mycobacterium sp.
GCCGCTGCTGTTTCCGGTGGGCTTGGCGTCGCCGCTCTGCATACCGTCGCCGCTGTCGCTGCTGTTCCCAGCGGACTTGGCGTCGCCGCCCTGCTTAGCGTCGCCGCCGTCGCTGTTGTTCCCGGGACCCTTTGTAGAGTCCTCGCCTTTCCCGTTTTGCTCCCTCGACTGCTTGCTGTCGTCTTTCTCGCTCGGACCATGCTTGTCGATCGGTGCATCCATGGGAATGGTGAAGCCAGCCCCCTGGACCGTGCTGGTGATCGTGGGAGCGGCTTTCGCTACGACGGCGTCGGCCTGACTGCTGTAGGTCTGCCACACGGACAGTGCCCGCGCGGAGTCGCGTTGCTTGACGGCGGCATTGAACTCTTGCTCGCCAGCGTGGGCGAGGTCGTCGATCTGCGCCTGCACGTCCTGCACCTGCGCCGATGCCTGATACGAGGCGGTGGCCGCAGTTTGATGCCGACTCTGGTGCCGACTCCACAGCCGCACGTTCTCGTCATGCTGTGCCAGCAGTGCCTCGCCTGCTGCGCCCTTGAGGGCCTGTTCGAATCGCGGCCGGTAGTGATCCTGCGATTTGTCGATGGCAGCTGCGAGGTCAGCGGATTGGCCGTTGTGGAAGGCCTCCCAATCATCGAGGTGCTGGACCAGCGAGTCCGGTGGTCGCCGCCCGGCCTTGATCGCTTGGGCGAACGGGCCATCTCCGGCTTCTGCGAGAGGAGCGCTGCTCTTGCTGGCCGACGTCGCTGCACGCAGTGCCCCGCGGTAGAGCTGCTGTCCCATGTGAGTCGCTGAACTCGTCAACGCAGACGCCGCAGCTCCAGCCGCCTCACCACCGCTCCCGACATCGGATTGCATTCACTCAGCCCTCGTATGCTCTGCACAGGCTCCACGCGCGCCGATCGGCATCATTGGCGCGCTCGACTGACCATTCCTGGGGCATTTGGATCGCGCCCGCCGACGGCTCATGGCTTGAGTCAGCGACATGCGTGCGGAGCCCAGCCAAACTGGCTTCGACGGCGGCGCGAATGTCTGAATCTGCCGATGGGTTGTCACGTAGAGCGTCCGCGACGTAATTCGCAATCGGGACAACATCGAAGCCGTTGTTCTGAGGGGAGGGCATTGCCCTGTAGCCCGCTGCGAAGCGAGTGCACAGGTCAACAGTCTGATCCTTGATCTGCGCGGCGGTCGCGCTGGTGGCCACCGACCCAGATGCGGTGGGGCTGTTCGGGGTGTCGGCCAAGTGGGTGCCGACCAGGACGCCGAGCGCGCCTGCGCCGAAGGCAATCACTGCCGCCGCGGTGATGCCGCCAGCGATCCAGCCGCGTCGAGAACCAGACTCGGCGTGCCGGGGCGGCGGGGCCATGAGCGGGGGCATGGGAGGAGGTCCGCCTATGCCAGGCATGGGCTGCTGTGGTGCGTAGCCCAGCTGAGTCGCTCCCGGTGCCATGTAGGCCGGGTGTGGGTGGGTCTGAGTCACGGTCATGCCTCCAGTCCACTGGCCGCAATGATCGCGGCATTATCGCTGTCGGTGCTGCCCAGGATCGCTGAGGTGGCACCGTTGGCACCGGCGAGCTTCCCGGCGTCAGCGCCTCGCCGTGCGGCGAAGGCTTCGTGCGTGGCCGGCCACAGCCCGGTCGTCGTCATGACTGCTGCGGAGATGGGGTCCACCCCGGCCGTAGGCGCCGGTGGGACGTCGCCTTGGGTGGGAACCTCACCGGCCCAGCCCGCGGTCGCCTGCGCCAGGTCAGGAATGCTGATCTCACGGATCGTCATGGTGGTCACCTACCTTTTTGCTAGCAAGAAGTCTATCCGCTATCGCGGACATTTCAGCGGGCTAATTTCGCTGGCGCTGCTGCCGGGCACCGTTGAGCGCCGCAGAGAACTCCTCAGCGGTCTCGTGCTTGGCCATCTCCTCAGGAATGTCGGTGAACTGGCCGAAGAACTCGTTGGCCAGCGCGGCCAGGCCATCGGCGGCCCGCTGGGCATTGCGGGCGATCTCATCGTTGACGGCGTCTTCCAGCTCGCCCGCCGTCAGCTCCTCCTGCAAGCCCGGCCGAATCGACAGCTCGATCATCCGCCCCCGCGAGTCATGGGTCACCGCGATATCGTCGTCGTCACTGCCGGTCGCGGTGAACGCGTCGACCTTGGCCTCCCAGTCGAAGACCGACTCGATCATCGCATCCAGGGCCGCTGAGACCCGCCGGGCGTAATCGTCACCGGCCGGCTGCCCCGCAGCTTCCAGAGCACTCGTCACGACTCCTCCTTCCGTGGGGCGGACCGTCGTGCCCGCCGCCGCTCTACCTCCCCAAACACCGCTTCGGTGTTGGGCATCGGCCGGTGTACGACCCGCCGCCGTTCTGTGGCCTTGCGGCCTTCGTCGTTGTTGCCCTGTCCCATCCCGCCCATCATCGGCGAGCCGAACATGCCCCCGCCGCCACCGGCCGGGCCACCCCCGCCAGTCGGTCCGGCCGGGACCGCACCGGCCGTCACGCCCGATCCCATCGGCGAACCGGCGACTGCTGCTGGGGCCGAGCCCATGCCGCCACCGCCGCCCATGCCCGCATCCAGGCCAGCTGGAGACGTACCACCGGTGCCGTAGTCACCGGTGTCGCCGTAATCGGTCGGGGTATCGCCGCCGCCACCGTCACCGCCCGAGGGCATCTCCGGCGGACTCATCTCGGGCATCCCGCCCATGCCGGGCAGTGACGACAAGCTCGAAAGCGCTGACAGCGGTGAGCCTGGTCCGCCGAGGCCTCCGGCGAGCCTGCTGACGGTGCCTGCGCCCGTCCCGAACATTTGCCCGGCAATCTCTGAGACCATCCCGGGCGCCGATGACTCCATCCCCTGCTGGGTGGCTGCGCCCATCGTCGGTGTTGCTGCGGCACTGCGTGGGGGGCGTCCCCCACCGTCGGCGGTCGAGTCCTTGTCTGTGCCCGACCCAGCGTCGGTTTCTTCGCCGGAGCCGCTATCGCCCTTGCCGTCGCCCCCGCCGTGGCGGGATGGTTCGTCGGATTGCTTCTTCGGTTGGTTCGGACCAGAATCCTGGGCGCCGCGAAGGATCGCAGGAGCCGGCTCGGGCGGGGTGCCCGCGCCGTTGGCAGCCACCGGCGCCGAGGCAGCGTAGGACTGGAATCCGACAACGGCGGTGCTCTGCTTAGTCTGCAACTCCTGGCTCACGGCGAGAACCTGGCTGGCGTTAAGTCCGCCACTAGCCCGGTAATTCGCCAAAGCCGTATTCAGGCGCTGCCGAACGTCCTGGAACTCCTGCGGGGTGGCCGTGTTCTGGATGACGGTGTCCGCGTGGCCCGCCGCCTCGTCAGCGGCATCAGCGAGCTTAAGCGCCTTGGCATGCAGACTCGACTCAAGCCAGTCCGCGTGCGCGAGTATGTTTTTCGCGGCTTGCTGCTCGCCGTCGTGCCAATTCTGCTCGACACCGTTGCCGTGGCTGCGAGTCTGCTCGGCAACGCTGAGAATCTGGCTCGCTGCGGTCCGCCACTGCTCGGCGAAGGCCCGCAGACTGTCCGGGCCGGGACCGGAATGCACCATCATCGAGACCTGCTCGCCGCTGAGCGGTGGTGGCGAGGGCATCGCGGGCACTGGCGGTATTACCGGCGGGGGTGGTGCACTCACCGCTCCCCCGCTCGGCAATCCGGGCGTAGAGGGCGCCGCGATCGATCCGGAGGGCACGCCGGCGATCATCGCCGCATTGCCGTCATCAACTAGGCCAAGGTAATTCGCGACTGCGGCAACGCTGACTCCACCCGCGTGCCGCTGCTGGCCAGCGTGTTCCATCAACGCCCACAGTGCCTGCGACTGCTGAGCCAGACGGGCCGCGACTGAGGCCGAAACTGGATCATTCGTCGGTGGTGCGCAGTGTGGAGCGGTCGGCGGGGCTGATCCCGTCGAATTGGCCAAGCCGGCACCGTCGGCCCTCAGGCCGTCGGTATCGACCCTGAAGTCCATTGTCCGACACTACACGCCGTCGTCGCCGACGATGGCGTTGATTTGGCGGGTAGACGCTTCGTCGAGGACGTTGCGGATGCGAGCCGCCGAGTCGTCATCGGTGTCTTGGAACGTCCGGCGCGTGCTATCGAGTTTGTCGGCGTGAGCGCGAGCCTCGGCGGCAGCACGGGCATAGGCCGCCTCGCGCGCGGCGTACTCGCTGCTCTTTGCCGCGACGTAGGCGCCGTAGCGGTCGCCGACGGCGGCGTGCAGCTCGTCGATCGGCATCGCGTGGTCCTTGCCATAGTTCTCCAGCTCCTGAGCGTAGGTCCGCCAGGCGTGGGCCTCTGCGGCAGCAGTGTCGGTCTCGATCGAGATTGGCTGGCTCATCTGCCAGTACCCCCTCCGCATAATCACGACGCGTCGTCATTGTTGTTTACCGATTGCTCACAGTGTGTACCATTCGCACTTGATGACGCAAGAGCTAACGCATCAGCACTTGGAGGTGGCGCGTGTCCGTCTCGGTGACCGCAGGCCAATGCCCACCCTCAACGTTGGCTCAACGGGCGATGCGCCCAGGGTTGGAGCGGACTCTTGCCCACCTCGTTACCAACCAAATGTGACCAGCGTGTCTGCCCGGATATACCGGGAGCGCCGTGTCACACTCGGGACCACCACAATTACCACCAGCATCAGGAGGCACATTGCGCCGAGCGCACCAGCGTCCCAACCCAGAGACCGCGGACGCGACAGGGGCCTAAAACGGAAAATCCCCGCCGAGGCGGGGACATCCGAGGTGTGAGCCAGAAGCTGCAACTTCTGATCACTGGCCCGTAAAACCGAATTTTCCGACACCGATCTTTTGGGACCAGCCACAAGGGCTGGCCCCAGGATAGAGGACACCCTGGTGAGCCACAACAGGACGACACGCGCACTGCTTGTCACGGTTCGGTCAACGACCGCACCTGCTGGTGCGCAGGCCGGGCCGGCGGACATCCGGTGACGGCCGCCACCTGCGCTCCAGCCGCGCCGGCCGCACCGGCCGCGGTGTGGAAGGCCCTCGCGCGGCGGCTGTCCCAGCCCGGTCGCGACCGCGTGAAGGTGTTCGATCCCGACACCAAGGAGTACCGCAAAACACGCCGTATCAGCGACAAGCTTCCGACGCTGATGTCAGCGGTCTACCTGTATACGACCAACCGGCGCACCACCCTGCTAGCCCTCGATTTCGATACCAAACCGCACGGCACCGCCCAGGTCGACGCCGATTTCAGCCAGGCTCTGGCCTGGCTCAGCGCCTGCGGAGCGCGGGTCATCACCGACCGGTCCACCAACGGCGGCCGCCACATCCTGGTACCGCTGGCCATCGGTACCACCGCGAGCTTCGATGAGATCCAGCCCCTGATGCGCCAGCTCAAGGCCAGGCTGCCCAGCCTGGACCCCAAGCCCACCCAAAACCCGTCTGACGGATGTATCTCCGTGCCCGGCACCCCATGCGCCGGCGGCGGCTATCGCGCCCTCGACGGCCCCCTAGTCGAGGCCGTAAACGCGCTCACCGAGCGCAGCGACCCGGGCCTGCTTCCCGCCCTGTACGCCGCTCTGGGCGCCCTCCCCACCGAGCCCGCCCATAACCGTCCCTCGCCCGCCGAGCCAGCATCCATCGGCATCGGTGACGACCGTCGTCTTCCCGAACACGTTCGATTTATCAAACCCCTACCACCCGGCGTCGCTAAGTTCGCAGCCACCGGCCACCTGGTCCCTGGAACATGGGACACCCCATCCGAAGCCCGCATGTCGGTCGTGCTCAACGCCGTTCTCCGCGGCTACAGCCTCGCTGATATCCGAACCCAAGCCGCCCCCGGCCGCCCCTGGTCTGGCCTCGGCGAGTCGTATCGCACCAAGCATGACGTCCGCGCAGATTCCCAGCTTGCACGCGATGTCAACAGGGCCCTCAACTACACATCCACCCTCGCCGAGAAACCGAACCCGGCCGCACACAGGTTCAAGTACTCACATCTCCCCCCAGGGAAGGGTTCAAGGCGCACAGAGCCCCACGCTCGCTGGCTGGCGCACGCACTGGCCTGGGCAGATCGCGAGTTTCAGGGCAGTCGCTTGCGGTGGACAGTGCGTGACGTGCTCCAGGCGCTTGCGGTGAAGGCGGCGCTGGCCGGAGAGATGAAGGCCGGGACACCGGTGGTAGGTGTTGGAGGGCGGTCACTGTCACTGTCAGCTGGGCTACTAACGGCTACGGCGACCTTTGAAGTGCTTCGCAGGATCAGGGACATGGTTGGTGCACCGATTGTGCTGGTCCGCTCTGCGATCGGCCGCGACGCGGACTTCTACGCCTTGACGACAGCTACCGAGGTCCAGATCGTCCCAATTCCGCTGGACAGGGTCATCGTGGCAGACGTGCATCCGGTGTGGAGCGTGCTGGGACGCCAGCACCGGGCGGTCTACGAATTGATCGCTTACGCGGGGCTGACCCGACCGGCTGACATCTACGCCGCGGCGAAGGTCAGCCCCAGAACAGGCCAGTTAAGCATCGCGGCTCTGGCAATGGCGGGCCTGGTCACACGAGCGGGCCAGGTCGTGACGGTCGGCGTGACGACCCTCGACGAGATCGCTGACGCCCATCGCCTCGACGAAGTTCAAGCCGATCGGATCGCCAGATACGGTCGAGAACGAGCCGCCTGGCACGCCTGGCTGGTCATGAGAGAAGAACTCAAGGGAATTGCCCTCGACGAGGTTGCTCAGGCGTTGACGGACTCACAAGCTGACGTGGTGGTTCTGGAATGCGAATACCTTGACGCGGTGATGGCTGATGGCCCGCCGGATAGCGACGATGAGCGCGCCGCTATTGAGCTCATTGCTGAACTGATGGGCGGTGCCCGCATTCTGGCGACGGCACACGGCTAAGTAGAGGCCAAAACGGCCCCAGACCGGTTAATTTGGCCCCACCGCGTTCACCGCCGCGCCCCGCAGTTTGATTAGGAGGCTCTGGCCGGGACTGTCGCAGCGGTTTCGAGCTGTTCGCAGTAGTCATGAGCCCTGGCGACCAGCTCGTTCACGAATGGCGCGAGCAGCTCTGCGATCTTCATGTCGTGGGCTTGGGCGTACCTGGCGAGGGCCGCGTGATCCTGCTCGGTGATGCGCTTCGCCACATACTTCTGTGACGCCCGGTTCTCCTGATGCCGCCAGTTGCCTCGCCGGCGCGCCGGCTTCGGTTCTGTCTTCTGCGCCATCATTGCTCCCTCGCTGACATGCGATTACATGATCTGAATAATAGGATATCAGTAACGGATAGCATGTAACGGATTCCCTGTAATATCATGTCAAGCGTGTCGTACGCCCAATCGACGAGGGTCCAGGAACTCTCCGCGATCGTGTTCGGCCAGAAGCACCGGCTTGCCCTCATGGCAGCAATCGCACAAAGCGATGGGCTGGTCAACCCGTCAGATCTGGCCGAAGAACTCGGCTTTCGGGCACAAAGCGCCATCCAGACCCCGCTCAAGGACTTGGTAGCCGCCGGCCTTATCACTCGCCAGGAAGGCGTAGGCCGTGTCCATTACCGCCGCAACCCAAGCTCCTTGTGGGAAGGCGCACTCGAACTACTCACCCGGGCGCTGGCAGAGAACGTCGCCGCCGATCACCCGATCACCGGATAAAGCGCGCTACGCCAAGACCCGCGGCAAGGGACGGGCGCGTCACGACGTGTTGCGCCGTGACCCGATACGGCCCGCCGTGCCGGGTCCGCAGACCGCGTCGCGATCCCAGGCCTACATGCGGCCGCCGAGCCCGGTGCCCCGATACTGCGCGGAACGCTCATGCCCCGCTCCCCCAGCGGGGCGACAGAAAGGCAGATTCCGCAGGGCCGGGCCGCCGACCCGGGCCGACGAGACCCTTAGTGCTGGTTATGTCCCGTTTCGTCACTGTGACACTTTAGGGTTCGGGCGGCGTCCCGTTGACGACAACAAGACACCCGGGTATCTGCGGCTCCTACGGTGCCCGCGCTGGAGATTTCGGGGGATCAGTTTTCGTCTGCGGCGTCGTCGTCGCTGGCGTCTCCCGAGCCCCGTTTACCCCGGCGCTGCGCCGGCCACAGCGGCTCATACAAACGCAGCGCTTGCTCAACCAGGGCACTGCGCGACGGCGCCTTCCATTGCGTGATCAAGTTGTCCAACGTGGCGGCGTCGTCGGGGGTAAGGCCGGTCAGCGGTACGCGGCCGGTCGGCTCGGCGTGTCGACGACGCCGCATCGGCGGGGCCTGCCGGGAGAACAGTCCTCCCCCGGGCCGCGACGCAACCGGCTGCGTCCAGAACACCGACAGCTTGTCCTGATTGGCGTCGATGGCGTCCAAGACGACCGCGGCATAGGTCCGCGCCGTAATCGGGTCGCGCATCTTCTCCCGACTGGTCAGCTTCTGCAGTGCCTTGAGAACCTCCGGCGCAACCTCGGCCGTCGGTGGGCTCACCGCCACCCGCCGCCGCCGCGCCGGGCGCACAGCAGCCGGTGCCTCGGCCTCGGCCTCGGCCGCGACGGGCGCAGGATGCGCAGAGGCAGGCGCAGGAGTCGACGCGGGGGCGGGTGCCTCCGAGGCGCGCGCTGAGTCTTCGGGTTTGTTGATGGCCGCCGGGAAGAAATCGTCGAGATCGTCGAGTTTCTCGGTGAAGACAGACTTCGTAGCTTTGCTCATGATCAATTTCCTCTCTAGCTCGCGCTCGCAGCGAGGCTCTTACTCAGACGGATCAAGACCTGCCGGGTCAGCTCTTGATAGTCGTTGGCAAGGCCGATCGGGTCGCTGGGCCGCAGACGTGCGGCGTCACTGGTGCGACCCTCCTTCAAAGCCGCGATTCGCTTGGACTTGTCCTGGTTGGCCGCATTGACCAGCTCCTCTGCCGAGAGGTGGCGCTGACGCTCGGCTCGGGCCGGGCCGGCCGCGTGCCGGATAGCGACACTGAAGGGCTCGATCCCTGATCCGTCGAGCATGTCGGCGATCTGCTCGTCCACCTCCTTGTTGCGGGTGGTGGCGCGAGGGTTCACGTCGAACAGGACTACGCCCAGCAGGGAGATTTGCGAGCCGCGTTTCTTGGCCATCCGGTAGGAGGCGGCCATTCTGCGAACGCCGTCGATTGAAGCCTCATCTTCCCTGGTCGGGATGATCAGGTGGGAGCACACCTGAAGCAGCGCCAGCACCAGGGTGACGTTGCTGTGGCCGGAGTCGATGATGATGAGGTCGTAGCTTTCGCGGCTGCACAGCTCCTCAAGGGCCGCGCGGAGGTTATCGGCCAGGTCGATGCCGGCCTCGGCGGCCAATTGGCTCGACGAGACCAGCAAGGCCAGGGCCGCTCCCCCCATCACCACGTCGAGGTTGGGGCGGATACCCCGGTACGGTTCCAACTTCGCCCCGAACTGTAGGGCCGCACCTAGACCCTGCCCATTGTCCTGCTGATCTCGGGGCACACCGAGGTTGTTGCTGGTCAGGTCGCCCTGCTGGTCGCCATCGACGGCGAGCACACGCCTGCCACGCGCAGCGATGGCGATGGCGATGTTGGCGGCGACCGAGCTTTTCCCGACCCCGCCCTTCTGGGCTCCGACGCAAAGGATGGGCGGCAACGTGGCTGTCATGATGGTCATGGTACTGGGCGAGCTGTCTTCACAGGGCCTTGCGTGTCCGCCCTACCAGTGGACTGTTATCACGTTGTTACATTCCATGTCGCAGACCTTCGACCATTACCGAGAACACTTGACTGCCCATTGCCGCTAACAGCCCTGCTGTACGTTGCGCTGACAGGCCAACGCTAGATGCCGCTGGCGCACGCTGTACGCACCGTTTGTTACCGCGAGTTCCCATCAGGAGTGACACACCATCTCGGAATGCCAGGTGCCATGCCTACACAACCCCCGTGAACACGACAGGCGACTACCTCGTGATACGCGGGGTGTTACATGGCGTCGCAGCGGCCTGGATATGTCATCAGATACAGCCAGTGGCACGAGCAAATGACAGGCGTCTGAGCTAACCCGGTTCACACCCCTATTTAGATGCGGTTGACAGCTCCGTGTGAACTCCCTTTCTTGCGGGCTGTTGATTACGGCTGCGCCGGGAGTTGGTCATGCGGCTGTACATGCGCTTAGCCATGCGCGTAGTCATGCGCTTAGTCATGCGCTTAGTCATGCGCTTAACAAAACGCTTCGCCATGGCACTGCCAGTCTCATTGTGGTGGCGTTTACGCAGGTCCATCGACTACCGCGTCGGCTGCACCACGTCACGACGCCTTGCGGCCCGTCGTAGCATGGCACCCACGCTGCCCTAGTCATGGCGCACTTTCACGCACGTCGAACGCCTCGCCGGGCCCCGCCTGCAGAAGGCCCCCACCGCAGTCCCGCACAGCGCAGCCACCTACTCATCCTTGCACGTCACAGCCCGTCACAACTCGATAACGCGTTACCGCAAGACCTCAGGGGAGCGGACCGCCATCGCCCAGTCGGACGCCCCGAACCCGATCGCCGCGATGACTGCCGGCGCTACGTGGACGGTCTCGCTGACTCCGTACTATCAGTGCGTCTACCTGCGCTAATCGAGAGGTACCGCCGGGGGCGGCGGGGCCGCGCAGGTGGCCGCGCTGACCCAGCTTCAAGCCGAACTTGGCTAGCGACCCCAGAGTCTCCACAGTCCTCAACACCGCGTCCCACTGGCCCTGGCCGATCCAGCGCGGCATCCAGCAGGCTGCGCGTGCGCGCGTGAATGCGGCGCGACCTCCTGCGGGGTCACGTGACGATGCAGGTGCCAGGCGAACTGCCGCGGCGGTGCTAGGAGCCTGCTCACCGCCGACCAGACCGGAACAGCGGTGCCCCACAACCTCCCGTTCATCCCCCGGTGATGTACAGCGAACAGACGTCACCAGTCCTCTATCCAGACCTGGGGGAGTGGTGCTGTTACACCCCCAAATGAGCCGCCGTCCAGGTGCCACCACGCGTGGCGGATAGTCCGTCCGACCAGACCAACTGCACGCGTCTAGACATCATGCAACCCCGTTTGGTACGCCCCGCCCAACGGCCACTTGCGCGAAATCGGCGCGCGGTAGCGAAGTCAAACCGTGTATGGCGAAGGGCTCTACTTGGCGCTACACAGCGCGGGACGGTACTGCGGCTGGCCGCCAGGGGAGAGGCGAGGCGGTGCGGAGCATCGGCAGTTCGTACCGATCACGCTGGCGTGTGAAAGAGCCAGAACGAACGCCTCAAAGGCGCTCGCGCGCGCCCGCAATCGTGGGACGCAAGCACGCTCGAGCAGGGCTGTGGGCGGCCCGAACGAGGCGCATAGAGAGCGGCCTTGATCGCTGGCCCGGGGACCCAAACTGCGGCTCGGTCGCCGAGGCGGTCTGGTGCCGGCCAATTGCGCGTTTCGGCGGTTGCGTGCGAGTGACCTGGGGTTTTGTCGGCGGCCCACTGAGGATGGTCTGCCTGCGGCACGGATTTGGCCCCTGTTCGCCTCACTGGCACATCGTGCGGGCGTTCGCGGTGTGGTGACATTGCCGAAGGGGCGTTCGGCGATCCTGGGCGGACCTGGCGGCTTTTCGCAGGTCATGGCGAGATGGGCCGCAGCCCTCCTGGTTAGAGACCGGATCGCGGCGACTATTCGGGGGTAGGAAGGCGAACGCTGCGTCCGGTGTCCGGTGTGTCGAGTTGCGTAAGGTTGCACAAGGGGGACCGGGTTGGTCAGGAATGGGGCGGTTGCGCTATTCACTTCCTATGCTTCAGCGGACCGGAAGTGATCTACCTGCGCGAATATAGCTCCTAACAAGTTGTCAGTGTGCTTAGCCTGCCCTATGGTCGTGAACAGTGACATGTTGAAGTCATTGCGTAGTTGTTCTAGGGCTGTACACCTTAAGCCTGTACGATTCACCTTGAAATCCGGGGAATCCAGAACGTGTTACACCGAAGTTATTGCAGGAGGCGATCATCGGCACCCAAAAGGCGGCGCCGGCTACCGCCGAGGGAACGGCGGAGGCCCTCCTTCAAGCAGGAGAGACGGTGAAGACCGCCGCAGACCGGACGGGCCTGTCTATCGACGTGGTCGAGGAGATCGCCGCCACGGTGCTCAGTCCCGACGTGAAACGCCTGGCGGAGTACGTCAATGCCCGCCTGCGCGCCCTAGGGATGAGCCAGCTTGAAGCCAGCAAGCTGGGACTGGTGTCACGCTCGACGCTGAATCTGCTGGGCAAAGACTCCCGGGTGCCCAACGATGTCACCCTGGCCAAGTTCGATGAACTGCTGGAATGGGAGCCGGGCTCGTCCAGAGCGGTGATGTTCCGATCTGAGCCGACCCCGCGCGAGGGCGAGCGCAACGGAGTGTCTCGGCCGGTCGCCGACTCTAATGCCAAGGACGACTTCGCCAACCTGCACGCTCATATCGACAAGCGGCTTCGTGAGCTCAATATGAGCCGGTCCCGGTTGGCTGCGGTGGGCGGCCCTGGCCGCACAACCCTGGCTACGCTGGGCTCGCGCGGATATCAGCCCACCCCGGAGACGCTGGAACGTCTCGACACCCATTTGTTGTGGGAACCAGGCTCGGCGTATGCGGCCCTCAAGGGAGGCGAGCCGGTCAAGCAAGAGGTGATCGTCACCATGCATCCAGCGCTGGTACCGCTGGCTGCCATCAAAGACCGGCTCAAGGTGATCCGGTCCAAGGCGCAGCGGCAGGCGCAGACGATCGAGGAGATGATTCGGGAGGTCGATGACGCCATGGCGCACGTTGACCTCGCCGTTGGAGATTTGGGCAGATCGCCGCAGGGGTTCAACACCCAGGCAGCACGGCCCGGCACGGGCACAGCGAATGGCGCTGATGTCGCAGTTCAGGAGGAATCCGAATGACTAGCGGCATTAGGGAGCGAACGCTATGGACCGGGACGAGACCCCGAATTTGTTCGACGGCGAGGAAGCCGAGGAAAACAGTGTCGGATTGGATGCGCCAGGCGGTCGACGAGGTCTACCGCAGGTACCTGGGACTGCCGGTGGAGTGGACGCCCGAGCAGCAGGAACGATTCCTGGACATGGTGACCGACCGACTCGATCAGAAGACATTCGATCTGGCGGGGGAGCTGGCGTCAGCGGCGATCAGTCACTGGACGGTCGAGCACGGCCAGCACCCGGATTACCTCACGACGGTGCGGCTGAACGAGACCGCGCAGGAGAACGCCCGGGAAGCGATCGCACGCCAGGAGCTGTACGACCAGATACCCGCGCCGGCGGAGGGGACGGAACACCTCCCGCCGCCGCCGATCACGGGCGTGCCGTGGGACAGTCGGTGGCGCGATCTGCGGTACCGGGCCGAGCCGACGGAAGCGATCGAGGACCTGGTCGACCAGGTATGGCCCTCGGAACAATGGACGGCGATGTTCCGGGTGGTGGCCGGCTACCTTCTGGCGACGCGCCACGAGGAGGGACTGGAGCTGCCCACCAGCCGCCGTCACATCCTGGCGGAACGACTCGTCCCGCAGATCAACGAGGATCTGGCCGCGCTCGGGTATCCCGCCGAGTAAAAAAGCAGCAGGAACAGGTCGACGACCAGCTCTCCCTGTTCGACGACTCATTCGACCGCCCTACCGACCCACGAGTCATCGACCCGGGCGGGGCACCGCTACCGCCGCTGATCCAGCCCGTAACCCGCACGGCCCCAGAACAAGCGGCACCCCAGCAGAAGAGTGATCCGGCGCCCGCGCCGACGGGCCCCGCCGCCGCGGCGGCAGAGCTGCCCCGCTCAACCGTCGAGATCACCGCGCCGGTAGTGACCGACATCGCGGGTGAGCTGGCCGACGATGCTGACCCGGCTCCCGCCGCGCCGCCGGCGCAGGACTTCACCCCGGGCACCGAAATCCGGGTGCCCTCGGGCACCAAGGCTCGTATCGAGGCCAACATCGCCGTGATCGACGTGCTGGCTCGGCTCGACGCCGAGGCTCGACCGGCCACGCCCGCCGAGCAGGAAGTGCTCGCCTGCTGGTCGGGGTGGGGAGCTGTCCCGCAGGTCTTCGACACCCGCGACGACACCTATGCCACCCAGCGCGAATACCTGCGCGGTGCGCTGACCGCTGAGCAATACCGTGCCGCCGAGGCCAGCATTCTCAATGCCCACTACACCGACCCGGCGGTCGCTGCGGCCATGTGGAAGGCGGTGCAGGACGCCGGATTTAGCGGCGGACGAGTGCTAGAGCCCGGCTGCGGGTCGGGAACCTTCATCGGCCTGTCGCCAGACGATGCCCAGATGATCGGCGTCGAAAACGACCCGATCACCGCGGCGGTGGCTACCCACCTGTATCCGTCGGCGCAAATCCGCCTGGAAGGTTTCGAGGCGACCCGCGTACCCAACGGCAGCTTTGCCGCAGCCCTAGGCAACGTGCCTTTCGGCAACTTCCCGGTCGATGATCCCGCCCACAACCCCCAACGGTTCTCCATTCACAACCACTTCCTGATCAAGGCCCTCGACTTCACTGCCCCTGGCGGCTACGTCGTTGCGCTGACCAGCCACTTCACCCTGGACGCGGCCAACCCCAAGGCCCGTGCCGCGATCGCTGAACGTGCCGACCTGCTCGGTGCAGTCCGACTGCCCACCAAAGCGTTCAACCGGGTTGCCGGAACCGACGTCGTCACCGATGTGCTGGTCTTGCGTCGCCGCGAGGACGCCCGCGGCCTCGATCCGGCCGACAAAGCTTGGGTCAACACCACGGCGGTGAACGTCCTCACCGCCGACGGCGACGTGGTCGACCTGACCCTCAACGACTACTTCATCGAGCACCCCGAAAACGTGCTCGGCAGGATCAGTGCTGGCCACGGCGCGCATGGCAGCACCACGATGATCGTCACCGGCGATCTGACCGACGTGGCGGGCGCACTGTCGCGCCGGCTCGACACCATCATCGCCGAGGCACGGACCAACGACAAAGCCCTGACGGCCACCCCCAGCAGTCTGACCAACGTCGCCGAAATCTCGTTCGACCCCGGGCTTTTGACCAAAGCCAACGCTGGGCAGACACTGCCGCTCTACAGCCTGCGCTATAACGAGGACACCAAGAGCATCCAGTCCTGGGGCGGAATGGAATGGGTCGAGGAAAAGACCCCCAAGACCCGCATCGGCGAGATCCGCGAACTGCTGGCCCTGCGCGACACCGCCACCGCGGTCATCACCGCCCAGCGTGAACAGCTGCCGACCGAGGACCGCGAGCAGCTGCGAGCGCACCTGAACTACCTCTACGACGCCTATGTCACCAAGCACGGCCCGATCAACCGCTACAAGCTCACCAGCCCCCAGCCGATCACCCGCGACGTACACGACCGACGATTCCGCAAACTTGAGGAGCAGTGGCGCAAGGAAAACGACGGCTACCAGGGGGCCATCCCGCGGGAGCTGGGTGAGCAATGGAGCGAACGGGCCTGGAAGCCCTCCACGCCGGTCAAGCTCCGGCCGCACATCACCGGCGCCCTGCGCCGCGATCCGGGCTGGACCGCGCTCACTGCGCTGGAGATTTTCGACGACGCGACCCAGGCCGCCCGCAAGGCCCCGATCTTCTCCGTCGACCTGCTCGGCCCGCCGGTGGTCATCGACCACGCCGAGAACATCCACGACGCCCTGGCCATCTGCCTAGAGCAGCGCCGCCGAGTCGACATCGACCGTATCGCCGAACTTCTCGACCAACCCGAAGACACCGTCCGCGAGCAGCTTCACGGTCTGGTCTATCCGTCCCTGGTCGACCCCGACGATTTGGTGCCGGCCACCATCGCTCTGTCGGGCAACGTGCGCACCAAACTCGCGCAGGCCAGCGACGCAGCCCGCTTCAACCCCGCCTACCGCGACTACGCCGACGCGCTGCGTGCCGTCCTGCCCGAGGACAAAGGACCGGCCCAGATCACCGCCCGCCTGGGAGCACCGTGGATCGGCGCCGACTATGTTGCCCAGTTCGCCCGCGAGACCTTCGAAGCGTCCTCGGTGAAGGTCGATCACGCCAACGGCCAGTGGGGGATCGACTGCTACAAGCACCAGCGCACCACCGTGGCGATGACCGAAACGTGGGGGACCGTCCAGCGCGACGCGATCGACCTTCTCGATGCGCTGTGCAACAACAAGCAGATCGTCGTGGAACGCACCAAGGCCGACATCGAGGCCCGCGGCGGCCCACGGATCGACCGCAACGCGACCGTGGCCGCGCAAGCCAAGGCGACCAAGATTGCCGAGCGATTCCAGAAGTGGATCTTCGCCGATGCAGAGCGCCGCGACATCCTTGTCGCCGAATACAACCGGCGGTTCAACAGTCTGGTCGCCCCCCGGCACAGCGGCAAAGCACTCACGCTGCCCGGCCTATCGCAGCGCTTTGAACCCCACCCGCATCAGCGCGATGCCGTCGCCCGCATCATCGCAGAGCCCACCGTGCTGCTCGATCACGTCGTCGGGGCCGGAAAGAGCGGGACGATGTTCATGGCCGCGATGGAACTCAAGCGCCTCGGGCTGGTTACGCAGCCCTGGATCGTTGTCCCGAACCACCTGATCGAACAAATCGGGCGCGAGGCAAAGTGGTGGTACCCCGGCGCCAATATCCTTATGGGAGAGGCCAACACCGACGCCGAGGGCCGCAACAGGCTTGCCGCCCAGTCGGCCACCTCCGACTGGGACATGGTGATCGTCCCCGAGTCCGCGTTCACCCTGACCCGAGTCGGCGATGACCTCCAAGCCGCCTACATCGAACGTGAACTCGTTGAGCTGAAATCCTGCCTGGAGTCCGCCAAGACCGACACCAGCAAGAAGCGCATCGAGGCCGCGTTGAAGCGCAAGGCCGAACGGCTGGCGAAGCTGACCCGCCAGGACGGCAAGGACCACGGTCTGCGCTTCGAACAGACCGGCTGCGACTATTTGCTGGTCGACGAGGCCCACTACTACAAGAACAAGGCACGGATCAGCCAGATCGCCGAATTATCCTGCCCTGGAGGCTCCGAACGAGCCGAAGGGCTGGCCATGAAATTGGATCTGCTGCGGCAGCGGCGCCGCGACGAAGCCCTCGCCGCCGGCCTGAACCCCAGCGATATCGTCGAGCGCGTGGCGACCTTTGCCACCGGCACACCGGTGGCCAACAGCCTCGGTGAACTGTATGTGATGCAGGACTACCTGCGACCCGACCTGCTCGCCGATGCCGGCGTCGGCGACATCAACGATTGGGCCGCCACGTTCACCGCCACGATCAACACGGTCGAGGTCGGACCGACCGGGGTGGGGCTGCGGCCCGTGACCCGCGTCGGCAAGTTCACCAACCTGCCCGAGCTGCTGGCTCTCTCGGCAGCATTCACCGACGTCGTCACCCGCGAGCAGGTGACCCAGAACTCGACGATCGAGCTGCCCGAGCTGGCCGGAGGCCACCGGCGGGTCATAAGCATCACGCCCAGCCAGGAAGTTAGAGACTTCATCGCCGACCTCGGCCACCGCGCATCGACAATCGACCCACGGCGCATGGACATCGACAACATCTTGAAGATCAGCAACGATGGCCGCAATGTCTCCCTGGACCCGAGGTTGGCGAACCTAGAGGCACCCGCGGTATCGCGCGCCTCCACTGTCGCCGATGAGATCATGCGCATCCACGACGCCACCGCCGAAAACGTCTACACCAACCCCGAATCCGGTGCGGTCAGCGAGCTTCGCGGCGGGCTGCAAATCGTGTTCTGCGACCGAGGGACGCCGAGTAAGGACCCCAAGCAGTTCAGCATGTACGGCGCCATACGTGACGAGCTGATCGAACGCGGAATGGACCCGGCCGCAATCCGATTCATTCACGACGCCGCCAAACCAGCCGATCGGCTGCGCCTGTTCGAACAGTGCACTCGCGGCGAGGTCTCCGTGCTGATCGGCAGCACCGAAAAGATGGGCACCGGCACCAACGTCCAAACCCGCGCCACGGCCTTACATCACGTGGACGTGCCCTGGCGGCCGGCCGACCTCGAACAGCGCGAGGGCCGCATCATCCGCCAGGGCAACCAGAACAAGACCGTCGAAATCCTCAACTATGTCACCGCAGGTAGCTACGACACCGTGATGTGGCAAAAGGTCGAGGCCAAGGCACTTTTCATCGAACAGATCAAGCGCAACGACATCGACGCCACCGAGGTCGAAGACGTCGGCGGGGGAGAGATGAGCATGGCCGCGGCCGAGACCAAGGCCATCGCCACCGGCGACCCCCGCTACATCCAGCAGGTCAAGCTCCAAGACGAGGTGCAGCGCCTCGACGCACTGGAGCGTGCTCACCAAGAGGCGATGGCACGACGAGAACGGCGCCTCGGCGACGCCAAGCGGGCACTACAACAGGTCAGCACTGAAATCGACCAGCTCGGCAAACTGCTGCCCGCCATCGCCCAGCGAGGCGACCGCCCCGCTACCGTCGGCATCGGAGACCGCTCCTTCACCGAACGCAAAGACGCGGCCATGCCCTTCGCGGAAGCCTGCCGCCGTGCGATGGTCAGCCTCAAGGACCGACCAAGCTGGGACACCAAGCCAGTGGCCACCATCAACGGCGTCACCCTCGTCGGCCGGCGCGCCTACGCCGACGGCCTGTTCGTGATGTCCTTCGACGTGCCCTCCGGCGAGATCTCAGTCGAACTCCAGGATGTCTACGCCGCCACCACCCCGACGATCGGTGGGGGAGAGGCAGCTAAGGCCCGCGGCCTGCTCCAGCGAGCCGAGAACCTCTACAAGGACTTGCCGGCACACCACACTCGACTCACCGAATACGCAGCCAGGCAACAGGCCGAACTCGATGACCTCAACAGCACCGAACTCGCCGACTTCGAGCACCGCGACGAACTGGACGACAAACGCGCCGAACTCAACGAACTCACCGCAGTCCTACGGCTGGAGGCCCAAAGCGAGGACGCCAAGGCCGCCGCACAGGCCGCCACCGAACGCCTCAAGGCGGCCGGTCGATCCCCGGGCTGGAGCCTAGAACTCAACCCCACCCCGGCGCTGATCGAAGACGCCGGATACCCCAACGCCGACTCCTACCGCGAGGCCTATCGACTCACCGAGCACCACCGCGCCAAGGCCTACCGCAAGCAACAGCACCAGCAACAGGAACGCGACAACGGCGACGACGGCCTCGCCATCTAGCCACGGCCATCAACCAGCACATTGGACACGAAAGGTAACCCATGAGCACCGAGCAACTGACCCTCATCGCCGCCCGTGGCGCCACAATCGCCGACATGCGCGACGTCGAGGCCCATCTCAACGAGCGACTGCAATTGAAGAACGAGTACAGGGCACTACCCGCCGCTGACTCCAGCCTGCGTTTCGCCCTGGCGGGCGACAGTGCCTCAGGATTCACGCTGGAGATCACCGGCTCATATGAGGCGATCGAAAACGCCATCGGCCGATGGTGCACCTGCTGCTCAACACTTGAAGAAGAAGAGCAGCCAATGGAGTACCACAGCGCCAATGATGAGAGCGAAAGATTGTTCGGCGGAGGAGGGCGACCGGAGACGTATTACGAGGAAGTGCGTGGATCAGCCAACCGACACATCAGGGACCAGAAGCCGATCAAACTGGGATCGCGAGAGATTCGCTTCGCCATCACCGATCACCGGATGGTCTGAACAGCGCCCCCACAACCAACCCCGCAATGTCGGAGCCGCAACATATGCTGAGCAACAACAGGACGCCCGGAAAGGGGGCTAACCACCATGGCCAGTCGACAGCGTGACCCTCAGCCGCAGGTCACCGACCCCTGGTGGGTATACGCGCAGGGGGCCGCGGCTGCGCTCGCTCGAGGAATCGAACCGCCCGAGGTAGCGGTCTACGGCCCGATCCTGCAAGACGACGAGGATGCCTACCTGTGCACGAACGCCTGGACAAGCCGCCTGGTGGCCGGCGACGGCACCTACCGACACACGTCGCTGATGGCACTCGGATCGGCCAAATTCATGGTTGGAATGCTTGCCGCACAAGGAATCATCAACCATCGACGCCGTAAGGCAGCTCGCCGGGAGGCGGTGCCGAGCTGGCAGCTTCATCAGGATGGCACCGTCATCGTCACCGACCGCCGACTCATTTGCACTGGCAGCGACGGCAGCCTGATCGACTTCTGGTTCGGCCGGGTCACCGAGTTCTACCCAGACCTTCGCGCCCGCAGTATCGTTCTCGCGTTCGGCGACGACTGCGCACCGCTTCGCATCGACGGACCCGCCGCGCCCGCGATCGCACTATGGGCCGCCGTCGGAATCTACGGCGACCGGTGGGTCAACGATGCCCGGCTTCACGCCCTGGTGCCGGCCGACTATCACGCTGCCCGCCCGGAAGCCACTCCGCCGCGACCCGACCCCGAGCGGTGGGTTCATGCCCAGGTCCAGCAGCAGGCTGCACTGAACTAGGACCAGGGCGTCGACGTCTCCGGCAGGTTTCAGAATGGAGGCCCCGGGCGATCATCGCCCGCCGCGTGTGGGGAGCACGCCGCGGCCGTGGCTGTGGGCTTGTTCATCGACGCGCCTTTAATCGTGGTCGTCGATTAGAGTGTGCCGGCGGCCAACGGAGGGCTGCTCAGGCCGAATATGCCTCGCGGCTACCGAAATTTCGACATTGCTGACGGAACGCAGCTTGTCGCGCGCGTTGGGCAATGCGTTATATGCCGTCGCCTGCCCGAGAAACTCTGGATGTCCGTCGAGCGGGACAAGGCCGACTCGCAGCCAGTAGTTGGCCAAGGTGTTCACGGCGGCCAAGACCGAGCCGTCTTCGGTTTCGGTGTCCGCTGGGTGCGGGTACAGGAGAACGAGCGTGTCGATGGCGCCGGCCATGCTAGCGATCACCTCGGAGACCAGCCAGGCCCCCAGTTCGTGTCCCCGCAGGGGCTCGGCGACGCACACCATCGTGACGATGAGGATGCGGTTGAACGGCACGTCGTCGAACTGTTCCTGCAGCGCGTCGTTGATGTCGTCGTCGGCGAATAGACCGGAGAAGTGATCGGCATCCTGCGATAGCGAATCCAGCAGGTCGGCAATAGGGTGCTCGCCGACGCGGATGGTCAGAAAATCTGCATACCCTGCGAGAACGTCCGCAAACTCGCCGTCGGCCTCGTAGGCCAGCTCCAGTTCAGCACGCCAGGTCATCATCGCGTCGAACTGGCTCTCGCCGGAACTGAAGAACCGCACCGAGGGTGCAAACAGGGTCGCCGTGGCCATGCGAATATCCGCGACCTTCGACGAGGCACGGCCGAACGCGATCTGGTTATTGTCGATGGGCTGGACTGGTCTACCGCCGGTATCTGCGGGTGGAACCCCTGCTTCATCCAGCCGGCGGTCGATTTCATCCGCAGCATGTTGAGCGTCTGCCGCCAGGGCTTGGAAGGAAAGTCGCAGCCGCCGCAGTGTGGTGTCGGGGCCCGGCCTGATCGGCAACTTGTATACGTTCGCCGGGGGCTCACTGCGCCGTGCGCCACTGGGGATCGCCGCGTACAGCTCTTGGAGCTGCGGGCCGGACAGGTCAGCAGGGTCTGTTGTGCGAAGGTGGCGGGCGACCTCGCGCAGCAGTTGGGCGCGTTGCCTGCTGTCGGGCTCCTGGCGCTCTTGTTCATCGTCGGTCACTGGCGCTGCCTCCCTCTGGATTCAGACGTCACGGACATCAATTGGCGCGCCAAGGAAATTCCGCACCCATTCACGCTACCGCGCGACGCGGCGGCTCTGGTGAAAGCTACCGGCAGTTCAACACCGTGACGATCGACCGATCGACGCCGTCTGTCAAACTTGCTGCTGCTGCTGCTGCTGCTGCTGCCGCCGCTGAGCTGAATACTGTTATGCGCCAACCCTTTTGATTGCTTGTGTGTTGACTATAAGCCACTACTGCGGTAGTCTATGTACATGACGATGCAACTGGACCTGTTCGCCGAGGCTGAAGCCGAGGAGCGCGAGAGCCGCTTCGACGCCGCCCCCAGCATCTTCGACATGGAGCAACGCGGCTACTTCACCCGCCTGGCCGAGTTCGCCCACTGGCAGGCCGAATACGACAACTTCGACAGCATCCGCCGCTCCCACGCATGGCACGGGACCCTACGGCTGCGCGGGTGCGAACCCACGCAGGACTGCCGCCCGGCGACTCTGGCCGCGAGCCTCGGCTGCGGGCACTACGGCAGCGACTACCGGGACTGCCAGTGCGTCGGCCGCGGCGGATCGGTGTACCGCGGCGCCTGCACCGGCTGCACATGGGAGGGACCGGTACGCGGATGCGAGAACCGTGCCGCAGAAGACGCTCAGGACCACAGTTGGCCCGGCTGGCGTGACCTGCCCGTCGTGCCTCGACCGCCCGAAGCGGGCACCTCTAAGGCCCAGCAGATGACCATGCAGCGCTGGATCGACGCCACCGCTGCGGCCTACCCCACAGGCTGGCTAGTCTCGGGCGGGCCAATCTTGACCTCCCGGGGTAGCTCAACGGGCACTCGGCACGTCGAGAACGCGACGCCCTACGGCGGCTACGATATGTGCGTGGAAGGCACCTACGACTAGCACAGCCCGGTGCTCGCTGGCGGTGGGCTGGCCCGGCCAGCAGGTCAGGAATGCGAACTCCACCAAGCGAATAAGCGCTCCAGGCCGGTCGGTGTCGCATCGACCTGCCCCCTGCTGAGCACGAGGTTGGCGTCGTTGGTCCAGGCGACCTCGGGGGCGCCGTGACGGATGCTGCACATCAACATTCCGTCAGATTTTCCCGGGGGAGTAGTCCCGTGTCGCCACGGCCCCGGGGATTGAATCTGTCCCGGGCAGACAACCGGGCTGGAGGCCTGAACCAGCGTGTCGAAGGCAGTCCGCAGGGCGATGCGATCGGCATACATCGTGTAGGTCGCCGTGGCCGGCCCCCCGACATCGGTGTTTGCTTGGCAACGAACTTCAGCCACAGCGGGCGACGAAGCGATGAAGGCCTGGCAGGACTTCGCGGGCTGGCCGGCCGGAAGGAAGCTCCGCAGCCGGAGCACCTCGGGTGGCTCCGGCGCCGATGCCTCCGAGGTCAGTGTGGAGGTCGGGGGAGTAGCTGCAGCGGACTCCAACGACTCCGGTGGTCCCGGTGAGCGGTTCAGAAGCATTGCGCCAACCAGCGCGACCGCGACGACGGCCGCGCCCCCGATGAGGGTCCGCTTGTGCTTCTGCCACAGGGGCGGCTTGGAGTCATTGGGGGAGTAGGTCAACACGACCGGCCGGGGAAGCGGCGGGGGGACGTCCAGGTGGCCGACCGGAACGCTGTGGGACCCAGCGCCGCTAGCCGCAGGCGACGATGCCGGGGAATGCGCGGAGCGCTGAGGTATCAGCCCTGGAGGCGGTCCTGGAGGCCGAGGCAGGGGTGTCGCTGAGCGCCAGTCCGGGCGCGGTGGGGGGAGCGGGCGGGCCGCAAGCGTGGGCGGGCTGGGCGCACGTTGTGGTACGGGCGGCTGGAGAGCTTCCTTGGCGGCCCTGGCCAGCTCCCCGGCACTCTGGTAGCGGTCGGCAGGACGCTTCGCCATGCCCGTGGCGATCACCGCGTCCAGCGCGATCGGAACATCAGGCGACCGACGGCTGGGACGCGGAATCGGCTCGTTGAGGTGCGCCGCAATAAGCCCCTTGAGGTCGTCGGCACGATACGGAGGTATCCCGGTCAGACACTCGTAAAGCACGCTGGTCAACGCGTAGACGTCGATCCCGGGGCCAGGCTCGCCGTCGGTGAACAGCTCAGGTGCTGAATAGTTCCAGGTACCCTCCAGCGTTTGAGGCTGAATCGACGACGCCCCGGCGCCGACGGCGCTGGCGATCCCGAAATCGACGAGGTAAACGAAATCGTCGTCAGTCACCAGAAGATTGGCTGGCTTGATGTCGCGGTGGATCACGCCGGCGGCGTGCGCCGCGTCGAGGGCGGCCGCAGCTTGACGGATGATCTTCACAGCCCGCCCCGCAGGCAGAGCGCCGGAATCGCGTAGTACCGCAGACAGATCGGGACCCTCGATCAGCCGCATGTCCAAGAACAGATGCCCGTCAATCTCGCCGTAGTCGTGGATCGGCACCACGTGTGGCTCTTGGAGCCGGCCAGCCGTTCGCGCCTCCTGCTGGAGTCGCTCGCGGAAGGCCGGATCGCTACTCAAGGTGGTCGACAACAGCTTGAGGGCCACGATGCGGTCCTTGACAGTGTCCTCGGCTTCGTAGACCTCGCCCATCGTGCCGTAGCCGATGAGCCGCCGCAGACGATAGCGTCCCAGCTCCGATCCGGCTCGCGTTCCAGGTTCGTCGACCGTCACGCTCGGCCCCCCCGACATTCGACGGCGGGGGAGGGCCAGCCAGGACGGTAGGTGGTCACGGACATCGCTATTCCTGCCAGCGCCCGTCCGCGTAGCTGATGGCCGACGCCGTTTCGCTGGTATCGAGCCGAACCGCCAACGCACGATCGAGTGCCGGCCGGAGATCAACGAGGTTGACCTTGCCCTCCACCCGGTCACCAAGCAGCTCCAAGTAGAGCTTGAGTGTGTTGGTGAAGACCTCAGGGTCGGTTCGCCAGCACCACGCGAGAACCCGCCCCAGGCTGTCGTCGAGTCGAGTCAACCGCCCATCGGTTGCGTTGAGTCGGACCGCTTCGGCCGCTGAGCGTTCCAGGACGGCTTGCAGCATAGTCTCCAGCGTCGGGTCATCGTCGATGATCCGCGCGTTACCCGGAACCAGGTGCGCCACGACGCGACCACCGGTGACGATGTGCGTGACAAGACCGCGTTCAGCATCGGTGACCAGCGCGTTGAGCTTCGCCTTGCTCTCAGTGATGTTGAACGTGCGCGTCTGCTGGATAGCAACCACGCCGCCACAGTACCACCCGTAGGCCTGCTAATCAGTCTTGTTTCCCGTACTGTTATACAGCCCTGATTTCGGCACCGAATGAGGTGCTGTGAAGTGGTCACACCCTGGCGCAACATATTATGTTGCGCTACTCTGGGGTTATGCCAGTATCAACGGAACTCAAGGTCACCGCCCTTAGCCGGGACTTCGGGTCGCAGCGTCGCCTGGCAGAGCTGCTCGGAGTGGATCGCGCGCAGGTGACCCGCTGGCAGCGGGGAATGGGGATCGACGACGCCAACGCCCAACGAGTCGACCTGCTGGAACTGGTCATGTCCCACCTACTGCGCCTGTACTCAGTGGAGGCAGCTCAGCTCTGGCTTCTCGGGATGAACCCGAGTCTCGGTGATCGCCGGCCGGTGGACTTGATCCGTCGCGGCCAGACACGCGAAGTTCTGGATGCTATAGCCAACGAGCGCGCTGGCAGTTTCGCGTGAGACTCTGGCGGGTCCTGCCGTGGGACCCGTCTGCGCAGGTCGGGCAACCGGGACACCCATTGTGGGTACCCCGCGACTTCCAGGGTGATGGACGCCACGACGCACCGATCCTATACGGAGCAATCTACCTGGCCGAGAAGGCGGTTTCGGCTGTCGCCGAGATGTTGGCACCGTTCCGCGGCACCGGCGACCTGCACCCGGCCATGCTGGCTCGCTCCGGCCGACAGCTCGCCCTGGCCGAGGTCGAGCTGGCCGCCGGCGCGGCCCTGGTCGACCTCGACGACCCGACCGTGTTGGTCGACGAAGCGTTGCGCCCATCGGTTATCGCAACGCGTGAGCGATCCGTGACCCAGACCTACGCCGCCGAGTTGTTCGCCGCCCATCCCGATGCCGCCGGGCTTCGGTGGTGGTCCACCCTTGAGGCAAGCTGGCTGCAAGTCACCCTCTTCGACCGTGCCCTCAACGACTTGGACCTCGGGGAACTGGAGCTGCTGTCCGTGGATCATTGGGCGGTCCAAGAAGCCGCAGAAATCCTCGGGTTGGCATAACCCGCACGTTGCGTACCGACGGGCGCCAGCGCACGCCATATCGTCACAGTGACGTTTTTACTTCGCCGGGCTGTCGGCATGTCTGGCCCAGGAGGTGGATAATTCGTGTCCGTTGACATCCGATGTTGGGTATTGCCTTCGCATCTGAGGTATCGGCGTGTCTTTGCCAAGTTATCCGAGGCACGGCCGGCACCGTCATTTAGGTGCGTACGTCTCCGGCAGCGTTATGGCCGCAGGTCAACGGTAGTGTTGAGCTTGAATTCAACTCCACCTGAGGTCACTCGCGCTTGCCGCTAGCGGAGTGCGGCGCGGTGACCTTCGAGTTGGACTACTCACCTATCCGCGGATTCCCGTCGTTTCGTAGACAGAGCAATTATCCAGGGCTGTGGTGGTTTTCGACGACGCGTGAACACGTCGGGTACGAGTCGTGGGTGGAGCGAACCACCCATTGGTCACTCTGCAGTCCCGGCTAATAAGGTTGTCCGCCGGCTACGACCGCGACCCCACCCGACAACGTCGCCACGCCCGACCCGCGTGCCGGCTGTGCATGGCGCGGCGCGGTGTCTACGAGCCCGTCTACTGCTGGTTCCCTGACTACGCCACAGTCTGCCGCCGGCACCGCCGCTGGATAGGTCGGGGCACCTACACCCTCGACGATCAACGCGATCTGCGTTGTGCACCCGCCGTGCTGGCCGCCGCGGTGCGCCATGCACGGCTGCATCACCGTCACAACGACGCCGCGCGCTTCGCGGTTAGGGACTCCGCTCGAATTCACCGTTGGTGGTCGCGCACCGTGAGCCCGTTCACGCCGCCGCCCACCGACGCCGACGTCGATGCGCATATCGCCGCGTACCCCGACCTGATCGCCTTGGCCGCTATCCTGGCTGACGCTCGCGTCCGAATTTGGAACACCGTGGCAGCAACACCCGCGCGAGCCCGCGCCGTCGATGCGGTCTACATCCGTATCGGCGACCGGTTTCCCCGGCACCGCGACCACACCCGCCCCCATCGAACAGTGGATCTATGATCAGCAACTCAGCGCCACACGCGTCAACCGGCCCGCCTCCAAGGCAGGGAACGAGCCCGCAACGTGGTGCAGCGCCAGCTAATCGCCCTCATTCGGCCGAGAAGTAGGCGCTCGTCAGCCACGGCCAGCGCGGGTGTCCGTTCTCGTTTGACCTGAGGCACTATTTGCTGCCTGAATTGCGGTGGAATTATTGCCGGCCTGTGTGGTTGCGGGTTCGCTGTCGTTGTGACGGTGGGCGGCGAGGAAGTCGTCGACGATGCGTGTGCAGTCGTGGGCAGTCATGGTTCGCAGGCCGGTCATTCGCGCGAAGGCGAATGGCCCGATGAGTTGGCACAGTACGAGTTCGACGTCGAAGTCGCCGAGTTCGGCGCGAGCTTCGGCGCTTTGCAGGATGGCGTCGAAGGGTTGTCGGTATTGGTCAATGACTCGTGCGCGCAGCGCCCTGGGGGCGTGGTCACCGCTGGTGTGATCGGTGGTTGCGGTGGGGCCCAGGGCGAGCCAGGCCAGCGCGGTGACGTGCAGCGGGGCGTCGCCGAATAAGGCGGCCTGGCGGGTGAGCAGTTCGATGAGCCGTTCGCGCAGCGTTCCATTGGCCGGTGTGGGCGGGGTGACTTGAGGTAGCAGCCGCTCGAAGGTCGCTGCGAGCAACTGCGACGAGTTGTTGAAATGGCGGTAGAGGGTGGTGCGAGCCACCTTGGAGGCTTTGGTGACCGCGTCGATGGTGACGGCCTCAATGCCGCCGCTGGTGAGCAATGCGGCCGCTGCGTCCAGTAGGCGATTGCGGGACCGGATCCGGCGGGGGTCGATGTCGTCATTGCCATCGTCGTGGCCCAACTCCAGCCGGCTGCTCACGCTCGCTCACCTCGCTGCTTCCGCGTTTTTGGCCGGCGTTGCGCGCTAGGCCGACGGTTATGGCACCAACGGTAGCGCAGCGAAACAGCTCGTAGTGGGAGCGCCTTAAGTGTTCGATCGGTCTCCGTGGCTCACAGTTAACGCTACTACTAGTAGCGCACCGCTACTAGTAGTAGTATTTGTGGCCTCGCCCGAGGATGTGCCCAAGGAGGCGCCATGTACACCCAATGGATCCAAGCGTGCGTTGTGCAGCGCGTGTCGCTGCGTGATGGGCTGGTGTTGGTCTTCGATGACGGCAACGAACTGGTCATTTCCCGCCCACTACGGCTCATGTTGCCGCCCGCCGGTGACTTTCCGGCCGAGGAAGTGCTCATCGATCCCAACTGGGTCGCAGAACACGAACGCCCGCTGTTGGACCTGGCCGGAGCGGTGTGCACGCACGCCTGTTACGGCGATGACGGTGGGTTGCACCTTGGCTTTTCGAACGGACACGGCATCGATGTTGACGCCGACGCGCACGCCACGGCCTGGGAGTTGTACGGCAGGCACCACGGCTACATGGCATGCCTGCCGCCTGGGCGGGTCCGGGTGGTCCGCTATGACATCCCCGAGGCCGACGACGCCGAAATAGATCTCGCCGCGCGTCGTTAATGGTCTATTCCGCGCACCGCGTCGCGCGTGCGCCGCTGAGTAGCCGCACGCATCGACCACTGTGGTACTTCAAGTAGCGTAGCGATATCGATAGTTTCGTTTGATGGAGGTGTGGTGGCCGACGGCGATCGGGACTTCTCGGGTACCACGGCGACACTGCTGACGCGCAATGGCCGTTCGACCCTTCCAGCGGATTCCAGCGAGTACAGCGCGCGATTGGCGGCGCTGGCTGGGTTCACTGTGCGGCGCAAGGCGCTGGTGATGGGGGCATGGGTCGGCGTTGCGGTGGTGCTGGCGCTGCTGTTTCCGCAGCTGGAGACGGTGGTGCGGCAGCAGTCGGTGAACCTGCTCCCGCACGATGTGCCGTCGTTTCAAACGGTGGACCGCATGAGCGCGGCGTTCGGCGAACAGGGTTCCAAAACGATGGTGTTCGTCGCGATGGAAGACCCCGCCGGGTTGACTCTCGTGGCGCGGCAGCACCACGAGCAGCTGGTGGCGCGGCTGAACGCCGACACCGATCACGTCTTGCTGGTTGAAGACCTGCTATCCGAGCCGGTCACCGCGGCCCACGCGGTCAGCCAGGACCACCAGGCGTGGTATCTGCCGGTGGGTGTGGCTGGCACGCTGGGTGATCCCGCCGCGGCCGCCTCCGTGCAGGCGGTGCGTGACATCGCCGCTGGGGTGTTCGCCGGCACGTCGACCACGGCGTATGTGACGGGGCCACCGGCGACGTTCAGTGACATGATCGCTTCTGCCGAGCATGACCTGCTGCTGATTTCGATCGCGACTGCGGGTTTGATCGCGCTGATCCTGCTGATCGTGTACCGGTCGGTGTTCACCGCACTGCTGCCGCTGCTCGTGATCGGGGTAAGCCTGGCCGTCGGGCGCGGTGTGCTGTCCGCACTGGGCGAGCTGGGCATGCCTGTCTCGCAGTTCACCGTGGCGTTTATGACAGCGATCCTGCTGGGCGCGGGCACCGATTACACGGTGTTTTTGATCAGCCGCTATCACGAGCAGCGTCGCGCGCAGGTGCCCGCCGACCAGGCCGTTATCCACGCTACAGCCAGCATCGGCCGGGTGATCCTGGCCTCGGCGGCCACCGTCGCGTTCGCGTTTTTGGCGATGGTCTTCGCCCGCCTGAGCGTGTTCGCCGCGCTCGGCCCGGCGTGCGCGGTCGCGGTGCTGGTGGGATTCGCAGCCACGGTCACGCTGCTGCCGCCGGTGCTGGCGCTGGCCGCCAAACGTGGTATCGGCGAACCCAAATCCGATCGCACCCGCCGGTACTGGAACAGCGTCGCGGTCGCGGTGGTCCGGCGCCCCGGCCGGTTTCTGATCATCAGCCTGGTCATCCTGCTGGCCCTGGCAGGAGCCGCGACGACGATGAAAATCAGCTACGACGACCGCAAAGGCCAGCCCACCAACACCGCAAGCAACCAGGGCTACCAGTTGCTGGACCGCCACTTTGGCAAAGATATCGTCATCCCCGAATTCCTGGTCGTGGAAAACCCCACCGACATGCGCACCGGTAAGGGGCTGGCTGACCTCGACGAAATGGCCTCCCGCATCTCCCAGCTCCCGGGTATCACCAAAGTGTCCGGGGTCACCCGGCCCACCGGAGCGCGCCTCGAGCAGGCCCAACTCTCGTGGCAGAACGGCCAGATCGGTGACAAGTTGGCTGGCGCCGTCGCCGATGGCAACGAACGCAAGGACGATCTCACCAAGCTCACCGACGGCGCCGACCAACTCGCCGGCGGGCTCGCTCAGCTTGACACCACCCTGCGCAGCGCATTGACACCACTGACCTCGATGTTGGAACACAGCGACCCTGTCGGCAGTGGGGTCCAGCTGTTCCGACCCCTGCTGCAACAGCTTTCAGCGACCGCCCCGGCCGTCGACCAAGCCATCCAATCGGGCCCCGGGCTGCGACCTTTGGCTGAACAAGCCCAAAACGCCATCGCAATCCTCGACCCCCTCGTCGCCGCCCTCAACACCTCCCCGTGGTGCGTCACCACACCGCAGTGCACCCAGATCCGCGATCAAGTTCGGATTCTGGTGAGCCTGCGCGACAGCGGATTCTTCACCGAGGTCGCCGACCTCGGTGACCACTACAACCCCGACACCAATGCCACCGTGGCCGGCGCCCTCGCCAATGTCCAAAACGCGGTCACCGCCTTGGACAAGGCCTTCGGAACCCTCGGTGAACCCGCTGATCTGGCCGGCAACATCAGTCGACTCCAAGACGGCATCAGCCAACTCGCCTCGGGCGCCCAAGCACTGGCGACCGGCGTGCACACACTGGCCGACAGCAACATCGAACTGCTGTCCGGGATGAGCCAAATTGCTACCCAGCTACAGAACTCCGCTCGCGCCAGCGCCTCCTCGGACTCCGCCAGCGGCTTCTACCTGCCCTCCAACGTCTTCGAGAACCGCCGATTCGCCGATGTAGCGAAACAATTCCTGTCAGCCGACGGCAAAACCGCACGCTTTGCCATCGAATCGACCCCCGACCCCTACAGTGGCGCAGCAATCCGCCTGGCACACGAGATCGTCGACGTTGCCAACGCCGCGCGCCCCAACACCTCACTGGCCGACGCCACCGCCTCGGTTGCCGGGTTCCCCGCCGTCAACTCCGACATCCAGCGATTGCTGCGGGCGGACTTCACCCAACTGGCCATCGCCACCCTGCTCATTGTCGGGCTCATCCTCATGGTTTTGCTGCGAGCCGTACTGGCCCCGCTGTACCTGCTGGGCACCGTCGTGTTGAACTACCTGGCCTCACTAGGCATCGGCGTTCTGATATTCCAATGGGGCCTCGGATACGACATCGCCTGGCCGGTACCGCTGTTGGCGTTCATCATCCTGGTAGCAGTCGGCGCCGACTACAACATGCTGCTCGTCTCACGGCTGCGCGAAGAATCCGGACCCAATATCCGCGTAGGTGTACTACGCACCGTCGCCAAGACCGGCTCCGTCATCACCTCAGCCGGCCTAATCTTCGCCGCGAGCATGTTCGGCCTCACCACCGGCTCGATAGCCATCATGATCCAGGCCGGCCTCATCATCGGCTGCGGGCTACTCCTCGACACTTTCCTGGTGCGCACCCTCACCGTCCCCGCCATCGCCACACTGCTGCGCGAAGCCAGCTGGTGGCCCAACGTGCGGCACCGCCATCGCAGCCGGCGGGCCGCATGAGTTGCTGATCGTAGATCCCAGCCGGAACCAAGCAGTGTCCGCTGATGGCCAACAAATCCCGGCCGCGCGCTGGACCGGGCGTTCCGAATCCTCCCGCGCCTGCCCCCACAGGCGACGCCTCTCCAGGGACAACTGACACCCGACCAAGCTCGTTCGCCGCCACGAGAGTCGACTTACCCCAGTCTAAATGGCAAAACATCGGTTACCGGTTGTCACTTGATCTGAAGCACCGCTGGTCAATTGGTCCCGGGTGCCTCAGATAGAACGACAACGGACAATTCGAACGCATGAGCGAGCCAATGCATGAAGGGCTTCGACGCACGCGACGCGGCTGGGAAGAACCCGGGCCGCCACCGCTCTGCCGCAACGGGCACCCGCTCGGGCCCGACAAGTGCCAGGTGGGCAGTCAAGCATGCAACTGCGGCACGCTCCACCGTGTGTTCCACTGCGGCACCTGCGGTGACCGAACGTACCGCCCGACGCCTGGGTCAACGTGTTCCTTCGTCAATCTCGACCGGCGACCAGCCGCGCCAGGCGGCCACAGACCCGGTACATGATATGCAAAATCGTGGCAGTTTGATGAGGCGCGAATCGCGAAATAATTTGTGCCACAACGAGTTTCGCCGATAACGGCGATTATGTTAAGTGATGCTGAACGATTGTGATAACTGCGTCTTGACGTCAGGTCGAATTGGAATCATGCTGGGTGCATGGCACCCAGCACTCGCCTGGTCGACCTGATCGACTGGTACAAGCGCTTACATCCCGATGTGTCCGACGCCGAGATCGCACGCCGGACGGGGATGACGCGGGCGAACCTTTCGCAATGGCGATCCAATGGTGTACGCGGATGGCCGGCGCGAGCGACTCTCGACGCGTTAGCATCGACGATAGGCCGGCCATATCGGGACGTCTTGGCTGCGGCACTGGCCGACACCGGCTACGCCGATCGCAGCAGCCCCCCGGCTGCGCCTCGGGCGTACCGGGAGGTCCTTGAGGACGCCGTTCGCGTACTGACCGAAGCGGCCCGGTTGACGAACCAGCCGGGCCGTCAAAAGCCAGATGGCTCATGGGAACCCGACCCCCACGCGGAACCTCTACGAATCGATTGGGCCGCGTTCGTGACCGACGCGCTCGCCGGGGCGGCCGCCAATATCGGCGGCATCAGCGCGATCCTGGAGGGCCGGCCCGGCTCCTGGGAGGCCTCGGTCGTCGGTGACGCCCTCACCGCCGCCGTCGGCCACGACGAGTGGGACCTATTGCGCCACCGAACCGAACCGGTTGACGTGGTCCTGCACCCCGAACGCATTCTGTTCGACACCGATTCGTCGATGTGGTTCGACGAGTTCGACCGCGCCGAAACCGAGCTGCAACGCCGCGAAAACGCCATCAGGCCCAGTCGCGTGTACAGCTACCCCGGCAGCGAACTGTCGGAGAAAATGCGGCAGTACTACACCGACCTGGGTGTCGAAATCATCGACGGGCCTCACCCACCACTGCCGACGGTCGAGGAGATCGAAGCCGCGATCGACGCCGAACGAGACAATCCCACCGAACTCACTCCAGAGGAACAGGCCACCGAAGATGCGTTAGCCGCCATCGACGCTCTCAGGGAACGACTAGACGCTCTTCAACGGGACGAACTCGCCCAATACGGAGAGCGCCTCGCCCAGGCCGTCAGAGAGAAACTGGAAGCCCTTACCCTGCCTGTACCGATCACGGTCACCATTGACCTCGACACCCCATGGGACAAGGCACCTGAAAGCCCACTTGAGGCATGGGCGGTCGGAGTTATCGACACTGCCATCGCGACGGCGATCGTCCAAACCCCTACACCCGATACCTTGCCCGGCACCCCGCTGGATCGGGCCGAAGCCGCACTTCACCGGGACCAATACGAATCAACTGGTGAGTGAACCAGAACGCGCCACGCTGTCGGACACCGCAAACCGATTCAGCCAAGTCGGCTACGCCCCCTGGATCTGTGCGGCCCCGTTGATCTTTCGTTGCGAGGGGAGAAAACGCGAATGACCGAGGACAGCCCTTCAGTTAATGCCCCAGGGCCGGACGAAGGTACCCGCGGTGAGGGCTTCCGTTCGCGATCGGGCGCTCACCCAGCGACCGGTTCGAACGGTGCCTTTGCGCAAGGAATCGCCATTCCCTGTTTAGTTTCAAACCAGGATCGACACCATGCGAGCATTGCTCCCAACGCAGTTACAGCGAGCGGCGTGTAGGAGGAGGTCCACTGCGGAAACTCGCTGGCCGACATCAGTGTAAACCCTGCGGCGCCCAGGATTCCTAGCCAAATCATCCGAAATCGGTGGTCTTGTTGCCGCGCCGCTCTCTGGGTGGGGAACGCTATGCCTAGCGCTGCCCTCCGCTGGAATACGATGCCGTAGAGGGCGAGCGTGCAGGCGACAAAAAGGGTATTCGGTACGCACTGCGGGAACTGCACCAGGCCGGCGTAATACTCGCGCACGGTGCCCGACCGGATGGGGATATCGAGGGCGATGCCCCACATCACGAGAGGTGTCAGGCTGGCCAGAAGTGCCGTTTCGGCCGCCTTGAGTCGATGCAGGCGGGACATCGCCTCGGTGTCCATTTGTCGCCCCCTTCGGTGTCGCCCCTTTGGCCCCCGGGTGTCGCGAGAGGTAATGGGGTATGCGGGCGCTACCCGCTGGGTGCTGTGGCCCGATCCGGAAGCCAGACCGCCGCAGCTTCTGCGATGCGCTGCGGGGTCCGCAGCTGGTTGACCACGGCCCGCACGTAGGTGAGGTGGACCTGCTTGGTCAGCATGGCCGCGATGATCTCGGCGACCAGCATTGACTCAGTTGGGTATAGGCGGCGGGCGCTGTCGTACTCGATACCCACGGGAAGCGCTGGGAGCGGCACCAGACGACGGATCAGGTTGCCAGCCAGGCCGGTTCGGCAGGCGATCTCCTCCTCGGAGAACCAGGCGGACGTCGGCGGCACTGCTCACACTCCTGCGGTCAGATCACTCACGGTGACGCGCAGCACCTTCGCCATCTTCCAGAGCACCCCGATGCTGGGGTTGCGCTTGCCGTTTTCCAGCTGACTCAGGTACGACCGATCAACCTCGGCCAGGGTCGCCAGATCAGCCTGGGACAGGCCCCGATCCTCCCGATAGGTGCGGACGGTCACCCCGATCGCCCTGAGCGTCGCTTCCTCGCTGCGCATCCGCGCCATGGCCAGCACCTCCTTGCGCTGTAGCTTATCGCCAACAGTGCTTGCGAGTGAGGATGCCGTCAGCGGAGGCTGGCCGATGCCGGCGGCCAGCAGGTAGGCGCCGGCGGGTGCCGGAGCAGGGGCTGTGGTGGTCATGCCGGGATGTTCTCCTTCTTGGGCGCCGGGATGTTCTCCTTCTTGGGCGCCTCAACTGGGGCGATGATGCTCGTCGCCAGGGCCAGTGCAGCGCGTGTGAGCCGCTGGCCGTCGGAGATGAACGCGATGACGTCGCCGCCTTCCTGGCCCTCGGCGAAGGCAACGTCGTAGACGTTGCTGCTCACGAGGACTGTGGCCGCGCGGTAAGCGCGATGCAGGGCATCCGCCGCGGCCGTGAGGGCAGTGGCCACCACGTAACGGCCAGCCGCGATATCGGCGGCGTTGTCCGCCTGGTCGTCCGTCAGGCCTTCGATCGCCCCGTCGGCTTCCAACGTCGTGTCGCTGTCGTCGTCGGTCCCACTCACTAGAGCCACCAACCCTTCAAGGATTGTCGTTGACTATCACCATCAGCGTAAGTCATCGAGTATGGCGACGAGACTCGGTTATGACAGGAAAGCCGTTGGTGTCGTTGGGCTGTAGGGAACGAGGACAAGACCGATTGACGTTGATGTCATACATTCTCACTATGTAGACTAAAAGCAACCAATCGGAGAGGGCGTGCCCATGCGAGATGTCAAAACTACTACTACTACTACTACAAGGATCACCACCGCGACCGTTGGGAAGGTGGTTCGGTATGCCGCTGCCGGTCGAACCTCATGGTTGGACAACCAACATGCCGATGAGCCGTGCGGCTGGATTCCCAACGACGGTTCGAAACCGGTTCCCCAGGCTGCCGTCATCCGGTTGAACGGCTCAGCCGGTCGCGGGACATGCGGCTTCCACGCCGCGATTCCCTACGTCCTTACCCGCGCCGCCGTTGCCGTCCTCGACAGCGGCAAGCGATGAGTCCCGCCGCTCGCCGACCCACACGTCAGCACCTGGCCTCGGGGGCACACGACCCCCTCAACGTGGCCCACAACGCGCACGACCCCGCTCAATCCCACTGCGAAAGGATGGCCACACGATGAGCCTGCCGACTCCCGACCCGTATCGGGCCAACAATGATCCCGCGGACCCAGGCCCGGAGTTCGTGGCCTCGGTTAAGCCCTTCGATGCTGTTGCCCGCGACGCCACGCCACCGCTCGCCCGCGTCCGTTACGGCCGCGGTAGCACCTTCATCCGCTGGCGCCACATCAGCCACGACGCGCTGCTCGCCGAAACCGGGCGCACTCTGGACTACTGGCTGCGCATCGACGCCTATGCCGCCCAGCTGATCTATCAGGTCCGCGAACTGATCAGCAAGGCCCGGATACCGGCGGTCGCCGACTTCGCGGACTTGCACAACCACCTTGACGCGAACACCGGGTGGGGCGAACCCATCGACTCCCTGAGTCCCGAGGACTTCGCGGCGGTCCAATGGCGCTTCACCGACCGCATTCGCACCGAAGAGCCACTCACCTGACGTCGCGCCGGTTGGGCACACCAGGAGGTGTGCCCACCCCAGGCACTCGCGTTCCCTGCCGGTCCAGGCCGGCCCATCATCACTCGGATCGGGGCGACGGACACCCATGCCCTAACGCGTGCCTTTAAGCGCTGTCTGCTGCGCCGTGGGCCGCTAACCGACCGCAGGGACGCGCCGGCCCCGCGTGTGATCCCTTGTGGCCCTCCCACAGCCCGCACAGCGGGCAATACGTCACGTGGTGGCTGTGCCGCCTGCTCAGAACAACATCGCGGAGTTGGCTGCCTGCCAGGTCCGCTCAAACTGAGGACGTTGCTTGTCCTCGACAACCGCCGGTGCCACGACAAACAGGTGCTCGCACCGCTCGGCGGCCGCGAGGTGGTTTCGCACGATTCCGTCAATGGTGTCCACCCGCTCCCCCGGCATGGACGCCAGGTGTTCGTCCATCTCAGCGCGAGTGCCCCGGGCGACCGCCCGCACCGACCGCAGGGTGATTCCGCGGCGGCCGTTGCTGGCCAGCGGTGTCACCCGCCGCACCTCGTAGACCGCGAACCTGGGTGACCGGAATCATGGCACCGGTCGAACTCCGCGACCCAGTGCGGCTGGTCTACCACCCGCACGAGCGGCCAGAATTTTATGCAGCCGACACGGGCCAGGCGATCTGGGAGGCCTCAGGTGTGGTATTTGCCGAAGCCGCCTACATCGAGCGGTGCCCCGGCTAATGCCGAGTCCCTTCGATGAACGTGGCGGCGGCGGCGACGAAACATCCAGCCAGACAACGGGAAACGTCAATTCGATGTTGACTATAAACAACGGGATGCGATAGCGTTTCTCCCATGATGACAAGCGGAAAGGTGGTGCGGCACATGGACACCTATTGGGCCAATTACGAACGGTGCCTCAACAGGGTTGAGTCCAGCGCCCGCACCGTCGATCAACTCCTGGCGATCCTCAACGAGCACTACGCCCCCTCCTCGGGAGAGGCCTACTTTCCCGATGGTGCGGACCGCGATCTGCTCAGCACCCTGAGCGATGCCGGATGGCGCCCCGTCTGGGTTGACGCGGACTACTTGTTTGCGATGCGCGAACCCGAAGGCAGCGGCGTCATCACCTTCACCGAAGGCGACGTCGACCGCGGAGACCACCGATCGCTCTACGAGCGGCCGGACCCGACACGATCAGAAGGGCACCGCCATGGGCAGCTATGACCACGGCCTGGACGCCATCCTCGGCACAATCAAAGACCAGACCGGGCTCACGTTCGAGATCTTCAACTCCGGCGGCCACACCATGATCCTGGAGGCCCGACTGGAAACCGGTGACTGGATGTGGATCAGCGACTACGACGCCGACGTGACGCCGCTGCCCCAGCGTCGGCAACTCGAAGCCGAGGGCATCCGCGTCGGCTGGCTCATCGCGATCTACCCCACAGACCCCGACGACCCAACACCAGCGCCAGACCCGACTCGCATCCTGGCTAGCACCGCGCACGAATCCGCCACGGCAGAAGAACTCCCCCAGCTCGTCGTCAACACGCTGCAGTCCTTACCGGGCCACGCGCACCACCGCATCGCAGATTCCCAAGTCACCGTCACTCATGGCATCGAGTCCTACGACGACTGACGGCGGAACGGCCCGACGTCGCGGGGTCGCCCCTACTTACAGATTCGCGGTGGCCGGCCAGGCGATGTCGGTGCCAGCGCCGTCGAGCACGGCTGGGCACTGGCCGGTAACCGCAATTTCGAGCGCGGCTCCGGCCGGCCAGCCACCGCGGCAGGCGAGAAGTCGCACCAGTTCCATCTCCACCACTGAAGTATGACCGACCGTCCCCGCTTGTTGCTGCCCGCCCTGAAGCCCCGAGCGCCCGCCAGCAGGAGGGTGTTCGGTCATGCACCGCCGGCTGCCGCTGCGGGACGGCCAAACCCAACGTTTGTGCACTGCGCCGCCGCGCCTGTCCAAGACAGGTTCGGCCCGGCGTTGGCCCCCGTCAACAAACGGCATGGAAAAGAACGCGGCGGGTTTCTCCGGTCCAGGTGAGTCCACCCGGCACGAACGCGGAATGGGACGGCGGCGCGACGACGACGAACAAACGAACGGCACTGGAATGCATCGCAATTGACCCCATCACGCTGTTGCCGATAGTCAACGTCAACGTGTAGACTATAGACAACATTAAAGGTCAAGGAGGACATCGTGAGCACCAACTTCGAAACCGTTCGTACCGTCGGCGAACTGCTGGCCGCCATCCCCGCTGCCCTGGGCTACGTGCCCGCGAACCGGCTGGTCGTCATCACGACCCACCGCCCCAACAGGACCATCGAGGAAATCCGCATGATCGTGGCCCTGGACCTGTCGACCTCATTGGGCGCGGTGTCGGAACTGCCCGAGCGGTGCGGCATCACCATCCTCAACACCGCCGGTGCCTACCTGGTCGCGATCGGCGAGCCCAGCCGCCACGCCGAGGCCCGCGCCCTGCTGAACGCGGCCGACGCCGCGCTGCGCAACAGCGACATTCGCGTCCACGCCCGCATCATCACTGCGAGCCTCACCGACGCCAATCGCTGGCAGAACATCGACACCGGCGAGACCGGCGAGAACGTGGACTACCGGGATTCAGTGCAGTTGGCCGAGGCTGTGTTCAGGGGTGCACGCGTGGCCAACTCTCGCGAGGAGATCGTGGCCGAGTTCACGGAAGCCGACGAGGCGCCGGAAACGCCCGAAGGTGTGACGTTCAACCTCGGCGAGATCGCCGACGAGATCGCCCGAGCGGTCGAGGGCGGACCGACCGCCCCTGACCTGGCAACCCGAGCCGGAATCGCCATCACATCCTGTGTCCACCTGCGCGATTCGATGCTCTACCGAGGCACGGCCAACCCGCGAGGGACAGCCGCCCTGTGGACCAAGCTCGCGAGCCAGCTTCGTGGGCAGCCCCGGATCGAAGCCCTACTCGTCGCCGGAATGATGTACTACACCGCAGGCGACGGCCCCCGATCAAACGTGGCCCTGGAGATCGCAGACAACATCGCTGCCACCCTCGATGTTCCCCTCCCCCGCCTCGGCCTGCTGCTCAACGCCGCATTCCAGAGCGGGATCACGCCCCAGGACATGAAGGCGATGCTCGCCAAGGGGGCCGAACTCCAGGCGCGCAAGTGAACCACCGCATCCCTGTGGCCGGGAGTAGTCATCCCGGCCACAGGCCTGCAAGCAGGCCCCAACGATCGGAGACACCATGATTCAGCTGACCATCACCGCCGAGGCCGCGACCGTGGCCCAAGCCCTCACGCAACTGCGGACCATCGTGGCGACCATCGAGGCCTTCAACGGCAGCGGACACCGAGGAGGCGCGGTCATCCTCGACGGCATCGCCCGCCCAGTAGCTAAGGGCGCCACCACCGTCGGCTCGATCACGGCCGAGGGCAACGGGGCCGACAAGCTGGCGCACTACACAGGCAAGGAGAAGAAGCGATGAGCACCGTCATCGACAACGCCAGCTCGCCCGACCTGACCGATCGCGGCTACATCATCGGTGATCGCGCCGACCAGTGGCTCGACGACCACCCCGGATTGCATGCTCCAAGCCGAATCGCCCGAGCCGTCGGATTCACGACCCACGAAACACGAGCCGTCCTGGAATGGATGGCCACCCGCCGCCTCGCCGTAACCGCCGGAAACGGCACCTGGAGGCGATACGGGAGCTGGAGACGCCACCGGCCGGCCCAGCCCTAAAAGAAGGACGGGCCGGGCCGGAGGGGAACAAGCGAGCAGCACGAGACAGGACCCACTGCCGACCCCGCCGCGCCGCCGCGTTCGATGCGGCCAGGAAGCACAGCACAGCAAACCGAACGGTTGACAATAGTCAACATAGAATGTAGACTATAAGCAACAGGCAAGAGCTTTTCTGAAAGGGAAGACCGTGACACTCACACTCACCGACTTGTTCTGCGGGGCAGGCGGATCTAGCACCGGAGCTATCGCAATCCAAGGCGTTGCTGCCAAGGTCGCAAGCAACCACTGGGACCGTGCCATCGAGACCCACAGCCGCAACCACCCCAACGCCGACCACATCCAGGCCGACATCTCGGTCATCGACCCCCGCTACTTCCCCACCACCGACCTGCTGTGGGCCTCGCCGTCGTGCACCAACCACAGCATCGCCCAGGGGCGCCGTCGCCAGGACTCGCAGCCGGACCTGTTCGGCGAAATCCTTCCCGACGCCGCCGCCGAACGGAGCCGCGCCACCATGTGGGACGTCGTGCGCTTCGCCGAATACCACCAGTACCGAGGCGTGATCGTCGAGAACGTCGCCGACGTCTGCAAGTGGGCGCCGTTCGGCGCATGGGAGATGGCCATGCAGTCAATCGGCTACACCGGCCAGTTCGTGTTCCTCAATTCGATGCACGCGCAGCTCTACGGCCCCGGCGCCCCGCAGACCCGTGACCGCTGGTACGCGGTGTTCACCCGCACCGGCGACCGCAAACCCGATGTCTCCCGCGTGGTCTCACCGGACGCCGTCTGCCCCGAGTGCGGCCCGATCCAGGCCCGCCAGGTCTTCAAGCGGATCGACCGCCGCCCCTGGGGCAAGTACCGCGCCCAGTACCAGTACCGCTGCCCCAACCACCAGTGCCGCCAGAGCGTCGTTGAACCCGGATTCCGCCCGGCGGCCGACATCATCGACTGGTCACTGCCCGGCACCCCAATCGGAGGCCGCAAGCGCCCCCTGGCCGCCAAAACCCTCGCCCGCGTCCAGGTCGGCAGCGACCGCTTCTGGGAGCCGCTGCTGGTCCCGGTGGAAGGCCGCGACGGCAAGAGCGCAGCTCCGGTCAGCCACCCCGCCCGCACCATGACGACCCGCAACGAGACCGGGCTGCTGATCCCCACCGGTGGTACGTGGCGCAACGAGGCCGTCCCGACCAACCAGCCGATACCCACGCGCACCACCCGCGAAAACGACGGGATTGTCTTCCCCCCGTTCATCGCTGAGCTGCGCGGCGGCGCCAGCGACGCCCGCCCCGTCAGCGAGCCGCTGGCCACTGTTACCGCCAGCGGCAACCACCACGCGCTCATCGCGCCCTACTACGGCAACGGCCAGGTCCAGCGCGTCCGGGATGCCCTGTCCACGGTCACCACCCACGAGCGCCACGCCCTGGTCACGCCGCCCTACGTGCCGATGCCGCCCCGGCGCATCGACATCCGCGACGCCTACTTCCGGATGCTGGAACCCCGCGAGGTAACCGCGGCCATGGACTTCCCGAACAGCTACGAGATGGTCGGCACCCGGCGCGAACAGGTTCGCCTGGCGGGCAACGCCGTCACCCCGCCCGCAGCCCGCGACCTGATCGGACTGGTGGTGGAGGCCATCACCGGAGAGCCGGCCGTCCTGGCCGCCTAAACGGCCGTGGCCGGGGGCGGCACCTCACCCCCCCGGCCACGCAGCACATCAACTCAACACCCCTCCCTCAAGAAAGGAACACCGAGCAGATGAACACCATCACCGTCTACACCAAGCCCGCTTGCGTGCAGTGCGACGCCACCTACAAGGCCCTCGACAAGCTGGGCATCACCTACACCACGGTGGACATCACCACGAACGACCAGGCCCGTGACCACGTCCTGGCGCTCGGCTACCTCCAGGCCCCGGTCGTCGTTACCGACGACGAGCACTGGTCCGGCTTCCGGCCCGACCGGATCAAGTCACTCCCCTCCGAGGCCACCGCCGCGCTGGCCGGAACGGCGTAACGACCATGGCCAACTCGATCCTCGCCCCGACTCCCACCACCGACCCCGGCGAGCACTGGTCCGAACGAGGCCTGTGCCGCCAGATCGACGCCGAAGTCTTCTTCCCCGAACGAGACGGTGACGACCCGACCCCGCGCGCCCAGCGGGTCGCCGAGGCCAAAGCGATATGCGCGCTCTGCCCGGTACGAGCTGAATGCCTGCGAGACGCCCTTGCCAAGAACGAGCGATTCGGTGTGTGGGGTGGACTCACCACACGCGAGCGCGATCGGCTCCAGGGCGCCAAAGGGACGCGGCCCCCGCGAACCCTGATGCCGTGCGGGACGCCGGCCGCTGCCCGCCGCCATGCGCGCCACCACGAACCTCTCGACGAGGCCTGCCGCCGGGCCGCCGCCCTCGACCGTCAGGAACGCGCAGAACGCCGCGCTCGCAAGGCGTCGTGACGCCCGAACGGCACCGGAACCGATCACACGAAGAGATAGGACCGCCATCATGAGCAGGTTCGGCATCGACCGGATTGAAACCACCGCCTACGCCAAAGACCTCACGCGGGACGATGTCCTCGCGCTGCTACGGGGCTACGCCGCCGAGCACGACCTGCCGATCGACGCCAAAACGGACGACGAACTGGCCGCCACGCTCGCTGAGGCCATCGCCGCCGACATCGACATCTTCGACTCCCTGATCGAACAGACCGAACCGAGCGCCGACGGGCACGGCTCGACCTTCACAGTCCGACTCATCCCGTAACCAACCCCACCGAAACGTCGAAGCGGCGCGGCCTTGCCCAGCAGGCCGCGCCGCTTCATCTGTGGGCGAGTCCCCGACGGCCGGCCCGCCGATGCCCACCCGGCCCCGCTAGCCGCCGCATGGGCACGACAGCCACTCACCGCAGGGGCTAATCAACTGATGCCCAAATCGCGTCACACACGATGCCCACCCGCGAGCTTCTACGAGCTATTGGGCATCGCCAGCAGGACCAGCAGACTGCTGCTCGCCTAGGCCGCCGACGGCGTCGCTGGGTACCGGCACCGCCGCGTGCGCTTCACCTGCGTCACTCTCGCCGCTCTCGGGGTCGGCTTCGGCGCCAATGCGAACCAGATCGCGCACCTGTCCCTGTGACAGACCGGTCTGGCGGGCGATCGCGGCGACGGCCTCCCCGCGCATACGCATCGCGTGCAAAGCCTTCCCTGCCGCGACCCGGTGCCGCTGCCGACGCTCCTCGCCCTCGGCCTTCACCTTCTCGATCCGCTCGGCCACCCGCTCGTCCACCTGCTCCAGGTGCGCAGACTGCACCAGAAACTCCGTCAGGTCTGCGAGATTCGCACGCTCCCGCGCCTCACGGGCAGCCGCCTCGGTTCGCTGCCGTTCCAACACCCTGGCACGAGCCAACTTCCGACTGGTCGTCTTCTCCATGCAGGACATCGTAAATCCTCGCGCGGACACCCACCACAAGAACGATCCAAAGCCAGCCGACCTGTCCCTGGCACGTGTCCTTCGTACGGTGGCCGGCCCTTGCCTTCGCGTTTGCTCAATCTTCGATTCCTGCCACCGTCACACCCTCAGAAGCCCCCCTGGCCACCCACCGTCACCTCCATCTCATCCCCACCATCACACCGTCTACCAGTACAGTCCAGATTTTCCGTGCCCCTGCACCACACACCTCATGCACTTAGGTCACAGAACGATAACGGGTGATTTTCAAAAATTTGGTTAGAGGTTCGCTCGGTGCCGGATTTGGGACTATCATCGAGCCGTGATGCGGTCATGATGAGCCTCCACAAGCTCACCGCGGGCGATGGGTATCTGTACCTGATCCGGCAGACTGCTGCGCACGACGCCGAGAAGCGGGGCCGCGCAACCCTCAGCGACTACTACTCATCCAAGGGCGAAACACCGGGCCGCTGGATAGGCCGAGGAGTCCCAGGCCTGAGCCAACCTGCGGCGCGGGAACTGCTCACCGACGCCGAACGCGAAATCTGGACGGTGGCTCCCGGCTCACACGTCACCGAAGACCAGATGAAAGCCCTATTCGGCCTCGGGATGCACCCAAATGCTGGGCAGATCAACGAACACTTGATCGCCATGGGTGCCCCGATTGCCGCCGCCAGAAGAGCGGCAAACCTGGGCCGGCCCTTCACCATCAACGACGCTGCAACCGAATTGCAGCGCCGCCTCGCCGTCGCCTACCGCGACCACAACCTCAGCAACAGCCTCGCCTGGAACACCGCCATTGAGGAAACCGAGCGAGCGAAGATGCGCACCACAATCGCCCGCCAACTATTCACCGAACGCTATGGGCGCGAACCGATCAACGAACGCGAACTGACCGGATTCATTGCCACACAGTCACGAGACCAGACAACCTCAACGGCTGGATTCGACTTCACATTTAGCCCGGTCAAGAGCTTCTCAGTGCTGTGGGCACTGGCCCCGATCGAACTATCACGCGTGCTGGAGCAGTGCCACGATCAGGCCGTCGCCGACACCCTGGAATACCTGCAAGATCACGCCGCCTTCACCCGCGTCGGTGCGCAAGGCGTCGCGCAAATCGACACCGATGGCTTCATTGCAGCCGCCTTCACCCACCGCGACAGCCGGGCAGGAGACCCCGACCTGCACACCCACGTCGCGGTCAGCAACAAGGTTCGAGCGCTCGGCACCGACGGCGAATATCGCTGGCTGGCCCTGGATGGGCAGACAATTTTCAAGGCGAACGTGCCCGCATCCGAGTTCTACAACACCCGCCTGGAAGCGTACGCAACCGAGCTGGCCGGCCTGGTGTTTGAGGAACGCCCCTCCACCGAACGCGGCAAGCGCCCCGTGCGCGAAGTGACCGGTATCCCCACCTCCCTGTGCGAGACCTTCTCCTCACGCCGGGCCGCCATCAAGGCGCACTACACCGATCTGGCCAAACAGTTCCAGACCGACCACGGCCGCGAACCCACCACACAAGAAGCCATCGCACTGCACCAGCAGGCGACCTTGCAGACCCGAACTGCCAAGCACGAACCCCGTTCCCTGGCCGAGCAACGCGATCAGTGGCGCACCCAAGCCGTCGAGCACCTCGGCAGCCAACACGCCCTGTCCACGATGCTGGTCAACCAGCAGCTACCGCGGCGACGCACCGTCGCCGACGTCACCGACGCCTGGATCGCCCAACAGGCACACCTCGTCATCGAGACCGTCTCGGCGGCCCGCTCCAGCTGGCAGCCCACCCACGTCTACGCCGAAGCGCAACGCCGCATCCGAGCCGCCGGCCTGGCCACCGACCGCACCCTGGCCGACACCTTGACCGCCGCCGCGCTAGCCGGTCCACACAGCCACGCCCACGCCCGCATCCACGACACCGACCTCGGCGAGCCCACCGCTCTGCGCCGCCGCGACGGCAGCAGCATCTACACCCGCCACAACACCCACCTGTTCACCAGCACCGAAATTCTGGCCGCCGAGAAACGCGTCATCGCAGCCGCCGGGCGCACCGACGGCCGGCGCGCCACCGCCGAATCCGTCGACATGGCCTTCCTTGAACAGAAGGCCACCAGGGGCCGCAGCCTCAACCCCGGCCAACAAGCCATGGTCAGCGAGATGGCCTGCTCAGGCGCACGCGTCCAGCTCGCGCTGGCTCCTGCTGGTGCTGGCAAGACCACCGCCATGGCCGCGCTGGCCCGGTCCTGGGAGGAATCCGGCGGGCACGTCCTGGGCCTGTCCCCCGGCGCCAACCAGGCTCAGCTCCTGCGCGAAGACATCAAAAGCGACACCGACACCGTCGACAAATTCATCTGGCTCCACAACAACCCCGACGCCACCGACGACCCCGCCCGCGTCTGGTTCGACGCGATCGACGACAAGACCTTGATCATCGTCGACGAGGCCGGCAAAGCCGGCACGTTGCAGCTCGACGCCGTAATCACCACAGCGCTGGCCCGCGGCGCCAGCGTGCGCCTGGTCGGCGATGACCAACAGCTCGCCTCAGTCTCGGCCGGTGGCGTCCTGCGCGACATCGAACGCACCTACGGGGCACTCAATCTCACCGAGGTGGTGCGCTTCAAATCGCGCGCCGAAGCCCAAGCGGGCCTGGCCCTGCGCGACGGCGACCCGACCGGCCTAGCGTTCTACGCCGACAACCAGCGCATCCACGTCGGCTCCGACGACACGATCCTGGACATGGCCTACCAGCGGTGGGCCGCCGACCGCGCCAACGGGCACGACTCGATCATGCTCGCCCCTACCAACGCCACCGTCGCGCAACTCAACGAGCGCGCCCGCCTCGACCGCCTTCTCGACCAGGCCAAGACGGGCGACACCTCGACATCAGCGCGCGAAGCACCCCTCGGCGACGGGCTGCGCGCCTCAGTCGGCGACATCGTGGCGACCCGCCGCAACAAGCGCACCCTGCGCATCGCCGGGGCGCGAGACTTCGTCCGCAACGGCTACCGCTGGCGCGTGACCAAGGTCGGTGCCGACGGCTCCCTGACCGTCTCGCGCCTGGACACCGGACACAGCGCCGTGCTGCCCGCCTGGTACGTCCGCCAAGACGTCACCCTCGGCTACGCCGCCACCATCGACAGCTCCCAAGGCATGACGATCGGCGGCAAGAACACCACCGGCACCTGCTACGTGGTTGGCTCCGATCACCTCACCCGCCAACAGCTCTACACCGCCCTGACGAGGGCGACCGACGAGAACCACGTCTTCTTATCGACCGCTGAGACCGACGCCCACCGCGTCCTGACCCCCAAAGCGACCCACCCCGACACCGCCATGGACGTACTGGAGCGTGTCCTGGCCCGCGACGGCGCACAAGTCTCGGCCACCACCGAACAACACAACGCCGAAGACGCCTTCACCCGCTTGGGCACCGCGGCCCGCATGTACACCCACGCCATCGGCGCCCTAGCCGAAACCCACTGCGGCCCTGCCACCATGGCCGCCATCGACGCCGCCGCCGACGAACTCCACCCAGCCCTGACCACCGCCGGCGCCTGGCCCACCCTGCGCGCACACCTCGCCCTGATCGCCGCCGCGGGCGGCGATCCCATCGCCCGCCTACACGCCGCCGCTGACCGCGGCGAGTTGCACAATGCCGCCGACCCCGCCGCAGTCCTCGACTGGCGCATCGACCCCAGTGCCGCCCACACCGCCGCCAAGAACAACACCGGCCCCCTGCAATGGCTACCCGCCATCCCCGCAGCACTGACCCAAGACCCTGACTGGGCGCAATACCTACAAGCCCGACACAACCTCGTCGAGCAACTGGCGGCCGACGTCCGCGACGCCGCCAGCAGCTGGGACGCCACCACCGCGCCTCGGTGGGCGCGCCCCCTGCTGGACGGAACCCCCGGCATCCGCGCCGAAATCGCCGTCTTCCGCGCCGCACACGACGTCGACCCTGCCGACACCCGCATCACCGGCCCGCGCCAATACGCCAACCGCGACCAACGCATCCAGAAGCTGCTTGAACAGCTCGCTGAAAAGCACCTCGGTCACCGCGACCCGAACACCAACCGCTTCCACCGCCTCGTCGATGCCGTCGACCCCCGCGTGCGCCGCGATCCTTACTGGCCGCAACTGGCCGCGCACCTGAGCACCATTGCCCGCACCGACGTCGACCTATCTCAACTGCTTGCCGACGCCGCCAGCGACGGCCCCCTGCCCGACCAGATGCCGGGTGCTGCCCTGTGGTGGCGGCTGGCTGGTCGGCTCCAGCCGGCCGTCCTGGAAACCTCGACCCACCAGATGCAGCCAGCCTGGCTGGCGGACTTGCACACCATCTTCGGCACCGCGATTGCCGAGACCATCGCCGCCGACCCCGCATTCCCCCGCCTGGTAGCCGCCATCGACGCCGCAGACCCAACACGCTGGACCCCAGCGGATCTGCTGCACCTGGCCCACGACCACCTGCGCGACGTAGACGACGACCCCAGCCAGCCCCTGCGGGCCGACGAATACGCACGCTTGCTCACCTACGCCATCGACCTATTCGCCGCCGACTCCCCCTACGACCACTACGACATCCCGACTCCCGCCGACGCACCGCTGACCCCGGAAGAAGAAGCCGACCTCCAAGCGCAGTTCCCCGACCCGGAAAACCCCGTACACCACCCCTCCGACGAGGCGGTGCTGGAAATGCTCGGCCTCGGCCACGGCGGCTGGCTCATCCCCCCCGACCTCGCCGACGCACTGCCACCCGACCCCCTCGACTTCGCCGACTACACCAGCGACGACCTGGACTTCGGCGACCTGCTCACCGACCGCCCCCTCACCCGACCTATCCCCCCAGCACTGGCCGACGTGGTCGCCGTGCGGGCAGCACACCGCCGGGCCATCGCCGACGAGGCCGCACTGCGCAAACTCGTCATTGCGGGCCGCGGCCCGGCCATGCAGGCCGCCGCCGCACACCTGCACGACCTGCGAATCCGCGCAGATCGCGACCGGCCGCACATGCTGGCCGTCCAAGACATCATGGCCCGCTGGGCAGACGCCGACGCCCACTACGAGACGACCGTGGCTGCCATCAGCCACTACCGGACCGAACTGGCCGCCCTGCAAGCCGATCCCACCGCCGACCCGCTCGACATCGCCTCGCTCCGCACCATGATCGACACCACGACCGCAGGCCTGCCCGACGCCGGACCCGCCGAACGCTTCCGTGACGAACTGACCGCAGCGCTCACCGCCCGCGCCGAGGCCGCCGGAGGCGCCAACAACATCGTCACCGCCGACGACGTCGCCACCGCACGCCAGCAAGCCATGGATGACGACAACGCCGCACTGGCGAGCGCCCGCGCCCACACACTCCGGCTACGCAACAGCCTGAACAACGCCGAAACCGCGATCGCGCTCGCCTTCGCCGAAGCCGAAACCCGCAATGCCGACCACATCACCGACCACGCCAGCGAACTTCACACCGAACTGGCAATGCTGCGCGCCGCCGGTGCCTACCGCATCGAACGCGGCTTCACCGTCCACGCCGAGGCCACCACCGACCTCGACGATCTCACCACCCGCACCCTTTCCAACGTGGCACGCAGTGGCTTCACCATCACCGCACTACACACCGACGACGACGCAACCGCGCTGGCCGCCATGACCGCACTGCACACCGCCGCCGTCGCCAAGAAACACCGCATCATCTGGTGCAGCACCGACCCCACCCGCGACCAGCAGGCTCGCGACGCCGCCGCCGCCGACATCTTCACCACCCTCGCCGACCTCGAAGCCCGACTCGCAGCCCGCGACATCACCCTCGACACCGACACCACCGTCATCGTCGACCACGCCGAAACAGCAGACCCCGCAGCACTGCTGGCACTCGCCGAACGCGCCGACACCCAACACGGGCGCCTGCTGCTCGTATACAGCGACGACACCGGCCTACCCGAAACCCCTTCCGGGCCCCTGCTCAAACTCCTCCAGCGCGACCTCCCCTGGTCCGGTGTCATCACCCGGGGCGGACCCGTTGCCCGCAAGCCCCACGACCAGCCCGACCGCGACTCCATCCTCGACCAAGCCGAACGCTGCGATCCGCACATCTTGTCCGACGACATCAACGACGCGTTGGCCGAACGCCAACGGCTGCGCGCCACCCACGTCGAAACTCACCGCCGCCACACCGACATGTGGGGCCGCATGACCAAACCCAGCAAGAGCCGCGACACCGGAACCGACCTCGGCCGCTAACACCGCCGCGCCCGTAGACCGCCATGCCGGCGACCCATCGAAGCTCCGATTCCGCCCGCGGCCGCCGCGGCACGACCGTATCCTTCCGCCATGAAGGTCCTGGTCGCCTTGTACGTCATGGCCCTGGCGCTCGCCGCGACCGCCCACGCCGACCCCACGACCGACGCCAAGTTCATCGAAGGCCTCGACGCCGGCAACGTCCCCTACACGAGCGAACGCAACGCGATCGCCCTCGCGCATGTCGTGTGCGCAGAATTCCAGAAAGGTTACCCATACCTACAGGTCACGACCGCCGTCGGCGAGCTCAATCCCACCTGGACGGACCTGCAACAAGGCTATTTCGTTGGCGGCGCTGTCTTCTTCTACTGCCCCGATCAGCGTGCGGCGCTTCCGGTCTAAGATCCGGGGGTGGCGATGTGCGTTCCGGCGCCTGCCACCTGGCCGGAGTTGTCCGACCTTCGGGTTGTCATCTCGTCCCGAGATACGCGAATGGCAGACCTAGGGGCGGCGTTGTCAATTCGCTTCGGCCTTGGCTCGTTCGACAAAGCCACGGCGTGCGCGTGTTTCGTCAGCCTCGATCTGGTCCCTGAGGCGCAATTCAGTTATCCAGGCGCTTTGCAGTGTCCAGTCGACCAACTCCCAAAACGGCCGCGCTGCAACCCATAGCCGCTTCGTAAACCGGCCATGCCCGCGCGTGATCCACAACACCACCCAGCAGATCGTCATCGGCAGCAGCGTCATCCCAGCGAGAATCAGTGCCTCAAGCACGCCACCGTGCGACCACGCTGCTCCCACAAAGAGCAGCACCGCAGTGATCGTTCCGGCGGTTAGCGTCTTAGGCCATACGGACAACCGTGTTCGCATATTCGGCCCGTACCATGTCCACCGCTGCAAGGTAAGCCAGCCAATCGCTAGTCCGATCGACAATGCCATGTAGCCCGCCACCCCAAATAGCTCTATGTGGTACCACGACGTGCCGCGCCACCTATGAGCGATCATCGCGCATATCAAAACCAGTGCCAGATATACCGGGACCTGTGTGAATAGGTGTTGGAAACTCTAGTGGATCGCCGGCGGGCACCGGTGCGCGGTGGCAGGGGCGCGCCGGTGGTTGATTTTCGGTGGTGCGGGGGCTGCGGGTGCGACGGATATGCCGTCTGATGCGGGTGTGACTGGCCGGTGGGCATGGGTGTGCCCTGGTGGGTGGTCAGGCGGCGGTCACGGGCTGCTGTTGTCGTTGATGCAGGTAGTTGGCGATGGCGTTGCGGCCGAGGGCGAATCCGATCATGACGGCGTGTTGTCGGGTGGCGGTGTGTGCGGTCATGCGGCCGCCGTAGAGGGTGCGGTCGAGGGTGTTGTTGAGGGATTCAGCGTCTTCGCGCCAGCCGTAGCAGCGGTCGTAGAGACTGTCGCCTTCGTCGGTCTTGGTGTGGGAGCGCAGGTGTTCGGTGCGGTTGTAGCCCTTGGTGATGTCGTCGTCGGTCGTGTCGAGTCGCTGGGTCTGCACGGTGCCGCAGCTGGTGGCGAAGTCGATGTACCAGCGGTGCGTGCCGCGTTTGTTGCGGCGGTCGTAGACCTTGGCGATCGGCAACGGTTGTAGGTGGGTTTCGCCGGTGTCGAGGATCGTGCGTTCGTGTAGCCGGCCTTGGTCGGTCCAGATGTTGTGGGTGTCGCCGCAGCCGCAGTCGATGGTGGCCAGTGGGGTGGGTTTTGCGGTGCCGGCGTGCGGTGGGACCAGTGCGAGGAGTCCTTGTTTCATGACGTGGTCGATGTGGGTGCCGCGGAAGGCTCCGTCGTAGCAGATGCCGTCGACGCGCAGGTCGGGCCGGTTGGTGAGGTGGTCGAGCATGGCCAGGGTGGTGCCGGCTTCGCCTTTGTAGCCTTTGCCGTGCGGGACGGGCATGGTGTCGAGGACGACGCGTAGGTTTCGGGTGGTGTCGGGGCGGGCGCTGAGGATGGCGAACTTAGTGCCGAACCGGTATTCGGGTTTGTCGTCACCGTTCTGCACTTCGGTGTGGGCGTTGACGGCAGGGCGCCCTTCGGCGGTGCGGCGTTCGACGGTCTTCTTGCGGTGTGGTGCTGCGACGACGGTGCCGTCGCCGACGACGAATTGGCCGCGGGCAGGGTTGGTACGCGATACCGGGGTGTCGGGGTGCAGGCAGTCGAGTTGTCGGGCGAGGCTGGCGGCGGTGTCGAGCAGGCCCTGGTGCAGGGCGTCGATGTGTCCGTCGATCTTGTCTTGGGCGTAACAGTGGTGGTGGCGCTGCGGGGGCTGTTCGCGGGCGGTCTTGCCGCTGGCACCGGCTTGTCGGCGGATGATCTGCCAGTATTCGGGGTTGGCCATGATCCGGCTGGCGTGGTTGGCGCTGCCGAACGCGCCGTGCAGCACTTTGTGGATGACCGATACCCAGCCCGGGTAGTGGGCGGGCCGCCCGGGGGTGTTGGGGGGCCGGTCGGGGATCAGGTCGGCGATCGCATACAACGCTGGGTAGGAGGCGACGGCTCGTACTTTCTCCAGTTCGAGCAGGGTGTTGTTGTCGCCGGGAGTGGGTAGGGCTTGCAGTGTGTGTTGGGTGATGCGGCCAGCACCGAACGCCTCATCGGCACGATCGTGCCGGGGTGAGGTCGGGTGCTGGGTGGTCATGGGGTCGGCTCAGTCGTCCTGGCGCCACTGGTAGCCGATAAGGGTGGCGACACCGTCGAGGGTGCTCGATCCGGTGAGCCGGGCGGCGGCTTCGATACGGCCGGTGTCGTCGAAGACGCGGCGGGCGGCGTGAGCGGTCAGCGACGAGGGTTTGATTCCGGGGGTGGTGCTCAGTCCGGCACGCGTGAGTACGTCACGGACGGTGACGCAGACCCGGGCTTGGCGCTGGGCGTCGGAGCCCTCCGAGCCGGTGCAGACGATGGCCTCCGCGCCTGCACCTTGCTCGCTCAGGTGTCGGATGCGATCGGCGATGACGCGGCGGGCCCAGGTGTCCAGGACCAGTTGGCGGGGCCGGTGTTTGGTCGATCCGTGCGCCCAGACCGTGTTGGTGGTGGGGTCGATGTCATCGATGCGGATGTGGCCGAGTTCGCTGGTGTGTGCCCCGACCAGCAGCAGGGCGGTGGTGGCGGCGTGCCGGGTCGGTGTGGCGTGCTCGGCGAACAACCGCACCAGGGCGGCCTCCTCGTCGTGCAGCGGTCGCACCGTGGTGGCTTCCCGGTCGGGCAGGTCGATGTCGGTGGTCGGGTCATCGAGGGTCAGGCCCAGACGGCGCGCGGTGCGGAAGAACGCCCGCAGTGCTGCGCGCCGGTTGTGCATGGTGGCCACCGCTGCCGCGCCGACGGTGCCGTGACGGGAGCGCCCTTTGGCGGCAACGAATTTGGCTACCAGTTCGGTGTCGGCACCGGCCAGGGTGGTGACGTCGTAGGCGGCGGCGAATCGGGTGAACCGGCGGGCCAGTAGCGCGAACTTGTCCAGGGTCTGCGTCGACATCGCCCCATCGACGGTCCAGGCCGCCACCACGGTGTCCACGGCGGTGATCAGGCTGCCCTCAACCATGGCAGGCTCCCACGGCAGTGCCAGTGTGAGCTGTGCTGCGATCATGAGATCGCCACGTCACGGCGTGATACGGCATTGCTGAACCCTCCAAAACGGTGCATATGTGCACCGGAATGGTAAGGGTGGCGCTCGCCGCGAGTGATTGGGAGGTCGGTCCGAGATATCGTCGGCTGATGCCACGCAGTCACGGTGATCGGCAACCTGTTGTGTATCTGGACAGCGGCGCATGGCCCGACGGACAGTTGATTCCCGATGCCCCGCCGTCGGCGTCGGCCGCCCAGCAACTCGCCCGCGCCCTGCGTGTGGCGATGGCAGAGACCGGGACCGGTCAACGTGCGCTCGCTGGCACCACCGGAATTGCGCACACCACCATCGGCCGGATCCTGGCCGGCACCGTGCTGTGCGACATCGGGACGCTGGCCAGCCTCGAAAACGCCCTGGGGCGTGCGTTGTGGCCCCGTCTGGTTGTCGGGAAGAGACGCCCTGAAATCCGTACCGAAATGTGACACATGTGGCACGATACATTCGATCGAAGTCATTACGGCGCTATGTTGTCGGTGTGTTGCACTTGACTCGTGTTCCGTGCGCCAGAACAATGGTGGTCACGCGGGTGTGGTCAAACGGAAGATATGGGCGGTGCGGTGATGGCTAAGGCCGGCAAGTCGCTGATGGACCTGATCGAGATCGCCGCCAAACGTCACGACGGGGCGTCAGGTCGCCGGCTTGCCGACCTCGCCCAGCGGGCGGGCCACGACATCTCGCATGCGACACTCAACCGCCTGCGACAAGGCACTTACGCATCGCGGCCCACGGATGCCTCGATCAGGGCCATCGCCTACTTGGCCGAAGTGCCCGAAACCGTCGCGTTCGCCGCGGTGGGGGTGCGCCCCCCTGCGGCCGACCAGTATCAGGTCCCGGCCGAGGCGCACCGGATGAACACCCGCCAGCGCAGGGCCCTCGACGAACTGTTGAAGGCGTTCGTGGTCGAACAGGCAGCGCCGACCACCCCCGGGCTGGGTGCGCTGCTGGCCGCCCGCGACGATTTGGCGGCCGCATTGGCCACTGCCGAGTCGGACCCAGGCCCGCTGGCTGCGGCGGCGCACGCGGCGATCGCCGCGATCGACGACGTCGCCGCGGCATTGTTCAGTGACGCTGTCGGATTGGGTGAGTCGCATGACGATGCCGCATGGGTGCCAGCAGGCGATCCAACGCCGGTGGTATATGCCACCGGCGGACGGTAGCGGTGATCGTGCTGGTTTGACAGGCGAATAGGGGGCGCAACCGTGATACCAGCGTTGGGGTCCGGTGGAGTGCTGCCGCCGGGACGCTACCGGGCAACACGAGAACAGTTGCAGGCCACATTCGTCGACGGCCGCGGCCAGGTGCGAGCGGAGTTGTGGCGGCACTGGCGTACCGCCACCAACCTGCTCGCACGCCATGTCCACGTCAACGCCGCCTGGCTGCACGGGACGTTCCTGTCCGGGTCCACCGCACCGGAGGCTGTCGGCTGCGTGTATTGGGCCGAAGATGTCGAGCTGGACAAGGCCCGCCTGGATGACACCGCACGAAACCTTCTGCGCGCCTTTGCCTCCCCTGGGGAGATTCGCCGTATCGTCGGGCTCAACGTCGACACACAGCTGGCGGCCTGGCACTGTCAACCCGATCTGAGTGCCCGCGATGACCGCTACACCGACTACGCGCACGACCGCGGCACCATGGATGACCTGCTGCAGCGCATCGCCACTGGCTCCGACGGCGCAGGGTTGAGTAGGGCGAGCGCTTGGCCCCAGTGCGGCTACGTGGAGGTGCTTGTCGATGACTACACCTGAAGACGAACTCGACAGGCTGGAGTCGGCGATCCTGTCGGCCATGAGCGACCCGGCGATCGACGAGCGAATCCCGGACTGGACCACCGCCCACGATCTGACTCGCATCGGCATCGAAGCCATGCTCGACACCCAAAAACTTGGGCGCGTCCTGGTCTCGCGGGGCAACATCCACATCAGCGGCGACGGACTCCGCGACTCGTCGGCCCGAGTCAACGACCTTGCCCGCGTCATGACCGGTTTTCAACGACTCGCCACCGCCGTCGGCGCCTCCCAAGTTGGTGACAAGGAACTCGGCAAACAACCCACCGCTGATGTGCAGCGCCGCACTGACCTCCTGCTGAGCGCTGCCACCTCCCCCGAATCCATCGCCCTCACCTTCACCCCGGCCATCACGCCCAACGACGAGCTCGGCGACCCCGGGATGCTCGTCGAACTTGAATCCGACGATCAGATGCTCGACACCGCTGTCGGCGCTGCGATCGACGTGCTCGCCGCCGGCAATGACATTGGCCTGAGCCCGCTCGAATCGGCGTTCGTCGATCTGCTTGGCACCCTGGGGCCACGCGCTGCGGCCGCGGTGCGAGACCTGGCCAAGACGCTCGACCGCGCCCGATTCGACATCGACATCGCCTGGCAACAACCCACGCGAACCACCCGCCGGGTCCACGTCAGCGCCGGCACCGCAGCCCACATCGCTACAACCGTCGAACACACCAACCTGGATGAACAGCGCATCACCATCGTCGGCGAGTACCTCACCGTCAGCGCCGTCACATCCTGGCTGATCAAACAAGACGACGGCGACACCATCACCGTCAAACTCGGCCGCATCGACCCCGCCCAGACCAAAGGCCTCGCCGTCGGCGACCGAATCCGCATCGAGGCCATCATGAAAACCGAAACCACCACCGGCGGCAACGCCAAAACCACCTACACCGCAAAGGCTTTCGAACGACTCGACCACGCCGACTAGCTTGGGCGACAACCGAAACGTGCGGCAGGTCCTTCGCCGGGTGTTGACGTGAGAGCCTCAGGCCGCAGTCGCGGCCGCGGCTTCGGAAAGTCGTTCAGGCTCGCTGCAGTCTGAACAGTGGCACGACATCACCGTCTCCGCTCTTGCGCTGGGCAGCCGTACGGTTCGGTATCCAGAGTTCAAGTCGGTGCGGGTCGATGCCGAAGTCGTGTGACGCTGCCATGTAAGGCGAATCTCCGTACATCTCAGACAGCATGTGCCACAGTAGGATTGGCTGCTCAACACCAACCTCGACCGGCTCATTTTTTCGCCATCCCCTTGATGAAACCTGAATCATCAGCGACCTGTGGCGGTCTGGGGAAATTAGGCGAAGGTCCCGGCCGCGTTGAATCAATGCTTGTATCGCGATCCCCCAGCGAGCCTTGATCCGGGCGTACCCGTTGAGGCTCAGAGATTCTGAGATGTCTTCTTCGGCCACTTCTTGCGGGTACAGGAACGCTCCGGCAAAGCGGTGGGCCTCCTTCTCGCGGGAACGCTCGTCGGCAATGTCTCGGTGCCGATGAAGCTTCAAGTGGCCGAGCTCATGGGCGATGGTAAATCTCTGGCGGTCTCCGGCGCCTGTCGGGGCGTACATCACCAGTGCTGAATCTGATGTTGCCCTGGACATTCCCGAATGCCCATCGAAGGCCGGGTGCTCCGCCCCGAGTCGGACCAGTGGGGCGACGGCAACGCCCGAACGCTCAACGGCGCGCATGACATGTGAGACGGGTTGATTTCGGGGAATCCTTAGCTCATCGCGTGTGGCGGCGGCGATTTCTTCGATATCAGCCGGGGTTATATCTTCGGCGACAGACTCAAGGGACAATTGCTTTCTGCCGGAGTCGTCCATGAGTCGCCCCGCGATGCGCTGCATCTCGGCGAAACAGCGCAGCGCAGCCCTTGTGGCCTTGGCGCCTGCTCCCGCGGTCTTGCGGAAATGCACCGCCGCGGGGTCGACCGCCATCGGGGGGGGATCGAAGAACGTCAGCGGCATTCGTACCGCGTTGCACACCGTGACGACTAGCGCCGACGACAGTTCTCTATCGCCTCTTTCGACCGCCGAGATGGTCGACTGAGGTACTCCGGCCAGCCGAGCCAACTCGGTCTGTGTCAGCTCCAGCAGTTCACGAAGGTCGTTCAACCTGGCGCCAGGGCTAGGCGCTCCCGCCACTGCCGTCCTCCTCGTCGTAGCTGATGGCGGTCTCGTCGAGACCTTCGTCAAGAACTTCGAACCGCATCGATTCGAAGTCGGTCCGCGTCCGCGGGAGGTCGGCCGAGAAATCGATCGGCACCCCCCGGTGCGAACTGCCAGGTCCTATCGGACGCACCACCCGAAGCGAGATTCCCTCCTCCTCCTGCTCGTCCCAGAGCGTCAGCAGGTTGTGGGAGGGGATCGTGGGCTCTCCCCACAAAGCCAGCTGGGCGCACGGCCGGTTGCGGTAATACGCACGACGGCGAGTGTTGGAACCAGCGCACGGTACCCCACCAGGAGTGGGCGCCTCCCGCAGGAGCCGCAGTGCCAGATCTCCGTCTGAATGGATCAGGTGGACGGCGCCATTCTGACTATGGCGTTTCCGGTCGAGTGTCCATCCGTCAGCCTCATGACCGGCGAGGTAGTCGAAGACCTCGCTGCGGTAGTGGGTGGTACGCAACCACCGCTTGTCGTCGCCGTGGGCGATGCCAAGGTCGTCGATTCGGACCCGCGCGTGGCCGAACGCATCGTGAAGCGGCTCGACCAGGGAAGATATCCCGTGCACGAGCTGCGAAAGGTTACTCATGCCGCGATAATATCGCAGAATCGCGATATTATCGCGGCAGATGCAACGTTGTGTCGTGGATGGTTGTTATGGCCAGTCACGGCTCGGCCGTCGCCGCGGGCGTATGCACGTTCGCTCTCTGCGGGTTCAGAGGCTGTCGGGTCCGGTGGGTGCGCGGAAGGTCCAGTCCGTAGCGCAGCTCAACGATCGAGCCGCTGCGCGGATATGCTGGTACATCGTCATGAACCGTCAGCAGGGTAAGAGCGGCCGGGCCGAGTTGGAGTCGGGGATATCGGCTGATCTGCGTGCGCTGACGGCCGAGTCCGAGCAGATCGGCCAGCTTTTCGCCGGCTCGCAGGAGGTTCGGCCCACCGACTTTCGAGCGCTGCTGCACATCATGGTCGCCGAGACTGCCGACACGCCGATCAGCCCGGGTGAGCTCGGTCAGCGAATGGGCCTGTCGGGTGCGGGGATCACCTACCTGGTTGATCGTTTGATCGCTTCCGGTCACGTGCGGCGTCAGGATCATGCCTCCGATCGGCGCAAAATCGTGCTGCGCTACGCAGACCTGGGGCTGGACACGGCCAGGGCGTTCTTCACCCCGCTGCAGCAGCACACCCATGACGCGTTGGCCGCACTGCCCGACGCCGATCTCACGGCGGCGCGACGGGTGTTCACTGCGCTGATTGCGGCCATGGGCCGGTTCCGCTCCGAGCTCGACGCGCCCTGAGCCGGTCGAGATGACGATACTGCTGTGGTTCCGCCGCGATCTGAGGCTCGGTGACCTGCCGGCCCTGTTGGAGGCCGCCGCCGGCGACGAACAGGTGCTCGGGTGTTTCGTGTTGGACCCGTTCCTGGAGGCCTCAGCGGGAGCACGTCGGTTGCAGTTTCTGGGTGATTGCCTACGGAGCCTGCGGGACGAAATCGACGGCAGGTTGCTGGTTACCCGAGGCCGGCCGGAAGAACGAATCCCAGCGATTGCCAACGCGATTAATTCAGCGGCGGTGCATGTTTCGGCGGATTTCACCCCGTTTGGGCGACGGCGCGACGAGAAGGTTCAGGCGGCGTTGGGCGACGTGCCGCTGATCACGACTGGCTCACCGTATCTGGTGTCGCCGGGCCGCGTCGTCAAAGACGACGGCACCCCCTACAAGGTGTTCACCCCGTTTTTCCGGCGCTGGCAGGAGCACGGCTGGCGGCAGCCGGCGCGGTCAGGGCCGAACTCGGCGCAGTGGCTCGATCCGGCTGCACTGCCGGCTGCGGCCGCAGCGCCGGTGGAGATCCCCGATCCGGGCCTGGGCCTTGAGCTGCCGGCCGGCGAGGGAGCCGCGCTGCGGGGTTGGGCGCAGTTCTGCGACACGGTCTTGGCCGGCTACGCGGAGGATCGGGACCGGCCCGATCTCGATGCGACCAGCCGGATGTCGGCGCACCTGAAGTTCGGCACCATCCACCCGCGCACGATGGTCGCCGACCTCGACCGGCCGGGCGCCGGCCCGGCGGCGCTACGGCGGCAGTTGGCGTTCCGGGACTTCTACGCGGCGGTGCTCTACCACTGGCCGGATAGCTTGTGGCGCAACTGGAACCGTGACTTCGATGCGATCGAAACCGACACCGGCGCCGATGCGCAACGATTGTTCGAGCTGTGGAAGCGCGGTGAGACCGGCTTCCCGATCGTCGACGCGGGCATGCGCCAGCTGCACCAGACCGGGTTCATGCACAACCGGGTCCGAATGATCACCGCGTCGTTCCTGGTCAAAGATCTGCATCTGCCGTGGCAGTGGGGGGCGCGCTGGTTCATGGAACAGCTGGTCGACGGTGACATGGCCAACAACCAGCACGGCTGGCAATGGTGCGCGGGATGCGGCACCGACGCCGCCCCCTACTTCCGGGTGTTCAACCCGACGACACAGGGCCGCAAATTCGACCCCGACGGCGACTACGTCCGCCGCTGGGTTCCCGAACTCGCGCACGTCGCCGATGCCCACCTCAGCAAAGCGGGCCGGCCACCGGGTTATCCGGTGCCGATCGTCGATCACGGCCAAGAACGTGCCGAGGCGCTGCGCCGCTACCGGCAGCTGGGCGGGTAGGCCACCAGATCTTCTCGCCGATCAGTGTGAACAGCGCCGGGATGACCAGGGTGCGCACCACGAAGGTGTCCAGCAGAATGCCGAGCCCGACGATGATGCCCAACTGGGTCAACACGATCAGCGGCAGCACCCCCAGCACGCAGAACACCGCCGCCAGCACCACCCCGGCACTGGTAATGACGCCGCCGGTGGCCGAGACCGCGCGCACCATGGCGTCCCGGGTGCCGTGGCCGGCGGTCTCTTCACGGGCGCGGGTCACCAGGAAAATGGTGTAGTCGACGCCGAGCGCCACCAGAAACAGGAACGCGAACAGCGGCGTGCTGTTGTCCAGTGCGGGGAAACCGAATAGGTGGATGCTGGCCCAGCCGCCCAGGCCGAGCGCGGCCAGGGCACTGAGCACGGTCGCGGCGACCAGAATCGGTGGAGCGAGCACCGCGCGCAACAGCACCACCAGCACCGTGAGCACGACCAGCAGAATCACCGGGATCAGCACGAGACGGTCGCGAGCGGCGGCAGCACGGATGTCTAGGGCTTGGGCGTCCGCGCCACCCACCAATGCGGTGGCGTCGACGGACCGGACCGCGGCCCGCAGTGCGGTGACGGTGTCGAACGCCTCGGGGGTGGCCGGTGCGGCGTTGATCACCACCGACCAGCGGGTCAGCCCGCCCCCGGATTCACCGGTCGGCGCTGCGGAGACGACGCCGGTGGTCTCGCTGATGGCCTGTTGCACCGGTTCCTGTTGGGCGGTGTTGGCGACGATGACGGTGGGGTTCGCTTCGCCGGCGGGGAAATGGGCGGCCAGGGTCTGCAATCCGGTTACGGAGTCGGCGTGGATGCGGAACTGCTCGGTCTGCGACAGCCCGACCGGCAGACCGAGCAGCCCGCCTGCCAGCACCACCAGCAGGGTGACGGCGACTGCGCAGACCGGTCCGGGGCGCCGGGCGACCGTCTCGGCGACCCGATGCCACCCCCCGGTCGCCGTGCCGGCGAGGTCCGCGGGGTTGGGGATGAACGGCCAGAACACTTTGCGGCCGACCAATCCCAGCAGCGGGGGCAAGACGAACAGCACGAACACCGCGGCCACCAGCAGCCCGCAGGCGGCGCAGAGACCGAGGCTGCGGGTGCTCGGGGTCACCGCCAGAAGCAAGGTCAACAAGGCCAGCACCACCGTCGCGTTGCTGGCTGCGATGGCCGGACCGGCGGCCCGGACCGCCCGGCGCAGCGCGGATCGGTGGTGGGCGTTGGTGCGCAGTTCCTCCCGGTAGCGCGAGATCAGCAGCAGCGCATAGTTGGTGCCGGCGCCGAAGACCAGCACGCTGGTGATCCCCGCGGTGGAGCCGTCGAAGGTGACGCCGGCGGCCGTGGCGATGTCGGCGCCCACCACGGTGGCGACCCGGTCGGCGAACGCGATCACCGTCAGTGGCAGCAGCCACAGCACCGGCGACCGGTAGGTGAGGATCAGCAGCAGCGCGACGACCAGGGCCGTCACCACCAGCAGGGTGACGTTCGCGCCTGAGAACGCGTTGGCGATGTCGGCGCCGAACGCCGGCCCTCCGGTGACGGACACGATCAGATCGGCAGGCAGTCCGTCGCTGGCGGCGGCCCGCAGCGATGCGACCGTGTCGCGCAGTGCGAAACCCGATAGCGCGCTGCTCAACGGCACTGTGCTGATCGCCGCCTTGCCGTCGGTCGACGGGATGAGCGGTGGCGGTGGCCCGCCGAGGGCGGATACGACGTGCAGCATGCGATCGAGGGCCTGCGCGGAGGCATCGAAATCGGCCGGATTCAGCACCGATCCATCCCTGCGGGTGACGACCAGGATCGCCGATGCGTGATCGGCGTCGGGGAACTGGCTCAGCACCGCCGCAACCCGGGCGGACTCTGACGAGTCGGGCAGTGAGATCGGCGACTGGGTTGCGCCGGAGTTGGTGCCGCTGAGACCCAGCAAGGTACCCGCCACCAAGGCGACGGCCAGTGCCACCAGCCACGAGCGGACCCCGGTCACCGTAGCAGCCATCCGCGTCCAGACCATGCGGGTGAGCCTTTCATTCAATGAATACTTAATCAACTGAACAACTGGTTCGAATTGCGCTAGGCTCGGTGATCTGATGCAACGCGATCAGCTCGGCAGTCTCGTCGATCCTGGCACCAGTCGGGGCGGCGCTACGCGCCTTTTACAGACCATCAGCCCGAGAATGCCAGCATGCTGAAGGCCATCACCACGACGGCGAAGGCTGTTCTGCAGGCGGCCGGCTCGGTCGTGGGTGTCCGGCAGGGGACTGAGGAACCGGCCTACCGTGTTGAGCAACTCACCTCCAACGTGCAGATTCGCCGATACGGGCAGCGCATCGCCGCCGAGACGAAGGTGTCCGCCGGCGAAGAGGCCGCGCGCAGCATCGGATTCCGGCGGTTGGCCGGCTACATCTTCGGCGGCAACAACACCGCCACCAAGATTGCGATGACCGCCCCCGTAGCTGAGCATGCCGGTACCACCGGGCAATGGGTGATCAGGTTCTTCCTGCCGGCCGACAAGACGATGGCAGCACTTCCGCAGCCCAACGACCCGGACGTGCGGATAGTGGGCATCCCCGCCGAAACGCTCGCCGTGCGCAGGTTCACCGGCGACCGAAGCCCGCTTGCCATCGCCGCGAACACCGCCAAACTGCTGGACGCCTTGCGCGAGTTGGGCTTTGAACCAACCGGAGCCCCAGCCGCGTGGTTCTACGACCCTCCGTGGACAGTGGCCGCATTGCGCCGCAACGAGATCGCAATACCTGTCGCAGAACGTCTTTGAGCGAAAGGATCACCGTGCGCATTCCGACTTTGGCTGCTACTGCAGCAGCGGTAGCCGTCACCGCCGCTGCCGGCGCTCGCGCAACCGCCCCGCAGGTCACGTCGCGCTGGTATCAGCAGCTGCGCAAACCCGCCTATCAGCCACCCCGTCAGGTCTTCCCGGTGGTCTGGCCGGCGCTGTACGCAGACATCGCCGTCGTCTCAGCGTCCACCCTTGACCGGTTGGACTCCACCGGCCGGGACCGGGAACGCGGCGCGTACCAGGTGGCGCTGATCATCAACTTGGTGCTCAACGCCGGCTGGTCGTGGCTGTTTTTCAACCGGCGCCGCTTCGGTACCGCCACCGTGCTCAGCGCCGGCCTTACGGCCAGCAGTGTCGACCTGGCCCGCCGAGCCGTCGCGGCGCGGGGCGCAGGCGCACTACCTCTGGTGGTGTACCCGTTATGGTGCACCTTCGCTACTGTGCTCTGCGGGCACATCAGCCTGCTCAACAGCGGGCACCGCGCTCCGCCGACTCGCTCGGCGGCCACACCGTGATGATTTACGGACCACTTCGCGCACTGGCTGAGGTGGTGCGCGTTCCCTGGCTTCCAGGAGTTTTCGCTGTCGCTGCTGTCAGGGGCTTGATCGCAGCCTCGCTGCCGATTGCATCGCTTGCGCCGCTGACGCAGGTGTCGGGTGACTGGTCGGGTCAGGTTCGGCTCACCAGCGCGGACCTGGCGGATTCACCGCTCGGGGACGGCACCGCACTGCTGATGGGGGGCACCAGCATTCCGCAACCGAGCCCGCTATACCTCGACGCCGCCAACACCCTGTACCTGCAGCCGCACGGCTTCGGCGGCACCCTGCAATCCCTGTTCACCCCCGAGAACATCAGCGCAACGTCGCAGTCGCGGGGTCTGCAGATCCTCGACTCCACGATCCTGCAGAAGATCGCCGACGGCGACGTCAGCGCCCAGAACCCGCTCGTGGTGTTCGGTTATTCGCAGAGCGCTTCGATCTCCTCGGACGTCATGCGCCAGCTTGCCGGCCAGGAAGTGCCCAGTGATTACGTGCACTTCGTGCTGATCGGCAACCCGTCGAACCCGGTCGGCGGCATGAGCGTCGCGACCAGCGGGCTCTACCCGGAATATCTCCAGGCCAACGTGGCGACCCCGAGCACCTTGTACCCGACGGACGTCTACACCCACGAGTACGACGGTGTCGGGGACTTTCCGAAGTATCCGCTCAACCTGCTCGCGGACCTCAACGCCGCCCTGGGCTTCATCTATGAGCACGGCACCTACTTGAGCCTGTCGCCGGAGCAGATCAGCGACGCCGTTGCGCTGCCCACGTCGGCGGCCGACACCATGGTCGATTACTACATGATTCCGTCGGAGGGTCTGCCGCTGCTGGAACCGCTGCAGTTGATCCCGATAGTCGGCCAGCCCCTGTACGACCTGCTCGAACCCGATATGCGGATCCTGGTGAACCTCGGCTACGGCAGCATCGATCACGGGTGGGCACCGGGCGACGCCGACGTCGTCAGTGCCTCCGGATTGTTTCCGACTGACCTCAATCTCGGCGATGTTCTCACCGCGCTGGGAAACGGCCTGCAGAAAGGGATCGGTGACTTCATCACCGATCTCGGCAATCCGACGACGTATGAGATCACCCCACTGCTGGACAACCCGTCGTTGGCCGAGGTGGCGGAGGCGGGCTATCTATTCGGCTTCCTCAACTCGCCGCATCCGACACCGGAAGATGCCATCCACGGGATCAGCGAACTGTTCCAGGCCTTCAGCGCCATGACATGAGACGGCCCGGTCGGATGCAGCCTGCCCGAGTCATGTGGCCACCGCGCGTCCCAGCAGGTGCCGTAAGGCATGTTCGAGATTTGGGGTACGGAATCGGTGGCCAACTTCGGCCAAGTAACCAGGCAGCACGCGTTGGCTCGCACAGGCCAGCTCACGGGCACCTTCTTGACCCAGCAGCACCCGCGGTCCCAGCCCCGGCACGGGCAAGACCGTCGGGCGATGCATTACCCGGCCAAGAGTTTTTGTGTATTCACTGTTGCGCACCGGGTTGGGCGCGACGGCGTTGACGGCCCCGGACATGGCTGCGTCCCACAGGGCGCGGTAATAGATGTCGACCAGGTCGTCGATCCCGACCCACGGCAGCCACTGCCGGCCGTCACCAAGCCGACCGCCGAGCCCGGCAGCGAACAGCGGCCGCAGCAGGCGCAGCGTGCCGCCTCGGGGAGACTGCACGATCCCGGTCCGGATCCGGACAACCCGCAGCCCGGCAGCTTCTGCCGGCGCGAGTACATCCTCCCAGTCGGCAACCACATCGGCGAGAAAGCCGTCACCGCGCTCACTGGCCTCGGTGAGCGCCTCATCGCCCCGGTCGTAGCCGTAATAGCCGACCGCCGACGCGCAGATCAGCACCGATGGCCCATGCTCGGTCTGCGCGGCCAGTTCGGCGAGTTTGCGGGTCGGGCCGATCCTGCTGTCGCGGATCGCCTGCCGGTGCGCGTCGGTGAAACGCCCCGCGATCGACGCGCCAGCCAGATGAATCACCGCGTCTACCCCAGCCAGAACAGTGGGGTCAGGGCCATCGGGATTCCACTGGCGCTCGTGAGGATTGGTTGGCGATCGGCGTACCAGGCGGATCACCCGGTGGCCGCCGGTAGTCAAAAACGCGGTCAAGGACGAGCCGACGAGTCCCGAAGCCCCGGTGACCGCTACCGTGGCCGCTGCCAGGCCGTGGTCTTTGGCGTCCCGGTGTGCTGCAAGGTCGTCGGCGAGTTGGCGGTGCCGGTACACGAACATCGGCCGCAACATTAAAGCCGGTATCTGGGTTTCAACGCGGTCGGTCACCCGCGTCTTGCCGTCACCGAGTTCGTCGAATTCATGGGTGTGTCGCCACCGCAACGTGATTCGCTTCGGTAGTGAAGCCAGCGTGCTTCCGCCGACTTCGTCGACGAAACGTCGCGGTGGATCGTAGCCGTCGGGCTGATGCTGCGCGATCCAGCGAAGACCACCCGGCAGAGCAAGCTTAGCCTGGCCGTCGCGCAGTGAATCTGACTCCGCCAGCAAGTGCATCGGCTGCCACGGCGGCGACAGCCGGGCAAACGCCCCTGGCCGCTCATGCCAAGCGAAGACCTCGTCGCGTGGTGCGTCGACGATGCTGGAAAACACCAAATTCATCCATCGACGTTACCGGTGGACGCCAATTCCGGGATCGGCTTTCGCCAGCTGACCAGTGCAGTCAACTGAATGCGCTTCAGCTCCGAATAACTTCTATGGACACGGTGGTGAGCAGACGACGTTCGGTCGCGGTGATCGGCAGCGGTATCTCCGGCCTCGCGGCGGCCTACGTCTTGTCACGCGACAGCAGGGTCATCCTGTACGAAGCCGACGCACGTCTCGGCGGTCACGCGCACACCCACCTGGTCAGCTGCACTGACGGCACCGTCATCGCCGTCGACTCCGCGTTTCTGGTGTTCAACGACCGAACGTATCCGACGCTGCGCCGGCTTTTCGCCGAACTCGGAGTGCGCAGCCAAAAGACCTGCATGTCCATGTCGGTGCGCAACGATGCCACCGGTCTGGAATACGCTGGTGCCCGCGGTCTCGGCGGCTTGTTCGCCGCCCGGCAATCACTGCGACCCCGGTACCTGTCGATGTTGCGCGAGATCAGCCAATTTCACCGCGCCGCACTGGCCCTCCTGCAGGGCTCGGCGCCCGACGACGCCGAGACGCTAGCAGCATTCCTGGATCGGCACCGCTTCTCCGCGTTCTTCGTCGACCACTTCATGGCGCCGATGGTCGCGGCAGTCTGGTCCTGTCCCGCCGATGATGCACTCAACTACCCAGCCCGATACCTGTTCGTCTTCCTCCATCACCACGGCATGCTCTCGGTCCTCGGGTCCCCGACCTGGCGCACCGTCGCCGGCGGCTCGGCGACCTATGTGGCCGCGATCGCCGCGCAGCTAGACGAAGTCTTCACCAATAGTGCGGTGCATTCGCTGCGTCGCGTACAAGGCGGGGTCTTGGTCGACGCTTGGGGAAGGGGCCAGCGCTTGTTCGATGCGGCGGTCGTGGCAATTCACCCCGACCAGGCACTGTGCCTGCTCGCCCAACCCACGGCGCAGGAGCGCAGCGTTCTCGGGTCGATTCCTTACTCGACCAACCACGCCCAGCTGCACACCGATGTATCGGTGCTGCCCAGACGCCGCAGAGCCCGGGCATCGTGGAACTACCTGATCACACCGCACCGTGACCCAGTGCTGGTCACCTACGACGTCAGCCGGTTGATGCACATCCGCGCCGACCGCCGGTTCCTGGTGACGCTCGGTGGCGTTGATCGGATCAACCCCGATGCGGTAATCGCCGAGATGACCTATCACCATCCCCTTTACACCCCCGAATCCGTTGCGGCGCAGCGGCTACTCCCGAACCTCGACGATGACCGCATCGCCTTCGCCGGGGCCTATCACGGCTGGGGATTTCACGAAGACGGTGCCGCATCCGGGGTTCGGGCGGCCCGACGCCTCGGCGCCCACTGGGCCGACGCCACCACCCCCGCCAGGGACTTCGCATGTTGACACCGGCGATCTACCGCACCGAGATCACCCACCGACGACAAACACCGGTCCACCACTACTTCGGCTACCGCAGCTACAGCTGGTACATCGATATCGACGACCCGCCACCACTGCCCGGGTGGCTGCGCCCGTTTGCCTGCTTCAACCCGAGCGACCACCTGGAAGGCAGCAGCAGTGATACACTGCGTCAGCGCGTCGACCGCTTCCTCACAGCGCACGACGCCGTGGTTCCCGGCGGACGGATCACCGCCCTGCTGCAAGCCCGGGTGCTGGGCTACGTCTTCAACCCGATCAGCGTCTTCTGGTGCCACGACCGCGACGGACATCTGCGTCACGTGATCGCCGAGGTGCACAACACCTACGGTCAGCGCCATGCCTACCTGCTGCCGCCGGCTGACACGGCGGTCCGCGTGGAAAAGCAGTTCTACGTCTCGCCGTTCAACCCCGTGTCGGGGCACTACCTGGTCCGGGCACCACTGCCAACGCACACCGTGAGCATCGACATCACGCTCTACCAGAACGGCCGGCCAATATTCGCCGCCACCATGCGCGGCACCGGAAACCCGGCTACGGCTGGTCGGGTTGCCCGGATGCAGCTGCTCTCGCCTCTGGCGCCGCTGCTGGTCTCGACGCGTATTCGCTTGCAGAGCATAGGTTTATGGTTTCGCAAAGTTCCGATGGTGAAACGATGAGCACGATCGACTCGGTGCAAGCGGCCGACTCAGTGCAAGCGGCGAGGCCGCAAACCGACCTCACCTCATGGCCGCAGCTGGCCCGCGTTCCATCCGGACCGGTAGCGGCCGCGTCAGCCGCACTGGCCGACAAGTTGCTGCGCCGCGCTGCCAAACGGTTGCCGATGCAGCTGATCTACCCCGACGGCCGAAGCCTGCGAACAGCCGACCCGGACTCGCCAGCGTTGGTCATCCACGAGCCGGAACGGCTGGCCCGCCGAATCGGCCGGTCCGGACTGATCGGCTTCGGCGAGGCCTACATGGCCGGCGAGTGGGACTCACCTGACCTGGTCGCCCTGCTGACCTTGCTGGCCAGCGCAATGGGCCACATGGTTCCGGCACCACTGCAGTGCCTGCGACCCGTTGTGCTCGCACGACAGCCCCACCGTCACAACAACAACCCAAGCCAGGCAAGGCGCAACGTTGCCGCCCACTACGACCTGTCCAACGATCTCTTCGCGCTTTTCCTCGACGAGACGATGACCTACTCCAGTGCGCTGTTCGACCGATTACCGGCGTCATGGGGTGAACTCGCCGCAGCGCAACACCGCAAGATCGACCGACTGCTCGATGCGGCCGGTGTTCGCGCCGGCACCCAGGTACTAGAAATCGGCACCGGATGGGGCGAACTGTGCCTGCGTGCCGCCGCCCGAGGCGCGTACGTCAGATCCATCACGCTGTCCGCGGAACAACAGAAGTTGGCCCGGAAACGGGTTCTGGCCGCAGGATTTTCCGATCGCGTCGACATCGAACTCTGTGACTACCGCGAGGTATTCGGACACTTCGACGCCGTGCTGTCAGTAGAGATGATCGAAGCTGTCGGCTACCGCGGCTGGCCCACCTATTTCCAGGCACTGAATCGTTTGGTTGCACCGGGCGGCCGCATGGCAATTCAGGTCATCACCATGCCCCACGATCGGATGATGGCCAGCCGCAACACATGGACCTGGATTCAGAAGTACATCTTCCCCGGCGGCATGCTGCCCTCCACCCAGGAGATCCAGAGCGTCACCAGCCGGCACACCAGCCTGCGGACCGTCGAGATGCACTCACTGCGCACCCACTACGCCGAAACCCTGCGCTTGTGGAGGCAACGCTTCGGTCAGCATCGCGGCATGCTGGAGGCATTGGGATTCGACGCCGTGTTCGCACGGATGTGGGATCTCTATCTGGCCTACTCCGAGGCGGGCTTCCGCTCTGGGTACCTCGACGTCCACCAATGGACATTCGCGCGCCCAGCCGTGCGGTAACGCTCAAGGGTTGGCCTGATGACTGTCGCAGGCACCGTGGTCGAGGATCGACTTTCGGCCCCGTCGGAGCGTTTGCGGCGGTTAGGCTACCGGTCAATGGCCAAGATCCCGACCGCTACCAGCGACCTGGATACGCTGCTGCAGCGCGTTGCGCGCGGTGACGCCGCGGCGTTCGCCATCGTCTACGACCAGACCGCGGCCCGCGTCTACGGGCTGGTTCATCGGGTACTTCGTGACACCGGATACAGCGAAGAAACGACCCAGGAGGTCTATCTGGAAGTGTGGCGGACCGCGACGAACTACGACCTGACCAAGGGGTCCGCACTCGCCTGGCTGCTCACCCTCGCACACCGCCGCGCCGTGGACCGCGTACGCAGCGAACAAGCCGCCAGCCGTCGCGAGTCACGCTACGGCGCCGCCAGCGCGGAGCCCCCCAGTGATGTGGTTGTCGACGCGGTCATGGTGAGTGAGGAACAACGACGCGTCGTCGACTGCCTCGGTGGCCTTCCTGAAGGTCAACGAACATGCGTCGAGCTGGCCTACTACGGTGGCATGACGTACGTCGAAGTCGCACAACGACTCTCGATCAACATATCGACGATCAAATCCCGTATGCGCGAAGCGCTGCGCGGCCTGCGTGGCTGTCTGGGTGCATCATGACCGAACCGGCCGACTTCGACCTTCTGACGCTGGCGACACCCTACGCACTGCATGCTGTCTCCGCCGATGACCGCGCTGAGATCGACCGGCGGATCGCCGCCGCTTCGCCGGCGGTCGAACGCGCCTTCAGCGGCGAGGTGCGCGCGATCCGCGAAACGATGGCGATTGTCTCGGCTTCAACAGCGACCGAACCCCCCGCCGAGTTGCGCCACTCCATCATGGCCTTGGTGAACGGTCAGACCCTAGCTCATCCGCGCCGGCGCGCGATAATCGCCGCCTCGGTAGCCGCGATCGTCGCGGCGCTGGCGGCATTCGGCGCCGGCATCGCCCTGCGACCCACCGCCGCACCGACAGTCGCTGATCGAGTGCTGACAGCACCAGACGTGCGAAGCGTCTCAAGCCCACTGGCCACCGGTACCGCGACCGTACTGTTCTCCCGTGACACCGGCGCCGGAGTGCTCATCATGAACAATGTGCCGCCACCACAACCCGGGACCGTCTACCAGATGTGGCTGCTCAGCCCAGCCGGTGCGGCTTCGGCCGGCACCATGGACAGCCAAGCCGTGGCACCGTCGACCACCGCCGTAATCCCGCGACTGGGGGATTCGACCGCGCTCGGGTTCACCGTTGAACCCGGCTCCGGATCACCGCAACCGACCGGACAGATGCTCACCGAAATACCGTTGCGCTGACAAGAGGGTTGACCGCAATGAATCTTCGACAACGGGGATATTCGCTTCTCGACTCGGTGCTGGACCGAGCTGTTGTCCCCGGATACAGCCAAATCGGTTATCAACTTCGCCAACACCACTGGGCGCGCGACCCTGCCCCCGATGCCCTACGTGGTACGACCGCCATGGTCACCGGCGCCAACAGTGGGATAGGCAAAGCAATCGCTGGCGGGCTGGCCGTGCTCGGAGCACACGTGCTGATGACCGTCCGCAACCGCGAGCGCGGCGAACGAGCCCGCGACGAACTCGCCGCTGCCCATCCCGGCAGACAGCTCAGCGTCGAGGTCTGCGACATCGCCAACCTTGATGCGGTGCGCGAGTTTACAGCCGACCTGACCAACCGACTGCGGCGGCTCGACATCCTCGTCCACAACGCGGGCGTGCTGCCCCCGCAACGAACCGAAACCGCCGACGGCCACGAACTGACTCTTTCCACCCACGTCCTGGGTCCGGTGCTGCTCACCGAACTGCTCATCCCGATGCTGGCCCGATCCACCGACCCGCGGGCGATCCTGATGTCGTCAGGAGGCATGTACACCCAAGCCCTACCCGTCGATGACCCCGAATACCGCGACGGCCATTATCGTGGCGCCACTGCCTACGCACGTACCAAGCGGATACAGGTAGCCCTCACCCCGATTCTGGCCGACCGTTGGAAAGCCCAGAGAATCTCGCTGTACTGCATGCACCCCGGCTGGGTGGATACCCCCGGGGTAGCTGCATCCCTGCCGGCCTTTCGGCGGCTGGCCGGTCCAGTCCTGCGCTCGGCAGAGCAAGGTGCCGATACGGCCGTCTGGTTGGCCGCGACCAAGCCCGCTCCGCCGACCGGCCGATTCTGGCACGACCGCCACCAGCGCCCAGAGCACTACCTGCCTGCAACCCAGGACGACGACGCCGATCGACTGCGACTCTGGAGATACTGTGCGCAAGCAATTTTTCTGGACGACGTCGGGGATTAGGTTCGGCTAGACGGCCGCCCACAGGGCCGCGCGATCAAGCGCGACCTCCTGCAATACGCCACAGGGCCTGGCACTGCCGGGATTGGTCGACGTTTTCATCTGGATCTCCTCTGCGGCGCACGATTGTGGCAGGGGATCTGGACGCGTTCCCGAAATGGACTCTTCGCGTTCCAAGGCCCAATGCCAAGAGCGGCCTGGTCAGCGTCGATGGGGTTTTCAACACGTCCCAGATATACCCATTCGAGGGCCACCAACCACAGCAGCCGCCAGGCGCACCCCCGAAGAGCATTGCGGCGCAGCTCAATTTTGTTGCTCTCATCGAGCCGCCCGAGTGGCAGAGGGACCGTCCACGGTTCCATAAGGGCGTTACACCAAGCATCTAACGTCTTGAGTCGGTCGGTGACGGCCCGATACCTGCTTGCACGATCAGCGGCGTTGGACTGCCGACGGGCGGTGGCAGACAACAACACCGCCACCGTTGATGGCGCTCGCTGAAATTCCCCACTGACGCTCACTGAAATTCCCCACCCGTGTGGCTCCGCCGAGAAGGGCGGGCCTCCTTCGATGCTGCTGGTGTCTGACGCCAACAGCTCCAGTCGAAGGAGGCCCGCTTTCTCATGCTCACATGGGAGGAAGACGTGGAAGTACATGCCCTACACGAACGTGGTTGGACGATCGCAGCGATCGCCCGTCACGTCGGCCGGGACCGCAAAACGGTGCGGGACTATCTGTCGGGGAAACGAACCCCGGGGGTGCGGGCGCGGCCGGGCCCGGACCGGTTCGATCCGTTCGTCGACTACGTCACCGCGCGGCTGACCGAGGACCCGCACTTGTGGGCCCAGACCCTGCATGACGAGTTGGTCGAGCTGGGTTTCGCGCTGTCGTATCAGAGCTTGACCCGCAACATCCGCACCCGTGATCTGCGGCCGGCCTGCGATGCCTGCCGCACCGCGACCGAGCGGCCGAATGCGGTGATCGACCATGCCCCAGGTGATGAAACCCAGTGGGACTGGCTGGAATTGCCGAATCCGCCCGCCTCGTGGGGATGGGGAAAGACCGCACATCTACTGGTCGGCTCCCTGGCGTACTCGGGCAAATGGCGGGCCGTGTTGTCGGCGTCGGAGGACCAGCCCCACCTGATCGCCGGCCTCGATCGGGTCACCCGCGCCCTCGGTGGGGTGAGCAGGGTGTGGCGGTTCGATCGGATGTCCACGGTCTGCGATCCCGGTTCGGGTCGGCTGTCGGCGTCGTTCGCCGGGGTGGCCAAGCACTACGGGGTGTCGGTGGCGATCTGCCCACCGCGGCGCGGCAACCGCAAGGGTGTGGTGGAGAAGATCAACCACACCGCCGCTCAGCGTTGGTGGCGCACCCTGGCCGATGAGATGACCGTCGAACAAGCCCAGGCCAGCATCGACAAGTTCGTGCAGTTGCGCGGCGACACCCGCCTGCGGGCCACCGCCGATGGGCGGTCCTCAGTCGCGGTAGCGGCGCAGGCCGAACCGTTGCGGCCGCCACCGGTGACGCCCTATCCGGTGATCGTGGCTGAGGCCCGCACCGCCTCTCGCCAGGCGTTGGTGTCCTACCGCGGCAACCGCTACTCGGTGCCACCGGAGTTGGCCAGCGCGCAGGTGACGGTGAGCTGTCCCGTCGGCGGCGAGTGCATCGATATCGCGACCGCCAGCGGGGTCGTGGTGGCCCGGCATCGACTGGCCGCCGACGGGCTCGGCGTCATGGTCCGCGACAGCGGCCACGTCGTCGCACTGCAAGCCGCGGCGATGGCCACGGCCACCAGTGGGCGCCCGCACCGCCGCAAGGAACGCATCCCACCCGGGGACGCCGCCAAGGCCGCTGCCGCACGACTACGCCAGCACCGTGACGGCGATGTCTCCAATCCTGAACTATCCACTGCAACAAGCGAAACCAACATCATCGACATGTCCGCCTACGAGCGGGCCGCACAGAATAGGACCATCAAATGACCCCCACGCCGCGCACCCACAAGACCACCGTCACCGCGTCACGATCGACGGCCGCCTCCCGCTATCAGCAGTTGCGCTCGCATCTGGCCGAGCTCAAACTGACCGCCGCCGCCGAAGCGCTACCGGCCGTGCTCGATCAGGCCACCGCCGAGAACCTGTCGGTGACCGCGGCCCTGGAACGGCTTTTGTCCGTCGAAGTCGACGCCAGCACCGCCCGGCGACTGGCCGGTCGGCTGCGGTTCGCCTGCCTGCCCACCCCGGCCACCCTCGATGACTTCGACGTCGACGCCGCCTCCGGCATCGACCGACCGCTCATCGACGAACTGGGCACCTGCCGCTACCTGGACACGGCCACCAACATCCTGCTCATCGGCCCACCAGGCACCGGAAAAACCCACCTCTCGGTCGGCCTGGCACGAGCCGCGGCCCACGCCGGGTATCGGACCTACTTCACCACCGCCGCCGACCTGGCCGCACGGTGTCACCGCGCCGCCATCGAAGGCCGCTGGGCCACCACCATGCGCTTCTTTGCCGGCCCCGGCCTGCTCGTTATCGACGAACTCGGCTACCTACCACTGCCCGCCGAAGCAGCATCCGCGTTGTTTCAGGTTGTCTCCCAACGATATTTGAAAACATCCATCGTGATCACCACCAACCGCGGCGTCGGAGCCTGGGGTGAAATCCTCGGCGACACTACCGTCGCCGCCGCCATGCTCGACCGCCTCCTGCACCGCTCAGTGGTCATCAACCTCGACGGCGACTCCTACCGCCTACGTGATCACCACGCCGCCGCCGAAACCCTCCGCAGAGCCGCCACCGGAACCCGACAACCACTACACTGACCGAGCCCACAGGTGGGGAATTTCACCGAGCACCCCTGGGGACTTTCGATGAGCGCCATCACCGTTGCCAGGACCGTCGAGAATGCTACCGACGCGGCAACCGAAGGCTGCCCGTCTTGACCACGTGCCGGCAAACCCGTTGTCACGGCCATCACCGCCACACCTGCCATGAGGTTAGACGCCTGTTCCAATCGTTCTCGGGACACCAAGACCTCCGCTTGTTCCCTGAGGTCAGGTCCCGGAAAGACAACTGCAAGCGCCACGTTGATTGCGGCGCAGACCCCAACGGCCAAGCCCGTCAGCCCAACGGCTGAGTCCGCCGGTAGCAGGCCAGCCACAGTGTCATAGACGCCGAGAACAAACCCGAGCGGCGTTTCGGCATCACCTGGATCATGGCCGAAAGCGATCCACGGGAACCCAACCACCACCACCATCAGGAACGGCGGCAGGATCGTCAGCAGGACGAATCCGGCATGGTTCTTTCGTGTGATGTCGGCACGTTGAGCCCTCACGACCTCGGCATCGGCTAACAGTTGAGCGGCAACCGATCTGTCCAATGCGAATACCTCCTACAACGGCGGGACGGAGTGCCCGGAATACGACGGGGCATCCCACCAGGGCATTGGTTCCATCCATGCTGTCTGCGGGCGTCCCCTACCGCAGCGCCGCGTGAACAAACATGTTCAGCTCCCGCACCTGGTTGGCTGTGTCGCGCTGGAAGCGGTAAGCCTCGATGGCGTCGAGGTCGGCCACCAGAGCATCGAAAGTGCTGTACATGAGCCGTTCGCCGTCGGCCAAGCACACCCGGTAGGGGCATCTGCGTAGCGGCGGGGCGGGTTGCGCGACCATCAGATAGGTGATGGCGCCAGCGGCACCAGTCTCTGACGGCGGCCAGTCGTAGATGTCGCACAGGCCTTCTCGGTCAAAGAGAATCCAGCCGTGCTCAACCAAGACTGAGTCCAGGTCAGGGTCGATGGGGTCAAGACGGCCTGCGGGAGACTGGCTCACGAGCTAAAACCTGCCGGTGCCTGACGCCTCGGCGGCCGGCCTTCCGCGAGCGCTCCTGGAACACCGTTTTTAGCAGGCCTGGCTTCGTCGGGCGCTCTGCGGGCTGTTAACAGCTCAACTGCTATGACCAAGTGGTCGACTGAGCCTGCGAGCAGTGCTTCCGGTGACCCAGCGATTGCGCTAGCGCTGACCGCCATTGCCGCAGATTGGGCCTGCTGTAAGTGATGTCTGATCTCACTACCAGTGTCGCTTATGTCGGAGTCGCGCGCGGCGGACTGGGCGCCTTGACGCCTGGTGCGGACGAATACGCCGCGGCCATGCTCTGCCGAAACCAGGCCAGCGCGGCGCAGTTCTTGGATAGCGGAACGAACCGTCATGCGTGCCACTCCGAAATGGGCGATCAGTTCTGCCTCGGATGGAAGCCGGTCGCCGGGAGAGTACCGACCCTTGTTCACTTGGGCCCGTAATAGATCGGCTATTTGTCTATACGGTGGGCGATCGGCCGTCCGGTCGATTTTGCCGAGATGGGCCATTGCCCTGCCAGGCATCGGTGCCTCAACCGGGTTGACAGGTTCTGGGGTCATTCTCTGCCTCTCGCTCGACAATGCCGCGAACAGCCGCGACAGCAATCCTGTTCAACAGGTCACGCGTGGTGGCGTCAACATCCAAGACCGCGGCCGGCTGAATCTCCGGAAAGTCCCTGGTGTAGCTCTCCAAGAAGCCCTCGGCGGTGCTGCGGCGATCATCGTCGGCTTGCGCTGCGATTTCGGCCGCGATGTCCGGAAAGACCTCGACAAACTGGGCCGCCCTCCGGAAATATCGAGCCATCTCTGCAAGGTGCAGCCTGGCCTTGAACGCATGCTGAATCGCAGCGGCACACGTCCGGTCGAACCTCTCAAACGGCTCACCCTCACGATTCCACGGCACGAGATCGTCGACGACCATGTGCATAGCACGGGCCATCGCAGCGACCTCGCGGAACTTGGCCTCCCGAGCGCCGCTTTCGATTCGCGCGATCGCCGAAGGGTCGAGCTTGACGCCAAACCTCACCAGCTCCTCGGCCAGCTTCCGCTGACTCAGGTTCCGGTTCTCCCTCTCGCACCGCAACATTCTCCCGAAATCATCTGCGCCGCAAGGATCCGGCAAGGAGTCCCGCCGCGATCTGCCGTGCCCCTCGGCGACTGGCCGATGATCGACTGCCTTCATCGTCCTCCTTCGAACTACTCGGTCCACACGGTGAAGCCATCGGCATAACGGCCAGCCGTGTTGCGAATCAGTTCCACCAGTGAACTAATCGGCTGGCCTTGGCAGGTTGCGTCTCGGCCTTCTCGCTCCTGGTTTCCGCTGGAGCCGATACCGACTAGTACGGGCCGCTTTCCGGTTAGCCACGGACCACCGGAGTCGCCGCGCAGCTGCACCATGTCGCTGTAGAGCAGGGACAGATCGGGTCGGTCATTGGTGACTACCTTGGTGATTTGTCCGCTCGTCTTGCCGCTGCGTCCAGCAACTTTGGTGACCCGGTCGCCCTCACCGATAGAGCCTGTGCGAGTGAAGAACGGCTCCAGGGAGAAGTTGGGGTAGAGGGAGATGATCGTGTAGCCGCGAGAGCCGATGAGGCGCCCGTCGTCGTCTCGCCTGTCAGGCATACGGGCAACGATCTCGCCGATCTGCTGCCCCCACTTGTTGTGGACCGGTTCGTGGATCGCCTCCCCGCAGTGCCCCGCCGTCACGGCCAGTCGGTCCTTGCGCTTGTCAAAGGCGAAGAAGCCCAGTGAGCACGTCGAGTGCTTGAAGCTGATCGGCATTCCCACAACCAGATTCACGCTGGCCAGCGCCGGTGGAGCCGGCAGCATCGCCGCGGCGATAGCCACGCCGGAAAGGACTGCCGCTAGGGCCTTGCGTGCCATCAGTCCCGTCCTCATCTCGTCGGATCGGCTGCTTGCCAACGTGTTCGTGGACTAACCCGCAGCTTCGACCTTGCTGCTATTTTGCCGCATTGCGCGGACATTCTGCGGGGACTGATCATTCGGGTCAGGCGGGCGGGATAGGTCCGCTATATCCCGGCAGTGTCCACGGCTTGTTCGGAATGAGTTCGCCCGAGGGCAGCCAGATTCCCGACCCGGGCAGGTATTCGTCCCAGCCGTAGGGACCCAGCGCGCCCGGCGCCAAGAACTGCGCTCCCGGGAAGTCCTGCGGGAGCACCCACACGCCGCTATTGGGCATTAGCTCCATATAGGTGTTCGGGTTGCCCGAGGTGTCGTAGAACGGCGATGGCCCCAGATCGCCGGGCGCTTTGATGATTGCACTGGGCAGGTCGTCGCTGCGGACCCAGTTGCCTGATCCGTGGCCGATTTCCATCCATGGCGGCGAATCGGGCAGATTCGCCGGACCAAGTCCGCCCGGGCCAGCGATGTAGGGCTGGTGGATGTCCGCGGGGCCACCCTGTTTGGTGCCGCCGGCCCCGCCGTCGGCGTCGGACCCCGCAGAACCTGGTCCGCCGGTTCCTTGACCGCCGGCACCACCATCGCCCTCAATCTTTTCGTGAGGCTCATTGGCCCGATCACGCCCGCCGGCTCCGCCATCGCCACCGCTCTTATTGCCACCACCGGTGGTGATCGGAGGTGCGGCCTTAATGCCACCGGACATAAACGACGCACTGGTGACCTGTCCGTGGTAGCCGCCGACGGCGGCGGTCGCCTCAGCCTGCTGTGCGGCGAACTTATTAGTCAACTGCTGCACCTCAGCAGCATTGGCGCCCCTGCTACGCCGGAAGCGGGCCATCGCCGCGTCCAGTTCCCGGCGGGTTTGGGCGAACTCGTCGGGACTGGGAGTGTGGGCCTTCGCGGTGTCATACCCGTCTGCCACCGTGCGGGCGTGAGCGGCGAGCGTATGGGCCTGCTCCCCCATCTCTGCCGCCCACTGAGCGTGGCGGGCCGTGTTGGCCCCGGCTTGCTGCTGCCCGTGGTCCCAGCTGGAATCGATGGCCTTGCCCGTACTGGTCAAACTCTGCGACAGCTCGCCGAGGTGATCGCCGTAGGCAGCCCACGCTGCGGCGACCTCGTGAACACTGCTTGCGCCCGGACCACTGTAGAGCGCCTGGGAGAGCGCTTCGCCTGGCATCGGTGCCAAGACGGTGGGGATTGGCGGGATCGCGGCGATGGGCGGCGCGACCGGTACGGCCCCCGCCGAGCGCGCCGCGGCCACGACCGGTGCGGCCGTACCGGTTGCGATCGCAGCGGCGTTCGCTTCGTCCTGAGCCACTAGCGCGTTCGCGGTCTCGACGACAGACTGACCGCCAGCCTCACGTAACGCACTTGCGTGGTTGAGCTGTGCTGCTAAGGCCTCCGATGCGGCGTTGAGTCGTGCGACCGCCTGGACCGAGGTCTGATCAGCTCCCGGTGCAACCGCCACAGGAGGCACGTACTGCTGCGCTGTCCCCGACAGCGCTGTACCTGCCGACGACAACCCCTGCGGGTCGACCTGTATTGCCCCCATGTGGACTACCTTTCACATTCCGACGTTTGATGTGGCGAGATTGGCTGCTACGACGCGGCCGCGCCGACCGGTGTCTCCTGAAGGACCCGTGCACCCAAGTTCTGGATCTTGCCGACTGTGTGGTGGCTCATTCCCAACTGTTTGCCGATCTCCCGGTTGGTCATGGCGCGGTCGTAGCTCAGGTGCAGCACCTTGGCGACGGCGTCGCATTCGGTCCCGTCGGCCAGCGAGCCCTGCGCCAATACCTTGGGAGCGATGCCGTGCCAGCGGCTGTCTGCCGGGACCACCACGGGCTGCTCAGCTTTGGCTACCGGGGCTGGGCCGCCGTTAGCGCCGGCCTCCCCCTTTCCCGCCTGCTCGCTGACGGCGCCCGGCGCCGGGGTAGGTGTGGATGCAAGGGTCGGCGGCGCTCCCTCCGCGACTATCGTTCCAGCCCGGTCGTCGAGCCCACCCACGGCCCGGTTGTGCCGCCGGGTGAGGCGGTTGAGGCCCTCGGTGGTGACCAGGAGGGCCACCGGAGCCACCGCTGCGATGAACCCGCGTAGCCAGGTGCTCAACGGCTCGTCAGGCGGCAGAATCGCGTGCAGGGCGTTGCCAGTCACGCTGACTGTTGCCCCACCGATCAGAACCATCCAGAAGAATCGGCGGTCGGTACGGGCCAGCGGATCACCCGCATTTACCACGACGCCCAGCGTCGCCAGAATGATCGCCCCATCCACCATCAGCGGCCACATCCATGCCTGTCCGGCCGGGATATGGCCCCGCGTGGCTAAATCCCGTAACGCATTGAAGGACAACGCGAACGACACCGCGCCCACACCGAAGGTGATAAGGACCGCGACCGCCCGTGTCCACGCGGCTGACCGTCCGCCGGCCGGTGTTGCCATGATGGCTCCTTCCTAAAGGATCGTGTTGCTGGTCAAGTCAGTTCATGCAGGGGACGAGCATCGGAGCGCACCCGTATCCGTGTCGGTGGTGGTATCCACGGCGACGTTGAGCGTCCAGAAGACGCCTTTGCGGCCGCTACGGCAGGTGCGGGTGATCTTGCCCAGGCGCTCCAACTGGCACAGATGCGGGTAAATCCCGGCGTAACCCTGCGCGGTTCTGCGGTACTGCACTAGGTGCCAATCAAGATGGCATTCCAGCACTTTCACCGACCGGCTCGGTCGGTTGCGATCGCACAACAGTGCACAGTTGTCGTGGGTCCGTTCCACTCGCCACGGCATCTGCGCTGCAAGCTCACTGGTCGACAGTGGCTCACGCGCCGACCGCAGGCATTCCAGCAGTTTCTCGCGCAACGCGATCGTGTCGGGAGTTGCCATCATCGGGCGATCACCGGCAATCCCGACTCGATACCGGCGCCTGCTTTTCGCAACCGACAGCTTCGTCAGCCTCGCTCGACGTTGCGGCGTCGTTGAATCCCAGCAGGCCGCGCCGCACAAGCACCGACCAGGAGGTCGGCCGAAGGCCCTGGAAGCCACGGCCTTTCAAGCTGCCTCGACGCCGGTAGGGGTGTTCGAACACCCAGTGATAGATGCGGGTTTCACTGTTCGGGCGGGGACGCTGCCCCCAGGGCCGACAGCAACCGTGTCGCGCTAGATGCACGTCAACCAGGACGGCGGCACCCAACCAGCCGCGCTGCTCGGTGTGCCAGTCCGCATCGAGGTTTGCTCGCCGCGCGGCCGCCACGCCCGGTTCGTCAATACCTTCACCGGCGTAGATCAAGACCGGGCCGCGGTAGTCGGTGGCCCAGGTGCGGTTCTCGACCGTCTTGCCGCCCGCTGAACCCGGCACCATCAGCAGCGACGCCCACGGCCTGCGGACCGTCAACCCCATCGCCCGCCCTTCGGCCAGCAGGTGCGGCGGCGGTGGGTTGGCCACATCGAGCAGGACATTGCGGTGGCATGCCGGATCACTGAGCGCACAGGTGCACGACAGATCGCGGCCTGAAAGCCTTCGCACATCGTCGAGCAGCTCGTCTTGGCGGGCCAGCCACACTCCGTACTGCACCAAGGCACCCATGCGTGCCGCCGGCCAAGCGATGTCAACCTCGAACGGGTTGGCAAAGCGGCTTGGCGCAGCGACCGATTCAGCACCCGGTACCAGGGCCTGCCCAGGCTGGTGGGTGCGTGGTTGAGGGTCCAGGTCGGTGATCTCGACCCCGGCCCAACGGGCGCTTCGGTGGGCCATCACAGTCATGGCGTCACTCCTTCCGGCGCTGCGTCGTGGACGCAGCCGCTGTCCCCTTCCAGCGGTGCTACTCACTGCTGCCTCCCGGTTTCGGTTGTGTGCGTCCCGGCGGTGTCACTGCCGATCCGTTACCGCGTGCTTGCGGCTCTGCGGCGGGGCGCGGACCCGAGCGGCCCGGGGCCTCGGCCTTGGATGCGCCAGAGGCCGGGCCGTGTCCGCCTAGCGCTGTTGCTGCGCGCCGTGCAGCTTCGGCGGGTACCGCCACCTCGGGTGCTACGGCCACCGCTGCCTTACGGACCGCCTGCGTCGCTCCCGACTGCTGCCCGCGACCGCCGCGTCCGGCAGCACCAGCCGGTGCGGGCGCGGCCGTCCCGGCCGCAACCGGAACCGCGGGTGTTGCGCCACGCGAGTCCCCGGCGCTGCGGCCGGGCCCGGCGGGACCGGGGTGTGACCCCGGTCCGCCGCTGGCCTTGTTCGTTGGCCTACTGCCTGCGGCGGGCGGGTGTGCCTTGCGGCCCGGGGCGTTGACGTGTGCGCCGGTCTGGTCTCCGCCGCCAGGAACGGAGCCCTTGCCGGAGCGCATCCGGTCGCTCAACGGCTGAAGGGTCCGGCCCGCTTGCTTGACGTCCTCGACCGCGCGAACCCCGCGCATCGTGGTGCCGTGTGCTGCACGCGCCATCCGCCACGGTCCCGGTATGCCTCCGTCCCCGAACAGCCGCAGTGCATACCGGAATGCCGGCGCTCCGAAACCTGCAATCAGCAGCATCACCAACAGCTTCGCCAGGGGGCTTGTCATGCCGGTCGCGCCGGGAAGGCTGCCACGTGTGGCTTGAGCCATCAACAGCACGAGGATGCCCAAACCGGCAGTTGCTGCAAGCATCTCCGCGCCGTGCACCAGCATGAGCACCGCGCGTTTCTTGGCGTGGCGCCGCGGCGGTCCGGGAAACATCGCCAGGGCCGCGGCCGGGACGATCACCAACACATCCCAGAAGGCCTTGAAGCCGATCCGAAATGCCTCACAGCCGATGTAGTCCAGGGCGGCCAGGATGAGCATCACCAGACAGATCACGACGAAGAACAATCCGGCCGAGATCGCCGAGAGTTGCTGGGCATGTGCGTAGGCGGCCGTGGCGCCGCACGTCTTCATCGCTTGCGCGGGTCGCTCGGTAACCCCGGACAGGATTGCGGTGTTGAACGCTGCGGCGCAGCCACCGATATCGTCGATCACCTGCCCGAAGCTGATGAGCTGAATGACATCGCGCGCCAGCACGTCGCACAGCCAACTGGTCAGCGTATCCAGCTGCGAACTCGTTCCCCCAGCCGCGATGGGACCGTTGTGGGCAATGCCTTGCGAGACGGTGAACCCCAGGGATCGGCCGATGCCCAAAACGCCGTTGTCGCTGACGAGTTCGCCTACCGGGTCACGCAGCAACAGCCAGGTCAGGACTGCCACCAGAAGGCTGCCGCCGATCACTCCCATGCCGGCGCCGTATCCGACTGTGAAGCAGGTGATCCCGCCGACCACGGTGGCGGCCAACATGCCGCCTTCAATCAGGTGTAGCCGGTTGACGATGCCCTGGATATTGGTGACGAAGGGGCTGGCGACGGCGGCCAGCCAGCCCAGCCAGATCGCGCCAAGCGCGAACTTGATCAGCCAGATACCGATGGCGCACACCGTCAGGAAGAACGCGCATTCCAGGCCGAGCCAACCGGCGAGCTGGGTGTAGGTCGCCGTCGTGGCCAATGCCGACACTAGCGCGGGACCCCAGGTGTCTGGTGAGACCCCGAACTGTGCGCCTTGAGCGCCGATTACCTCACCGAGGGGCAGAACCGAGACGAACAGTGATCCGATCGGCACCCCGTAGCTGTCGTGCAGCCCGGTGAACGACAGCCCGGCCGCCACGCTGTCGGCTGCCGCCCGAGGCGCGGTTACCACGGCGAGCAAAGATCCTCCCCAGATCAGCTGGAACATCAGCCAGACGCGCCGCGCCCGTGGATGGCTGTAGAGCCACGCGGCCAATGTTTCGCTCACCACGACGTGCTCCCCTCGTAGGCGCTGAGGTAGCGGGTGTCGAACGCTGCCACCAATTCCGGTTGCACCGGAGGCAGCAGATCGACAAGGCCGGCCCGGCCTTGGTCGTCGAGGAAGTAGGCGTAACCGTGCCCAGCCACCGTGCGAGTGTCGAGCACCTCCGGGTACTCGTCAGGGTCGATACCGAGCTTCTTGAACGACTCCCGGGCGTAGTCGCGCTCGGTGGGCTTGAACGGCGTTACCACCCGCATCGGAAGGTGCTGTCTGCCAATCGCATCGAAATCGCCGATGTCCTGGGAGACCGCCAGCAGCCCGTAGCGTTCTTTGCGGCCCTGAGTGGCGATCCGCCGGGCGTCCTTGCGGCCTACCGGCGACGCGAAGTAGGTCCGCGCCTCCTCAGCCACAAACCAGCCGAACGCGTTGGGCCTGCGCCTCACCGGGTCGGTGTAGGTCAAGCGCGTTAGTGAGGCGATCATCCCGTAGATCGCCAATCCCGCCTTCGCTCGCGCCGATTGATCGTTGTAGAGATGCACGTTGGTGGTGTCGGCAACCTCGGGCAGCTCCAGGTCGGAGGTCAGCCAGATCACCGCGTCCTTCTCCGCAATCGGAGGCACTGGCAGCGAGGGGTCGAACATCGACCGCAGGTAGTCCATATCCGACCAGTACGAAAGCAAATCGGCCAATTCTGCGTACTCGGCGCGTTCATCGCCCGTGAGACTGTCGAGGTAGGGAACCAGCGCGCCCAGGTGCTCCACGACCCGCTGATCGGGGCGCAGCAGCTTGCGCAGCTGGCGGGCCGGCCGGGAGTTTGCCGCCACACCCATCATCGGCAGGAGATGATCCAGCAGGTGCTCAACGGCCTGCTCGCGTGGGAAGATTTGCAACCCGTCCATCGACCACTGCCCGCTGCCAGGCCGGATTACGGCTACCCGATCGCCGTGGTGGGCCAAGGCCGGTTCCCACTCACCCATCGTGCCGGGCTCAACGATCGAGGCCTGATGTCCTCGCTTCAGCAGCCCGTCGACCACCCGCTTGCACGACTCCGATTTGCCGCCCCCCGGGGGGCCGACCCACAACATCCCCGGGGTCACACGCCGTTCGGGAGAACCCTCCAAGTCCACGAACACCGGCGCCCGCCGGCGAGTCGCCAGATTCTCGGCCAACAGGATTCCAGTTTCATGGCCCAGATCACTGGAGACCAGGGGAGCAAACCGAGCCCATTGATCCGTGGTGGTCGGCTGCGTGAACTGACTGCGTGGAGCGCGCAGTTCGCTGCCCGGTTGGCCCAATTGCCACAACGCGGTCTGCGCGCCTGCCCGCGCCGCAAGGGACGTGTCTAGTTCCTCGGCAAAGTGGGTCTTGATCTGTTGCACTGCTCGCAGGACCGCTGCACTGTTGGCGGCACCCACCGCGATCACCGTTGTGGATTCTGTAGCCTTCTCCAGCTGGCTGCCGTTGAGGGCTGCCATGTACTGCTCACTGGTGGCATAGCGCCGAGAGAGGTCGCTGTTACTGGATCGCCGCGCCGACAGCTGGAAATTCTGGTCCTCCAGATTGCGCTGCGCCCGGTGAACCCGCGTCAGCTCCTGCTCACGGGAACGAATCGAGACGTGCTGATACCAGTCCACCGTCGCGGCATCGACATCGACGTCATAGGGAGACAGCAGAATTTCAGCGCGAGGGAAGGCCAGCCCACCCGGCGGTAGCTGCGCTATCGCAAGAGACGTCTGAAAGCTCGTACCCGCTGCCTCGCTGTCGACGCGCAAGATCGGCTTGAATGACGGCACGTTGCGACGTACCCATGAACTCAAGGCGCGGCGTGATTGCTGATCGCCCTCGTCGAACCGCGCTGGCACCCAGGGGAAGTCATCAGACCCCAGGCGTCCAGGCCCGCCAGTGCCATGCGGAAACGGGCGGTCGACAAGCCCGCGCGTGCAATGCCGTTCGTAGAGCCATTGGACCTGGCGCGGCGTTGCAGGACGAGCGGCGAACTGCTCAGGAATTTTGCTCAAAATCTCATTGATGACAGCCTGGTAGGCCTCCAGCGTTTGCGGCGTGTCCTCATCCTTGCCGATCACCAGTTGCACGGCCTTGGCGACCGCACCAAGTCCACTACGCCCGGCCATCCCCGCATCGACGGGAACGCGCACCCCGAACACCTGCTCGTAGTAAGGGGTTTCGTGCAGGTATCGCTCCCATTGACGGGTTTCGCGAAGCCATGCTGAGCGGTGCGCGAACCCACTGAGCATCCGCTGCAACATGCGCATCGGGTCGATACGCGCCGACATGCCCCAGAACACCATCCCCGAAGGAAGCTGGCGCACAAGTGGGCGGTGTGTCTTGGCAACGTTGCGTTTGACCTCGTAGGGCATCATTCCGCCCGGCTGGCCGGCCAAGATGAACTCGGCGTAGACCCCGCCCGCTGTGAAGACCAGATTGTCGATCACCGCCTTGGGCGGCGAAACCCACGCGTCGCGCCGCCCAGCCGTCGCAGCGCGGCGTTGCGTCCCGATCATGCAGGACGCAAGCCACCGAAGCCGATACCACGGCGAGGGACGACTGATGGGTATCTGGCGGGCCAGCCACGTCAAATAGCCGGTGATGGCGAACCCGAACATGGCAATCCAGAGCGCAAAGCCCGAGTCGAACCAGTGATAGGTTCCCCAGCAGGTGAACGCGCCGCCGACCAGTGCCGTGGCGAAATCCCAGCCCCGCCAAGGCCCGCCGATAATTTCGGTGTGGTCGTCAAGATGGCCGATGCGGATTGGGAAATCCAGGGCGTCCGCGAAGACCTTCGCGGTGGATTCGGCCTCGTTATCGGTGATCGTCACACCACACCCCTGCTATCGGTTTCGGCTCTACGACGTTTCAGCGGCCGTACTGGCCGGTGGTGATGCCACCGTGGCGGTCGATAGTCGTCTTGGTCGATGCCGTCAACCCGTCGGACCCGATCACCAACGCAGCAAGGGCGATACCGCCGATCATCCGCGCCGCCGCCGTACCGAACCCCTTGGTGAGACCGTGGATACCGCTCCCGACTCCCACGGCGGTCATCGCCGCCGCCGCCGGGTACTTGGCCGACTGCCACAATGTCGGGATCGCATTCATCAGATCGGCTGCCGCCGTGAAGGTTTCAATCATGACTGCCCTCTCCTCTACCTTCGTCCCGGCCCCAGGCCTGGGGCCGGTCTGCTGTTACCGTCTTGCCTGCCCTGGCCCCGCGACCGGCACCAGGTCGTCGTCGTGTGACATTGCCGGAGCCGGGTCGATGGCAGCCACCGACCAGTGCCCGCCAACGCCACGCAGCGTCAGCGGATAAGTCAGATTCACCGGGGCGAACTGCGGTGTCAGCGCAGTGACATGCGCGAGAACCCGAGCCGTCTGGCCGTCGGCGGGGACCGCCGTCGGCGGGCTGAGGGCCACAACCTGAGTCACCAGCGGCGTTGGCCGCCCGTAGCTGTCGAGCACGTTCTGATACGGCGCACCCAGACCCGAAAGCATTGAATCGGCGGTGACATACCGGCTCACTTCGCCGCTACCCGTCAGGTAGGCCGAAATGAAGCCCGCTACCACCTGGTAAGCCTGATCCGCCTGCCCCAGGGTCGCCCGATAGGCCATCGGCAGGTCTGCACCCGGTCCGGGGCCTTCCACCCTAAAAGGCAAGCTCGTCGCGCGTGGCCCGAACTTCGACCACAAGACCGGGACGCAATACAGCGCCCGCGTCGGGGGTGCCGAGTCATAGGCCCGCTCGTTGACCCCGATTACAACGGAGAACAGCTCTCCAGCATCGTCTTTGCCGGCGTAGCCCTCAAAGGTCGTGGCAACGACCGTCGGGGCACTGATAACAACACCCGGCGTTGACGGCAGACGCAGGCTCTGCCCATCAACCGTCACGCAGCCGGCGACACTGCCCGCATCGGCGCTAGTGGCCGGCAACAGCGTGGAGATGCAGTCCTGGGCGAAGGAGCTAATCACCGCGCCCTTGTTCTGTACCTGCCGTGCAGGAGTGATGAAGTCATCGGGCTGACCAAACAAGAAGTTCCAGACGACGTTGAGCCCGCCGAGGGCGGCCAGCCCGATCAGCAGGTAGCGCCCGGCCCGCAAAGACGACGCCTGCGACTTGGCGATCCGCTCGGTCCAGGTCTTGTTGATCCTCATGCCACAGCCTTCAGGTGATCCTCGACGATGGCGCGGATCGCCCCGGCCAGCTCAGCACGCTGCGGGTCGGTCATCTGCAAGGCGCTGTGGAGGCTCATCTGCACGACCGACGGAGCGTTGGGAAACGACACCATCAGGTCCAGCCACCGGTCTCGGTCGGGGTGCTCGGCCAGCTCGGCGGCCGTCTGCGCAACCCACGGAAGTCCGCCCCTGTCGCCCTGGGTGGCTCCGAGGTAGATCAGCGCCGACAGCGGCGCCGCGACGGCAGAGACGAGGTTGTCGAGCTGGTTGCGCACGCGGGCATAGATGAGTTCTTCTGCGAGCTGGAACGCCGACCAGACCGTCTCGATGGGGCGGGTACTCAGCTCGCGGGCATCGCGGCGCCGACGGTGGCGCCGCACCTGCCGCCCGATCCAGCCCAACCCCAGCCGCCTGCTGCCTGCCATTCTCAGACTCCCTCGTGGCCAATGATTTTCAGCTTGCCGATCGCGAAGGTCGCATCCACAGGATCGGAATTGGTGTCCGCGCTTTGCCCCCCGATCACATCGAAGGGCATCGGCGGGGGCGCCGCAGGCCCGGCCGGAGCGGGCACGCCGAGGCCATCAAGCAGCCCGCCAGAGCCGGTATCGGCAGGCGGCGGCTGTACCGGTTCGGCGGGCGGGCGTGACGTTTGCCGGATCAGGATGCGGATCTGCGATGCCGTCACGTGCTTGATCGGCTGCATGGCCTCGCCGTGGACATTGCCGGTCACCTGGGTAACCCGCGTCGCTTCGGTGTCGTTGAACATGTAGTCGACGAGGGACACAACGCGGTGCTGTAACCACTGCGGTGTGCCGGTGGCGTCTTTGCCGATCCAGCCCGGTTCGATCGCGATCGCGTTGATGACGTAGCTACGGCCAAGGTCGATCAGGATGGTCTGCCCGTCGGCCCCGCCGCGCACACACACGAAGGCGGTGTTTTCGTCGTTGCTGGCCATGGTTTGTGCGGCGGTGGACCCCGGGGCGCACGATCCCAGCGCGTCAGCGGTGTAGGGCAGCGGGTGATCGACCCCGGCGGCCGGTGCCGCTGGCGGTGCTGGTGCTGGCCTGGCCGGTGGGATCGCCTGCGGTTGGCTGATCGAGCTAGCGGCCGGCGCGGCCGGCGCCGAATCATGGGAGTAGAACATCACCGCTGCGACCAGCGTCAGCGCAACACCTCCCACGGCCAGAGCTGCAAAGCCTCGCGCGACCTTGCGATCACATCGGGCGCCGGTATCGGCGGTCGCCTCAAAGTTGTCCAAGTTCACCAGGCCGCCAACGACGTGCAGCTCATCGAACTCGCCCGCTTCGCCCAGTTCGGACGGGTCGCTCACGTCGTCGTACGGCTCGTGCGGCCCGTCGTCCTGCCCTTCGTCAAGGTCGACCGGCTCAGCCTCGCCTTGCGGCTCCTCGTCGTAACTGTCGTCGGTGGCGTAACCGCTGTCGTCGTAGTCGGTGTCGTCCTGGCCGTAGCCCACGACCCTGTTGCAGAACTGCTCGTCGTCCTCGCCGTCCCGCTGATCGACACTGGCCTCGGGCGTCGCGCTCGGCTTCATCGACTACCTCCATGGGTACTCACACGCTGGGATTGGCGACTAGGCCGGCGCCGCTGCAATAGCCGCTCGGCTACGCCCCGCTCAACCGACTGCGCCGGTGCTGCGGGCGCGCCGACCCAAACGGCCGGCCAGACACCGTCGCCTGAACTCGGCATCGCCTGCACACCGGGCGCTGCCACACCCACCCACGACCTGTTCACGGATTGCTCATCTGACGATGGGGAACGCAGCAGACCCGTCAGCCAGCCAGCCACGTCAGCCAATGCAGCACCACGAAACCCGCCCACGCGCCCTGCCCGAGCTATTTCCAGGCCTACCAGCGCAATCAACGCGACCGCCAGCGGCGTCAGCACCGGATCACCCTTCCCCGACCAAGGGGGCGACACGGGCGCCGCCAACCGCTACGCTCAAGCTCATAACTGGAGACGATAACACAATTAAGGCAATTGGAGAACAGATGGAGATTCACGACCTGCCTGACCGTTACGACGCGCTGCGGCGGGAGTGGATCGCCGAGCACGCCGGGGTATGGCCGATGCAAAAGCGGCGAGCTGAACTGCTCAACCGCCAGATCCGCAAGCGTGTCCGCATGACGGCCGGGGCACGCCCGAACCCCCACGACGACAACGTGATTCACCCACTATGGGCGCGGTCAGGTTCCACCCTCGATCTCTGGTTGGAGCGGATCGTGGTCGTGGTCAGCGCCGTAGTGGCACCGATCGGATGGCCACTGGGCCTGGTGATCTATCGCCGTCTCGTCGAGCTCATTCCCGACCGACTGCGGGCCTACCCCATCCCGGCGCTGCTATGGAGTGCGGTGGCCACCGGAGTGGTGCCCGCACTGCTCTACAGCCCCGATGGCTCCTTCAAGACCGCGTTCATCGCCCCCTACCTGCTAGCCCAGGTGCCGGCCGCTTTCGCCTCCGCTGGCATTGCGGGCATTCTCAACGGCTGGTTGGCCGTAGACGGCTCGGCAACCTGGTGGCCGCTGACCCCGCCGCCGGTGCCGGTCGACTTCGACTTCGCAATGGAGGCCGACGACGTGACCGCACCCTCAGTCTTTGAGACCGCCGACCCCACGACCGACGTTGACCTCAGCCCGGCTACCCAGATAATTCAGTCCGGCCAACCCACCCGCCTGGTCTGGGCAGCGGTGTCGGCGTGCGTTCTGGGATCGGTCTGGGTCTTCGCAGCAGTGCTCGTCGGCATCAAGAACACGATCCTCGACGGGCTTCTTGCAGGCTCGCTATAAGGCTGGGGTGCGGCCCCGGCCGGTGGTCCCCGGATCACTGAGCCGGGCCCGCGCCTGGCGCGCCAACCGCTGCATCATCCCTCCGACTTCACGGGAAACGCTCTGCTGCCCTTGGGATTTTCTGATCAGTGCATCGACTGCCGCGTCGTAGCGACTGCGGAAAACCGTCCAATCGGGAATTTCCACGCAGTGCCCGAGGCCGCCGCGAACGATCATCCGCGCGTGCTCGCGATCTGGGGGCAGCAGCTCCTCCCAACGCAGCCCCGCTCCGAGATCACTGGACAGACCCCGGTGACCGTCGGCCTGCCCGTAGCTCTCGGTGCGCCGAAACGTCAGCCCCGACCAGTCCTCGACCGGGTCGAGCAGCTCCTGCTCATGCGCTCCGTACATGATGACGTTGACCGGGAAGATATGCCGCAGTTCATGGGCGTAGGCCGGACCGTAGACGGTGTCGAGCTGACACGACGCCTGCACGGCGGCCAGCATGTTGATGCCCAGACCGCGACCTTCCCCGACGATGCGCCGCAGTGACGGCAATGGCGCGGTGTTCGGTAGTTCGTCGACCACCATCAGCAACCGGTGCAGCTGTTCGAGCCGCGATGTCTTCTCCCGCCAGCGCCGCACCAATGAGTCCAACAGGGTCACCGCCGCGCCAGCTACGGTCCCATCCGCCGGCGCCAGCACGAACAGCGTCGACTGCGGATCATCCAGGAAGGTCGGATCGAATGCCGCCAGCGCGAAGTCAGGATTCTCGGCGGCCACCAAGCTCGCCCGCAGCCACGGAGTGATCGCCTTGCGCATGGTGATCGCCACCGAATCGCGCTGCCGTGGCTCCATATCCATGATGCGGGCCATGCCGATCGCCAGAACCTCGTAGTTCCAGCACAATGCCTGAGCCTGCAACCAGCCCGGCTTGCGGTGCGCATCCTCGCTCTCGGTGTCGATATTGTCCACCGCCCGAAGCACCCAATCCATGCCCAGGCCATTGCCCTCCGGCGAGGCGGCATACAAGAACGCCGCGAGCGGGCCGGCAGCCTGCGACTCCCAGACCCCGCCGTCGGAGACTTGATCCGCACCGGACCCCAGCCCCACAGTGGCCATCTGCATGATCGTCTCGGCCACCGTCATCGCCTCGTTCGGGCTGGTGATGTTGGCCGTCGGGTCAAACATCACCGGCTGCACGCCCGGTGGGTAGACCGGGTTGGCGATCGGCCGCAGATCGACCAGCATTTTCGGCCCGTAGCGGCGCTGCATCACCAGCTGCATCAGGTCGTCCTTGGACGACACGATCACCGCCGGACCGCCCCAGCACACGCTGGCCGGAGCCAACAGCCGCCGGGTCTTACCCGTCTCTGTCGGTGCCGTCACCAGCACGTGAGGGCCACTGCGCGGCATATACAGCTGGGGCCGGCGTTTCCCGGTTCGCGGATCGACGACGGTGCGAGTCATGAACCCGCAGTATGGTGTTTGTGCCTTGACGTGCAAACCAGTGCTCCCTATGAGTCGCGAGAATCGCCCGCCGGCAACGGACTAATCGGTGATTTCACCGCAGCCGCCCGCCCCGAAGTCCTGCCAGCCGACAAACCGCTTCCGCCCACCCGGTAGCGGGCACCAGAACCCCCACGCCCGCCGCCGGGCGCCGGTGACGATGATCGTCCAGCACGGCAATTCGCTGCCATCCCGGTCCCGCAGCAGCTCAACGCGGTGCCGGTGCGCAGCGTCCCGCCATGCCACGCTGCCCCGACGCCGCCACGTCCCTCCGGCCTCGGTTATCTCCCGGTACCCACCCCTGGACAAGATGATCGACAGGAAGGCCCACGGATGATCGTGCAACGGCCCCGGGTCATCGGAGCGCACGAACTTGTGCAGATAGACGTTGAGCCGCCCATTGTGTGGGATTAGAAACCAGCGATGCAGATACGGCCCCGCATCACTATCGACGACCTGATGCGGCCGACCGCTGCACAACGTGCGCACCCAACCGTCTCGACGAGGATTACTCACCACCGCTGTCATCTCCGACCCAACCTCGCGAACGCGTCCAAGGCCGACGCAGCGGCCAACTCAACATCGACGCAGCAGGCGACGGCGATCCGCTTCATGCCGCGCCTGCCAGCGAGCCGATCCGGTCAGGCCGAAAGCCCGACCAATGCTGCTCATCTGCCACCACCACTGGGGCCTGCTGGTAGCCCAGTGCCATCACGTAGTCGCGGGCCTCGGCATCGACAGTGATGTCGACGGTCCGGTAGTCGATACCCCGCTTGTCGAGGGCCTTGTAGGTGGCGTTGCACTGCACGCACGCGGGCTTGGTGTAGACCGTGACGCTCATGCCGGGGCCGCCTCCACGGGCAGCGGAGCACGCAAACCTACGGTCGCCGCAATCGCCTCAGCGACATCGCGCGGGCGTTCGTGTAGCAGCATGTGCCCGGCCAACGGGAAGTGCCGATGCTCAGCGCCGATGATGCCTGCCGCCAGCGCCCGGGAGTGTGCCGGAGGGGTGAGCACGTCGGCTCCCCCGCTGACTACCGTCGCGTGCGCCTGGACCTGCCCCAACTGCCCCGAGCGATCGTATGACCTCAGCTGCGCCAGATACCCCGCCACCGTGCTCAATGCCGTTGACCGCAGGGCCGATTCGCACATCCCACACAGCGACTTGCGCTCGTCAGCACGGCACCCGTGGCAACGCCCGAGCACCTGGCAGATCGGACGCAGCATGGCCCGTACCGCGTGTTCGACCGCCGCTGCGGGCGCGTGGGCCGCCAGCGCAGCCAGCAACCACGGTCCACGAGTAGCCAGCAGACGCCCCAGGCCGTACTCGGCAAGCTGGCCCGCCGCAGTGGCCACCAGCACCACACCCGCCGGCTGGATCGGATACCGCTCAGCAGCTTGCGTGCAGTAAGTCAACGCCACCATTCCGCCCAGCGAATGCCCGGCCAAGGTCACCTGGCCGCCGACTGCCAGGCAGGCCAACACGTCTGCGAGGTCGTCGGCGAGCCTGTCGACCCGATACGTCGTCATCGGAGCCGAAGCCGAACGGCCATGCCCGCGATGGTCGTAACTGATGATCCGCACATCCGGGCCGAGCAAATCCCGCAAATACCGCGCCGGGCCGCTCCACGACTGCCGCGACAGGCACAGGCCATGCAGCAGCACCACTGTGTGCGAGGCATCGACCGGCCCCCGATCACATACCGCCAGCCGGACACCGTCCCCCGCTACAACCACATGGTGCCGGACCGACCGACGAGACCAACGAGCCGAGAACGCCATGGGCCGGCAATCGCCCAGGATCACCAAGGGGCTTACCTCATCCCGCCCGGCCCCCCGGCCCGGGCGGGTGGTCCCTATGCGGTCATCGCAACACCCGTGCACCATAAAGCAATCATCACATCAATGACACACATCAGTCAATACGCGACACTTGACTGTTTACCTTGTGTGTGATGACAGGTCGGTGGTGGGGGCCGGTGGCGGCGGTGGTGGTGGTGGTGGTCCTTCTGCTGAGGCCGATTACCAGCCGATGAAATTCACCATCAGATCAGCAAGAATCTGACGGCGTTGTTGATCCAGGTTCGCGGCGATATCGCTCATCCCCTGCGCTCCGAGCCCTCGGAGCAGGCGCCCGCCGGCGTCACCGTTGTAAAAGCTGACCAGCGCCGCCAGAAAAATCGCATCGCTTGTCGGCATCTCATCGAGCCGCCTCTTTATTGTCGCGACCTTCGGAATCCACCCCCGGAAGCTCATGGACCTATATTCTTCGCGATCGAAGTAGCTGCGGTACTCGCGCTTGAGACCAATGGCCCGTCGCCACGCCTGGGAGAAGGGTCTCTCTTCCAGGGGGTAGAGCCGCCGCAAGTAGTCATCATCAACAAGACGAAGGGCTTCATCGTTTCCAGCAAGCTCATCGTCTTCATAAGTCATTGCTAGACCCTCCACCCGGCTCGAACCATCCGACTACAGCTAGACCCGACTCGTCTGACTGGCCCCGCTGTCCTAGCTGGTGACCAGTTCGGGAAACGGTGATACCGCCAGCATCTCGTCGAGGTTCGCTGGCGAAAACACCCGGCCGTCAGTATCCCGTACCACGGGGCCTAAGGTGTCGTTGACGCGGGTCCAGGCCATGCCACCCAACACGGCAAACAACGGAATCCCGCCGAGGCGGGTGCATTCGTCGCGCAAGTTTTTGAATCTCGGTGCCTTGTCACGGGCAGTGCCCCCGTCGTTGATCGTCTTGCATTCGAGCATTGCGCGGATCGTATCGGTCGCGGCTTGGGTCTTGAACACAACGAAATCCGGTGCCGGCGTGACATGAATTTCGAAGCGGTCAGCGATCTCGGCTTGGTTGGCCGATCCGGTGCGCACGAACTGAATACCGTGTGCTGAAAACAGCTCCGCTACAGCATCTTCGAGCGTGTCGCCACGCGAGCTAGAGCGGGCATCGAGCACCTGACGGAAGGCGCCGCCATAGTGGCGTTGATGCAGGAAGGTCGCATAGGACACGCCGTCCTGCGCCGTCTGGCGCACGGTCTCCCAACCATTGACGGTGTCGAGCTTGTCCTGCTTCCGCCGCAGCCCGGCGGGCGGGTCCGCAAATAAGGTTCGATCGAGAACCTGAACCAGGGTAGTGGCCGCGACCCGAGCCTGTTCGGGAGTGGTACGGGTTGCCCTGCGCTCCATGGAGTCAACCTTGGATGCCGACAGTGCCGCCAGATCGAGCAGCCCAGCCACCAACGTGGTGGCATGGGCGAACTCCGTCTTGGTGAAGCCAAGAATCGTCCGCAGCGGCAGCAAGGTTTTCGGGTCAGCCTGGATCACCCGAGCGAGAGAGTCGACATCGACGTTCGTGAAGCCGTTCGTTGCGGTGTAGGCGGCGTTGTAGGCCTGCTGGAAGTACGGCAACTCATAGAAGCTGTCCTCGTGGATGTACGCGAAATCAGGGGCAAGATTGGGCACGTAAAGAATTCGTGCCACGGCCGCGTAAATCTCAATGTGATCAGCGATGCCGTGCTTCTGCGGCACCAGCCGAATTCGCCGGACCCGCTCCTCCCAGCTAGGCGCGGCCACGATTTCGCCGACCGTGGCGGCAACGGCGTCAGCCGTCATCCCAGCGCTGCGATCGCGCCGGGAACATCATCAGCGTCATCGTCGGCGATGCGCCGTCTCGCCTCATCAACGTAGCTCTGGTGAATCTCGAAACCGCCCGCGTAGCGACCATGCCGCCGGGCAACCACCACCGTCGTCCCACTCCCTGCGAACGGGTCGATCACCACACCGCCCAACGGACAAGCCGCCTTCACGAAAAACTCCGCCAACCCCTCCGGCATCGCCGCGGTATGGGCAACCCCCTTGTGCTGGTTATACGTCTGCGGCACGCTGACCACGTTTCCAGGATCAGCGCCCCCAAGCAGGTAGGTCTTGGTCCGGTCACGGCCAAACCCTGCCTCCGTCGAACGCCGGCCAAGCTTGTCCTGCTTGCGCCGGGCAATCTCAGCGTTACTGGCCTTGTACGGCACCCGAACAGCATCAAGGTCGAAATACGGCTTATCCCCACGCGCGAAGTGATAGACGTACTCAAACGAGTCCTTTGTGCGCGGCCCGAACCGTCCCGGTACGGCATTCGGTTTGGCCCAAATGTACGTCTCGATCCAGCGCCACCCCATCTGCTGTAGCGCCAGCACCAATTGGTAAACATAAGGGTGCCGCTGGCCGCGCAGCTCACCGCGATTCGCAACCCGATTCTTGATATTGACGATAAGGCTCCCGCTGTCCGCGGCAGCGGAGAACATCGCCTCAGCGAAAGGCAGGAACCACTCGACGTAGTTGTCCGGGTGAATCCGACTGTAGGCACGCGCATCGGCGTACGGCGGGGAGGTGAAGAACAGATCCACGCTGCCAGGCGGCAGCTGCGGTAGGTAGTCCAGAGCGTCCGCGTGCACCACTCCCTCGTTGAGCACGGTGTCGAGCGAGAACTTCTGTCGACGGATGCGTGTGGCCATGCTCGGATGCTAGCGACCCCGACCCACAGTTTCTGCGACCCGCCCCGGCCCGTCTCGGTCTCAAAGCCGATTCGCGCCGCAACTCTAGGTCCCCGCTTCTATGCGCGACGAAGACCTCGGCGATGGCATTCCGAGCCGTACGTGCCCTGCCACCGGCGCTGCCCTGGGCAGCGCCGGCACCCGTGGTTGTCCACGACTTACCCGAGCAGCAGCGGTGATACAGTCACGCTGCAACGACAAAGCGATGGAGGACGTGTGGCTCGTCCAGAACTCGGCAAACGCGAGCGTGTTCGCGTGGAGCTTCGGCTTCCACAAGCGTCCGCCGAGGCCCTCTATCAGTGCGCGAGGGACTGGAATGTGTCCTTGTCGGAGGCTGGAGCCAGACTCGTCGACCTCGGGTACGCAACGGTCGCCCAACGTGCTGCAGTATCAGAAGTCGTCGCTCACCCGGTCGATCACATTCGGGAAACGCCGCAGGGTGGGCACTGAGTTCGGTCAGCCCTGATCCTGCTGGCTACCCGCATGAATGCAATGCACACAACGACGCGACTAGGCGACGCCCGGGGGTGGGTTGGAGGGGTTCCAGGCTGTTCCTGCTCGGGACTGCGTCTTACGGTTGGGTGAGTGGCAGGGCTTGCCGCCGACGGATAGCGTGCTGATCTATGAGACGAGTTGACGCTCTCGCTGTGGTGACCGATCTGCAACGGCTGACTGAGCAGGTTGCTACGGTTGCCCGCAATGATGGGTCAGCCGTCTTGACCTCTGACATCGTCTTCGAGGCTGCCGTGCTGAAAGCCCAAGTGGAGTCGCCTGATTCGCTCCCCCGGCACTGTACGCAGGTCGTGAAGGCCGTCGTGCTCCTCGGCCGGCGCCTCGCCAACCGGGTGGAGGCAAAGTCGCGCACGACGCAACTAGACAAGGCCCACGGGCGGGGTCAACGGATCAACCGGCGCTGGTGCGAAGCCCTGGCGGCAGTGCTTGCTGGAGCCCGCTGTAAATGTCGTCACGGGTCAGCAGTGACAACTTCTCCACCGATATCTCGGAGCCGAAAGACTCGTCATTAAGGTCGAAGTCGTCGACGCCGAGGTCACTGATCACCCGCAGGTCCCGTGTCTTCTGGGCTGCCTCGACGATGTTGCGGACGAACCGGCCGTTGTTGAGAAGGTCGATCGTCCGCACGGTGTCACCGTCGGGGGTCTGCTCCACCTGGGAGTAGAAGCGAGTGAACGGTGCCAGCAGGATTTCCTGCAATACGCCCGGCTGCACGATGCTGTGGTTGTTTGTAATGATCGCCTCCGCGATGGCGATGAGCTTGTCCGGCGGGTAGGAATCGAACGCGATCGTCGTAGCGAAACGGCCTCGCAGACCGCCGTTCGTCTCCAGGACGCGCTCACAGGCCCGCGGGTACCCAGCGGCGATGAGCACCGCCTTGTCCCGGTTGTCTTCCATCCACGGAACCAGACCGCCAATGATGGCCTGTCCGACAGGGTCTCCCCCGGAAATCCCGCCATGCACCAGTTCGCCGAACTCGTCGAAGAACACGGTGGCGCCCAAGGCGCTATCGAGGAAGTCGCGGGTTTGACTCTCGATCTGCCCAATGTAGGGACCGGCCAGCTTTTCCCGGCTGGCCTCGAAAATGTCGGGCTTGGCCAAGATGCCCAGACCGCAGAAAATCTTGGCCACGGCCCGGGCGGTCTCGGTCTTGCCCACTCCCGGCGGGCCGACCATCAGCATGTGATTGCTGACGGCCTGAGTGGGAATACCTTTGCGCTGCCGGAGAATCCGTGCCGCCGTCATCGCCTTGAGTGTCGACACCTGCTTCTTGACGTCATCGAGGCCCACCATCTTGGCTAGGGTGGCCTCGGCATCGGCGAGCTGCTGGCGGGCATCACTGGCCTGCTCGTCGGCCTCGCGCTGCTTCGGTGTGGTCTGGGTGCTGGGGTCCCAGTGCGCGGTGCGACTGTCAATGGTCTGCTGGTCGATGATGTGCAGACTGTGGGTCGGGTCGGTCAGCGCATCGCGGGCAGGTTGGTAGTCCGGCCACCGAGCTGCCACGTCTGCCAGCAGTTGACGCGCAGCGTCTTCCTCGCCTTGGCAGCGCGCGATCAGTCCGCGCAGATATGTGGCATCCCGAACAACCGGATCGCCTTGCGGTGACGAACACTCCGCCGCCCGAGTGACCGCCGCCGTTGCCCGATCGAACATGCCCAGATTGGCTGCCGCCTTGCCCTCCAACAAGCTCGCAGCCCGCTGGAGAAACTGGTCCTCAGTCCATGCCTCGCAACCGATCACCGTCGACAGTAGATCGGTCCACCGCTCGGTGTCGTTGAGCAGTTGCGCTCGCGTGTAGAGCACCCGGTGAGAGCGACCCAGCTCGGCCAGGACCGCATCCGCCTTCTCGTAGTGCTGCTCGGCGATCAACCCCGCTGCATAGGCCAACCGTGCCGACGTCGTGTCATCAATGCGCCACCGCACGTAGCCGACATCGAAGCTTACGTCGAGCTGTTCGACGAAGGCGCCGACGTTTCGCAGGTCCTGCCCGAGCCGAGCTGCTGCGTTCGACAGCTCCTGCAGCGTCGCCAAGGATCGGTCACCGGCGGCGATCCGGCCCAACCACGCATCGGCCATCCCCGGGTCGTCGTCGGTGGCCATCCGCAGCACTTCAAGTGCTCGCCGCCGGTTACTCGACAACGAGTTGATGCCGGCGCGAAGCGCCTCCATGCTGCGGGGACTCATCGTGCACCTCGCTTTGCTCGCAAGTGGGCCAGGGATTGAGATTCGTTGCGGGGACGCATGATTCCCAGCTGAATCTCCCGGTCGCGTACCGGCGTGAGCACGGTGATCCGCTGCTCACTGACCTGACGAATCTGAATGTCGGTGTCCTCAGGCAACAGGGCATCGGAGTCGACCACTGTCACCAGCGTGTGCCCGCGCTCCCCGCTGGAGCCGAGTACCTTGCGCGGCTGGTCACCATCGGCCACCACGAGGATCGCGTCGTCGGAGCGCTCCCCCGGGCGGGCCAAAGTGATACGCGTGCCGTCGCAGATCGGCTGCCACAACCGCGGCCGCACCGTGTGAATCTCGGCGGTCGCCCCGGCTGCGGTGGCCCGCAGGATCAGCGCCTCCACCACTTCCAGGCTTGCCGCCACACCGACCCGAACAAACCGTTGCGGGTCGCTCCACGACAGCAGATACGGCACCCCGGCCCGCTCAGCCATCCCGTGCAGGAATCCAGATGGCCCCACCGGCACCCTCAACTCCGGCTGCGCCACCGACCGCGCTGACAAGGCCAGCTCCACCGAGCGGTCCCCCAACGGCAACGCGGCCAGCAGGGCAGCGAACGTCTGTCCGGGCACCGATTGCAACGTCGAAATCGGCGGGTGCGGCTGCGGGTTGGCGGTGTGAATACGCAACAGGCACGACACCAACAGCTCACCGCTGGCCTCGTCGCGCGTCAGACGCAACAGCACCACGGTCTTCTTGGCCCGGATCGTCCACAGATCGTTGAGATGGCGAGTGGTCAAGTCCTTGCCGGCCACCCGATACACCGACACATAGTCATCGCCGACGCGCAGATCGGTCCACCGCTCCGAGTAGGAGTCCAGGTCGCGATTGTCCAACAGGATCGCGGTGGCCTCGCTGAGCTGCTCAGGGCTGCATGTCACGGCTCGGCAGCCGTCCCGGGCAGCGGCCTGCCGGATGCGCTCGGTTGCTGCGGCCGCCGCCTGCGCGACGCTGGCCCGGTAGGCCATCGCCTGCAAGCACGCTTGCGGACGCAGTCGAAGCACCAACCAGGTCCGACGGATACCCACCGCGGCCCGGTCGGCGATGATCTCGGCGTAGCGCGGCGTGTACCAGCCATCGGAGGCGGTGCGGGTGCCTTCGGAGACCACATCCACCGAATGCAGCTCCAGGCCGCCGAACTGCCGCAGCAACGCCGCGCAGGCCTCCAGCGGCATCACATCGCGGGTATCGACGCCCTCGGGGATCAACGCAGTCTCGGCGTACTCCTGGCCGTGCAGCGCGATCATGGTGAGCGCATACTCACCGTCCCAGCGCATCCCGATCGGCCCCACACCGGGCAGCTCCACACTGAACGGCTCAGGGATAACTGCCCGCGTCGCCCTGCGGCGCTCACGCCGACGCATCCCGCGCAGTGTCCAGGCCCGATGCAGCCAGCGTGACGCCGTGGCTTCCCGATAGGTGACGGTCGAAACCAGCAGCACGACCAGCACCACCGGGATCAGCGCCCACCACACCGCCACACGAGCCAACGCCAGAACCGCGACCGCGGCGACCCCCTCGGCGATCAACACCCTGCGCAGCGGCATCTGCACCTGCCAACCGGGCAGGCTGCCCGGCCGCACCGCCGGGGCTGGTGCCTCATCGTCGGCCGACTGGCGAACCGTGACCTCGCCGGCCACTGCTGAATCCAACGTGACCGTCATGACCGCCGCTCCTTGACCAAGCCCACCACGAAGAACGAGGCCGCCAAGACCGCTACCGCGATCGCCGAGCCCGCCAGGGCCACGATCATCGGCCGCTTATCCGGCGGCGGCGGTGGCGGCGGAAGCTCCAACGGCCGAGTCAGTGCCTCAGTCGGATGCTGCGGCCCTAACGGGACGTCGTTGTTGAGCGCCGCCAGCGGGTCGATCACCCCGAAGCCGACACGGTTATCGACCAGGGCCGCCGGCGAGTGTGCCGTCTGCTCAATGCGGTGGATCACCTGTGCCGCCGTCAAGTTCGGGTACTTCGCGCGAACGAGCGCGGCCAGACCCGAAACGAAGGCCGCCGAGAAGCTGGTGCCGTTCATCGACTGCAACACCCCGGCTTGAGCGTTGAAGGTGGCGTTGATGAGTCCGCCCTTGTCGTCGAGTCCCTGGACGAAAACCCCGGGTGCAGCCACGCCGACCCACGGACCCGACAGGCTGATCTCGCGGCCGTGGTCGTCGACCGCAGGCTGCCCGACCGCATTGACCGCACTGACCGACAACACGTACTTGTCAAACCAGCTGGGCGTGGAGATCGTCACCACGCCAGCCCAGTTGCGAGGGTCGCGCGGGTTGGTGGCGTCGATATCGGGATTCTGCGCACAGTCCTGAGCGCCCAGGTTGCCCGAGGCGGCCACGATCACCATGTCCTTGTCTACCGCGGCGTAACGCAACGCCGCCCCCAACGTGGTCTGATCCACCGGCTTGAGCACCGGAATGCACGCCACGATCGACATATTCAAGACCCGGGCACCGGAGTTCGCGGCGTGGACAACGGCTTTGGCCAGCGTTGAGACCGTGCCCGCCCGGCGCTGAGTGGCGAAGTCACCCGGCGACGGGTTGGCCGGAACGTAGGCCTCCGAGGATTGCCTGATGGAAATGAGATCGACGTCGGGGGCCACCCCGGCGAAGCCGTCCCCCTCCGCCGGCGCCCCGCCGATGATGCTGGCGATGACCGTGCCATGCGAGTCGCAGTCGACCAGCCCGTCGGCCCCCGGGTCCACGTAGTCGCCGCCGCCGTGCAGGCGCGGCAACCGGGGTGAGGGATTCGCGCCGGTGTCGATCATCGCCACCGTCACACCGGCTCCACGCCCTGCCGCCTTCCACAATGCAGGCAGATCCATGAACGCCTGGGAAGGATTGGGTGCTCCCAAGTCAGTATCGGGCAGCAACCCGGTCGTCATGCAGGTGCTGTTCATCCGCAGCGGCTCCTCAGGGCCGGGAGCAGAGTCGGCCGGGACCGCATCAGGATCGACCACCGGCGGGGTAACCGCGACGGCCACCCCCGATCCGACCGGGCTCATCATCACCAGGCCGCTGACCGCCACGACCGCCCCGGCCCGCCACAGCAGGCCGCGGACCGCGCCGCTCACAGCGAGTTCCTGACGAGGTAGTAGAGATTGAGCAGCCAGAACGTGATCGGCGCTATGAGCACCTGCAACACGTAGTCCAGCCACTCCACGCCCTTACGGAACGGAGCCGAGAACGGCCGCTGAGGAACTACCGCAGCAGCCACCAACGCCGCCACCCCCAACGCCACGATCAGCCCAGCCATCAGCAGACTCATCTGCGGATCATCCGACACCAGAGCGTATTTGAGCCCCAATGCCGTGCTCATCACGAACGCTGTGGCCACCACGGTCACGGCGGCCATGCGGTCGGCGAACGAGCGGCCCCGAAAGACCAGGATCGCGGCCAACATCAACACGAACACCGTGCCCAGCCACCACCGGCCCTGCCCCGGAGTCACCGCACCGACTGCCCCCGCCACAAAGAACGGCGCGGTCGCAGCGACAATCGCACGCTGGTAGGTATTGGCCGCAGCCGCTGCCTGCTGCAGCTGGCTCACACTGGGGGTGCCCTCGGTCTCGGCGGCCACCAATGCCTCGGCCGCGATCTCCTCGGCGTCGTCGAACACCAGCTTGCCGGTGACCGTCGGGAACGGCGGCATCGGAACGGCCGCCAGCATCTGCGCCAGCGTCTCGGTCGACTTCAACACGATCAGCGCGACAAACAGGCCCCCGACGCTGACGTAGGTGAAGTTCACACCCGCCCCGTGCACCAGAGCGGCCACGAAGACCCCGATCGAGACCAGCGTCAGCCACGCCAGTACGCCACGCGGTGCTGGGGACAACCGCCACAACAGCACCGCCAGGACTGCGGCGATAGCGACGGCGAATGCGACGTGCCAGGTGCCCGGCGTACCCGGGGGCGCAGCGAAAGCGCCTGCGGTGGAAGCGATTACGCCCCCGACCCACAGACCGTTAGCGACGACCGCAAGCCGACGCCGCCACCAGACCACCGCGCCGCCCAGAAGCAGCGCCACCCCGGCACCGACCAGCACGGCTGTGGGCAGCAATGCCGGCATCGGCCAGGACTTTCCGGCCGCCAGGTCCAGGCGCCACACGTTGAGCAGCAGACCCACGGCGACGACCGTGCCCAGCGTCGCGGCCACCGCCGCGAACCACACCGCGGTCTGCACGGTCACGCCGGGAAAATGCGAGGCGTTGTAGTGCGCGATCTCCGAGGAGGCGTTCTCGCGTACCGGCGTAAACGGCACCTTCGCGTCGTCGATGTCGAGGATCAGCAGCGCCCCGTCCCTGATCCCCTGGTCGCCCAGGCTTTGGTCGCGGCTCAGCGAGCGCCCGCCCACCCGTTTGAACACCACCGACCCGGGCGAGACCATGTCCTTGGCGTCGGTGTCGCGCAGCGGCTCATCCGGGCGTAGCTCGTCGAAGACGGCCGGAATGATCGTCGCCACCGGCTCGGTGGCAGGCAACACCATGTCGGTTTGGCGGCCACCGAACAGCACGGCGACTTGCACCTGCTCGCGTACCTTGACTCTGGCGGTAGCGCGAACTCCCGCTACGGCCCGTTCACTGAGCGCGGTCATGGCCGGCCCTGGCCACGCGTCCAGGGCACCGCACCGCGACCCGGTTCAGGGTCACCGGCACGCGAGGCCAGGTCCGCAGCTCCCGCGAAGCCGTCCACCAGGGAGGCGGCAGCTTCGATGTAGGACTGGCGTGTGGCCGGCTGCATCCGACTGAACTCGATTGGCACCGCGTCGGACAGGTGCTGGTCGAACTGCACGTCGTGCACCGCCCGAACGGTGCGTTCGAAATCCTCGTGCAAACGGCGGACCTGCTCGCTGGCCTCGACCTTGTTGATGTTGCTGACGATGACCACGGCTTCTCGCGCCAAGTGCGGATACCCGTGCGTCATCAGCCAATTCAGCGTGTCAGCGGCGCCCTGCGCCCCATCGAGGCGGGTAGTTGACGGCACCACCACGGCGTTGACCGGCAACCACTCCAGCATCGCGTAGGTCAGATCGTCGCGCAGCTGGTTGCCGCAATCGATGATCGCCAGCGAATGGTGCACCTGCAAACGGCGCCAGGCCTCCAACAGGTCCCGGCCCGTCATGACGTCATCACCGGGATCACTGCCGAGCACGTCGAGCCCCGACGCACTGTCGCGGCCGAGATATGTGCGGAAGTAGGTGTAGTCGCGCAGATCTTCATCGGTGACCAGCCCGCGCCACGACAGGCTCACCGGCTCGTCGATGCGCCGGGCCAGGTTCCCGCTAGCCGGATTGGCGTCGATGGCCACGATCTTGTCGTCGCGGTACTCCTTGAGCGCCATACCCAGGCAGATGGTGGCGGTGGTCTTGTTCATCCCACCCTTGGAGCCCATGACGGCAATCACGTACTTGCCGCGCAGGTTCACCTTGAGTCGGCGGCGCAGGTCGTTCCAGTGCCGTTCTGTCGCAGACAGTCCCAGGTTGACACGGGTGACGCGGTGCACCCGTCGGCGCCAGCCCATCTGTGGCACCGGCTTGTAGGGCGGTGCCACCTGTGATTCGCGGATCTGGGCCCGCAGGTCTCCGACCGATGCGCCGATCCCGTCATCACTGGAGGTCGACATACGCCGCGGTGAGTCCACGCCGCCCGGGCCGGGGCCGAATCCCGTCGGTACCGACTGGCCGGGAGGGTAATACCCTCCGACTCCGGGTGCTGGGGGCGTCGGTGGGGGGCGGTCGTTGTAATCCGAGCCGCCGGGGCGCTGGCCGAGGTTCGGCAGAGGCCGCGCCGGCGTTGACTGAGGTGCCGGACGGGCCGGGTCCTGGGAATGTCGGCCAGCACTGTCGGAGGTCGATCGCATCCACGGCGGAGTCGGTGCGGCGCCCGGCCGCGACTCCTCGATGTCGCGCACCATGTCGCGCACCGCACCCAGGTTCATGATCGAGGTCTTGTCGAACTCCGACGGCGGTGCTGGCGTCGCTGGAGTCGAGGGCGACGGAGCCGGTGACGATGTCGCCGGCGGTGCTGGTGTCGACAGTGGCGGTGGCGAGGACGACGATGGAGGCGGCAGGAACGGTGGGATGCCGCGCTGGCCCCCGTCGGCGTCGTCGTCGAGTACCTGATCGACCTCGACGTCGTGTCCATTGCCCGCATCGCCCCTATCGAGCGGCGGGAACTCGTTGTTATCGCTCACCTGGTCTCCAAATGCTCGTCGTCGTCGCAGGGTTTCGAGGCAACCCCATCCAAACGAAACCGTAACACACTCTGATGCAATCCGAGCACATAATATCGTTTACGAATTGCATTGTTCTACTTGTCGCGGGAATGCTCTGCCCAGGTCGTTCCCATGGTGGCCACCAGCGCCCGCAAAGCACTGGCCCCGGCGTCCACTGTCCCGGGCACAAGCTGCATCCACCAGGTGCCGTCCTCACCGCGCAATGGCCCGGTCACGATCCGGCCGGCTTCGGTGTCCGTGACCGCCGCGGTGGCCATCGCCACGTGCTCGCCACGGGCATCGTTGACCAGCAGCGCAAAAGAGACCTCCATCAGCGGCGCATCGGCGGCCATCACCACGATCCGACGCTGCTCGGCAGTCAATGGCAACTCGCGCAGCGCAGCCGCAGGGGTGTGCTCACCGCGCGCGATCTGGCCCAGGGCACCGATGAGGTCCGCCGAGCGGACCGTGATGGGAGCGAAGCGGGCTGCCTCCAGGGGTTCACGGCCGCGCCAGCACAGCTCCATGATCCGCTCGTAGAGCGCCCGAAGGGTCGGAGCAGCGCCGAGCTGCTCGATGGTGATGTGGTCGCCGTCGTCGGCGCCGCTGCGCGACATCGCTACGTGCATCGCTCCGCGACGGGCCACCACCAGGCGCATGAACTCCTCGCCTCGGCGCACGTCAACGGATAGGGCGATGTCGGGCGCGGTCAACGTCTCCAGCCAACGGACCACGGTCGGGTGGACCGTCTCGTCATCGATCAGGACGCCGGCCTCGCGAAGGATCGGAATGCCCTCATGGCCGCTCGGATGGCCCGACGCCACGATGTAGGGGCGCAAGAGCAGCGGTGACGGCATGGTCTCGATACCTGTCAGGGCTTGCAGCAGCCACACACCCTCGCAGGTCGTGTCGATTGCCGTCACCGGAGGCGGGCCGCTGTGTTGCGGTGCTTGTCGTCGAATGAACGTCGGTGCCCCGGCCATAATCGCTTCCTTCCGCTGCCCTCCACACATGCGCGGACGGGTGTGCTGCTCAAACCCTATAAAAAAAGCGGTCTTATCACGCTAATGGCCCGGTACAGACTCGGTCAGGCGTACGAGACGCATCGCGAGCCCATACCGGGCCAAGGCGGATCGACTCAGCTCAGATGTACTGAGCCCGCGACGTCATGTCGCCCTGCGTCATGCCGTCGTTGGCCTGCGACAGTGCGACGCTGGCCCGCTGAATGGCCTCCTGCGACTGCGCGTAGGCGTGGTTGATCTGCGCAATCACTTCCTGGAAGGCCTCGGAACCCTGGCCACCGAAGTTCTCGGCGCTGGAGTTCACGATCTGAAGTGAGTGCTGGTGGTTGGCCTCGGTTTGGGAGGCGGCGTGCGCGATCTCGGCGACCGCGGCCTCGATCATCGGGGTGTTGTAGTGAATCAACGACATCGGATTCTCCTGTTCTGGAAGTACGAGGGGTTTTGTTTGGTCGTGTGCGACGGGCTAGGTGATGAGGCCCGAGACCTGCGCTATGACGCTCGCGCCGTCGGAGTCGTGGCTTTCGAAGATGTTGGCGTTGTTGGCCATCTTCTGCGAGTGCTCGGCGAAGGTCGTCGAGAACCGCATCCCCTGGGCGTGCAGCTGCTCACCGACCGACTGCATCTGGATACCCGCGGCACCCTGAAGGGTCGACCCGAGGCCTTCCATCGTGGAAGCCAGCGCGTGCATGGTGCTGGCCTGGTTGTCCGAAATCGCCTGCAGGCCCTGCGCATCCTGCGCAATGCCGTCGAGTTCGCCGTGAATTGCTCCGCTCATGATTGGGTGTCCTTTCCTGGACGATGTAGTGGTTTTCTGCGTGATTCGTCAGCTATGTTTTGTCACCTCAGGTGCCCCCGACCCCCTCCCGTGAGCCGAATACCGCGCCGCCACTGCCGGTGATGACCGGCACCCCTGCCGGGCTGCGGTACAGAGACGCCAGCGAAGTCAGCGGATGCTGCTGCTTGCGTTTGCCGGATTCCTGCTTGTCCTGATCGCCAGCCCCGTGGGCCATCGGCCCCATCATTCCGCCGGTCCCGCCCATGCCCGCGGTGTTGGCCGGGACGCCACTGGCCGCGCGGGCCTCCCCGAAGCGAGACAGCGCCGCCGCTTCACCACTAGGGGAACCGGCGACCGTGGGCGAGGTGCCCCATCCGGCGGGGCCCCGCAGCGCCCCTCCGATCCCGCCGAGGCCACCGCCACCGCCGCCAGAGATGAGATTGGCGGCCACTGGCCCGCCTGCGCTCGGGGCACCGGTGAGCCAGCCAGCGCCGGCCATCCCCGCCATGGCGTCACCGGGATTGCCCATCGAGCCCATCTGGCCCATCGACGACATCAGCGATTGCAGGGGACTCATCGCCTGCTGCGGCAACTGCATGATTCCCTGCAACGGCCCACCGCCGCTGGCCATCGAACTCATCTGAGACAGAGGCTGGGTGAACATCGACATCATGGATTCCATGCCGCCGCCGCTGGACGCCATCGACTCCATCGGCCCCGACGCCAAACTCGTTGCCGGCGCCGCCCCGGATGCCCCTCCCATTGAGGTAGGAGGTGGCGGGGGAAGCGGCGGTATCGCATGGACCCCAGCAGCGCTGGCCGCAGCGTAGGAATACTTGTTGTCAGCTGCGGTGACCCACATCCGCGTGTAGTTCGCCCGGTTCGCGGCGATCGCCCCGCTGTTGCAGCCCATAAAGTTCGTGGCCTGCAAGATACCGTGCTCGATCTGGTTCTCGTCGATTTCAAACGGTGTCGGTGTCGCCGCCTTGAGCGTTTCGAACGACATGCCGGTGGCCTCGATCTGCGCGGCGGCCTCGGCAAGCAAGCTCGCGGCCATGGCCTGCCACAGCAGGTGCGGCACGTTGGCCAGCACCGCGAACTCCCCTGTGGGGTCAGGCCACGACGCCGCCAGTGCCGCCGAGACGGCGGCGTGTCCGCCCAAGTTGGCGATAACGCTGGCGGCCACGGCCGCCAGCTGCGCCGCCGACAGCATGAAGGACTCCGCGCCTGGACCTAACCAGAAGCCCGCCGAGTTCACCTCCGGCGGTAATGCGCCCCATGCTCCTGTCATCCTGTCGACCTATCTCCCGACCTGACGTGCCCTAGAGGAGGTTCCCGAGACCGGCAGCGTTGAGCGCGTCGGTGAGGGTGCCGATGGCCGCCGAGGTTCCAGTGGAGGCCCCGTACGCGCCGTGCACCGCCGAGGAGGCCTCCAAGATTGCCGTCGCCTCAGCGGCGTAGGCCGCGACCCGCGCCGCGTTGGCCGCCGATATCTCCTCCAGCCCAGGAGGAACAACGGCTCCGGCCATCCCAGCCTGAGCGCCGTGCCCGGACATCTCGCCGGCCAGGGCGCCGGTTGCGGCCGAAGCCCCCATCACACCAGCGGTTTCCTGCATGATGAATCCCATATCAACTCCCTTGCTCGTCGTTACGCGAACGAATCTCGGCTAAACCTACCACCGCGGACACAAACCGTAAACAGGGTTCTGTGCACTTGTTGATTACTCTGCCTACATACATGTTGGTCAGATCCCCTGGTTTCGCGGCGGTGTCCAACCAGGTGGCAGCGCCACATGGACCAGCTGAGTGCCGCCCTTGCGGCTGTAGAACTCCGCACGCCCCGGAATCCGCGCGGCCGGACGTACCTGATCGACGATGACCTCCTGCTTGTTGCCGTCGAGAATGACGACGCTCGCCCCGCCGGTATCCATCGCCTGTACGACTTTGTTCTGCCGGCCGCGCGCGAACCAGTTCTCGCTGGAGCTGGCCACGATCACGTGCAAATCGAGTTTGCGGGCAGTCTCGATCGCTGACACGAGCGGCTGCAGAGCCGATTGATTCGATCCGCTCGGCGTCAACAGGTTCAAGTCGTCTACGAGGATGAACCACTTGGGGCGCACCGGATTCCACGCCGCCTGCTCCTGCGGCGTGAGGTGCGACGGAGGCCTGCGCTCACCGAGCTTCTTCGCCATTTCGGTCGCGGCAGCGGTGATGCCGGAGATTGTCGTTTGGTAGACGACGCGGTACCGGTCGTCGATGGAGTCGGCCAACGACAGGTCGGGATCGAACTGAATGACCTGCGCCTGTTCAGGGGTGTAGGTCTCCATGATCGCCGCGCAGATCGTCTTGAGGAACATCGTGCGCCCGGAGCGGGTGGTGCCGACGCAATAGGCGTGCGGGGTCTGCCGCAGGTCCAAGCCGACCGTTGTCATGTCTCGCTCGCCGATGCCGAACTTGAGGAAGCCCGGCTCGGCCGGCGGCAGTGAGGTGTACCCGATCTCGGCGGGAAGCTGCTGCAGCTTGGGCGCGCTGGCGTAGCCCAGCTTCGACCACCGCTCGGCGACCAACGCTGCGGTCGCCTCGGTGGCTGCCACCTCGGAGCTGTTGTCGGCGAACTGGCTCAAGTACGGCACCGCACACAGCATGTGCTTGCCGCCCTTGACCAGGCCCCGGCCCTTCTGGTCCTCGGGCACATGCTTGGCTGCTTCGCGATCGCCCATCTTGGAGTCGATCGAATCGGCCATCCGCAGTTCGATCTTGGTGGTCAGCTTCTGCTCACTCTTGATGGTGATCCACTGGTCGTTGGAGATGATCACGTGCACGCCGAAGTTCAGCGCCCCCTCGACCAGTGCGTTCAACCGCTCATGGACGTCGAATAGGTCTTGTTGGATTTTCAGGCCTTGGACGTTGTCGACGACCAGGAAGACATCGCCATGCCCGTCGTCGGGAACCCCAGCCCTGTTCGGCCCGAATTTGTTGGCCCGGAATGTCGACAGGTCGATGCCGTTGTCGCCCCAGGCGGCCCACGTGCGGTTGCGGAACCGGACGATGCGCTCGACCTCCGAGACGACCCGGCGGATCTTCTCGTCGTCACCGTGGGCGGCAATACCGCAGACGTGCGGCAGCGCGGACAGGCTGCGCAGTTTTCCGCCGCCGAAGTCCAAGCCGTAGAACTGGACCCGCTCCGGGGAGTGGGTCATGGCCAGCCCCATCATCACCGTGCGCAGGGCGGTCGATTTGCCGCTCTGCGGCGCCCCGGCCAGGCCTAGGTTCGTGTCGGACAATCCGACGCTGACGACATCCTGCGCGTGCCGGTAGGGGTCATCTTCGCGCCCGTAGGGCACGACCAGTCCAGCGTCGGGGGTGAACTGATCCCAGGGCCGCTCCCAGAACTCCTCGATCACCTCGTCGATCGGCAACGCCGTGGTCTCCTCCAGGGCAGGCAGCCACAGTCGGTGTCGAGGCCGCGATGCTCCGGCCTCACGCAGGCGATCCACCATCACACTCATGACCGTGGCGGCTTCGACACCTGGTGTGGCGTCGTCGAACTCGTCGAACGCCTCGTCGGCTTCCTCCTGGACGGTGTCGGGCATGGCCACCACGTCGGCGCCGAACCGGGTCGCGGGTAGGTAGTGGCCCTCGATGCGGTCGCGCTGGGAGGCATTGAGTTTCGGCGGGGTGAAGGGGCCAGAGACGTAGAACGAGCGGTATCGGGAGTGCTCGCCGTCGCCGTTGACGAAGAATGCTGAGCCCTGTGGGGCGTTTTTGAGGTCTTCCCATGCCCGCGCGGACCCGATGGCCGCCCGGGACTCGCCCGCGTTTTTGACCTTGAGCCCGATCGCATACGTCTGCTGGGCGATCATGCCGGACATCTTGCCGACGTCCTGGCGCTGCGAGGCGTTGAGAATGTGAATCCACAGTGAGCGACCGAGACGGGCCGTTTCGTCCATCACCTTGGCCATGTCGGGGCGCAGCTGGAGCAGCTGACTGAACTCGTCGAGCACCAGGATCAGCGCCCCCAGGGGTTCAAGGTCATCGCGCCCGGCAGCTCGGGCCGCCTCGTACTCGCGCACGCCCTTGAAACCGTGCTTGTTCAACATCTCCTGCCGGCGAGCCAGCTCGCCGCGCAGCATCAGTTCGAAGCGATCCAGCCGGTGTGCTGACTTCTCCAGGTTCGACACAATGCCCTGCACGTGCGGCAGGTCCTCCAAGCCGGCGAACGCCGACTCGCCCTTGAAGTCGCCCAGCAGAATCTGCACCATCTCGGGCGGGAACTTCGCCGCCCATCCCAACACACAAGTGATGAGGTGCTCTGATTTGCCCGATCCCGTCTGTCCGGTCATCGACCCGTGGGGGCCGTCGCCGTTCTCGGCGCCTTCCTTGATGTCGAGGTACATGACCTGGCCCTGCGGTGTTTTCCCGATCGGGATTTTCAGCCGCTCGGCCGGGGTCACTCGACCCCACGCGATCGTCGGGTCCCACGTGCGGGCATCCAAGATGCCGTGGGCGTCGAGGAAGTCATTACCGGCCCGCACCTCGTCGGCTCGCTTGGCCAGCAGCCGCTCAGCGTCATCGGTCGGGGTGTACCGGGCCAACGAACGGGCCAGCGCCTCGGCCTCCCACAAGGGCATGACATCCGGCATTGCTGCGAAGCGCAGTCCCTCGCGGACCGTGCCTGAAACCTGAACCATCAGTACGTCTCCTTGTATTCGGCGGCCTTGAGTAGATTGCCGACCTCGTCGAGCAGATACGCCGAGTCGGCGTTGGCGAGCAGGCTGTGATCGTTACCGGTGGCCTCCAGCACCGAAATCCCGGTGCGGCCTTGGTCGCCCAGCAGGGGTGAGCAGTCAGCGCCGGGAAGGTCCACCACGACCACCATCCAGCGATCAGGCTTTTCGGAGCCGTCCATCGTCGGGGCGAATGGCGGCCGGGACCGCACGTCGGTTTCGAAGCGGTCCATGAATGCGCGCACATCGGAAAAGATCAAACGCATTGGGCCACAGGCATCTACGAAATCGGGGTCCCCGGTGTGCGGCAGCCACTTCGCCCAATCCCACGACGGCAGGTCATCGGTGATGATGGCCACTTGCACATCATCGGGACCGTGGAACACGCACAGCTGACATACCAGTGCCCGCAGAATGCCCTGGATCGTGGCCCGCTGCTCGGGCTCGGCGAAAAACGCCCACCCGATCTGGTCGAACAGGTGAATCGGTCGTGGCACGTCGTGCACGACATTCTGCTCGTGCAGGAAATCGCGCGCCCCGACCGTCGTGACCGTCTCGCGGTACTCCGGTGCCGGAACCTTTGTCGGTGGGGTCAGTTTCGTCTTGAGGCGGGTGACCCCGACCCCCAAACGGACATGCCCCCAGTTGCCCCGCGTTTCTGGACCGCGCTCCCACATCCGGGCGGTACCCACCAAGGTGGCCAGCGATCCGTCGCAGGGATTGGGGTGATGAAACGCGATCTCGGTGGCCTGTGCCCGGGCGGCCTTGTGGACGTCGTCGCGCAGCTCGTCCAGCGAACGCAGGTAGTCGGCACGCTCCTGGTTCTTGGCCGCCCCCCGGTTCTTCTTGTCGCCCCCAACCTTGTTGCGCATCAACATGACCATCGAAATCAGCATCACCGGCATGATGAACATCGATCCGCCGGCCAACGAGCGCACGCCGGTCTTGTAGAGCATCACCATCAGCGCGACCACGGCGATCACGACCAAGACCATCCACACCCAGGAGGGTGGCCGCGACGGCGTCGGCCGACTGATCTCGCCGGGATCGGGCACCACGATCGCGTCTTCGGGAACCCCAGGCGCGAATGTCTGCTTGCGGATGAATCCGATCTTGCTCATGCTCCCGCTCCCGGTTTCGGTGTGGGAAGGCCCGCCACGTGCGGATCAGGTGCCAGCGTGTCGTGTTGGGTCAATGCGGACGCCTTGGACAAGGCCGGTCCCGCAGGCAGCCACCGGATCACCGACCACGGCGCTGGGGTCGGAGCCGAATGCTCCAACCCCAGCGCGTGCAGGGTCTGGTCGTCGCCGTTACCGGCCGTCGGCACGCCGAACCGCACTCCGTTGTCGCCGATGAGCCACAAGCTCTCCTGGCGAGTCGAGGTCGGCTCCATCCCGGTCACGTTGACGAAATTCGTGGTACCGGGGTTGACATATATCGCATCAGCGGTGCCCTGTCCGGCCGACACCAGCGGCACCACCCGGTGCTCGTCACCGACCGGGATGGGCAGCCGCCGCCCCGACACGGTCGTCACCTGCGCCTGCGGTTCACCGTTGGTCTTGCGCCACATCACACAGGTCACCGGCTCAACGGCCTTGTCCAGCAGCTGCACCGCGCCCGGCGGATAAGTCGAGACATCGAAGCCCACAGCCTGAGGGAGCGCCGTCACCGTCGCCGACGACGCAGGAAGAACCTGAGCGCCACGCACCACCGCGGCGTTGATGATCATCGTCGCCACCGTCTTGGGAACCCGCTGCACTCCCGCAGGCAAGGCGACAAAGAAGTGCGGATCGCCGGCCACGTCCGAGACTCGCAGCACCGAACCAGACACCAGCGGCATCCCGGCCTCCTCGGCGTACCCGACGGGCAGCCCAGGAGTCGGCACCGCCGGTACCCGCAACGGCACCGTCGGCGTCAACGCCTCATACAGCGCCCGCGACATCGCCGCCGGGTGCAGATCACCGATCGGCAACCCCAGCGCCAGCATGACCGGCTTGTCCGCCAAGTCGATTTCCGAGCGGTGCCCATCGGTCACCAGGAACACCGCGCCGCCGTAGGTCATCAACGCGGCCTGCGGCGCGACGATCTTCTGCGCCCACTCGCCCAACGTGGCCAGGCCGTCGATCACCGTCACCCGCGGCACCACCTGCGAGCCCGTAGAGCCCAGCCGGTCGCATAATGCCCACCCGGTGTCTGCGGGCGAGCGCACGGTCAAGTCATCGGGTGCTCCCAGAATCCCGACCATCGGCCCGATCGGGGCCTTGAGGATCTCGGTGGTCGGCACCAACGCCGGCTTGTCAGGGCTGCCCACGATCAGCCGCGCCGAAGCCATGTTCAGCGCCGGGTGCAACGTGGTTCCCACCCTGACGTACAAGGCTCCAGTCCCGCGGTCCAACACGATGTCGGAGCGCCCGATCTGTCCCACCGGCTTGATGAACGCGATGACCGCGCAGATACCCAAGATGAGCACCCCGGCAATCGTCCCAACGAACAGCGACGCGGTGGAGTTGCGCGACGGGTCATGCACCAGACGCACGTTGCGGCGCCCGATGGCCACCGCCACGCGGTGCCGCAGGAACCGCCAACCCGAAACCTGCTCCAGTGACGCATAATTCAGCGGCACAGCTTCTCCTTCATCCTCGACGTGCGCCACTCACCGGACGCCGCCCTTGCCTTGTGCTTCACAGTCGATATCTCTGCCCAGAGTGCGGAGCACCGCCTCCGTTGGTGGCGATGTGCACGTGATCCATGTGGTTGGCCGTAAACGAGCCCCGGTTGGACATAAGCTGCGCCGACCCATCCGGCAGGTGCATCGTCTGCTGCCAGATCACGTGGTTGATGTGGAACTTGTCTTTGTGGGCCATCGCGAACCGCATCACCGCGTCCCCGAGTGCCTTCCCGCGTGCCGACGACGGATCGGGGATCATCACGTCGATGGCCTGCCCGTTGGGATGCCACGGCAAGGCATCCGCGCGCACACCACCGATATTCGTGATCTCGGGAAACGCCGCCGAGACTGCCCGCGCCGCCAGAATTGTGTCCTTTTGCAGGCCCTTCTCTGGGGCAACGCCCGGTTCCAGGTCGCCATCGACATTCCGACCAGACACATCACTGACCAGCGCCCCGGGCGCACCGCCTGACCCTGATGCGGGGGCGCGGCTGGCGGCGCCCATGAGTTGTTGTCCGAGGCCGGACAACCCCGAGAGAGGCATTCCGCCCATGGGCATTTGCGGCATCTGTGGCATCCCGCCGCCCATCGGCATTCCGCCGCCCATCGGCATTCCGGCGGGCATCGCCTGCCCGCCGGCGGCGCGGGCGAGGTCGTCATAGCCAGCGGCGGTCACGTTCGCCGAGGCCGCGTGCGTGGCGGCATCACCGTCAGCGGCATCAGCGGTGAGCTTGGATTCCTCCAGGTGACGGCGGATGGCCGCGACCAAAGCCCGCTGCCCGGCCGGGGTGTTCGTCGAGGCACCCATGGCCGCGACATCGGCGAGAGCCGCCGAGATCACCGCGTCCATGCGCTCGCGGCCTATGCCCGACGAGGCCAGCACCTCACCGATCGTCTGCTGAGCTGCGGCGTCGTGCGCACCCAGGGCGGCCACCGCTGAGCCGATCTTGCTCGACTCCACCCCGAACGCCTCGATCGCTGAGCCCGAACCGACATCGCCACCAGCCGGCGGCACCGGCGGTGGCGGCGGCGCCAGCGCCACTCCCCCGCCACCACCAAACGTCCTGCGCGTCATGCCCATCACTGCACCCGCCGACCGCACAAACCCATCAACACTCATCTAGTACCCCTGCGGTGCGTGATGCGGATTGAACTGATGGACTGACGACAGATTCGACGCGTCGCGCAGTACGTGGTAGCGGTGCATCAGGTAATTCATTGCAGCGCAGGTGTTTGCGACCGGATCGTAGATATTCGTGCTTGTTCCCGGCTGGTGATGCGCCGCGAACGTCGACGGGATGGTCTGCAATCCGCCCCGCGAAGCGTGCGCGGGCGCGCCATCCATCATTCGAGCGCCGTGCGCGTTGGAGTCCCACTTGTTGACCGCCATCGGGTTGAAGCCTGACTCGCGGCCGACCGCGGTCTCCAGGCCGCGAGTCCAATTGGCTCGCGCCTGCGGGTCGGTAATGCCCATCACGTCAAGGGCTCTGGATATGTAGCGGCCGTAGGCGTCGCGCCCGCCCGGCATTCCGACCCTGTCGTAGCGCACGTCTTCACTGCCGATGGCGGCCGCAAGCGAGCCGTCCTTGCCCGAGTCACGCAGCAAAACGCCATCCCCGCCACCACCAGGCAGGCCACCTGATGCGGGGGCGCGGCTGGCGGCGCCCATGAGTTGTTGTCCGAGGCCGGACAACCCCGAGAGAGGCATTCCGCCCATGGGCATTTGCGGCATCTGTGGCATCCCGCCGCCCATCGGCATTCCGCCGCCCATCGGCATTCCGGCGGGCATCGCCTGCCCGCCGGCGGCGCGGGCGAGGTCGTCATAGCCAGCGGCGGTCACGTTCGCCGAGGCCGCGTGCGTGGCGGCATCACCGTCAGCGGCATCAGCGGTGAGCTTGGATTCCTCCAGGTGACGGCGGATGGCCGCGACCAAAGCCCGCTGCCCGGCCGGGGTGTTCGTCGAGGCACCCATGGCCGCGACATCGGCGAGAGCCGCCGAGATCACCGCGTCCATGCGCTCGCGGCCTATGCCCGACGAGGCCAGCACCTCACCGATCGTCTGCTGAGCTGCGGCGTCGTGCGCACCCAGGGCGGCCACCGCTGAGCCGATCTTGCTCGACTCCACCCCGAACGCCTCGATCGCTGAGCCCGAACCGACATCGCCACCAGCCGGCGGCACCGGCGGTGGCGGCGGCGCCAGCGCCACTCCCCCGCCACCACCAAACGTCCTGCGCGTCATGCCCATCACTGCACCCGCCGACCGCACAAACCCATCAACACTCATCGCCGGCCAGCCCCGATGGTCACCGAGTCGGCCGAGTACGCGAGCATGGGAGCGACAGTGGCGCCGTTACCGGTCGTCGTCATCCCATCCTCCTCGCGCTACCCGAGCTAAAACCGGCTTAGGACAACTTCATCTGCTGAGTCGAGCCGTGCGAGGCGCTGGGGTCCATCCAGCCCAGGAAGTCCGGGCCCGATCCCAGGCTCGTCAACGGCTGAACCTGACCCGACACCAACGCCTTGCCCGCGCCAAGGGCCATCACCAGGTGGTCCTGCCACACGCCGATGTCACCGGCCTTGAGCTGAGTCGGGGGAACCGGGTTGGTCACCGGCGTGCCCGGAGGCGGCACCGTCACATCCGCCTGCTTCCATGCCTCAGCTACCGGAGCGCCATCCAGCGCCGCCTGAACAGCCGTGGCCCCGGCAGTGGTCCGTGCCTCAACGTTCGTCCCGTCAGGCAATGCAACCTGCGTGCTGCTCGGCTCAGGCAGTGAGGTCGAGTGATCGGCCACCCGCGTCGACGCCGGGTGGGTGTCTGCATCGTCGCCGCTGTCGCCGTCAGTGTCGCCGCCGTGATCCTTACCGCCGCCCGAGCTGGAGTCGGTGTCGCCCACGAGCTTTGCCTCAGGCTCACCGGCAGAACCAGCCTTGTCGTCGCTTGTGGCGTCATCATGGAAGCCGGCCTCCTCCGCGCCCGGGGCACCACGATCGGACAGGCCGCTGAGCCCGCCGAGCGGGTCACCCCCCCCAAAGCCCGGCATACCGCCCCCAAAGCCCGGCATCGGCATTCCGCCACCCATGGGCATTCCGCCGCCCATCGGCATTCCCGCAGGCATCGTCGAACCGAGCGGCCCGTTCGGATCGGCCGCCGCAGATTGCGCCGTCTCCTTGGTCTCCGGCTCGCCCCCACTGTTGGCGTCGCTCGGACCACCACCGGAACCACCGGCCGACCCATCGTCGTCCTTGCCCTCGGCTGAGGGTTTCTTACCGCCGTCGCTGCCCTCGCCGGCGCCGGCCCCGGCCTCGTCGAGGTAGCGCTGGGTCAACTCATGCGTCGCGCGGGCCTTGGCTTCGGCGTTGGCGATCTGCTCGTCCACCAGCTTCTTGGCGGTACCGAGCCGCTCCTTGAGGAAGTCTCGCAGCTCCTGCTGCCCGTCAGGGGTGTTGATCGCGCCGCTGGCCTGCAGCTCCGTGATCTTCGCGTCTACATCGCTCTGGACTTCCTCGAGCGCCTTGCGCGTCGCCGACTGCGCCGCCTGCACTTCCTCGGCGGTCGCCGCAGCACTCTTGTCCAGCTCCTTGAGGCGCTCCACGGACAGAGCAAGCTTGCGGGCCTCAGCCTCCGCGCCCTCGGCCGCGCTGCCGGTCCCAGCACCCGGCGGCACCGGTGGGTTGGGACCCGCAGCAGGCTGGTCCGCAGGAGACCTGCTCGGCACGATCTTCTTAGCGACGTACGAGCCGATCAGGCCAGCGATGGCGGCAGCGACCAGATTCCACATCGGATGGACTCCCCTCTCAGAAATTCAGGTTGCGCTCGGCGGCGGCCACGGACTCCTTCGTGGGACGCGACGCCCCATTGGAGTCCCCCAGGTTCGCCAGATAGCGATCGTGTGCGACATCGGCCACCTGCACAGCTCGCCGACCCAAAGTGTAGGAATCCCACCGCCGCACAGCGTCCTTGAAAAATCGGACCGCTACGACAAAGCCCTCAGCGTTGACCTCCGCACCCACCGTGCGTTTGGCCGAGACCGCCGACGCCACAATCGGGACGTCGCGGTGCTCGGCATCATCGTCGACCAGATCCACCACCGTCGGCCCCTTCCGTCGTTACGCGGTCGCTACCGCTACGCCCATCCTACACACCTGATGACACAACATAAAGCAATTCGTGTTCATTAACCTGTGCAAGTGCTGCTTTTTCGTCGGTCTCGATGATCACCACCACCACGACCAGACCGAAACCAGCCGACCGCAGTTGTTCCTTTGCGGTCGGCATCAGACAAGCCAGCACCAAGCGTCGCGAACTGCCTATTTGCCCTGCTCGCCCAGGTGGTGCTCCATTGCAGCGAGCGTGGAGACCACCAGGGAGCCGAACCCGGCAGAGATCGCGCAGTACACCACCTCAGCAAGCCGAGGCGGGCGAGCCTTCCAACACCGGACAAGCTCGATCATCCGGCCGGCGCGGTAGTAGTGCTGGTACCAGAGGATCGCCGCCCGAGCCGCATCCGAGCCGTCGTTGTCCCGAGGCGCGTGAGTATCAGGCCAGAGCGCAGCACCGTTGTCTCGCTGCTCGGCAGCCCGGTCGTAGGTCGTCCACACTTCCGCATCGGCAGTACCGTCGTTAACCGCCTGGAGTATGTCCGCGTCAGCGGCGTGCACCAGCGCCGAGCCGGTGCCATCCGGTTTGGCAGCCTCCTTGAAGACCGTGCCCGTCAGCGTGGCCGCAGCCCATGCCGAGACATCGCCACCGCGATCCAGCGCGTCGACCCGCTGAGCCAGGCCTTGATCGAGCACGGCAAGCCGGTGCCGATGCCCGCCATCGAGTCGTGGTGCCTGACTGAGCATCCCGAGGACATCCCGGTGCTGCATCGCTACGAAATCCCCACCGCATCCTGGCGGCTCCGGCCACAGCTCCGTGGTCACGATCGCCGAGACCGACACGCCCGCAATGAGTTTGCGCAGCCGAGCGAAATGGTCAACCAGAATCTTCGACGGCCGTTGACAGCCCATCCAGTCTGCGGCCCACCCGATCGGCAGCGTCGGATCGCTCACCGCCAGGTACGCGGTCGTCGGCAGGAATACCTTGGAGGGCAGATACCCGCCGCCGCCCATGTTGTTGGCGACCATGATCTGAGACCCGTAGGGCGAGCGCAGGACCGCGACCGCCCACACCACCAACATGTCCGAGGCCTCACTGCCCCGCACCAGGCCAGCAAGTACCCGCTGTGCCGTCGTGACGTCAGGGTTGCCGTCCTCCGATGCGCCGGCCGCCGCCGCCATCGCAGCCGAAGTTCCTGGGCCACCAGCCATCACCGGCGCTGGACCACCACCAGGAGCAGACCCCGTTCCGCCCGCCGGGCCGGGACCAGGCCCCCCACCACCCGCCGGACCGGTCCCAGCACCACCGGCCGGGACACCCGCCCCAGGCGGACTGTACGGCGCGAGGGGCTGCCCAGCAGCACCCATCGCGCCAGCCGGAGGCATCATGCCGCCGCCAGCCATACCACCAGGTGCACCAAATCCACTGCCGCTTCCCGCCATACCCGCAGGCTGCGAAGCACCCGGAATGCCCGCCCCAGGAGACATACCCGCCGGACTAACGGCCCCGCCCGCCGGCGGCGCGGCGACCATCGGCTGCTGCGACGTGAATGGCGCCAGCGGTTGCTGCGACATCTGCGAGATCGGAGCCATACCCCCGGATGACCCCATACCCGAGGCCAAACCCGACTGGAAACCGGCGCCAGCATCCGCCAGCGGCGACGGCATCGACCCAAACGACGATCCGCCCGCCGACGCCGGTGACGTACCGGCAGACCCGAGGCCCGAACTCAATGAGCTCGGATTCAACCCCGACGACATGCCCGAGCCCATACCGGAACCCAGCCCACCAGGCCCGCCCGACCCAAGACCCGAGCCCAGACCCGACGGCATACCGCCACTGCCACCCGAACCCCGCCCCTGCGACGGCATCATCGGCATATTGGTTGGCACCCGGTTTTGCATGGCGTCGCCACCGTTAACGCCGCTGCCGGGGGGCTTGGCGTCGCTGCTCTGCAGACCGTCGCCGCTGCTGTTTCCGGTGGGCTTGGCGTCGCCGCTCTGCATACCGTCGCCGCTGCTGTTTCCGGTGGGCTTGGCGTCGCCGCTCTGCATACCGTCGCCGCTG
>CAZGGK010000007.1:0-57424 GCA_964525125.1 uncultured Mycobacterium sp.
CGAAGGCCAGTCCGTCGGTGAACACGTCGGCGGTGAGCGCCGAGGCCGGGATCGACAGGTGCTGCATCATCCCCGGTAGGTCGCAGAACTGAACGTCGACGTACTCGACGTTCTCGTCGGCGATGAGCTTGAGAACGTCGTCGGCCGTCCGGTCGGTCACAGAATCGGTCTCCTCCACTTGATAGCCCGGCTAGACGTTACGCAACCACACGTCTGACCGGACCAGGCGGGTAACGCTTTAAGGTGGGGGCCATGGCCCGCATGATCGGATCGTGGTTGTCCGGCCCGGAGTCGGACCGCGCCGGACAGTACCCGGGGCAGCGGCTCGGATTGCCGCGCAGCGGCCCGGGGTCGCTGGCGGGCTTCGGACGCCGGCTGTGCGCGCTGTTGCTGGACTGGCTGGTGGCCTACGGGCTGGCCGGGCTGGGGCTGGCGACCGGCCTTGTCACCGAGGCGTTGCTGTCGACTGCGGTGCTGGTGATCTGGCTGCTGCTGGGCACCGCAGCGGTGCGACTGTTCGGCTTCACCCCCGGGCAGTACGCCTGCGGGCTGCGGGTGGTTCCGCTGGGCGTGGTGGGTGGCGGGGTCGGTCTTGCTCGCGCCGCGGCGCGCGGGGTGTTGATCGCACTGGTGATCCCGCCACTGTTCACCGACGCCGACGGGCGCGGGGTGCAGGACCGGGTCACCGGCACCGCCGTGGTGCGGCGTTGAGAAGTCAGCGGCGTCGGACGGTGCGCTGGACGCCGCGCAGCTTGGCGCCGGCCGGCAGCGGGCCCTTGGGCATCGCGGCGGTCCCGGTCCGGGAACCCAGTGCGGCCAACCGCGACTCCAGCGCGTCCAGCTGTTTGACGGTGATGTTGGTCGGCAGCTTGGTCAGGTACCGTTCCAGCTTGGCCAGCGGCACTTCGCCGTCGCCATTGCCGATCACGACGTCGTAGATCGGCACCTCGCCGACCAGGCGTGCGGTGCGCTTCTTCTCCTGGGCGAGCAACGGCTTGACCCGGGCGGGGACGCCTTCCCCGACGAAGACGACTCCGGGACGCCCGATCACCCGGTGCACCGCGTCGAAATTGCCGGTGCCGGTCACCCCCGCGGTGACCCGCCACTTGCCGCGCATGTTGTCCAGCACCCAGGCGGCGGCACCGACCTGGCCTTCTGCCTTGCGGTAGACCGATCGCTGGGCGCGGCGGCCGAAGATGATGAACGCCACCAGCGCGCCCAGTACGGCGCCGAGCGGGATCATCGTCACCCGGGTGAAGGTGCCGCCGGCCAGTCCCAGCGCCACCGACGCGCCGACTATCAGCACGAAGGCGCCGATCATGTACGGCAGCAGCCGCCGGTCCTCTTTGCGCTGCATTTGAAACGCCTGCCACAGTTGCGTGCGGCGGTCCCGGGCGGCGGCCTTGCGGGTGGCTTTCGCCGCGGACCGGGCGGTCTTGTTCTCGGCGGCGGTGCGGGGTTTTGCCATGCGCCAAGGATACGCAGCAGCCGCCGCCGTCAGTGCCGAGCCGGGGTGCGGGGCTGCTGACTGCGGCGCTCCATGGCCTGCTGGTAGAGCCGGCCGGCCCGGTACGACGAGCGCACCAGCGGACCGGACATCACCCCGGCGAATCCGAGTTGCTCGGCGTACCGGGCGTGTTCGACGAACTCCTCGGGCTTCACCCAGCGGTCGATCGGGTGGTGGCGTTCGGACGGGCGCAGGTACTGGGTGATCGTGACCAGTTCGGTGCCGGCCGCGTAGAGTGCGGCCAGTGCGGAGCGGATCTCGTCGGGGGTTTCGCCCATCCCCAGGATGAGGTTGCTCTTGGCCACCAGGCCGAAGTCGCGGGCCTGGGTCAGCACGTCCAGGCTGCGCCGGTAGTCGAAGGCGGGCCGGATCAGCTTGAAGATGCGTGGCACGGTCTCGACGTTGTGCGCCAACACCTCCGGGCGGGTCTCGAAGACCTGCTCCAGCAGGGCCGGTCGGCCGTCGAAATCGGGGATCAGCAACTCGACACCGGTCGACGGGTTGAGTCGCTTGATGGCGCGCACGGTTTCGGCCCACAGCCAGGCGCCCTGGTCGGTCAGGTCATCGCGGGTGACCCCGGTCACGGTGGCGTACCGCAGGCCCATCGCCTGCACGCTCTCGGCAACCCGGCGCGGCTCGTCGCGGTCGAGTTCGCTGGGTTTGCCGGACTTGATCAGGCAGAACGAGCAGTTGCGGGTGCAGACCTCGCCGCCGATCAGGAAGGTGGCCTCCCGGTCCTCCCAGCACTCGTAGATGTTCGGGCAGCCGGCTTCCTCGCACACCGTGTGCAGTTTCTCCTGCTTGACCAGGACTTTCAGCTCGGTGAAGTTCGGTCCCATCCGGGCGCGGGTCTTGATCCACTCGGGTTTGCGTTCGATCGGGGTCTGAGCGTTGCGTGCCTCGGCTCGACGTAATCTATGGCCCTCCGGAACGGCGCTCACCGGGTCGATGCTACGCGGCTGGCCGAGTGCCCACCGACCGGCAGCGTCCCGTCCAGGGCGCCGATCACGGCGTCGGCCACCCGCCGACGGACCTCGTCGACCCCGACCGGGCGGCCGAGCTCGGCCGACAGCGACGTCACGCCGGCGTCGGCGATGCCGCACGGCACGATCGCGCCGAACGCGCCCAGGTCGCAGTCGCAGTTGAGGGCGAACCCGTGCAACGTGGTCGCCCGGGACACCCGCACCCCGATGGCGGCCACCTTGCGGGCCGGCCGGATACCCGAGGCCGGCAGCCACACCCCGGACCGCCCTTCGACCCGGCCGGCCACCAGCCCGAGGTCGCCACAGGCCTGGATCAACGATTCCTCAAGGCGCCGAACGTAATTGACCACGTCGAGGGGTTCGGCAAGCCGGATGATCGGATAGCCCACCAGCTGCCCGGGTCCGTGCCAGGTGATTTTGCCGCCGCGGTCGGTGTCGACGACCGGGGTGCCGTCCATCGGGCGCTCATGCGGTTCGGTGCGCCGGCCGGCGGTGTAGACCGGCGGATGCTCCAGCAGCAGCAGGGTGTCCGGGCCGCCGGCGACCCTGGCGTCGGCCAGGTCGCGCTGCAGCTGCCACGCGTCGCGGTAGTCGACGCTGCCCAGTTGACGGACGTCGACCGGCGCGTCGTCGACCCGGATGGAACGCACAGTGGCAGGCTAGCTCAGCTCACCGGGACGCGCGCCGCTGCCGGCCGTGCAGTTGTGACGATCGGCGGACCAGTGCCGCCCGGACGCGGTGCAGGATCTCGGCCGGCTGCTCCCCGGCGCCAACCCGCACCACGACCCAGCCCAGCCGCCCGAGGGTGTCCAGCCGCCGAATGCTGCCGGAGAACTGCCCCCGATCGGTGCGCTGCTGGTCGCCGTCGTACTCGACCGCGACTTTGACGTCCGGCCAGCCCATGTCGAGGTAGGCGATGGTGTCGCCGGATTCGTCGCGGACCGGGATCTGCGTCCGCGGTGTCGGCAGGCCCGCCTTGACGACCTGCAGGCGAAGCCAGGTCTGTTCCGGGGACGTGGCCCCGGCGTCGATCAGGCTCAGTGCGGTCCGGGCCCAGCGGATGCTGCGCCGGCCCTGATAGCGCGCCTCGAGAGCCTCCACGTCGGCCATCGCCAGGCCGGTCGCGCGGGCCAGCGCGTCGATGGCGGCGACCGCCTCGCCGGTCGGATACCAGCAGGCCAGGTCCAGCGCCGTGCGGGCCGGTGTGGTCACCGGGACGCCGGCCACGTCGTCGATCTCGTCGTCGTCGATGCGGTCACCGCGAACCCGCAGGCCGGTGAGCGAGTTTCGGCTGCTGTGGATGATCTCCACCGGTGTTGCGGGGTCGATCCACCGTGCGCCGTGCAGCGCGGCGGCGGACAGCCCCGCGATGATGCCGCGGCGCCGGGACCACAGCCAGGCGGCCCGCGCCCGTACCGGCGGTGTCAGCTCGGTGCCGGCGCTGACGTACACATCGTGAAACACCTTGGTGTATTGCGATCGAAGTGTGCTTCTGGCCATATCTCCGGACGCGATGGCCTCGCTTCCGATAAACGGCTCCCCCATGAGCGATCCCCCTGTACGACTTCCCCCGTTCAGCACAGTGTAGAGCGTTGCCGTCCGCGGCGGTGGATTCGGCGCCCGGGTGGCTACCGCGTGGCGGGCTGCCCGGTGGCGTAGTCCAGGGCCTCGCCGATGGTGTTGTGCTGGAACCGGAAGTCGGCGGCCTCCAGCGCGGCCGGGATGGCGCGCTGCCCGGTCAACAGGCTCTCGGCGAATTCGCCGAGTGCGGCGCGGGCCGCGGGACCCGGAAGTATCAGCAGCGTGGGCCGGCGCACGGCGCGGCCCAGCGCGGCGGTGAACTCGGCGTTGGTGACCGGCGCGGGCCCGGTCAGGTTGACCGGCCCGGACAGCTCGGGGTGTGCCAGCGCGAACAGCAGCGCCCGCACCGCGTCCTCCAGGCTGATCCAGGACATGTACTGGCGGCCGTTGCCGAACCGGGCGCCCAGGCCGAGCGCGAACAGCGGCCGCAACCGGCCGACGACGCCGCCGGCCCCGGTCAGCACCGGGCCGATTCGCAGCAGCACGACCCGGGTGCCGGCCCGCCGCGCGGCCGCGGTGGCCGCCTCCCAGTCCTGGGCCAGCTGGGCCAGGAAACCCGTTCCGGCCGGGGCGGTTTCGTCGATCGTCCGGGCGCCGCTGTTTCCGTAGTAGCCCACCCCGCTGGCATTGACCAGCACCGGCACCCCGGCTGCTGCGGCGGCGGTGGCCAGCACCTCGGTGGGGGTGATCCGGCTGTCGCGCAGGCTCTGTTTGAACGCCCCGGACCAGCGCCGCTGGCCGAGGTTGACACCGCACAGGTTCACCACCGCGTCGACCCCGGCCAGCGTGCCGGGATCGAGTTCGCCGACTTCGGGATCCCAGGACCGCTCGTCGGCATTGGCCGGGTTGCGCCGCACGATCCGCAGCACCCGGTGGCCGTCGGCGCGCAGTGCCGACACCAGAGCCGAGCCGATCAGCCCGGATGAGCCCGCGATCGCAACAACGGTTTCGGTCACCTGATCACGCCTTTGCTCGGAGTCTTTCGCAGCGCATTTTCCAGAGCCCGTCCCCAAACCCTTTTCGGAGCCCTTCTCGGAGCCCTTCTCAGAGCCCCAGATCGGCCTCGAACGCGCCCTCTTCCAGCCGATTCTTGATCGTGGTCACAAATCGCCCGGCGTCGGCGCCGTCGATCAGCCGGTGGTCGTAGGTCAGCGGCAGGAAGCAGACCGACCGCACCCCGATCGACTCGTTGCCGGCGTCGTCGACGATGACCCGCGGGCGCTTGACGACGGCTCCGGTGCCCAGCATCGCGGCCTGCGGGGGCACCAGGATCGGGGTGTCGAACAACGCGCCCTGGCTGCCGATGTTGGTGATGGTGAAGGTGCCGCCGGACAGCTCGTCGGGCCGGAGGCCACCGGACCGCGCCCGGGCGGCGATGTCGGCGATGGCGCGGGCCAGCCCGCCCAGCGACAGGTCGCCGGCGTTGTGGATGACCGGGGACAGCAACCCCTGCTCGGTGTCGACCGCGATGCCGAGATGCTCGGCGTCGTAGTAGGTGATCTCGCCGGCGTCCTCGTTGTAGCTGGCGTTGACGTTGGGGTGGGCCTTGAGCGCATCGATCACCGCGCGGGCGATGAACGGCAGGTAGGTCAGATTGACTCCCTCGCGCTCGGCGAAGCCGCTCTTGGCCGCGGCCCGCAGCGCCACGATCCTGGTCATGTCGACCTCGTGGGTCTGGGTGAGTTGCGCGGTGGCCTGCAGGGATTCGCGGGTTTTGCGGGCGGTGAGCTGGCGGATCCGGCTGGCCTTGGCGGTGCTGCCGCGCAGGTGCGCCAGGGCGGGGGCCGGCGCCGCCTGCCGCGGCGCGGGTGCAGCGGCCGGTGCGGGCGGGGTCTGGGCGCTGCGCTCGGCCTTGCTCTCGGCGAAAGCCAGCACGTCCTGCTTGCGGATGCGCCCGCCCACCCCGGTGCCGCTCACCTGACCGAGGTCGACGTCGTGGTCGGCGGCCAGCTTGCGGACCAGCGGGGTGACATACGGGGTGGCATCGCCGGCCGGCGCTGCCGGGGCGGGTTCGGACTCCACCGCCGGCGCGGGCTGAGGCGCTGCCGCCGGCGCGGGTGCCGGTGCGGGCCGAGCCGCTGCCGCCGGCGCGGGTGCCGGTGCGGGCTGGGGCGCTGCCGGGGGAGCGGGTGCCGGCTCCGCCGGGGCAGGGGCCGGCGACCCGGTGCCCACCTTGGCCAGTTCGCCGCCGACGGCCACCGTGGTGTCCTCATCGGCGGTGATCGACAGCAGCGTCCCGGCCACCGGTGACGGGATCTCGGTGTCCACCTTGTCGGTGGAGACCTCCACCAGCGGCTCGTCGACCTGGACCGAATCGCCGACCTTCTTGAGCCAGCGGGTGACGGTGCCTTCGGTGACCGACTCGCCCAGCTCTGGCATGAGCACCGGGGTGCCGCCGGCGCCGACCGGGGCCGGGGCGGCGGTGGGGGCGGGGGCCGGGGGTGGCGCAGCCGGCTCGGGCGCGGCCACGGGTTGCGGTTCGGGCTGGGCGGCGGGGGCGGGTTGCTGTTCGCCGGCTTCGCCGATCACCGCCAACTCGCCGCCGACCTCCACGGTGGCGTCCTCGGCGGCGACGATCTTGGTCAGCACGCCGGCCGCCGGTGACGGGATCTCGGTGTCGACCTTGTCGGTGGAGACCTCCAGCAGCGGCTCGTCTACGGCGACGGGGTCGCCCTCCCGCTTGAGCCAGCGGGTGACGGTTCCCTCGGTGACGCTCTCACCGAGTGCCGGCATCTTGACTGAGAACGCCATCGCTGTTGACTCCTCGATCGATCGGTGGTCCGTCACGCTTCGTCTTCTGGCTTACCACAGCGGTGTGCGCGCCGGTGTGCACCCGAGCGGATTGCCGGAATCATCCTTGCATTGCGGCGGGTTCGTCACCGATCCAGGGCGGGGCAGCCGCCCGCGTCAGCCGACAAATCCGCAGCCCGCTCAGCCGTTGGCGGCGATGTCCTCCAGCACCGCGAACAGGGTGCGGGTCGGCACGCCGGTGCCGCCCTTGGGGGTGTAGCCCCACGGGCCGGTGGTGTTGTAGGCCGGCCCGGCCACGTCGATGTGCGCCCATTGGACGCCATCGGCGACGAACTCCCGCAGGTACACCCCGGCGACCAGCATGCCGGCGAACCGCTGGCTGCTGACGTTGGCCAGGTCGGCCACCGTGGACTTCAGGTCGTCCTTGAGTTCGTCGGGCAGCGGCATCGCCCAGCCGTTCTCGCCGACCGCCCGGGAGATCGCCGCCACCCGGTCCCGGAACTCATCCGAGCCCATCACGCCGGGGGTGCGACTGCCCAGCGCGACGGTCTGGGCACCGGTCAGCGTCGAGGTCTCGACCAGGTAGTCCGGGTCGTCCTCGCAGGCCCGCACGATCGCATCGGCCAGGATCAGCCGGCCCTCGGCGTCGGTGTTGAGCACCTCGACGGTGGTGCCGCCGTACTGGGTGAGCACGTCGCCGGGGCGCTGCGCGGTGGCCGACGGCATGTTTTCGGCCATCGGCACGGTGGCGGTCACGTTGACCGGCAGGTCGCGGCGCGCGGCCAGCAGCACGGTGGCGATCACCGCGGCGGCACCGCCCATGTCGGAGGTCATGTGGTGCATGGACGCGGCCGGCTTGATCGAGATGCCGCCGGTGTCGAAGGTGATGCCCTTGCCGACCAGGGCGACGGTTTTGAGGCCGGCGGGATCGTCCACCGGCGGCCGGTATGCCAGCCGCACCAGCCGGGGCGGCCGCGATGACCCCCGGCCCACGCCGAGCACCCCGCCGTAGCCGGCTTCGGCCAGCGCAACCTCGTCGAGCACCTCGACGTCCAGGCCCGCCGATTCGGCTAACACCTTTGCGCGCGAAGCGAATTCGTCGGGGAACAGGTGGCTCGGCGGGGTGTTGACGAAGTCGCGTGCGGTCGCGACGGCGGTCGCGACGTCGACGGCGCGCGCCGCCCGCGTCTCGGCGTCCCCGGCGGCGGAGAGCACCGCGATACGGCGCAGGCCGGGATCCTTCGGCGCGGTCTTGGCGCTGCGGAAGGCGGTGAACCGGTAGCTGCCCAGGATCAGCCCCTCGACCGCGGCTTCCAGGTCCAGTTCGCCCAGTGTGGTGACGACGCTCTCGGTGCCGTTCAGCGAGCGGGCGGCCGCGCCGGCGGCCCGCCGGACCGCATCGGCCGGCCACTCGTCGCGCGGCTTGCCCAGGCCGACCGCCAGCACGCTGGCCACCGGCAGTGACCCGATCACCAGCCGGGTCACCTGCTCCGCGGCGCCCTTGGCGCCCAGCACCCGCAGGCCGGCGTCGATCTCGGCGACCGCATGGGCGGACAGCAGCGCCGTGCCCGCGACGGTCGCACCGGACTCGCCGTCGGCACCGCCGACCACCCCCACGATCAGTACGGCGGTGCCGGACTCATCCGGGTCCAGCCCGGTGGTGACGGTGACAGACGGGGCGTTGTATCCGGTGCTCACGAGCACTCACCCTAGCCACCGCCCGGGCGGCTCAATTCGTACGCCGTGACCGGCGCGTCGAAGCCTTTGAGCAACACCGGATCCTGCGCGACCGCCGGCCAGGTCGGCAGCTTGTCGCGGACATCGGCCGCGGCCAGGATCTGGCCGGGCGAAGCGGCGGCAACCAGTCGGGCGGCCAGGTTCACCGGGTTCCCGAAGTAGTCGCCGCCCAGCGGCAGCACCTCGCCGTAGGCCACGCCGGCGCGGACGCGCAGTCCGGCCCGCCGCGCCTTCGGGTGATCGACCAGGTCGACGGCCGTGCGGGCCAGGAGTTCCGGTGTCGAGCTCACCCACATCACCGAGTCGCCGATGAACTTCACCACCCGTCCCCGGCCGGCGTGCACCACGTCGGTGACGGTGCCGATGAAATCGGTGAGCAGGGCCGACAGTTGTGCGGCGGCGAGCACCCGGGTCAGTGCGGTGAAACCGGACAGGTCGGTGAAGCCGACCCCGCACACCGTGCCGGCAAACGGTCCGCGGGTGAGCCCCTCCAGGAACGTTCGGACGCTGATCTGGTGGTGGCGATGGACGGCGTCCATCATCGCACCGATGCGGGGGATGAAAGCCGCGGTGGCCCGCCAGGCCCGGGCGGTGGCGAGTTCGTCGTTGGTGTGACCGAGCCACACGTCGGGCTGGCTGGCCCGGATCATCGACGACTCGGCCTCGGCCAGCCGGGCCATCGCCGCCCCGAGGACCCGCAGGAACCCGTCGACGGAGTCGCCGATCTGTGCCCGCATCGCGACCCAGGTGGCCAGCGCTTCGACATCGGCCCGGCTCAGGGCCGGCGTGTCCGGATCGGCGATGCTCAGGCCGAGCATCGCCCAGGCCCGTTCGACGTCTTCGACCGGTACGCCCAGTGCGCCGGCGGCTCCGCGCAGGCTGTACTCGGGCGGCCCGGACCAGCCCACGACGTCACCGGCCAGGCCGAACAGCCGGCCGCGGCGCTCGGCGTCCACCATCTGCGCGGTGGTGAACCCGAGGCGGTCCAGGTACTCGAGCAGGCCGGCCCGCCCGTGCGGGTCGGCGATGCCGGCCGCCTCCAGCGCGTCGAAGTCGGGCGAGTCGGCCACCTGCACAAGTCTGCCAGCCGGGAGGCCGAATAGGGTGAGTTGTCATGACCGACGTGCAGCACGGACCACTGGAAGACCGGCACCGTGAGCTGGGGGCCAGTTTCGCCGAGTTCGGCGGCTGGCTGATGCCGGTGTCGTATGCCGGCACCGTCGCCGAGCACACCGCCACCCGCGAGACGGTCGGCCTGTTCGACGTCAGCCATCTGGGCAAGGCGACCGTGCGCGGACCGGGCGCGGCGGAATTCGTCAACGCATGCTTCACCAACGACCTGCTCCGCATCGGTCCGGGCCAGGCGCAATACACGTTGTGCTGCAACGAGTCCGGCGGGGTCATCGATGATCTGATCGCCTACTGGGTCGGCGACGACGAGATCTTCCTGGTGCCCAACGCCGCCAACACCGCCGCGGTGGTGTCCGCGCTGCGGGCCGTCGCGCCACCGGACATCACGATCACCGACGAGCACCGGTCCCGCGCGGTGCTGGCGGTGCAGGGGCCGCGGTCAACCGAAGTGCTTGCCGCACTGGACTTGCCGACACAGATGGACTACATGGGTTTCGCCGACGCCGGTTACGGGCGGGTGCCGGTGCGGGTGTGCCGCAGCGGATACACCGGCGAGCACGGCTACGAGCTGCTGCCGGAGTGGGGGTCGGCGGCGGTGGTTTTCGACGCACTGGTCGGTGCGGTCAGGAATGCCGGCGGGCAACCGGCCGGCCTGGGCGCCCGCGACACGCTGCGCACCGAGATGGGATATCCGCTGCACGGCCACGAACTCTCGCCGGAGATTTCGCCGCTCCAGGCCCGCTGCGGCTGGGCGGTCGGCTGGAACAAGACGGCGTTCTTCGGCCGCGACGCGCTGCTGGCCGAGAGGGCTGCCGGCCCGCGGCGTCTGCTGCGCGGGCTGCGGGCGATCGGGCGCGGCGTGCTGCGGGCCGGCCTGACCGTGCGCGACGGGGACCGCCGGGTCGGGACCACCACGTCGGGCACCTTCTCGCCGACGCTCAAGGCCGGTATCGCGCTGGCGCTGATCGACGCCGAGGCCGGCATCGCCGACGGTGCGCGGCTCACCGTCGACGTGCGGGGCCGGCTGGTCGAGTGCGAGGTGGTGCGGCCGCCGTTCGTGACCGCAAAAACCCGGTAGCGCCCGGTTATACAATCACTGAATGACAAGCGGCCCCCTGCGGTTCACGGTGTCGGTCAGCACCAAGCCGGCAACCGACGAGGTGCGCGAATCGATTCTGGCCGAGCCGGGCTTCGGCAAGTACCACACCGACCATCTGGTGTCGATCGACTACACCCGCGGAATCGGCTGGCACGATGCGCGGGTCATCCCGTACGGCCCGATCGAGCTGGACCCGTCGGCGATCGTGCTGCACTACGCCCAGGAGGTCTTCGAGGGGCTCAAGGCCTACCGCTGGGCGGACGGTTCGATCATGTCGTTCCGGCCCGACGCCAACGCCGCCCGGCTGCGGGCGTCGGCGCGCCGGCTGGCCATACCGGAGCTCCCCGACGAGTTGTTCGCCGAGTCGCTGCGGCAGTTGATCGCCGTCGACGCCGACTGGGTGCCGGCGGCCGGGGGCGAGGAGTCGCTGTACCTGCGGCCGTTCATCTTCGCCACCGAACCGGGTCTGGGGGTGCGGCCGGCCGACGAGTACCGGTACCTGGTGATGGCCTCGCCGGCCGGCGCGTACTTCAAGGGCGGGGTCAAGCCGGTCAGCGTGTGGCTGTCGACGGAGTACGTGCGGGCCTGCCCGGGCGGCACCGGCGCGGCGAAATTCGGTGGCAACTACGCGGCGTCGCTGGTGGCCCAGGCCCAGGCCGCCGAGAACGGCTGCGACCAGGTGGTGTGGCTGGACGCCGCCGAACGGCGCTACGTCGAAGAGATGGGCGGCATGAACCTGTTCTTCGTGTTCGGCAGCGGCGGCGCCGCACGACTGGTCACCCCGGAGCTGTCCGGTTCGCTGCTGCCCGGCATCACCCGGGATTCGTTGCTGCAGTTGGCCGCCGACGCCGGCTTCGCCGTGGAGGAACGCAAGATCGACATCGACGAGTGGCAGAAGAAGGTCGCCGCCGGGGAGATCTCCGAGGTGTTCGCGTGCGGCACCGCGGCCGTCATCACCCCGGTGGCGAGCGTCAAGCACGCCGACGGGGAGTTCAGCGTCGGCGACGGCCGGCCGGGCGCGGTGACGATGGCGCTGCGCGACACCCTGACCGGAATCCAGCGCGGCACCTTCGCCGACACCCACGGCTGGATGGCCCGGCTGGGGTAAGCCGCTCAGAACCCGGCCAGCAGCACCGCGGCCACCGTGGTCGTCCACTCGACGGCGGCACCCAGCACGTCCCCGGTGATGCCGCCGAAGCGGCGCACACAGTGCGCGACCAGCAGCGCAGCGCAGACAAGCGCCACCAGCACGGCGACCGGGCCCTGCCACGGGCCGGCGCAGACCGCCGCGGCGGCCAGCGCCGCGACCCAGCCGGCCGCCACCGGCCACGGCTGGCTGCCGGCCACCTGCACACCGAGCGTGCTGCCGGCCGCGGCGGGGACACCGCGGCGGCAGGCCGTCACCGCCGCGACCCGCCCGGCGGTGACGGCGACGACGATCGCCACCGCGTTCAGCGCCGAGAACGCCAGCGCCTGCATGCCGATCACCAGCACGACCGCGACCACCCCGAACGGGCCGGTCGACCCGTCGCGCATCACCCGCAGGGCCTGGGGCGCCGGCCGGTAGCAGCCCAGGCCGTCGGCGGTGTCGGCCACGCCGTCGATGTGCAGACCCCGTGTCAGCGCCAGCAGCGCGACCACCGCGAGCAGGCCCGACAGCAGGCTGCCCGGGCCGAATGCGACCCCGCCGGCCCAGGCCACGGCGGCCGCCGCCGCGCCCAGTGCGGCACCGGCGACCGGCAACGCGGTTATCGCGCCCCGGCCCACCGTCCGGTTGCCCGCACCGGGCACCGGCAGCACCGTCGCGAACTCGAAAGCCGTTGCCAGCGAACGGATCACAGATTATCCCGGGGGGACACGCCGGCCTGGGCGAAGGTGGCCATCTCCGACAGTGCCGCCACGGCGGCGCGCAGCACGCCCAGGGCGACCGCGGCGCCGGTGCCCTCGCCCAGTCGCATGCGCAGGTCCACGATCGGCTCCAGGTCCAACTGGGCCAGCGCCAGTGCGTGCGCCGGCTCGGGGGAACGGTGCCCGGCCTGCCACCACAGTCGCGCGCCGGGCGCGAGTTGCTCGGCGACCAGCGCGGCGGCCGTCACCGCCAGCCCGTCCAGCAGCAGCGGGGTGCGCCGCACCGCGGCCTGGGCGCAGAAGCCGGCGAGTGCGGCCAGATCCGCGCCGCCGCAACAGCGCAGCAGTCCCACCGGGTCGGATCGCACCGCTTCCGCCCGGAACAGCGCGTCGCGTACCGCGCCGGTCTTGCGGGCCCAGCCGGCGTCATCGACGCCGGTGCCGGGGCCGACCACCCCGACCGGCTCGGCGCCGGTCAGAGCGGCGATCAAAGTCGTTGCCGCGGTGGAGTTCCCGATTCCCATGTCGCCGCCGATGAGCAGGTCCGCGCCGGCATCGACCTCCTCGTCGGCGATCCGCCGGCCGGCCTCGACGGCGGCTGCGGCCTGATCGGCGGTCAGCGCGTCCTCGACCCGGATGTCGCCGCTGCCGCGGCGCACCTTGTGGGCGCCGATTGCCGCCGACGGTGCGGCGGCGTCGACGGCGAGGTCGGCGACCCGGACGGTGGCCCCGCCGACGTCGGCCAGTACGTTGATCGCCGCACCGCCGGCGGCGATGTTGGCGACCATCTGGGCGGTCACCTCGGCCGGGAACGCCGATACACCGGCCCGGGCGACACCGTGGTCACCGGCGAAGACCACCACCCGGGCACGCTCGAACTGCCGCGGCGGGCAGTTGCCCTGGCAGGAAGCCACCCACACCGACAGGTCCTCCAGCCGGCCCAGTGCGCCCCGCGGTTTGGTGAGCGTGTCCTGCCGGGCCCGGGCCGCCGCGGCGACCGCCGCGTCAGGCGGCGCCACTGCCGCGAATTGCACCGCGACCCGGGGCTCAGCTGATCCGCTCACCGCGGCTGACCTGCGGCCGGGGTGCCCGCGTCCGGCGCAGCTGCGAAGCCCTGCTGGCGGCGTAAAGCCCTAACTTCCAACGGCTTTCGACATTATCGGGGAACCTGGCGTCGACCATCCTGGTGACCTTGCGGCCCAGCAGCACCCCGTCGACCGCCATGGCCAGCATCAGGATCATCATGGTCAGCGAGACGATGGGCTGCAGCACCGGGATCGGGACCGCCATCATGACGAAGAGCAACCCCAGCGCCAGCGGCATGAACAGGCCGAGCAGGTTGCGGCGGGCGTCCACCACGTCGCGGGCATAGCGCCGCACCGGCCCCCGGTCGCGGTCCAGCAGATAGGCCTCGTCGCCGGCCAGCATGTGCTCCCGTCGCACCAGCATGCGCTCCCGGCGTTCGGCCTTTGCGGCCCGCTTCTCCTCCCGGCTGAGCTTGGGTCCGGCCAGCGTCTTGCGCCGGGCCCGGGCCTGCGCGGACGTCAGTGGCGCCGGCGCCACCGGTCCGCGCCGCCCGCCGGTGCGCTTGGGGGTGGGCCGGCCCTTCGGCGCGGTGGTGCCGGCACGGGCCGCCGCGGCACCGCCGTCCCGGGCCGATTCGAGGTCACCGAGGTCGTCGGTGTCATCGGCCGGAGCGGAGTCCTTCCCACGACCCGACAGCTTCACGTCCGCCAGATTACTTCGCCGGCAGCCAGCGCTGCTCGCTCGGCCTCGATACGCTGCCCTCATGGCGGCCGGCAGGGTGGCGACGTGAGGCCGATATGAGCAACCCCGGGCCGACGGCGCTGCGGGTGCTGATCGCGCCGGACAGTTACGGGGAGAGCCTGACCGCCGTGCAGGCCGCCGCCGCCATCGCGGCTGGCTGGCATCGGAGCAGGCCGGGTGATCGGCTCACCATCGCACCGCAGTCCGATGGCGGACCCGGCTTCGTCGCGGTGCTGGCCGGCCGGCTGGGAGAGCTGCGGCGGCAGCGGGTGGCCGGACCGCTGGACGGCTCCGAGGCCGGGGCCGATGCCGCCTGGCTGTTCGACCCGGACTCCCGGACGGCCTGTCTGGAGTGCGCGCAGGCGTGCGGGCTGGGGCTGCTGGGCGGCCCGCCGACGGCGGAGACCGCGCTGGCTGCCCACAGCAGGGGAGTCGGCCAGCTCGTCGCGGCCGCGCTGCGGGCCGGGGCGGAGCGAATCGTGGTCGGGCTGGGCGGCAGCGCCAGCACCGACGGCGGTCGCGGGCTGGTCGGGGAACTCGGCGGGCTGGCCGCCGCCCGCGACCGGCTGGCCGGGGTGGACCTGGTCGCCGCCTGCGACGTGGAATACCCGCTGCTGGGGCCGTGGGGGGCGGCGCGGGTGTTCGGGCCGCAGAAGGGCGCCGACGCCGCCACCGTGGCCGTGCTCGAAGCGCGTCTGGAGGGGTGGGCGGCCGAACTCGACGGTGCGGCCGGGTGGGCGGTGAGCGCGGTCGCGGGGGCCGGCGCCGCCGGCGGCATCGGTGCGGCGCTGCTGGCGCTCGGCGGGACGGCGGAGTCCGGCGCGCAGTTCGTGGCGCGCCACACCGGGCTGGCCGGCGCCCTGGCCGCTTCCGACGTGGTGGTCACCGGCGAGGGCCGCTTCGACCAGCAGTCGCTGCACGGCAAAGTGGTCGGCGCGCTGGCCGAGGCGGCGCGGTCGCTGAAGGTCCCGGTCCTGGTGCTGGCCGGCCAGATCAGCCTGGACGAGCCGGCGCTGCTGGCCGCCGGCATTGCGGCGGCCCGGGCCGTCGCCGACCATGCCGGCTCGGTGCGGCTGGCCCTGGTCGACGCGACCAACCAGCTGATGAGCCTGGCGTCGGCGACCGCGGCGCAGATCGACGGGTAGTGGCCGAGCGGCACCACCGCGCGACCGTCACCGGGTACCGTTGGCGCAGGGTACCGTTGTCGCTGTGAGCTTGCCCGCCGCACAGTGCCGGACATGGCCCACCACATGACTAGCTGTAAAGGAAGATGCAATGACTGTTGAGGACCAGGCTGCCACCGCGGCCCAGGGCGTGATCCTGACCGATGAGGCCGTGGCGAAGGTGAAGTCGCTGCTCGCCCAGGAGGGTCGCGACGACCTGGCGTTGCGGCTGGCGGTCCAACCGGGTGGCTGCGCGGGACTGCGCTACAACCTGTTCTTCGACGACCGCACGCTCGACGGTGACGTGATCTCCGATTTCGACGGCGTCAAGCTGGCGGTGGACCGGATGAGCGCCCCGTATCTGGACGGGGCCCAGATCAGCTACGCCGACCAGATCGACAAGCAGGGCTTCACCATCGAGAACCCGAACGCCGGGGGATCGTGCTCCTGCGGCGACTCGTTCAACTGAGCGTCAAAAAGCTCCGGCGCTGCGCAACTGGTACGAGCAGACCAGAACACCCCCGTCGACCGCGAGCAGTTGCGCCAGTCCCTGGGTGTGGTCGGACCGCTGGCCGCCGCTGACCGGGGCCACCCGCATGGTGAACAGCGCCTGGGCCTGGAAGTCCGACAGGTAGACGATCTTGTCGATCGAGGTGACCTCGGCCTGGGAGAACTGTTTGCGGAACGCGTCGCTGCCCATTTTGGCCACCGCGTTGTCGGAGCGGTGGTCGCTGACCCCGTCGTAGATGCCGCAGAGCGTGTTGCGGGCGACGGTGTCGATGTCGCGGTCCAGCAGCGCGGCCAGGTAGGCCTGGATCGCCGTCTTGGCGGACTCCGGGTCGATGCTGCTGTTTTCGCCGGCCGCGTCGGTGCCGGTGCGGGGGGCGGCGTAGCCGAGGATGGCGGCCAGCGCCACGGCCGCCAGCACCAGGCCGGCGATCAGCAGACGGCGGGATCGCGGTGGCCGGTACGGCATCGGTAGCGGCAGCTGCGGCGGCCCCGGATAGACCGGAATCGGAGCCGCCGGGTAGCCCGCCGGCGGGCCGCCCCGGTGCACCGGATGCGGGCCGGCATGACGCGGTCCGGCCGGGCCGGGGTCTCGGCTCGGCGGAAGGGGGCCGGTCATCGGGCTCTCCTGCGGTGGGGGGACTGCGGGGTTCGTACGCAGGCTAACGTAATCCCGGCGGTGGGCTCGGGGGAGCGACCGTGGCGGGTACCCTTACCTGGGCCGGCTAGGAATCTAGGTTGGCTAACAAACGAGAGGTGCGTTCAGTGACGATTGCGGTGACCGGTTCGATCGCGACCGACCATCTGATGCGGTTTCCCGGCCGGTTCTCCGAGCAGCTGCTGGCCGATCACCTGCAGAAGGTGTCGCTGAGCTTCCTGGTCGACGACCTGGTGGTGCACCGCGGCGGGGTGGCCGGCAACATGGCGTATGCGATCGGGGTGCTCGGCGGTGACGTCGCGCTGGTCGGTGCAGCCGGCACCGATTTCGCCGACTACCGGCAGTGGCTGGAGTCCAACGGCGTGAACTGCGCCAACGTGCTGGTTTCCAGGACTTCGCACACCGCGCGGTTCGTCTGCACCACCGACACCGAGATGGCCCAGATCGCGTCGTTCTACCCCGGCGCGATGTCGGAGGCCCGCGACATCTCTCTGGCCGAGGTGGTGGCCGCCATCGGCACGCCGGAGCTGGTGATCATCGGCGCCAACGACCCCGAGGCGATGTTCGGCCACACCGAGGAGTGCCGCAGACTCGGCCTGACCTTCGCCGCCGATCCATCCCAGCAGCTGGCCCGGCTGTCCGGCGAGGAGATCCGCCGGCTCATCGACGGCGCGGCCTACCTGTTCACCAACGACTACGAGTGGGACCTGCTGCTCTCCAAGACCGGCTGGACCGAGGCCGACGTGATGTCCCAGGTCGGGCTGCGGGTGACGACGCTGGGCGCCAAGGGCGTCGACATCGTCGACCCGGACGGCAGCTGCATCCACGTCGGCGTGGTGCCGGAGAAGAGCCAGACCGACCCCACCGGGGTGGGTGACGCCTTCCGGGCCGGTTTCCTCACCGGCCGCAGCGCCGGGCTGTCGCTGGAGCGGTCCGCGCAGCTGGGCTCGCTGGTGGCGGTGCTGGTGCTGGAGTCGACCGGAACCCAGGAGTGGGCCTGGGACCGCAACGAAGCGGTGGCCCGGCTGGCCGGCGCCTACGGCGACGAGGCCGCTGCCGAGATCGCCTCGGCCCTGGGGTAGCCCGGACGCAGCCCGCTCCGCCGGACGTGTACTCAGCGCGAAATTTCGGCCGGATTTTCGCTCTGAGTACACGTTCGGCGAGAAGGCGGCGTCAAAGCTGGACCGGGTAGGCGGGCTCGGCGATTCGCGGGGTCACCGATCCATCGACGAAGATCGCGTGCCAGAGCAGGAAGATCAGCACCGTCCACAGGCGACGGCTGTGGTCGCTGACGCCGGTGCGGTGCTCGTCGAGCATTGTTCGGGTCGCGGCCAGGTCGACGAGGTGGCCCGACTGTGCGGTGTCCACCATCGCGTATGCCCATTCCACCAGGTCCCCGGCGCGCAGCCAGTGCCGCAGCGGCACCGGGAAGCCGAGCTTCGGCCGGTTGAGCACATGGGCCGGCACGATCGGCTCGAGCGCGCGGCGCAGCGCGTACTTGGTGGTTCTGCGAGTGATCTTGGCGCTCACCGGCAGCCGGGAGGCCACCGCGAAGACCTCGGGGTCCAGGAACGGCACCCGCAACTCCAGCGAGTTGGCCATCGTCATCTTGTCGGCCTTGACCAGGATGTCGCCGCGCAGCCAGGTGAACAGGTCGAGGTGCTGCATCCGGGCCACCGGATCCCAGCCGGCCGACTCGGCGTACACCGGTGCGGTCACGTCGGTGTGGGTCCACTCCGGCCGGAAGTCCGGCAGCACGGCCCGCAACTGCTCGTCGGAGAAACTGCGGGCGTTGCCGTAGTAGCGCTGCTCCAGCGTCAGCGACCCGCGGTGCAGCAGGCTCTTGCCGCGCATGCCGTCGGGCAGTGGCCGGGAGAGCCGGCCGGCAGAGCGGCGCAGCGGCCCAGGCAGGTAGTCGAACGGCTTGAGCGACAACGGTTCCCGGTAGATCGTGTAACCGCCGAACAGCTCGTCGGCGCCCTCGCCGCTCAAAACCACCTTGACGTGCCTGCGGGCTTCGCGGGCGATGAAGTACAGCGGCACCAGGGCCGGGTCGGCGACCGGGTCGTCGAGATACCAGACGATCTCCGGCAGCGCGTCGACGAACTCGGCAGGGCTGACCACCTTGGTGACGTGCCGGGCGCCGATCGCCTCCGCCGAGGCGGCGGCGACGTCGACCTCGGAGAAGCCCTCGCGTTCGAAGCCGGTGGTGAACGTGATCAGCCGCGGGTTGTGCCGGATGGCCAGCGCCGCGATCGCGGTGGAGTCGATGCCGCCGGACAGAAACGCCCCCACGGTGACGTCGGCGCGCATGTGCTTGGCCACCGAGTCCTCCAGCACCGCGGTGATCTCGTCGTAGCGGGCCTGCTCGGTGTCCTTCGTGATCGGGGTGGCGGCGAACTTCGGCACGAAGTACCGGGTGACCTCCGGTGCCCGCCCCGGCCGGATACGCGCGAAGCAGCCCGACTCCAGGCGGCGCACCCCGCGGTGCAGCGTCTCTGGTTCGGGAACGTACTGCAGCACCGTGTAGTGCTGCACCGCCCGCAGGTCTATCCCGGTGGCCCCGACATCAAAGCCCACGACGTCAGCAAGATCCAGCAGCGACTTCTTCTCGCTGCCCACCGTGGTGCCGCCGGGGCCGGTCGCCATGAACAGCGGCTTGATCCCGAACGGGTCGCGGGCGCAGAACAACTCACCGGCCACGGTGTCCCACAGCGCGAACGCGAACATGCCGCGCAGTCGCGCCAGGGCGTCGGCGCCCCAGTAGTGGCAGGCGGCGACGATCGCCTCGCCGTCGCCCTCGGTGTGAAACACCGCGCCGTGTTCCGCGGCCAGTTCGGCCCGCAACTCCAGGTAGTTGTAGATCTCGCCGTTGAACGTCAGCAGGTAGCGGTCCGGCTGTTCCGGGGGACCCCACCGCAGCGGCTGATGCGAGTGCTCGATGTCGATGATCGACAACCGGTTGAAGCCCAGCACGACGGCCGGGCCGGCCCAGGTGCCCAGTTCGTCCGGGCCGCGATGCCGCATCAGGTGCGACGCGCGGGTGACCGCCTCGACGATGTCGGGTACGCCGGCACCGCCGGCCGCGGCGGCGTCGTCGGCGCCGGCCGGGTCGGTGACGAAGGCCAGCAGTCCGCACATGGCCTCCCAGTATGCCGCACCCGGGAGTGCCCGCAGCGGCCACACACCAGCGGGCCCGACCCGCCACGAGCGGACCAACCGGCAGGTGTGTGGGACTCAGGTGCACCGGGTGGTCTACGCTGCGTAGTATTCGACTGCTCTATCGGGTTACACAGGAGGCGCCAACGTGGCACGTCGCGAGCAGGACGTTGTACTCGAGAACTCGCAAAGCCGCTGGTCGCGGCGGATGCGGCCGGCCGCGCTAGTCGGCGCCCTGGGCGTGCTGGCGGTCACGCTCAGCGGCTGCAGCCAGACCTACGACTGGAAGTACTTCGTGGGCTTCGGCTGGCCCAAGGGCATCACGCCGGAAGCGCACGCCAACTACAAGTTCTGGCTCGGCATGGTGATCGCATCGGTCGCGGTCGGGATGATGGTCTGGGGCATGATCTTCTGGACCACGATCTTCCACCGCAAGAAGTCGACCGACACCGAGTTGCCCCGTCAGTTCGGCTACAACATGCCGCTGGAGATGGTGCTGACCGCACTGCCGTTCCTGGCGATCGCGGTCATCTTCTTCTTCACGGTGGAGGTCCAGCAGACCATGGTCGGCAAGGATGCCGACCCCGAGGTGGTCGTCGATGTCACCGGTTTCCAGTGGAACTGGAAGTTCGGCTACCAGAAGGTCGACTACCGCGATGGCACCTTTAAGTACGACGGCGTGGACCACGCCCGGCAGGACGCGATGCGGTCGAAGCCCGAGGGCGTCGACAAGCACGGTGAGGAACTGGTCGGGCCGCTGCACGGCAAGAACCTCACCGACCGGAGCTACCTGAACTTCGACAAGGTCGAGACGCTGGGCACCACCGACGAGATCCCGGTGCTGGTGGTGCCGGCCGGCAAGCGCATCGAGTTCGTGTTGAACTCCGCCGACGTGGTCCACGCGTTCTGGGTGCCGGAGTTCCTGTTCAAGCGGGACGTGATGCCCGAGCCCGCGGCCAACAACCAGAAGAACACCTTCCAGGTCCGGGAGATCGAGCTGCCGGAAGGCCAGAAGTCTGCGGCGTTCGTCGGCCGGTGCGCCGAACTGTGCGGCACCTACCACGCGATGATGAACTTCGAGCTGCGGGTGGTCTCGCCCAACAACTTCAAGGCCTACCTGCAGCAACGGCAGGACGGGAAGTCCAACAGCGAGGCACTCGCGGCGATCGATTCTGAGTTGGGCGGTTTCGCCGTCACCACGAGACCATTCGACACCCGCCGTGGCGTTCACGCCCCGTCGGTGAGCAGCAAGTAGGGATACCACATGCGCATCGAATCCAGGCTGTTCGAGTTCGTGGCCACCTTCTTCTTCGTGGTCGGGATCATGTACGCCTTCCTGACCAGTAAGTTCTCCGACGTCGGTGGCGTCGAGTGGGCCGGCGTCACCGCGCTGATCCTGACCGGCATGATGGCGCTGATCGTGGCGACCTTCTTCCGCTTCGTGGCCCGCCGGCTGGACACCCGCCCGGAGGACTACGAGGCCGCCGAGGTCAGCGACGGCGCGGGGGAGTTGGGCTTCTTCAGCCCGCACAGCTGGTGGCCGCTGCTGATCGCGCTGTCCGCCGCGATCACGGCGGTCGGGCTGGCGCTGTGGCTGCCGTTCCTGTTCGTCGCCGGCCTGGTGTTCGTGCTGGCGACCGTGGCCGGACTGGTCTTCGAGTACTACATCGGCCCCGAGAAGCACTGAGCCGGCCGAGCCGAGGTCACGATCCGGTCGTCAGTCGGTCCCGCTGCCGGCTTGCCTGCGCGGCGGTGGGGACCCGGTTGGGTAGGGTTGCTGATGCACCTGGGCAAGGTCGGAGCACACGGGTGCCGGGCAGTCGGTGCGTTGCAGTTCGACGAGGATGGGCGGGAATGAGCGGGCCGAATCCCCCTGAGCCGGAATCCGGGGCAGCCGGATTCGGCACCCCGGACGATCACGAGGCCGCAGGCGCGCCAGGCGACCACCCGGACTTCGGTGCCGCCGGTCCCGCCCCGAACCCCGATGCGTCCGCGAACGCGGACTCGCAGGCCTACTCGGCGCCGGCATCCGAGCAGTTCAGCAGCGGCGTCTTTGTTCCGGTCGACCTGCGGCTGTACGACTACGACGACTACGAACCGCTCGGCGGGGCCGATGCCGAACCCCGGCCACCGCGCTGGCCCTGGGTGGTCGGTGTCACCGTCATCATCGCGGCGATCTCCCTGGTGGTGTCGGTGACACTGCTTGTCACCCGGACCGAGACCGACAACCTGGCCACCCCGATGACCACCACACCGTCGTCGCCGCCGGTGCAGGACGAGATCATCACCACCACGCCGCCGCCACCACCGCCGCCCGCCGAGACGCCCGAGCCGCCGCCACCGCCCCCGCCCCCGGTGGAGACCCCCGAGTCGACGCCGGCCCCGGTCGAGGCTCCGCCACCGGAACCAACCACGACGACACCACCGGTCACGACCACGACCACCACCAGCGCCACACCGGCACGCCCGTTGCAGGTCACCTACTCGGTCACCGGGACCAAGGCTCCCTTCGACCAGATCACGATCACCTACATCGATGCCTCCGGGCAGCGGCGCACCCAGCGGAACGCCTACATCCCATGGTCGCTGACCCTGACCCCGATCTCGCTGTCGGAGGTCGGTTCGGTGGAGGCGTCCAGCATGCTGCGGCTGAGCAAGCTCAACTGCTCGATCATCAGCAGTGACGGCACGGTGCTGAGATCCAACGCCAACGACGCTCCGCAGGCGGCCTGCTGATGGCGGGCCCGGGTGTCGCGGGGTTGCGGGCGTGGACCGGTCGTTCGCCGCAGACCGTCGATCGGGTTCTGCTCGGCCTGTGCGTGCTGGTCTGGCTGCTGCTGCTCGGCATGAGCGTGGCCGCGGTGGTGGCGCTGGTCGACCTCGGCCAGGGCTTCCACAAGCCGGCGGACAACCAGCACACCGGAGTGCTGTATATCGTCATCGGCGTCTCCGCTCTGATCATCCTGGCGGCCATCCCGATGCTGCTGCGGGCTCGCCAGACCGGCCAGCCGGGGCGGCCGTCCGGTGTGCCCGTCCGATCCGGCGCGCCCGCCGGGCTCGATGCCCGCCGTGCCGAGCGGAGCCCCGTCATCGCAGCGCAGGCAGGGCCACGACACGCGGCGGTGGCCCGGATCGTGCTGCGCGGTACGGCCGAGCTGGCCAGCGCCATCGGGGTGGCGCTGATCGCCGTCGCGGCGGCCACCTACCTGATGGCCGTCGGCAAGGACACCGCGGCCTGGTCCGGTTACGGTGTCGCCGGATTCGTCACGGTGCTGATGCCGATGATTCCATGGTGGAATCTGCGTCAGTTGAAGACGCTGACGCCGTAGCCCGCCGCGCCGCCGCTCTGCCGCAGCCCGTCTCACGGCCCGCCGCGCCGCCCGCGATTGACCGGGTGGCGATGGCGTTGACCGTGCGGTGGCGGCGGGACAGCCGCCGACTTCCCGCCGACTTCCCGCCGACTTCCCGCCGAAGCCGTGCGGTGAACGGCCCCGAGCGGCGGCGTGGCGCCCGGTGATACGTCGAACGGCCTGCGCAGCACGCTGCGCAGGCCGTTCGACGCGGAGTGGCTCTTAGTGCTCGCCGTCGACCTCGGCGCCCTGGTGCTCGGCCAGTGCGGTCAGGGCGCGGTGCTCGGCGGCGTGCGCCGCCTCGGTGAGCGCGGTGTCCTCGGCCACCGGGTCGGCGGTCAGGAAGCTGCCGCCGCCCGGAGCGCCGGCCGAGCCGAGCTTGTTCATCCGCTTGGGCACCGGGGCGCCGGCGTACTCCAGCGCGATCGGGTGGCCGTGGTCGTCGACCGGGCCGAGCGGCTGGTGCAGCTCGATGTAGGCGCCGTGTGGCAAACGCTTGATGATGCCGGTCTCCACCCCGTGCTCGAGCACGTCGCGGTCGCTGCGCTGCAGGCCGACACACCACCGGTAGGTGATGAAGTAGATGACCGGTGGGAGGACCACCATGCCGATCCGGCCGATCCAGGTTGTCGCGTTGAGCGAGATGTGGAACTTCCAGGCGATGATGTCGTTCATCGCGGCCAGGGTGAGCACCATGTAGAAGGTGATCGCCATCGCGCCGATCGCGGTGCGCACCGGCACGTCGCGCGGCCGCTGCAGCAGGTTGTGGTGCGCGTTGTCGCCGGTGAACCTGCGCTCCAGGAACGGGTAGACGATCAGCAGCCCGAATATCAGGCCCATCAGCACCCCGACCCAGACCACGGCCGGGATGGTGTGGCCGAGGAAGTAGAACTCCCAGGCCGGCCAGAGCCGGGCCAGGCCCTCGGTCCACATCATGTAGAAGTCCGGCTGGCTGCCGGCCGACACCTGCGACGGCTTGTAGGGCCCCAGGTTCCAGATCGGGTTGATCTGCATCAGGCCGCCCATCAGGCCCAGGATGCCGGTGATGATCGCGAAGAACGCACCCGATTTGACCGCGAACACCGGCATCACCCGCACGCCGACGACATTGTGCTCGGTGCGACCCGGGCCGGGGAACTGGGTGTGCTTCTGGAACCACACCAGCGCCATGTGCACACCGATCAACGCCAGGATGATGCCCGGGATGAGCAGGATGTGCATGGCGTACAGCCGCGGAATGATGATGTCGCCGGGGAAGTCGCCGCCGAACAGCGCCCAGTGCAGCCAGGTGCCGATCACCGGCATGCCCAGCGTGATCGACGACAACGCCGCCCGCAGGCCGATGCCGGACAGCAGGTCGTCGGGGAGCGAGTAGCCGAAGTAGCCCTCGAACATGGCCAGGATCAGCAGCAGCGACCCGATCACCCAGTTCGCCTCGCGGGGCCGGCGGAAGGCGCCGGTGAAGAAGATGCGGGCCAGGTGCACCATGATCGCCGCGGCGAACATCAGCGCCGCCCAGTGGTGGACCTGGCGGACGAACAGCCCGCCGCGCACCTCGAACGAGATGTCCAGGGCGGTCTCATACGCCCGCGACATCGCGACCCCGCGCAGTGGCTGGTAGACGCCGTTGTAGGTGACCTCGGCCATCGACGGGTCGAAGAACAGGGTCAGGTACACACCGGTGAGCAGCAGTACGACGAAGCTGTACAGCGCGATCTCGCCGAGCAGGAACGACCAGTGCGATGGGAACACCTTGTTGAACTGGCGCCGCAACGCCGCCGCCGGGTGATAGCGGGTGTCGATATCTTCGGCCTGGCGGGCCAGCAGGTCGCCGATTTGCGGGCTCATGAGGTGCGCTCCCAGAATGCCGGTCCGACGGGTTCGATGAAGTCGCCACCTGCGACCAGGTAGCCGTTGCTGTCGATGGTGATGGGCAGCTGTGCCAGCGCCCGGGCGGCCGGGCCGAAGATCGGCTTGGCGTAGGTCAGCGCGTCGAACTGGGACTGGTGGCACGGGCACAGGATTCGGTAGGTCTGTGCCTCGAACAGCGACGACGGGCAGCCCAGGTGCGAGCAGACCTTGGTGTAGGCGTACAGCTCGCCGTAGTTGAAGCTCTCCTGGCCTTTGCGCTTGACGACCTTCTTGGCGTCGGCGGGCCGGATGCGGATGAGCATCACCGGGTTACGGACACCCATCATGATCTCGTTGATCTTCTCCCGGGATTCGTGGCTGGTGCCGTCGCCGTCTTCCTCCCGCCAGGGGAAGACGGTCTCCATCGATCCGGCGTCCAGATCGGCGGGGCGCAGCTTGACCAGCGGCCCGTCCAGGTGCTTGCCGGTGGCCCGGGCCAGGTAGATGGTCTCGCCGTGATAGCGCGGGGTCCAGCCCGAGGTCCACAGCTCGGCCTTCTTGCCCTCGGCGGTGTCGACCACCGGCTTCCAGGGGTTCTTGATGATGCCGCCGGCCGCGGCCACCAGGGTACCCAGCCCGAACGCGCCGAACCCGATGCCCAGCGACGCACCGATCAGCTTGCGCCGGCCGATCGTCGAACCCTCGAAGGCGTCGGTCAGGTTGGCCACCACCGTCTTGCGGTCCAGTTCGGGGGAGGCGCCGTCGTGGCGGTCCTGGATGGTGATCTCTTCGGGGATGAACTTCTTGACGAAGAGCACCGCGCCGACGCCGATGCACAGCACCGCCGCGCCGAACGTCAGTCCGTACAGCGGTGTGGTCAGCGCGTACAGCGTGCTGCCCGGGCTGTACTCCCAGGGCCAGAACAAGAAGATGCCCAGCAGCGCCAGGCCGAACCCGCCGGCGGCCAGAAACCAGCCGGCCACGTGGCGCTCGGCACGCTTTTCGGCCCGGGTGCCCTCGACCGGCCAGCGCGGCTCCTTGGAGATGGTCTCCACGCCGTCCATCCGGCCGCCCAATTCGACCAGCTGTTGGCGCGACATCGCTGCCAGTTCGGACTCGCTGGGCAGGTCGATTCCGCCGTTGCTGCCGGTCATGCTCGTGCCCCGATCCACAGTGCCGCGCCGATGGCGGCGACCATCCCGACGATCCACATCGCCATGCCCTCGGGGGCGGGACCGAACCCGCCGAGCCCGTAGCCGCCCGGGTTGGCCTCCTCGGTGACGGTCTTGACGTAGGCGATGATGTCCCTCTTCTCCTCCATCGACAGCTGGCGGTCCGAGAAGCGCGGCATGTTCTGCGGGCCGGACAGCATCGCGGTCAGGATCTGCTGTTCGGTGGGCTCTTCCAGGTCGGGGGCGTACTTGCCGGACGACAGCGCCCCGCCCTTCCCGGTGAAGTTGTGGCAGGAGGCGCAGTTGAGCCGGAACAGGTCACCGCCGCGGCCCAGGTCGTCACCGCGCAGCGAGGCCTGCGCGATGGTGCCGTCGCCGTCGCGCATCACGATCGGGCCGCCGCCGTTGGCCTGCACGTAGGCGCCGAGCGCGTCGATCTGGCGACCGTCGAAGAAGGCGTGCTTGCGGGCCGCCTGGGCCTCGCCGCGCACCGCCGGCATCCGCCCGGTGGACACCTGGAAGTAGACTGCGGCCTCGCCCACACCGATCAGGCTCGGCCCGCGGTCTTGCTCACCCTGCAGGTTGGCGCCATGGCAGCTGATGCAGGAAGTCTCGTAGAGCTCTTTGCCGAGACGCAGCATCGCCGAGTTGGCCTCGTCGGCCACAGCAACTTGCGGGGAGGGTGTCAGCAGCGCGGCCAGGCCGCCGGCCAGCGCCAGCGCCATCAGCAGCAGCAAACCCCCGGACAGTCGGCGCCGGAGCTTCCGGCGGGCGATGTTCTGGTTGCGGCCCGATCGGGCCGGCCACAACTTTGTGGGTGTCTTCAACCGAGCACTCCTGTTCGTCGGGCGCTTGTTCATCTGACGAAGTAAATCGTGGCGAAGAGGGCGATCCACACGATGTCGACGAAATGCCAGTAGTAGGAGACGACGATAGCCGCGGTCGCCTGCGCTGGGGTGAACTTGCTCAGTGTGGTGCGGATCATCAGGAAGACGAACGCGATCAGGCCGCCGACGACGTGCAGACCGTGAAAACCGGTGCACAGGTAGAAGACACTGCCGTACGCGCTGGAGGAGATCGTGGTGCCGTGGGTCACCAGGTGGTAGTACTCGTACCCCTGGCCGGCCACGAAGAACGCGCCCATCAGGAAGGTCACCAGATACCAGCGGCGCAGTCCGAACACGTCGCCCTTCTCGGCGGCGAACACCCCCATCTGGCAGGTGAACGACGAGGCGATCAGCACCAGGGTGACCGGCACCGCCTGGTACAGGTTCAGCTCGGTCGGCGGGGGCGGCCAGTTGCCGCCGGCCTGGGCGCGTGCCGTGAAGTACATCGCGAACAGTCCAGCAAAGAACATCAACTCACTGGAAAGCCACACGATGGTGCCAACGCTGACCATGTTCGGCCGGTTCAGCGAATGCACACGCGACGTGATGGCAGTACCCGAGGACCCCACAGCGCTCGTCACATCCGCAAGTATGACGCTATGTAGTTGTCGAACTCCAGCCGGGGCTGGCAATTTGTTGAAAATCAGTTGATCGGGCCCTGTCCGGCCGGGCTGGGGCGGCTTGGGCGGTGCGGCGTCCGCGTGCGACGATCGGCGCGTGGTTGAGCCGAACGGATCGTCATGGCCGCAGGTCTTGGGGCGTTTGACGGCTGGCGGCGACCTGTCCGGCGGGCAGGCCGCGTGGGCGATGGAACAGATCATGACCGGCGCCGCGACGCCCGCCCAGATCGCGGCTTTCGGCGTGTCGCTGAAGATGAAGGGCCCCACCGCCGGTGAGGTCGCCGAGCTGGCCGACGTGATGCTGGGTCATGCCCTCCCGGTGCCGACCGAGCGGATCGGCACCGCGACCGTCGACGTGGTCGGCACCGGTGGCGACGGCGTCAACACGGTGAACCTGTCCACGATGGCGGCGATCGTGGTGGCCGCCGCCGGGGTACCGGTGGTCAAACACGGCAACCGGGCGGCCAGCTCACTGGCCGGCGGGGCCGACACCCTGGAAGCGCTCGGGGTGCGCATCGACCTGGGACCCGAGGACGTCGCGCGCAGCGTCGCCGAGGTGGGGATCGGCTTCTGCTTCGCGCCGCAGTTCAACCCGTCCTACCGGTACGCCTCGGCGGCGCGCCGGGAGCTCGGGATACCCACCGTCTTCAACCTTCTGGGGCCGCTGACCAACCCGGCCCGGCCGCGGGCGGGGCTGATCGGCTGTGCGTTCGGAGACCTGGCCGAGGTGATGGCCGGGGTGTTCGCCGGGCGCCGGTCCAGCGTCCTGGTGGTACACGGCGACGACGGGCTCGACGAGTTGACCACCACCACGACCAGCACCATCTGGCGGGTGCAGGCCGGCACGGTGGACCGGTTGACGTTCGATCCCGCCGGGTTCGGCTTCCCGCGTGCCGAGGTGAGCCAGTTGCTCGGCGGCGACGCGGCAGCCAACGCCGAGGAGACCCGGTCGGTGCTGGCCGGTGCCCGCGGGCCGGTTCGGGACGCGGTGGTGCTCAACGCGGCCGGGGCGCTGGTCGCCCATGCCGGCCTAGCCAGCGACGCCGAATGGCTGCCGGCCTGGGAGCACGGGTTGGCGCGCGCGGTCGAGGCCATCGACTCCGGGGCGGCCGAACAGCTGCTCGCGCGTTGGGTGCGGTTCGCCGCTCGGCTCTGAGATCTGCTGGGCGGCCAGCCGCGCCGAGTGCGCGGTCGCCGCCCACATCGTCCACCGCCCGGCGGATCGCCGCGGGGAGGCCCAGCAGCCCTCGGTCCGCACGATGCGCACCCCCGGTGCCGCCAGCCAGCGCGCGACGAGGCCGGTCTCCTCGACCAGCGCACCACCCAGCGGGGCCGGCTCGGGAACGACGACCTGGGCGTCGGCGAGCAGCGCGGCCACGACGGGCAGCGGCGGCACCCCGCGGGCGGCGCACCCCGCCGCGGCGAGTTGCCCGCTGCGGATCACCGCGAGCTGCCAGCCGCCGTGGCCGTCCGGCGCGGCGGCCACCAGCTCGGGCAGATCGGCCAGCGCCCGCAACCGCTGGCCGCGCCAGAGCGCCTCGACCGCGACCGCGGTGTGGTCGCGCAACCGCGCGGCGCTCTCGTAGCAGCCGCGGTCGGCGAGCGCGGTGACCTGTCGCACCGCCGCGGCCAGCGCGTCGTCGTCGGTGCCGTCGATCAGCGCCGTGGCGCGCCGAACCGCCGGCGCGTACTGCGCGGCGGTGAGGCCGGCGGCGGCCGGGCATGGCGCCACCTCGCGGCGGGCGCACTCGTGCCGGGCGGCGCGGGCCAACCGCACGGTGCAGCTGCGGATTCCGGTGAACCGGGCCAGCAGGGCGGCGGTCCGGGCGGCGTCGGCGCGGGAGCGGAACGGCCCGACCGCCCGGCGCCGGCCCGGTGCCCGGGTCAGTGCGAACCGGGGGAACGCCTCCTCGGTCAGGGTCAGCCACCACCATCGGCGCGGGAACCTGGAGCGGCGGTTGTAGGGCGGGGCGTGCGCGGCCAGCAGGCGAAGCTCGCGCACCCCGGCCTGAAGCGGGTGGGCGCATTCGACATGGTCGACGCGGGTGGCCAGGGTCACCATCTCGGCGATCCGGCTGCGCCGCTCCGAGCCGTTGAAGTACTGGCCCACCCGGCGCCGCAGGTCCGAGGCGGTGCCGACGTAGAGCACCTGATCCGATGGCCCGCGGAACAGGTAGGCCCCCGGCCGGTGCGGCAGCCCCGCGGCCAGCGCCCGCTTGCCGCGCTGCTCCGGCTTGACGTCGTGCCGATACGACCGCAGCTCGGCATAGGTGTGCACACCCTGGTTGCCCACCCGGTCGATCAGGGCGTGCAGCACGTCGACGGTGGCGCGCGCGTCGTCGAGGGCGCGGTGGGTGGGTTGGGTGGCCACGGCGAACAACCGGGCCAGCTCCGCCAGCCGCACGCTGGGTGCTTCCTCACGGCTGAGCACCCGCCGGGCCAGCCGGACGGTGCACAGCACCGGCGGGCGTGGCCAGCCGATGCCGCACCGCCGCGCGGCGGCCGTCAGGAACCCGACGTCGAACGCGGCGTTGTGGGCCACCAGCACCGGCCCGGCGCCGTCCCGGCCGAATCCGGCGAACTCCAGGAATGCCGGCAATGCCGTGTCGATGGTCGGGGCGCCGCACACCATCGCGGTGGTGATGCCGGTCAGGTGGACGATCTGTGGCGGGATGCCGCGCTGCGGGTCGACCAGGGTGGCGAACTCACCCAGCACGACGCCGGCGCGCACCTTGACCGCGGCGATCTCGGTGATGGCGTCCGGCTCCGCACCGGGGGCCGCGGCCCGCGCGCCGGTGGTCTCGGTGTCCACCACGACAAAGGTGGTATCGCGCAGCGAGGGCTCGCCGTCCGGGTCGAAGGCGGTGAAGCTCAGCTGCCCGGCACCAGCCGGGGTGGTTCGCGCCATGGCCGAGACGGTAGGCGCCCACACCGACATTCCGATGCGGCCGATCGTGTCGGTGCCCGCGGTTAGGGTGCGGCGAACCGATCGAGAGGAGCCGCAGATGGGACAAATCGGGGCCGGAAGCGACCAGGGCCGGGCCGACCCGGAACCGGTCGTGATCGACTGTGACACCTGTGCCGTTCGCGGGCCGGCGTGCCGGGAGTGCGTCGTCAGCGTGCTGGTCGGCGCGCCGCCGGAGTTGCGCCAGGACGAGCGCGCGGCTCTGGACGTGCTGGCCGAGGCGGGGTTGGTGCCCCGGCTGCGGCTGGTCCCGGTGCGAAGGCGCAGCGGGTCGGGCGCGGCCTGACCGGAGACCCGCCGGTCGGCGTGCCGCTGACCGGTGCACGGGGTCCAGGCTGGTAGATTTGCATCTTCGTGATGGACAACGCCGTTGCCATTTCGTAACCTATCTGAGACCTAAACCAGATCAGCGACGGCAGCACGTTGACTCAGCGTTAAGGATGCAATCTTGAGGTTCGACCGTATGCGCTGGACCATGCGCGTGACCAAACGATCCAGCGTCGGTGTCATGGCCGGCTTTGCGGCCGTCGCCAGTGTCGGGGCCGGTCTTCTGGCGGCCACTTCGCAGGCCGACCCCGCCGACGATGCCCTGGCGAAGCTGAGCGAGCTGTCCAGGCAGGCAGAGCAGACCACCGAGGCGATGCACAGCGCGCAGCTCGACTTGACCGAAAAGCTTGTCGCGCAGCAGGACGCCGAAAGGGTGCATGCCGAGGACCAGGCGACGCTGAATGCCGCGACGGACCGGCTGGCGACCTTCCGGTCAGCGGTCAACCAGTTCGCCGCCGTCTCGTACATGGGCGGCCGGACCGACGGTATGGACGCCATTCTGACCGTCGCGTCCCCGCAACAGCTCATCGACAAGCTCGGCGTGCAACGGGTGGTGGCGGCCGACATGGGTGTCCGGATGGATCGTTACCGCGCCGCCGGCGAGCAGGCCGACCGGGCCGAGCGGGCGTCGGCCAAGTCGGCGGCCGAGGCCAAGACCGCCGCCGAGCAGGCCGCGGCGGTGCGTGCGGAGCTGCAATCCAGGCAGAGCCAGCTGCAGCTGCAGATCGCGGTGGTCAAATCGCAGTACTTCGCGCTGACCCCGCAGCAGCGGGTCGCGCTGGCCGATCCCGGACCGGCGCCCGAGGGGGCGCCCGGCGCCCCCGCTGCGGAAGCCGCTGCCTTCGGTGCACCCGCCCCCGATGCGCCGCCGGCCGCTGCGCCGCCGCCGTTCTTTTCGATGTTCGCCGCCCCGCCACCCGGCGGCGGGGACCGCGCCACCGCCGTGCAGGCGGCGTTGACGCAGGTCGGCACCCCCTACGCATGGGGTGGTGCCGGACCGGGTGGATTCGACTGTTCCGGGCTGGTGATGTGGGCCTTCGGCCAGGCGGGCATAGCGCTGCCGCACTCCAGCCAGGCGCAGGCCAACGGCGGGCAGCCGGTCTCGCTGTCCGACCTGCAACCCGGTGACGTGCTGACCTTCTACTCCGACGCGTCGCACTCGGGCATCTACGTCGGCGACGGCATGATGATCCACTCGTCCACCTACGGCCAGCCGGTCCGGGTGGTGCCGATGGAATCCTCCGGGCCGATCCACAACGCCCGTCGTTACTAGCGGCCGGCGAGCCCGGCTGGCGGTGCTGCTGGCCGTCGAACTGATCGCCGCCGCCGCGGTGCTGCTGGTTCCGGCGCGCGAACCGGCCGGGCCGCTCATGGTCGGCGACCACCGCGCCGTGGATCTGGTCAACCTCGGCGGTGCGCCCGCCGAGGCGCTGCTGGGCCGCATCGCCGCCGGTATCGGCACCGCCGTCGACGCCGTGGAAGCCTTCTGGGGCACCGACTGGCCGCACCGGATCACGGTGGTCGCAACCGGCTCGGATGCGCAGTTCGCCGCCCAGGCGGGCGGCGGCGACGCCGGGCGGTGGGCGGGCGTCGCAGCGGTCGCGGTGGCTGACCGGGTCGACCCCGCACGGCGGCTCGCAGCAGGGCAGCGGATCGTCTTCGCGCCGGGTGCGGCGCAGATGAGCCCGGCGGCGCTGCACATCGTGCTGGGGCACGAGCTTTTCCACTTCGCCACCCGGGCCGACACCGCCATCGACGCACCCCGCTGGCTGACCGAAGGCGTGGCCGACTTCGTCGCCCGGGGCAGACCGGCACCGGCCGACCGGCCGGAATCGCCGCTCACGCTGCCGTCCGACGTCGACCTGGACGGGCCGCAGGGGGTGCAGGCCTATGACCGGGCCTGGTGGTTCGCCGGATTTGTCGCCGATCGCTACGGGACGGCGAAACTGCGCGAGCTCTACCTGGCTGCCTGTGGGCCGCAGCGGACCGATGCGGCGACCGCCGTGTCGCACGTACTCGGCGTCGAGCCGGCCGGCTTGCTGGCCGGCTGGCAGCACTGGCCGGCCGGCTGACCCGCGGCAAGCCGACTTCGCCTCGGCTCACCGGCCGTGTTTCTTGTGGAATGCCCGAATCCGGGGCAGAACTGTTAACGGCTATGTCAATTACGGCGACTGCGCCGATTGTCTGCAGGTGGGAACTTTGGGCGAACAAAATTCGGAACAGCTGCCGGATTGGTGTCCAACGCGAAGTTGGCCGGTGTTGACCAGCATCGATGTCGTTCACAGCGGAAGCGGCCCACTTCTCTGGATGTTCTTGCAGGGCTTGCTGTCAAGTTCCTGCGCGTAATTCAGAAAAATTGCCGGCCGGCGTAGTTTTCAAACCAGCTGAGGAGCACGTCGAGAACTGCTGATCGAATTACTTTTATTCAAAACCTTTTACGCTCGGAGATCCTGGCTCATCCTCAGTTTCGGTAGTGAAGGGGTCCGGCAATGGCTCGTCAGCGCAAGACCAGAAGCGATCGCGCAGCGCGCCCGGCCGGGACAGTCGGCCGGCGGGTGCTGGGGGTTGCCGGTGCGGTGGGGGCGGTTGCGGCCCTCGGGATGACTTCGGTGGCAGGCATGCCGCTGGCGCGGGCCGATGTCGACGGCGATTGGCTGGTCGACCTGATCGGCCCGGTCCTGGCCGGGCTGGATTCCGGCGCGGGCTTGACCGGTGCTGAGTCGGCGGTGTGGCCGGATCCGTCGGCCTGGCCGGCACACGTGCCCGACCCGCTTGATCCGACCACCACGCTGCCCGGCGCCGCCTCGTGGGCCGATTGGGTTGACCAGTTCCTGTACCTGCCGCTGCACGCCGATATCCAGGCCTGGATCGACAGCCCGCTGGGGCAGCTGCTCGACGGTGCCATCAACTCCTTGACCGGGCAGTATCTGATCGGTGACGGGGCCGCCGGCACCGCGGCCCATGCGGACGGCGGCAACGGCGGGCTGCTGTTCGGTGACGGCGGCGCCGGCTACGGCTATGCCGGCAGCGGTGGGGACGCCGGCTGGCTGTTCGGCAACGGCGGCAACGCCGGCGGCGCCGCCGCGGTGACCGGGCCCGGTGATCCGGTGACCGGCACGGCGGCTGCCGGCGACCAGGTTCCGGTCGACGGGGCGCCGGGCGCGGGTGGGCACGCCGGGTTTCTGATCGGCAACGGTGGCGCGGGCACCGATGGCGGCGACGGCCGGTTCGGCGGCAGCGGTGGTGTCGGCGGCGCCGGCGGGGCCGGCGGCGTCTTCTTCGGCAGCGGTGGCGCCGGCGGCAACGGCGGGGCCGGCGGCGCCGGGACCGCGACCCACCCCGATGGCGGGGCCGGCGGGGCCGGCGGGGTCGGCGGGGCCGGCGGGTTGCTGTTCAGCACCGGCGGTGCAGGTGGTGCCGGCGGGGTCGGCGGTGGGGGCTACGTGCCGGGCGCGGGACTGGCCGGTCAGGACGGCGGGGTCGGCGGGCAGGGCGGTGTCGGTGGTGTCGGGGGTGCGGGGGGAGCCGGCGGATTCCTCTTCGGCGCCGGTGGTGCCGGTGGGGCGGGCGGACTGGGCGGGGCCGGCGGTGGCGGCGGGGACGGTGGCGCGGGTCTGGCCGGGGTGGCCGGGGTCAATGCCGGCGCCGGTGGGGATGCCGGGGCCGGTGGCAACGGTGGGGCCGGCGGAGCCGGCGGACTGGGGGGCGCCGGAGGACAGGGCGGTTTGTTCGGTAGGGGCGGTGTGGCCGGTTCGGCTGCCGCCGGCGGCGCCGGCGGTGCCGCCGGGGCCGGCGGCACCGGCGGGGCCGGCGCCGCCGGGGACGCCGATCACCCCGATGGCGGGTCCGGTGGCAACGGTGGGGCCGGCGGTGCCGGCGGACTGGGGGGTGCCGGGTCGGTCACCGGCGCTCATGGTGTCGGCGGTGTGGGCGGTGCCGGTGGTTCCGGTGGCAAGGGCGCCGACGGCGCCGGCGGGACCGACGGTACGGCGGCCAATCCCGATGGCGGGGCCGGTCAAGCCGGCGGCAACGGCGGCAACGCCGGCAAGGGCGGTGACGGTGGGGACTCCGGCGGTGGCGCGCACGCCGCCTCCGGCGGTAATGGGGTGGCCGGCGCCGGCGGCGACGGCGGTGCCGGCGGCGCCGGCTATCAGGGTGCCACCGGTGACTCCGGGCATGTCGCCGGGTACACCGGCGGCAACGGTGGTGGCGGCGGCAACGGCGGCAAGGGCGGTGCCGGCGGGGGTGCCAGCGGTGCGGGGGGTGACGCCGGCGCCGGCGGTACCGGTGGCGCGGGAGGTACCGGCGGCACCGGCGCCGCCGGTGGCCTCGGAGTCGGCGGCGGTCCGGGCGGTCGGGGCGGGGTCGGCGGCACCGGTGGCCAACCCGGGGCGGCCGGCACCGGCGCCACCGCCGGCCAGGCCGGTGCCGCCGGCAACGGCGGGGCCGGCGGAGTCGGCGGCACCGGTGGCGGTGGCGGCCAGGGCAGTCCCGGTGTGGCCGGGACCGACAGCGGGCAGGGCGGTCAGGGCGCGAACGGCGGCGCCGGCGGCACCGGTGGTGCCGGCGGGGCGGCTGGCGGCAGCACCGGTAGTCAGGGTGTCGGCGGCCGGGGCGGCACCGGTGGTCAGGGTGGCCAGGGCGGCGCCGGAGTCGCCGGTGCGGACAACTCCGGCAATGCCGGGGTGGCCGGTGGTCAGGGCGGCCAGGGCGGCACCGGCGGCAGCGGTGGGCAGGCCGGGCCCGGTGGCGCCGGCCTGGGTGGTCAGGCCGGCTTGGGCACCGGCGGCCAGGGCGGCCTCGGCGGCACCGGCGGTGGCGGTGGCAACAGCGGTGGCGGTACCGGCGGTGCGGCACCGAACGGTGGCGTCCAGGGCGGCCCGGGCGGCGCCGGCGGTCAGGGCGGCACCGGTGGCGCCGGTGACGGTGCCGGCCACAACGGCGGTGCCGGCGGTGCCGGCGGTGTCGGGGGTCAGGGCGGTCAGGGCGGTACCGGCGGCGACAACACCGGCAGCGGAACCGGGGCCGGCGGCGGTCAGGGCGGCACCGGCGGTGCGGCCGGGACGGCCGGCGCCGGTACCGACGGCGGCAGCGCCGGCTCGCTGGGCACCGGTGGGGCCGGTGGCACCGGTGGCGGCGGCGGTCAGGGCGGCACCGGCATATCCGGTATCGGTTCCTTCCCGCCGGTCGACGGCGGTCGGGGCGGGCAGGGCGGCCAAGGCGGCACCGGCGGTACCGGCGGTACCGGCGACGGGGCGGGCCACAACGGCGGCGCCGGCGGTCAGGGCGGTGTGGGCGGCCGGGGCGGCACCGGCGGCAACGGCGGTGGCAACCCGGGTGTCGGTTCCAGCCAGTCGGGCGCCGGCGGCGGCCGGGGCGGTACCGGTGGCACCGCCGGGGCGGCCGGTGTCGGTACCGACGGCGGCAGGAACGGCTCGCTGGGCACCGGCGGGGTCGGCGGTGCCGGCGGCAACGGCGGCAGCGGTGGCGTCGGCACGCCCGGCTACGACAGCGGCGGCAACCCGAGTCCGCCCATCGGCGGCGGTCAGGGCGGTCAGGGGGGTCAGGGTGGCCAAGGCGGCGCCGGCGGCGCCGGCGACGGTGCGGGTCGCAACGGCGGCGCCGGCGGCATCGGCGGCAACGGGGGTCAGGGTGGTTCCGGTGGCACCGGCGGCAACAACACCGGGACCGGCACCGGGGCCGACGGTGGTCAGGGCGGCACCGGCGGCACCGCCGGGGCGGCCGGCATCGGCACCGACGGCGGTGCAGCCGGCACGCCGGGCACCGGCGGGGTGGGTGGCACCGGCGGATCCGGCGGCCGGGGCGGTACCGGTGGCAACGGTGCCAGCAGTGCCACACCGACCGGCGGCGACCAGGGCGGCCAGGGCGGTGCCGGCGGCCAAGGCGGCGCCGGCGGGGCCGGCGACGGTGCGGGGCACCACGGCGGCGCCGGCGGCAGCGGTGGTGTGGGTGCTCAGGGCGGCACCGGCGGCCAGGGCGGCGACAACACCGGTGACACCGCCGGCCAGGGCGGTGACGGCGGCCAGGGCGGCACCGGAGGTTCCGCCGGGGCGGCCGGCAGCGGTACCGATGGGGGTGGGGCCGGCGCGGCCGGCGCCGGTGGGGTCGGCGGCACCGGCGGCACCGGCGGCCGAGGTGGCGCCGGCGGCAACGGCACCAGCAGTGCCACGCCGACCGGCGGCGACCAGGGCGGCCGGGGCGGCCAGGGCGGCGCCGGCGGTGACGGCGGCGCCGGCGCTGCCACCAGCGCCAGTGGTGGGGCGGGCGGCCGGGGCGGTGTCGGCGGTGTCGGCGGCACCGGCGGTGTCGGCGGAACCGGCGGCGACAACGCCGGGAACGGCGCGGGCGCCGGCGGCGGTCAGGGCGGTGACGGCGGCACCGGTGGTCTGGCCGGTACCGGCGGCGCCGGCAACGGCGGACAGGCCGCGGCCGGCAACGCCGGCAACGGCGGGGCCGGCGGTCTGGGCGGCACCGGCGGCGGTGGTGGCCAGGGCAGCCCCGGCAACGCCGGGACCAACAGCGGTCAGGGCGGTCAGGGTGCGAACGGTGGCGCCGGTGGTACCGGTGGCACCGGCGGAACGGCCGGCGGTACCGGAGGTGTGCAGGGCTTCGGCGGGCAGGGCGGCAACGGCGGTGTCGGCGGCACCGGCGGTACCGGTGCCACCGGCGCGGACAATTCCGGTAGCACCGGGGTGGCCGGCGGCCAGGGCGCTCAGGGCGGTACCGGCGGCACCGGTGGATCGGCCGGGCTGGCCGGGGCCAGCAGCAGCGGCAACAACGGTGTGGGCAACGCCGGAAATGGCGGCGTCGGTGGAACCGGCGGGACCGGTGGCCCGGGTGGCAGCGGGACCGCCGGTGGCGGTCAGGGGGCGGCGGGCGGGCAGGGCGGCACCGGTGGCACCGGTGGCGCACCCGGCGGACAGGGCGGGGTGCAGGGTGTCGGCGGGCAGGGCGGCACCGGTGGCACCGGTGGCACCGGTGGCACCGGCAGCACGGGCACCGGCTTCGGCAGTGTCGCCGGCCAGGGCGGCAACGGTGGCACCGGCGGTGCCGGCGGAACCGGCGGAGCTCCCGGGATCGGGGCAGGCTCGGCCTCGGGTGGCCCGGGTGGCAACGGCGGGCAGGGCGGCAACGGCGGCGTCGGCGGCGCCAACAGCACCACGGTCACGACGTACTACACCTTCGGCGGCGGCGGCGGTGGCGGTGGCGCGGGCGGCACCGGCGGTGCCGGCGGTACCCAGTCGGCCAGCGGCGGAGCCGGCGGTACCGGCGGTACCGGCGGCACCGGCGGCGCCGTGCCGCTTCCCCTCTACGCCGGTGGCGGAGCCTTCGGCGGCGACGGGGGTGGCGGCGGTGGCGGTGCCGCCGCATCCGGGGCCTCGGGAGGTGCCGGGGGAGCGGGAGGCGGGGGTGGCGCCGGTGGCGCGGCCGTGGACAACGGCAGCGTCGTCGGTGGTGGCGGCGGCGGTGGCGGAGGTGCCTACTCCGCCTCCGGTGCGGCGGGCGCAGGCGGTGCCGGTGGCCATACCGCCGGCCCGAGCGGCGGGAACAGCGGTGGTCCGGGGGGTGCGGGCGGCGCGGGCACCGGCGGTGGTGGTGGCGGCGGCGCCGAAAACCCTTACCCCGGCGGCGCCGGCGCCGGTGGGGCCGGCGGTGGGGCCGGCGGCGCCGGCGCCAACGGAAATGTGTTCAGCAACACCGGGGGCACCGGTGGCGCCGCCGGCAGCCCCGGCTCCGGCGGCCTGCAGTTCCAGGGCAAGGGCAACGGCAGCCCAGGACAGACCGGCTGACACGTCCCCAGCGGCCGGACCGGGCGCGCTAGCATCCACGGGTGAGCCGGGTCCTGCTGGTTACCAACGACTTTCCGCCGCGGCCCGGCGGCATCCAGTCCTACCTGGAGGAATTCGTACGGCGGCTGAGCGGCGGCGGCGCCCACCAGATCACGGTGTACGCGCCGCGATGGAAGGGTGCCGATGCCTTCGATGACGCGGCCAGGGCCACCGGATATCAGGTGGTGCGCCATCCGGGCACCCTGATGCTGCCCGGCCCGGCCGTCGACGCCCGGATGTGCCGGCTGATCGCCGAACAGGGGATCGAGACCGTATGGTTCGGCGCTGCGGCACCGTTGGCACTGTTGGCGCAGCGGGCCCGAGCCGCCGGCGCCGCCCGGGTGCTGGCGAGCACACACGGTCACGAGGTGGGCTGGTCGATGCTGCCGGTGGGCCGGTCGGTGCTGCGCCGCATCGGTGCGGACACCGACGTGGTGAGCTACGTCAGCCACTACACCCGACGCCGGTTCGCCTCGGCGTTCGGTCCGGCTGCCGCCCTGGAGCACCTGCCGCCCGGCGTGGACACCGAGAGGTTCCGGCCCGACCCGGCCGCCCGCGCCGCGCTGCGGGACCGCTACCGGCTGGGCGATCGGCCGACCGTGGTGTGCGTGTCACGGCTGGTGCCCCGCAAAGGCCAGGACATGCTGATCCGGGCGCTGCCGCTGATCCGGCAGCGGGTCGACGGGGCCGCACTGGTGATCGTCGGCGGGGGACCGTACCTGGCCAGGCTGCGGCAGCTGGCCCGGCGGTGCGGGGTGTCCGGGCACGTCACGTTCACCGGCGGTGTGCTCTTCGCGGAGCTGCCCGCGCACCACGCACTGGGCGACGTCTTCGCGATGCCGTGCCGCACCCGCGGCGCCGGGCTGGATGTCGAGGGCTTGGGCATCGTGTTCCTGGAGGCCGCCGCCGCCGGCGTCCCGGTGGTAGCCGGCCGGTCCGGCGGGGCGCCGGAGACCGTGCTGGACGGCAAGACGGGCCTGGTGGTCGACGGCCGATCGGTGGAGCAGATCGGCGACGCCGTCGCCGGCCTGCTGGCCGACCCGGACCGGGCCGCCGCAATGGGTGCCGCAGGACGGGACTGGGCCACCGCGAACTGGCGCTGGGACAGCCTGGCAGCCCGGCTGGCCGGGCTGTTGAGCGGGGCGAAGCCGGCCGGTCAGTCCTTGGCGTAGATCGCCTCGATGGCGTCGGCGAACTTCTCGGCCACCACCTTGCGCTTGACCTTCATCGTCGGGGTGAGTTCGCCGGTGGCCTCGGTGAAGTCGACCGGCAGGATGCGGAACTTGCGGATCGACTCGGCGTGCGAGACCGCCAGGTTGGCGTCCTTGACGGCGGCATCCACCTCGGCGAGCAGGTCCGGGTCACTCGCCAGGTCGCCCACCGTACTGTCGGCGGGCTTGCTGTTGCGCTGCTTCCAGCCCCCGAACGCCTCGGGGTCGATGGTGATCAGCGCCCCGATGAACGGTTTGGCGTCGCCGACCACCATCGCCTGGCTGATCAACGGGTGCACCCGCAGCCGGTTCTCCAGCACCGCCGGGGCGACGTTCTTGCCACCCGCGGTGACGATGAGCTCCTTTTTGCGCCCGGTGATCGTCAGGAAGCCCTGTGCGTCGATGTCGCCGAGGTCGCCGGTCTTGAACCAGCCGTCGGTCATCGCCTCGGCGGTGGCCTGCTCGTTGCGCCAGTACCCGCCGAACACCACTCCGCCGCGGACCAGCAGTTCATTGTCGTCGGCCAGTCGCATGCTGTTGCCCGGCACCAGTTTCCCGACGGTGCCGACCAACATGTCGGCCACCGGGCTGACGGTGATGGCGGCGGTGGTCTCGGTCAGGCCGTAACCCTCGTAGATGGTCAGGCCCACGCCGCGGTAGAAGTGCCCCAGCCGCGCACCCAGCGGCGCACCGCCGGAGACCGCGGCGCTGCAGTTGCCGCCGAGGGCGGCTCGCAGCTTGTGGTAGACCAACCGGTCGAACAGCGCATGCCGGGCGCGCAGCAGCAGCCCCGGGCCGCCGCGATCCTGCGCCTCGCTGAAGGCCACCGCGGTCCGGGTGGCGAACTCGAAGATGCGCCCCTTGCCGGAGTCGGCGGCGTTCTGCGCGGCGGTGTTGTACACCTTCTCGAACACCCGCGGCACCGACACCACCACGGTCGGCTTGAACACCGAGAACATCGGCAGCAGGTTCTTGATATCGCTGGTGAACCCGACCGTCACCTTGTTGGTGAACGCCGCCAGCGTCAGCGAGCGTGCCAGCACGTGGGCCAGCGGCAGGAAGACCAGCAGGCGCTGGCCCTCGCGCAGCAGCGTCGGCAGCGCGGCCTTGGTGCCGCGGACCTCGTAGACCAGGTTGGAGTGGGTGAGCTGGCACCCCTTGGGACGGCCGGTGGTGCCCGAGGTGTAGATCAGGGTGGACGCGTCGGCTGCCCGCAGTGCCTCGAGTCGCCCGGCCAACTCGGTCGGGTCCACCGCCGCGCCGGCCTGGCCGAGCACCTCGAGCGCGCCCGGCCCGGAGCCGTCGATGGTCAGCACCCGGCGCAGCGCCGGCAGGTCGGCGGTGAGTTCGGCGATGATGCCCGCGTGCGCATCGGATTCGGCGATGGCCAGCACCGCTCCGGAGTCCTCCAGCACCCAGCGCACCTGCTCCGCCGACGACGTCTCGTAGATCGGGACGGTCACGGCGCCGACGGCCAGGATGGCGAAGTCGAGAATCGGCCACTCGTAGCGGGTCGCCGAGAAGATCGCCACCCGGTCACCGGCCTGCACCCCCTGCGCGATCAGGCCGAGTGCGGCCGAGCGGACCTGGGCGGCCACCGTGGCGCAACTGACATCGGTCCAGGCCCCGTCGACCAGTCGCTGGAAGATGACGAAGTCCGGGCTCTCCCGCTCGTGCCGGAATACGGCCTCGGCGACGTTGTCGCGTTCGCCGACGACGAACGGTGCCGGAGCAGTGAACTCACGCATCGTGCTGACCTTCCTGGGCTGTCCGCTACCTGTTCGCCTAGCCTAATGGGCGGCCCGCACCGGGTGTGACCGCGTTCACGCCGGGCCGTGCTGAACCGGCACCCGCGGTATGTGACCCTAGAGCGGTGAACAGCATCCAGGTCGCCGACCAGACCTACGTCGCCGCGGCGCCCGCGCGGGTCGGCGCCATGGTCGGCGATCCGTCGAGCTGGCGGCGCTGGTGGCCGGACCTGCAGCTACAGGTCGTCGAGGACCGCGCCGAAAAGGGCATCCGGTGGACGGTGGCCGGACCGCTTACCGGGACCATGGAGATCTGGCTGGAGCCCTGCCTGGACGGGGTGGTGCTGCATTACTTCCTGCACGCCGAACCGGCCGGCGTATCGGGCGCGCAGCCGGCCCGGACGGACGCGGCCAAGCTGACCCATCGGCGCCGGGTGGCCGGCAAGAGGATGGCTTTCGAGGTGAAGGCGGCGCTGGAGCGCTCCCGCCCGGTGGGAGTATCTCCGCTGGCCCAGGGCTGAGGGGTCCGGTGGGGGGAACGGCGAGGTACGGTTTCACCCCGGGGCACCGGCGCCGAGTCCAGACGACGAGGGAAGATCACGTGGCGGAGAAGACAACACAGACGATCTTTATCGACGCGGATCCGAAGACGGTGATGGACGTCATCGCCGACATCGGCGCCTACCCCGACTGGGTTTCGGAATACACCGAGGCCGAAGTGCTCGAAACCGACGCCGACGGCCACCCCAAGGTGGCCCGGTTGGTTCTGGACGCGGCCGTCCTCAAGGACACCATGGTGTTGTCCTACGACTGGTCGGACAACTATCGAACGGTGCGCTGGTCGCTGCTGTCCAGCGCGTTGCTGAAGGCGCTGGATGGCGAATATCGTTTGGCGCCAAAAGGATCCGGCACCGATGTCACCTACAACCTGTCGGTGGACCTGGTGATCCCGATGATCGGGCTGCTCAAGCGCAAAGCAGAACGCCGGCTGACCGACACCGCGTTGAAAGACCTCAAGAAGCGAGCCGAGGCTGAATGAGTGCCCGCCACCCCGCCCCGGGTGAGCCGGTGCCACCCGCGCCGGCGAGGATCGGTCTGTTCGTCGGCAAGGGCGGGGTAGGGAAATCAACCCTGGCAGCCGCGACCGCGGTGGCTGCCGCGCGCGCCGGTCAGAAGGTGCTGGTGGTCTCCACCGACCAGGCGCACTCACTCGGCGACGTGCTGGACGTCCCGGTGCCCCCGACCGGGGAACGCGAACCGGTCCGGGTCGCCGTCGACGAGGCCGCCCTGGGCGGCGGTGCGCTGGACGTACTGGCACTGGACACGCTGGCGCTGCTGGAAGCCCGCTGGCGTGAAGTCGCCGATGCGCTGGCTGCGCGCTTTCCGGAATCCGAACTGGGCGGCATTGCGCCCGAAGAACTCTGCGCACTGCCCGGGGTTCAGGAGTTGCTCGGTCTGTACGAGGTCGGCGAGCTGGCCGCAACCGGCCGGTGGGATCGCATCGTGGTCGACTGCGCGTCGACCGCCGATGCGCTGCGGATGCTGACGCTGCCGGCCGCGGTGGCACTCTATGCCGAGCGGGCCTGGCCCCGGCACCGCAGGCTCACCGCGACCGACGACGCCCGGTCGGTCGCGATGGTCGAGTTGACCGAGCGGGTCAGCGGTGCCGCCGAGCGACTCACCGGCCTGCTGACCGATGAGTCGCTGGTCGGTGCGCACCTGGTGCTCACCGCCGAACGGGTGGTGGCCGCCGAAGCGGTCCGCACCCTGGGGTCGTTGGCGCTGATGGGGTTGCGGGTTGAAGAGCTGATCGTCAACCAGGTTCTGGTGCAAGACGATTCGTACATGTACACGGACTTGCCGGACCATCCGGCGTTCGACTGGTACGCCGAGCGGATCCGTGAGCAGCGACTCGTGCTGGAGGAACTCAATGCCGCCACCGGTGATGTGGCGCTGGTGCTGGCGCCGCACCTGGCCGGCGAGCCGATCGGCCCCAAGGCGCTGGGGGAGCTGCTCGACGGCGTTCGCCGTCAAGGTGGCTCGGCGCCGCCGGGCCCGTTGCGCCCCGTGGTGGACCGGGAGTCGGGTTCCGGGCTGGGCTCGGTCTACCGGTTGCGGCTAGAGTTGCCGCAGATCGATTCCGGCGCACTGAGCCTGGGTCGGGCCGGCGACGACCTGATCGTCGGCGCCGGTGGTATGCGGCGCAGGGTCCGGCTGGCGTCGGTGCTGCGGCGCTGCACGGTGCTCGACGCTGCGCTGCGCGGCAACGAGCTGACGGTCCGTTTCCGCCCGGACCCGAACGTGTGGCCGGTGTGATCGCCGGCGGCCGGCGAAGAGCCGGGGGAACCAGGGGGAAGGAGCGGCGCTGGTGAACGGCGTGCACCCCGACCTGGGTGAGCTGGGTCCCGAGTTGCGCAGACTCGCACAGTCCATCCTGGACGCCATCGATCCCGCGGTGCGTGCCGCGGCGATGGTGGCCATGACCAACAAGTCCGGGGACCCGGGCAAGTGCCAGCAGGTGTGGTGTCCGGTGTGCGCGTTGGCCGCCCTGATCTCCGGCGAGGAGCACCCGCTGCTGACCGTTGTCGCCGAACACAGCGTCACCCTGGTCGCGGTGATCCGCGCCACCCTGGGTGAGACGCCGGCGCCGTCGCCGACGGGGCCGAACGGTGGCGGATCCGGCGGTGCCGAAGGCGCTTCGGCGAAGAGCGGCTACCAGCGCATCCCGGTGGTCATCGAGGATTGAGGCCGGCGGTGCGCCGGCAAGTCGCCCCATCGGCATATAGCCGCGGCCACAGCGGGTCGGTAAAGTTGGCGCAAAGCGTTGCCCGGCGTGCGGGCGCTAGCGGGAGGGCCCATGTGGTATTGGCTGTTCAAGTACATCTTCATGGGCCCGTTACTGGCCCTGCTTGGCCGGCCGAAAGTCGAAGGGTTGGAGAATATCCCGGTCACCGGACCGGCGATCCTGGCCAGTAACCACCTGGCGGTCGCCGACAGCTTCTACCTCCCGCTGGTGGTGACCCGCCGGATCACTTTCCTGGCGAAGTCGGAATACTTCACCGGCACCGGCCTCAAGGGCTGGTTCACCCGCTGGTTCTACACCGTCGCCGGGCAGGTCCCGATCGACCGGACCGACGCCGACGCCGCGCAGGCCGCGCTGAACACCGCCCAGCGACTGCTGAACGACGGCAAGCTGCTCGGAATGTACCCGGAGGGCACCCGCTCACCCGATGGCCGGTTGTACAAGGGCAAGACCGGAATGGCCCGGTTGGCGCTGCAGACCGGTGTCCCGGTGATCCCGGTGGTGATGATCGGCACCGACGTCGTCAACCCGCCCGGCAGCAAGATGTGGCGGTTCGGCCGGGTCACGGTCCGGGTGGGCCGCCCGATGGACTTCTCCCGCTTCGACGGGATGGCGGGCAACCGGTTCATCGAACGGGCGGTCACCGACGAGGTCATCTACGAGCTGATGCGGATGTCCGGCCAGGAGTACGTCGACATCTACGCCGCCAGCGTGAAAAGCGGCTCCGACGACAAGAAGGGCGATCGGCCGGCCGCCCGTTTCCCGGAGACCGCGGCGGGCTGAGCCCGGCTCAGCCGACCGCGGACGGCTCCGGCGCCCCGGATCTGGGTTTGCGCTCCGGTGCCGGGGTGTGCAGCGCGAAACCCGCGGTGACGATGACGGCAACCGCCCACCACAGATAGGACGCCCCGAAGAGTTGGCGCCACCACGGCGCGGTGGTCTCCTGATGTTCGGGCAGCAGGCCGATCGGACTCCACACCATCAGCGCCAGTCCGGTCAGGCCGGCCAGGACCAGGCCGGCGGAACGCCGCCGGCAGCCCAGCACACCGGTCACCACCACCGCGGGCAGCATCCACACCCAGTGGTGCGACCACGACACCGGCGATGCCACCAGGCCGAACAGCGCCACGCAGATCACCGCCAGGACCGGCTCCCCGGCGCGCAGCACCCGCCGGCCCGCCCACACCGTGACGGCCAGCACCAGCAGGCAACCCGCCGCCCACAGCAGGGAACGCTGGTGGTCGTCGAGCGACAGCCGGGCCAGCGCCCCGGCCAGGTTCTGGTTGGTGTTCAGCGTCGCCCCACCGATGCGGTCGGTGTTGTGCACCGTGTCGGTCCAGTACTGCCACGAGTCGCGCCAGGCCAGCAGGAAACCGGCCAGGGTCGCCGCCAGGAATGACGCCATCGTGGTCAGCACCGCCCGGCGGTCCCGGCGCAGCAGGAAATACAGCAGGAACACCGCGGGTGTCAGCTTGAGTGCAACCGCCACCCCCAACAGCAGGCCGCGCGGCCACGGGGTGCGACGCGGAACGCAGTCGGCGAGCACCAGCGCCATCAGCACCACGTTCACCTGGCCGAAACCGAAGTTCGACCGGATCGGCTCACACCAGATCACCGCGGGTGCGGCGATGGCCGCCGCCAGCCACCCGCGCCGCAGCCAGGCCGGCTCGGGTGCCGCGGTCGACCTGGGCCAGACATCGAGGCCGGTGAGCACGATGGTCATCGCGACGATCAGCGCCACCAGGGTGCTGGCGGTGATCGCGGCGCTGGCCGCCGGTAGCGGCAGCCACGCGAACGGACAGAACGCGATGGCCGCCAGCGGAGGGTAGGTGAACGGCAGGTCCAGTCCGCCTGCGGTGGGGAACGACGCGCCGTCGGTGTAGAGCGGGTGGCCGTCCAGCCAGGCCCGGCCGCCCATCCGGTAGACGTCGACGTCGATGCGGTAGGTCACCCGGCCCAGCAATTGCCACGCCGCATACCCCAGTGCCGCGGCCACCAGCAACTGGCTCAGCCGCCAGATCACCCGTCCGCGCCGCCGCTCGTCCAGACCGGACGACTGCCAGCTATCCATGTCGCTGAACAGACTATCGGTGCGCCGAGGCACTTGACGCCAGCGGAAGCAGAACTGGGCTACGTTTTCCCCATGCTGGTCCACTGGTTTCGGCACGACATCATCGACGGCGGCCGGTTGCCGCTGCTGTGCTGTCTGATCGCGTTTCTGATGACTTTTTTCATCACCCGCATCACCGTGCGGTACATCCGCAGCCAGGCCGGTGTCAGCAAGCCGCCTCGGTGGTGGCAGCCGCGCAACCTGCAGGTCGGGACCGTGCACATCCACCATGTGGTGTTCGGTGTGGTGCTGGTGCTGATCTCCGGGGTCGCGCTGGTGACCGAGGCGGTGCACGGACACCAGCCGCAGGTCACCCTCGCCGCCATCGGGTTCGGGATCGGCGGGGCACTGGTACTCGACGAGTACGCGCTGATCCTGCACCTGGCGGATGTGTACTGGGAGGAGGACGGGCGGACATCGGTGGACGCGGTGTTCGCGGCAACCGCGGTGACGGGCCTGCTGGTGCTTGGTTTCCACCCGCTGACGTTCCTGCTGTCGGTGTGGCACGACACCTCGTCGCCGCTGATCCACGCCGGCGTGGTCGTCAGCATGGTGCTCTCGCTGCCGCTGGCGGTGATGGTGGTGCTCAAGGGCAAGGTGTGGACCGGGCTGAGTGGGATGTTCTTCTTCCCGCTGCTGGTCATCGGTGCCATCCGGTTGGCCCGGCCGCAGGCCCCGTGGGCCCGCTGGCGCTACCTCGGCCGGCGCGAGCGCATGCGCCGCGCACTGCAGCGGGAGCGCAAGCTGCGGCGCCCGGTGGTTCAGGCCAAGCTGTGGCTGCAGGACGCGGTCGCCGGCCGGCCTCAGCTCCCCGACACCCGCACGGTGGAAGCCAAGCTGGATCTCGAGGTCCGTGCGGCGTCGGCGCCGACGGTCCCGATCATGCTCGGGGGCTTCCGCACACCCACGGCGGCCGAGGTGGACGGCGCGCGGCAAGTGGCGGCGGCGCCGACGATGCCGTTCTTCAGGCCCGGTCCGAAACCCGGTCCGAAACCCGGTCCGGCACCCGGTCCGGCACCCGGTCCGGTGCCCGGTCCCAGGCCCGGTCCGGTGCCCGGCACCCGGCCCGGCGCCGGATCCGGGTCGAGACCCGGCCCACGCCCGCCACTGCGGCCACCGGGCGGGTATCGGCGGTGAGATATTTCTACGACACCGAATTCATCGACGACGGCCGCACCATCGAGTTGATCTCGATCGGCGTGGTCGCCGAGGACGGCCGCGAGTACTACGGGGTGTCCAGCGACTTCGACCCGGGTCGGGCGGGCCCGTGGGTGCGCACCCATGTGCTGCCCAAGCTGCCGTCGCCGGCGTCGCCGCGGTGGCGCCCCCGCAGCCGGATCCGGGCGGATCTGGAGGAGTTCTTCGGGCTGCATCCCGACGCCGGCACCGAGCCGATTGAGTTGTGGGCCTGGGTCGGGGCCTACGACCATGTGGTGCTGTGCCAGCTGTGGGGACCGATGCCGGCACTGCCGGCCGCGATGCCGCGGTTCACCCGGGAACTGCGGCAGCTCTGGGAGGACCGCGGCAGGCCCCGGCTGCCGCGGCGCTCGCTGGACGCGCACGACGCCCTGGTCGACGCGCGTGACCAGCTGCGACGATTCCGTGCTATCACCGACGGCGGGCACGGCTGAGGGCGCTCCGGCGCGGATCGGCCGGTCGCGGCACCCGGTTACCATGGGTGGGTGAACTGGACCGTTGACGTACCGATCGACCAGCTTCCCGCGCTGCCGCCGCTGCCGGCGGACCTGCGGGACCGGCTGGACGCCGCACTGGCCAAGCCGGCCGCGCAGCAGCCCAGCTGGCCGGCGGATCAGGCCAAGGCGATGCGCACCGTCCTGGAGAGCGTGCCGCCGATCACGGTGCCGTCGGAGATCGTGCGGCTGCAGGGCCTGCTGGCCGAGGTCGCCCGTGGTGAAGCCTTCCTGCTGCAGGGCGGCGACTGCGCCGAGACCTTCACCGACAACACCGAGCCGCACATCAAGGGCAACATCCGCGCCCTGCTGCAGATGGCGGTGGTGCTGACCTACGGCGCCAGCATGCCGGTGGTGAAACTGGCCCGCATCGCCGGCCAGTACGCCAAGCCCCGGTCGGCAGACGTCGACGCGCTGGGCCTGAAGTCCTACCGCGGCGACATGGTCAACGGATTGGCCCCGGATGCCGCAGCGCGCGAACACGACCCGTCCCGGCTGGTGCGCGCATACGCCAACGCCAGCGCGGCCATGAACCTGGTCCGGGCACTGACGTCGTCGGGGCTGGCATCGCTGCACCTGGTGCACGACTGGAACCGGGAATTCGTGCGCACCTCGCCCGCCGGTGCGCGCTACGAGGCGCTGGCCGGCGAGATCGACCGGGGGCTGCGGTTCATGAGCGCCTGCGGGGTGGCCGACCGCAACCTGCAGACCGCCGAGATCTATGCCAGCCATGAGGCCCTGGTGCTCGACTACGAGCGGGCCATGCTGCGGCTGTCTCAGGATCCCGACGTCGCGGGCGGCGAACCGCAGCTGTATGACCTTTCGGCGCACTACCTGTGGATCGGGGAGCGGACCCGGCAGCTCGACGGGGCGCATGTCGCCCTGGCCGAGGTGATCGCCAACCCGATCGGGATCAAACTGGGCCCGGCGACCAGCCCGGAGCTGGCCGTCGAGTACGTCGAACGGCTGGACCCGCACAACGTGCCGGGCCGGCTGACGCTGGTGAGCCGGATGGGCAACGGAAAGGTGCGCGACCTGCTGCCGCCGATCATCGAGAAGGTCCAGGCGGCCGGTCACCAGGTGATCTGGCAGTGCGACCCGATGCACGGCAACACCCACGAGGCGTCCACCGGGCACAAGACCCGGCACTTCGACCGGATCGTCGACGAGGTGCAGGGTTTCTTCGAGGTGCACCGCGCGCTGGGCACCCATCCGGGCGGCATCCACGTCGAGCTCACCGGTGAGGACGTCACCGAGTGCCTCGGCGGCGCGCAGGACATCTCCGATTCGGACCTGGGCGGGCGCTACGAGACCGCCTGCGACCCGCGGCTGAACACCCAGCAGTCGCTGGAGTTGGCGTTCCTGGTCGCCGAGATGCTCCGCGACTGAGCCGGCTGGCCGGCCGTCCCCGTCCCTCGCCCCATCCCCGGCGCCGAGGGCTCAGCCCGCGCCGAAGGTCTGCCACAACCCGCTGAGGTTGGTGCCGAGCGTCCACGACACCGTCGCCACCAGCCCGGTGAGCGCGAGCGCCACCGCCAGCCAGATCAGCACCATCCGCCGGGCGTTCTGGCGGTCCAGGGCGAATTCGCTCAACTCGACTCCGGCGAATCGGCCGGAAACCGCCTGGACTCGCGGATCGGGGTCGTCGTCGGGCAGGCCCGCCCAGTCCTGCGGTCCGCGGGTCAGCTGCCGGGTGGCGCCGGCCCTCGCGGCGTGCGGTGCCGGCCTGCGCGGGGCGGGCACCCGAAACGCCGGTAGGTCCAACTCGTCGGCGACGCCGTCCAGATCCGCGGCCATCGCCCCGGCGTCGGCATACCTGTCCGCCGGGTTCCGGGCGGTTGCGCGCGCCACCAGGGCATCGAATTGCGGTGGGACACCGGCAATCGCGGCGCTCGGCGGCGGCACGTCATGGTCCAGCCGCCGATACGCCACCGCCAGCGTGGAGTCGCCGGAGAACGGGGTGGCGCCGGTCAACAGTTCGTAGGTGAGCACGCCGACGCCGTACACATCGCTGGGCGGACCGGCGTTGCCGTCGCGCACCTGCTCCGGCGACAGGTAGGCGGCCGTGCCGAGGATCACACTGGCCGAGGTGATCGCGGCCGCCGCGACGGCACGCACCAGGCCGAAGTCGGCGATCTTCACCTCGCCGTCATCGGCGATCAGGATGTTCTCCGGCTTGATGTCGCGGTGCACCAGGCCGGCCCGGTGCGCCGCCGCCAACGCGCCCAGCACCGGGCGCAGCACCGCCACGACGGCATGCGGGGGCATCGGCCCGCGCTCGTCGAGCAGTTCCCGCAGGGTGCCGCCCTCGACCAGTTCCAGCACCAGGAAGGGCTGTCCGGCGTCTTGCGGAGTGCCCAGGCCCTGGTCGTAGACGGCGACCAGCCCGGGATCCTTCAGCCGCGCGACGGCCCGGGCCTCAAGCTGAAACCGGGTAAGGAACTGCCGGTCACCGGCGTAGCGGGAGTCCATCACCTTCAGCGCCACCGGGCGGTCCAAGCGCTCGTCGACGCCCCGGTACACCGTGGACATGCCGCCGGTGGCGATTCTGGCGTGCACCCGGTAGCGCCCGTCGAGCAACGCCCCCTCCAGCGGATCGCCGCTCACTGCCGTAGCCACGGGGTCATGGTAAGTCGCCACCGGCTTCTAAACTCGTCACCGTGAGCAGTATTCCGGCCAGTGATGACGTCTTGGCCCCCGACGAACCGACCTATGATCTGCCGAAGGTGGCCGAGTTGCTCGGGATACCGGTGACCAAGGTGATCCAGCAACTGCGCGACGGCCACCTGGTCGCGGTGCGCCGGGCCGGCACGGTGCTGGTGCCGCAGGCTTTCTTCACCGCCGCCGGCGACGTGGTGAAGAGCCTGCCCGGCCTGGTGGCCGTGCTGCACGACGGCGGCTATCGGGACGCCGACATCCTGCGCTGGCTGTTCACCCCGGACCCGTCGCTGAGCATCACCCACGACGGGGCGCCAGAACCGGTCGGCAACGCCCGTCCGGTCGACGCCCTGCACGCCCACCAGGCCCGGGAGGTCGTGCGCCGGGCCCAGGCTATGGCGTATTGAGGGCCGGGCCGGCCGGTTGCGGTTCCGGCGTCCGGGACAGCGTCGCCCAGGCGTAGAGCGCACAGGCCGTCGCCATCCCGACGTGCAACCAGGAGTACATGCCGTGCGCGCCGTCGGGCCGGAAGATCACCATGATCCACGTCGAGAACGCGGCGATGATCGCGATCGCCCGCGGTGACCGGACCAGCGGGGCCGCCGCCGCCAGCGGCCAGGTGTAATACCAGGGCAGCGCGGCCGGCACGAACAGCACCACGATCAGCATCGCGAGTGCGATTCCGCGCACGGCGGCCCGGTCGTCGGACCGGGACCGCCACCACAGCACCGGCAGCGACACCGCGATCAGCAGCACCCCGACGATCCGGGTGAAGTGCAGCACCGCATAGAAATTCACGCTGAAGAAAGCTCCGCCGACGGCATGGATCACGTTCGCGGTCGCGGTCGGCACCGTCAGCCAGTTGATGATCTTCACGTTGCCGGCCAGCAGCGCGGTCAGCCAGCCCAGGCCCACCCCGGCCAGCGTGGACAGCAGCATGAACACCGCGATGACGATCAACCCGGTGGCGGCGGCGACCACCGCGAACGCCCACGGTGCCCGGTAGCCGCGCCGGTCCCGCAGATGACGCATCCACACCCAGCCCAGAAACGGCAGCGCCAGGCCGGCTGTAGCCTTGACCGCGGCCGCCAGTGCCACCACCGAGATGCCCGCGAAATGGTGGCGGTCCAGGGTCAGCGCGATGCCGGCCAGCATCAGCCCGACCATCAGCATCTCGTTGTGCACCCCGCCCATCAGGTGGATGATCACCAGCGGGTTGAGCGCGCAGATGAACAGCGCGGCCGGGCCGTTGCCCCCGACGTGGCGGGCCACCCGTGGTGCGGCCCAGATCAGCAGCACCAGACCGGGCAGCATGCACAACCGCAACAGCATGGTCCCGGCCACCACATTGTCACCGACCAGCATCGTGACGAACTTAGCGATCAGGATGAAACCCGGACCGTACGGCGCGGTCGTCGCCGACCAGATCGGGCTGACGTCGTCGAGCAGTGAATTGGGGTTCTCCACCGGGCCCACCAGGTACGGGTCGAAGCCGTCCCGCAGCAGCGCGCCCTGGGCCAGGTACGAGTAGGTGTCGCGGGAGAACACCGGCACCGACAGCAGCAGTGGGGCCAGCCAGAAGCCGGTCGTGGCCACCATCGCGTACTCGGTGGCCCGGCCCTCGATGACGCGACGGCCCAACCCCAGCCAGGCCAGCAGCATCACCGCGACACCGGACCACAGGAGCACCGAGGACAGCACCAGCCCGTGACCGAAACGCAGCCAGGACAGGTGCGTCGACTCCAGCAGCGGATCCTGCAGTGGGGTGCTGCCCGCACCCAGCCCGCCGGTGGTGATCAGCACCGCACCCAGGCAGCCCAGCCATGCCGAACCCGCTTCCGGGCCGGTGGCGAACCGCCGCAGCCGGGACAGCTGCCCGCTCAGACCGGCCGCGTGCATCGAGGTGGGCATCGGTCGTTCAGGCCGACCGGTTGGCGGCCAGGCGGGCGAGTTCGGCCAGACCGGCCTTGGCCTGCTCGTCGATCGGCGCGGCGGCCAGGGCGTCGAGGCAACGGCGGGTGAGCATGTCGATCCGGTCCTCGACCGCGGCCAGTGCCCCCACCCCCTCGATGACTGCGCACAGCTGGCGAACCTCGGTATCGCTCAGCGCGGTGCCGATCGAGCTGCGCAGTCGCCCGGCCGCCGATGGGTCGGACCTGTCGGCCAGTGCCACCGCCTCGGCGAGCAGCACGGTGCGCTTTCCGGAGCGCAGATCGTCGCCGGCTGGCTTACCGGTCACCGCCGGATCGCCGAACATCCCGAGCACGTCGTCGCGCAGTTGGAACGCCACCCCGAGATCGCAGCCCAGCTCGCCGAAGACGGCCTGGATGTCCGGCCGGTCGGCGGCGGCCGCGGCGCCCAGCTGCAGCGGGCGCGCAACCGTGTAGGAGGCGGTCTTGAAGGTGTTGACGGTCAGCGCCGAGGCGATGGACTCGGCCCCGCTGGCCTCGGCGACGATGTCGAGGTACTGCCCGCCGAGCACCTCGGTGCGGATGGCCGACCACACCCGCTGCACCCGGCGCCGGGCGTCGGCCGGCATGTCGACTTCGGCGACGATGTCGTCGGCCCACACCAGCGCCAGGTCGCCGAGCAGGATGGCGGCCGACGCGCCGAACCGCTCGGCGGAACCGCGCCAGCCGCGGGAATCGTGCAATTCGGCGAACTTGACATGGGTGGTCGGGCTACCGCGTCGGGTCGCCGATGCGTCGATGACGTCGTCGTGCACCAGTGCGCAGGCGTGCAGCAGTTCCAGCGCGGAGAACAGCAGCAGCATCTCGGGTTCGGCCTGCAACGCTGCGCGATCCGCCACCGCCCGCCAGCCCCAGTAGGCGAACGCCGGCCGCAGCCGCTTGCCACCGCGGAGCACGAACTCCTCGAGTCCGGCGATCAGGTACTCGTAGTCGTCGCCGATGTAGGCGGTGTCGCGCCGGCGCCCGCGCAGATACTCGCGCAACCGGTCGGTGACGGCGCCGGCCAACTCGGCGGTTGACGGTGCTGCTGCTGTTTCCTCGACGCTCAGCGCGCGGCGCCCCTTTCTGGTCCGTGCCTGCGGAGGCCGTGGCCCTTCCCGCGATCACTCAGCGTAGAGTCTGCCACTTGGTTCGACCGGAGTTGCCGGTGGCGGTGAGGGTGTCACCCGGTGCCGGTGGCGACGGCCTTCCCGGCTGCTCGTTGCCGCGGCCCGCTTCGATAGGCTCACCACTTCGCAGGATTTGATGAGGAGCGTCCCTCGTGACCTTGAACACCGTCGCGCTCGAACTGGTGCCGCCCAACGTCGACCGCGGCCACCAGCAGGCGATCGAAGACGCGCACAAGGTGCTGCGGTTCGCCGGCGAATCCGGCATCGGCGGCCGGATCGGGCACGTGCTGATGCCCGGGATGATCGCCGAGGACGACGACCGTCCGGTCGAGATGAAGCCCAAGCTGGACGTGCTGGACTTCTGGTCGACCATCAAGCCGGAACTGCCGGGTGTGCGGGGATTGTGCACCCAGGTCACCGCGTTCTCCGACGAGGCGGCGCTGCGTGATCGCCTCGCCGACCTGGGTGCGGCCGGGATCGAGGGGATCGTCTTCGTCGGCGTACCGCGCACCATGCACGACGGCGAAGGCTCCGGGGTGGCACCGACAGCCGCGCTGTCGACCTTTCGGGAGCTGGTGCCGCATCGCGGTGCAATCCTGATCCCGACCCGCGCCGACGAAGTCGGCCGGTTCGAGTTCAAGTGCGAGAAGGGCGCGACGTTCGCGCTCTGCCAATTGCTGTACTCCGACGCGATCGTGGGTTTCCTCACCGAATTCGCCGAGCGTACCGACCATCGGCCCGAGATCCTGCTGTCCTTCGGGTTCGTACCGAAACTCGAGACCTCGGTGGGCCTGATCAACTGGCTGATCCAGGACCCCGGCAACGAAGCCGTCGCCCGGGAGCAGGAGTTCGTCCGGACGCTGGCGCACAGTGAACCCGTCCGCCGCCGCAACCTGACCCTGGACCTGTACAAGCGGGTGATCGACGGGGTGGCCGGGCTGGGCTTCCCGTTGAGCATCCACCTGGAGGCGACGTACGGGGTGTCGGCGGCGGCGTTCGAAACCTTCGCGCAGATGCTCGCCTACTGGTCGCCGGATGCTCCCTGACCCGCGCCGAAGCGCGGTGAGCGGTCGCGGCCGTACCAGGCCAGCAGCGCCACCAGGCCGGCGGCGGCGACCGACGAGACCGCAAGCCAGATCGCCGCGTTGGTGAACGAGCGGGTGCTGGGATCGGTGTAGTGGGCCTGCGCGCTCATCGTGCTGACCACCCCGGGCTTGAGCTTCCAGGCCACCGCATCATCGCCGATGCGTTCGCCGTTGGTGGAGGTCACCTCGCCGGGAAAGGAAACCGTCAGCCCCACATCGGCCTCGGAACTGGTGAGAGAGGTGAGGTCCACCCGGCCTTCCAGGATCACCAGGTTGCCGGCCCGGCGCAGCGACAGGTCCACCCCGGCGGCGTCGGGGTTCATGTTCGCCAGCTGTGGCAATTCGGCGAACGTCAGATTGGAGAACACCGCCTGCGACCCCACGTAGCCGTCCCGCTTGTAGGTCGAAACCGCCACCTTCTGGCTGAACGGCAGATCCCTGCTGAGCTGGGGTCCGGTGTCGTCGCCGTTGCGTGGTTTGGCCGCGACGACGAGCTGACCGGACACCTGGTCGTTCGGCGAGACGGTGATGGTCGCCTTGATCCGGACGCACCCGGCCAGCATGGGTGTCGTGACCAGCAGCAGCATCAGCAGGACGGGCAGGCGGCGGCGGATGCCGCGCTGCCGGGACTGCGGGAAACACCGGGCGCGCACCAGGTCATCGTGCCAGACCCGGTGCCTGCGGGCGTTACAACGGCAGCGCCCGTCCCAGGATCGCGAATGCCCGCGGATCGCCGGCGAAGTGGTGGCCGCGAACGATGTCGACGAAGCCCAACCTCCGGTACAGCCGCCAGGCCCGGTTGTCCTCACCGCTGATCTCCGGTGTCGAGAGCAGCACGTTGGCCTCGGGGCGCCCGTCCAGCAGTCGCCGGGCCAATGCTTCGCCCAGGCCCCGGCCCTGCGCGTGCGGCACGATGTGCAGCTCGGTCAACTCGAAGTAGCTGTTCGTCAGCGCGTTGATGGCCGACTGGGTGAGACCGCAGCGCCGCAGGCCGAGCACCACCTGCTGCTGCCACCACTGGTCGGGCGCCCCGGCGTAGCCGTATGCCACCCCCAGCAGCGGCGCCCCGCTCAGCTGGGCTCGTGGTGGTGTGTCTGCGTTCTCGAATTCGGTGGTGTCGACAGCCGCGACCGCCCGCCAGCCGGGGCGGCGGGTGTGCTCCAGCCAGATGGACGCGCGGTGGTTCTCGGTGCCCGGCGGGTAACCCATCGCGGTCACGTACACATCCAGCGCGGCACCGAGCCGCTGAGCCATTTCATGCGGCGGCAGGTCGATGAGGAAGGTCGCCAATTCGCGATGTCCTCCTCGGTGCCGGTACGACGGTGCCCCCGCCATTATCCGAACCGGTGACGGCAGGGTGGTCGGCGGCCGTTCGGACCGCGAGCCGTCCGGGCCGCCGGCGCGGGCCGGGTCGCCCGGCCGCTGCGGTTCCGCTGGAGGAGATGGCTTCGCGGGGCTACAATCGGCTGGCGAAACACGGTGGTACGGCGCAGATGGACCTCGTATCATGTGTGGTAGCTGCTCACGTCAGTGAGCGTTGCCGCGCTCTCAATAGTGACGTGGCCGACCATCGGCAAGGAGGGACGAATGCCACTCTCCGATCATGAGCAACGAATGCTCGATGAGATCGAGAGCGCTCTCTACGCCGAGGATCCCAAGTTCGCTTCCAGCGTCCGGGGTGGGTCGCTGCGCACACCCACCACCCGGCGGCGGTTGCAGGGTGCGGCGTTGTTCCTGGTCGGCCTGGGGATGCTGGTCTCCGGCATACCGTTCGCGGTCAGCGTCAGCTACGCATTCCTGAGCCTGAGCGTCATCGGGTTCATCGTCATGTTCGGCGGTGTGGTTTTCGCCATCACCGGGCCGCAACTGGTGGCAGGTGCGGGCCCGTCCCGGTCACCCGGTCAGAATGCAGCCCAATCGCGTCGCGCCAAGGGCGCCGGCGGTTCCTTCACCAGCAGGATGGAGGACCGGTTCCGGCGCCGGTTCGACGAGTAACCGCCACTTCGACCGCGCGGGGCAGCCGATCGGCTGCCCCGTTTTTTGTGCCCGGCTCCCACCCGGACCCGCGGTGCCGGCTCCCACCCGGACCCGCGGTGCCGGCTCCCACCCGGACCCGCGGTGCCGGC
>CAZGGK010000007.1:57524-100151 GCA_964525125.1 uncultured Mycobacterium sp.
TCCCACCCGGACCCGCCCGGTATCTGCCCCACCACGCCCCACCGCCCGATCGGTGGTGTCTAGCTGGGCTTTTCCTCCGCCAGGCGGGCCGCCGAGTGGGGCAGGGCAGGGTGATGTGGCGTGAAGTGGGTAAGACACCCAGTTGTTACGTGGCAAATCGCATGACGGTGGGGGATTGTGGGGTATGGTGGCTCTAGTCGTCGCCGGGGTGATTCAAGCCCCGGGCTCTGGCAGGAGGTGCCGCGGTGTTTCTCGGCACCTACACGCCCAAGCTGGACGACAAGGGGCGGCTGACGTTGCCCGCCAAGTTTCGGGACGCGCTGGCAGGAGGGTTGATGGTCACCAAAAGCCAGGATCACAGCCTGGCCGTCTACCCGCGGGCGCAGTTCGAGCAACTGGCCCGGCGGGCCGCCCAGGCATCGCGGCGCAACCCGGAAGCCCGGGCCTACCTGCGCAACCTGGCGGCGGCCACCGACGAACAGCACCCCGACGCCCAGGGCCGGATCACCCTGTCCGCCGACCATCGCCGGTACGCGCAGCTTTCCAAGGACTGCGTCGTCATCGGTTCGGTCGACTATCTGGAGATCTGGGATTCCCGGTCCTGGCAGGAGTACCAACAGACCCACGAAGAGAACTTCTCCGCGGCCAGCGATGAAGCACTCAGCGACATCATCTGAGGCGAGCGTCCTTGCCTCGTGGCCTCTGCCCGATCCGACCCTGACGTACTTCCCCGACGCCAGGTTCGCGATATCGGACAGGGACCTCGATGCAGGGCCGTTCGACCCGGTTGACCGGCGGTGTGCCAGCCGATGGGGAGGTGTTGGGGTGGTAGCGGACGGCGGTGACCTCGGTGGCGGCTTTCCCCACGTGCCCGTCCTGCTGCAGCGCTGCGTGGACCTGCTCGCCCCGGCGCTCACCCGGCACCGGCCGGACGGGTCGGGGGCGGTTCTGGTCGACGCCACTCTCGGGGCCGGCGGGCACGCCGAGCGCTTCCTCGCCGCCCTGCCCGGCCTGCGACTGATCGGCCTGGACCGCGACCCCGAAGCGATTGCCATCGCGTCCGGCAGGCTGGCGCGATTCGGCGACCGGGTCACCCTGGTGCGGTCGCGCTACGACGGGGTCTCCGACGTCATTGTCGAACTGGGCTATGACGCAACGGAATCGGTGGATGCGATACTGTTCGATCTCGGTGTGTCGTCGATGCAACTCGATCGGGTGCAGCGGGGTTTCTCCTACGCCCGCGAGGCCCCGCTGGACATGCGGATGGACCCCACGTCCACGCTCACCGCGGCGGACATCGTCAACACCTATGACCAGGCCGCACTGACCGACATCCTGCGCCGCTACGGCGAGGAGCGGTTTGCGGCCCGGATCGCCGCGCACATCGTACGGCGCCGCGAAGATGCGCCCTTCACGTCGACGGCAGAACTGACTGCGCTGCTGTACCAGGCGATTCCGGCAGCGGCGCGGCGTACCGGCGGGCATCCGGCCAAGCGGACGTTCCAGGCGTTGCGGATCGCGGTCAACGCCGAACTGGACTCGCTGGCCGCTGCGCTTCCGGCCGCGATGGGCGCGCTGGCGGTCGGCGGGCGCATGGTGGTGCTGGCCTACCAGTCGCTGGAGGACCGAATCGTCAAGCGGTTGTTCGCCGGTGCCGTAGCATCGGGCACCCCGGTTGACCTCCCCGTCGAATTGCCCGGCGAGGCAGCGAAATTCGCTTTGCTGACCAGAGGGGCGGAACGAGCCGGCGCGGATGAGATCGCCATCAACCCACGCGCGGCCGCGGTGCGGTTGCGTGCCGTGCAACGAACGCAATCGGGGTCACGAACAGGCAGGAGCGGCGAGGAATGACAACCCAGCGCCAGGCACCGACGCGCTGTGACGACCGCCGTCGTCAGCCCGAGGCGGTCGGGCGCGCCGCACCGAATCAGCCGGCTGACGCGCCTGCTGCGCCGCCGCGGCGTGGCCGCAAGCGCGGTGGGACGGCGCCGGCGCAAGGCCGCGAGACACGCGCACCGCGGTCGGGGCCGCGGACCGCGACGACAGCCCGGGCAGCGGACCGGTCGGCGCCGCCGAAGAACACCACTCAGGCCAGGGCTCGGGCCAAGGCGCGAAAGGCAAAGGCGCCCAAGGTGGTGCGCCCGCCGCTGCGGGAGCGTCTGCTGATCCGGCTGGCCTCGCTGGACCTGAGTCCTCGCGCACTGGCCGCCAGGGTGCCGTTCGTGGTGCTGATCATCGGTTCGCTCGGCTTCGGACTGGGGATCACGCTGTGGCTGTCGACCGATGCCGCCGAGCGGTCCTACCAGTTGGGCAACATGCGGGCGCAGAACCGGGCGCTGCTGCAGCAGAAGGAGTCGCTCGAACGTGATGTGCTCGCGGCGGAGTCCGCACCGGCGCTGGCCGAGGCGGCGCGGAACCTCGGCATGATCCCCAGCCGCGACACCGCACACCTGGTTCAGGATCCGATCGGCAACTGGGTGGTCGTCGGCAGCCCGAAGCCCGCCGAGGGCGTGCCGCCGCCCCCGCTGAACGCCAAACTGCCGGAGGAGCAGCCGGCACCGCCACCACCGCCGCGGGCGAACCCGGCCGAAGTGCCCACCCGGGTGCCTCCCGGCGGCGGTGGCGTCGTCGCACCGGCCGTCCCCGGACCGGCTGCGCCGGGACCGGAGGTGCTGCTGCATGTCCCGAACACGACAGCCGCACCGCAGGGCGACGAGCATCTGCCGACTACCGGGCCGACCACCCCCGGACCGCAACTCGGCACTTCGCGTACCGGTCCGGCGGCGGGGCCGGTGCCGCCGGGGGCGCCGCCGGCCGCCGGCGGGTCGCCGACGCCGGCGACGATTCCGGTACCGGCCCTGCCGACGCCGGTCGGGGTGCCGCCGGTGAACGTCGAACGGTTCAGCCCGCCGGCCGCGGCTTCGGCCGCGGCGCCGTCGGTGGCGGTTCCGGGCGGTGCCAGGTGAGCCGGGCGGATCGGGCCGGCCGCGGCCGACTCCGGCCGGGGCGCCGCGGGGGAGCGACCGGCAGGGCTCGAAAGGCCGGTGATCCCAAGAAATTCCGCGGTCTGAAGCGGTCGGCCAAACCTGCACCGGCGGCCAAACGCCCGGACGCGACGACCGCGGGTCATTCGGCGCGGGACCGGCGCACCCGGGTGGCGATGGACGCCGGTGCGGGCAGCGCGTCGTTCGTGTTTCGGCACCGGGCCGGCAATGCCGTCATCTTCCTGGTGCTCGCGGTTGCCGCGGCACAACTGTTCTACCTGCAGGTACCGCGCGCCTCCGGATTGCGCGCCGAGGCCGCCGGGCAGCTCAAGGTCACCGAGGCGCAACCGGCGATGCGCGGCAGCATCGTCGACCGCGACGGCGACAAACTGGCGTTCACCACCGAAGCGCGGGCACTGACGTTCCAGCCGATCAGAATTCGCAAGCAGCTCGACGACGCCCAACGGCAGGACCCCGGCGCGCCCGACGCCAAGCGGCGACTGCAGGACATCGCCAGGGAGATCGCCGCCCGGCTGGGCAACAAGCCGGATGCCGCCACGGTGCTGAAGAAGTTGCGCAGCAACGAAACGTTCGTCTACCTGGCCCGTGCGGTGGATCCCGCGGTCGCCACCGCCATCAGCAAGAAGTATCCCGAGGTCGGCAGCGAACGCCAGGATCTGCGCCAGTACCCCGGCGGGGCGCTGGCGGCGAACATCGTCGGCGGCGTCGACTGGGACGGCCACGGATTGCTGGGCCTCGAGGAGTCCATGGACGCCTCGCTGGCCGGCACCGACGGCTCGCTCACCTACGACCGTGGCTCCGACGGCGTGGTGATTCCGGGCAGCTACCGCAACCGGCACCAGGCGATCGACGGCGCGACGGTTCAGCTCACGCTCGACGACGACATCCAGTTCTACGTCCAACAGCAGGTGCAGCAGGCCAAGAACGCCTCCGGGGCGCGCAACGTGTCGGCGGTGGTACTCGACGCCAAGACCGGTGAGGTGCTGGCGATGGCCAACGACAACACCTTCGACCCCTCCCAGGACGTCGGCCGCCAGGAGAACCGGCAGCTGGGCAATCCGGCGGTGTCGTCGCCGTTCGAACCCGGCTCGGTCAACAAGATCGTCACCGCGGCATCGGCGATCGAGTTCGGGCTGAGCAACCCCGACGAAGTCCTGCAGGTGCCCGGCTCGATAGACATGGGCGGTGTCACGGTCAGCGACGCCTGGCACCACGGGGTGACGCCCTACACCACCACCGGGGTGTTCGGGAAGTCGTCCAACGTCGGCACCCTGATGCTGGCGCAGCGGATCGGGCCGGAACGCTACTTCGCCATGCTGGAGAAGTTCGGGCTCGGTCAGCGCAGCGGCGTGGGGCTGCCCGGCGAGAGCGCCGGGCTGGTGCCGCCGCTCGACCAGTGGTCCGGCAGCAGCTTCTCCAACCTGCCCATCGGCCAAGGGCTTTCGATGACACTGCTACAGATGGCCGGGATGTACCAGGCCATCGCCAACGACGGCGTGCGGGTGCCGCCGCGGATCATCAAGGCAACGATCGCTTCCGACGGCAGCCGCGTCGACGAACCGCGCCCGCAGGGCGTTCCGGTGGTTTCGGCCGAGACGGCCCGAACCGTGCGCAACATGCTGCGCGCCCCGGTGCAGCGCGACCCGATGGGCTACCAGCAGGGCACCGGGCCCGCGGCCGCCGTCGAGGGCTATCAGATCGCCGGCAAGACCGGGACCGCGCAACAGATCAATCCCGCCTGCGGCTGCTACTTCAGCGACGTCTACTGGATCACGTTCGCCGGCATCGCGCCCGCGGACAACCCGCGGTACGTCATCGGCCTGATGATGGACGCGCCGCACCGCGCCGCCGACGGGTCGCCGGGCTCCTCGGCCGCACCGCTGTTCCACAACATCGCGAGCTGGCTGCTGCAACGCCAGAACGTGCCGCTGTCGCCGGATCCGGGACCGCCGCTGATCCTGCAGGTGATGTAGGGCCGAGCGGCCCCGGCGGCGTGTACCGGCCGGCCGGGCCGCGCCGAGCCGTCCCGAGCGGGTCCGAGCGGATAAGGTGTCATGGCCCTTACCGGCGATCGCAGACGGCGCACGGAGGTGATGACGGTGTCCACTGTGCTGCGCCCGAGCGCCGCGGTCGGCGTCGCCCTGTCGGCGCTGGCGGCCCGGGTCGGCGCGGCGCCGGCCGGCGGTGTCGCGGTCCCCGACGTGCGGATCACCGGTGTGACGCTGCGCGCCCAGGACGCCATGCCCGGTGACCTGTTCGCCGCCCTGCCCGGCGCCGCCACGCACGGTGCCCGCTACGCGGCCCAGGCGATCGGACGCGGCGCGGTCGCGGTGCTCACCGACGCGACCGGAGCCGGCGAGATCACCGCGGACCCGGGCGTCCCGGTGCTGGTACATCGCGCCCCCCGCGATGTGCTCGGCGAATTGGCCGCCACCGTCTACGGCCACCCGTCCGAGCGGCTCACGGTCATCGGGATCACCGGGACCTCGGGGAAGACGACCACGGCCTACCTGGTCGAGGCCGGGTTGCGGGCCGCGGGCCGAACGGCCGGGCTGATCGGCACCGTCGGCATTCGCATCGCCGGCGCGGATCTGCCCAGCGCCTTGACCACCCCGGAGGCGCCGGTACTGCACGCGCTGGTGGCGCTGATGGCCGAACGCGGCGTGGACACGGTCGTGATGGAGGTGTCCAGTCACGCACTCGAACTGGGCCGCGTCGACGGGATGCGGTTCGCGGTCGGCGCGTTCACCAACCTGTCCCGGGACCATCTGGACTTCCACCCGAACATGGCCGCCTACTTCGAGGCCAAGGCCGGGTTGTTCGATCCGGCTTCGCCGCGGCACGCCCGCACCGCGGTGGTCTGCGTCGACGACGACGCCGGCCGGGCGATGGCCGCCCGGGCCGGCACCGCGATCACCGTCAGCGCCGGGGGCCGGACCGCGGACTGGCGCGTCGACGGCGTCACGGCCATCGCCGGGGGCGGCCAGGAGTTCACCGCGATCGACCCGGCCGGGGTCCAGCACCCGGTGGGCATCCGGCTGCCCGGCGACTACAACATCGCCAACTGCCTGGTCGCCCTGGCGATCCTCGACGCCGTCGGGGTGCCGCCCGAGCAGGCGGCGCCCGGCCTGCGCGAAGCCCGGGTGCCGGGCCGGCTGGAACCGGTCGATCGCGGCCAGGACTTCCTGGCGGTGGTCGACTATGCCCACAAGCCGGGGGCGCTGGGGGCGGTGCTGGCGACCCTGCGGCACGACCGGCGGGGACGGCTGGCGGTGGTGTTCGGCGCCGGCGGTGACCGCGACCCGGGCAAGCGCGGACCGATGGGCCAGGTCGCCGCCGAGCTGGCCGACCTGGTCGTCGTCACCGACGACAACCCCCGCGGTGAGGACGCCGCGGCGATCCGGCAGGCCATCCTGGCCGGAGCGACCGCCGGCCCCGCCCGGCTGGTGGAGATCGCCGACCGGCGGGCGGCGATCGACTACGCGGTCGCCTGGGCGCGGCCCGGCGACGTGGTGCTGGTCGCCGGCAAGGGCCACGAGACCGGACAGATGGTGGGCGGGCGCAGCCGGCCGTTCGATGACCGGGTGGAGCTGGCGGCCGCGCTGGAGGCACTCCGGTGATCCCGCTGACACTGGACCGGGTGGCCGAGATCGTCGGTGGCCGGCTCGAAGGCATCGCACCGGCCGACGCCGCCCGCACCCGAATCACCGGGACGGTCGAGTTCGACTCCCGCCGGATCACCCCGGGCGGGCTGTTCCTGGCACTGCCGGGGGCGCACTCCGACGGCCACGACCACGCGGCGGCAGCGGTGGCGGCCGGTGCGGTCGCCGTTTTGGCTGCCCGGCCGGTCGGGGTGCCGGCGATCGTGGTGCCCCCCGATTCGGCGGCCGACGGCCGGGCCGGGGTGCTCGAGCACGACACCGACGGTTCCGGCGCCGCGGTGCTGGCGGCGCTGGCCAGGCTGGCCGCAGCCGTCGCCGCCGAGCTGGTGGCGAACGGGCTGACCATCGTCGGTGTCACCGGCTCGTCGGGCAAGACCTCCACCAAGGACATGCTGGCCGCGGTGCTGGCGCCGCTGGGGGAGGTGGTGGCGCCGCCGGGATCGTTCAACAACGAACTGGGCCACCCGTGGACGGTGCTGCGGGCCGGTGCGAGCACCGACTTCCTGGTGCTGGAGCTCTCGGCACGGCACCCCGGCAACATCGCCGCACTGGCTGCGATCGCGCCACCTCGGGTTGCCGTGGTGCTCAACGTCGGCACCGCGCACCTGGGGGAGTTCGGTTCCCGGGAGGCCATCGCCGCGACCAAGGCCGAACTGGCGCAGGCCGTCGGCGCAGAAGGCGTGGTCATTCTCAACGTCGACGACGCAGCGGTGGCCGCAATGGCCGCCCGGACCACGGCCCGGGTGGTGCGGGTCAGCCGCAGCGCGCGCACCGAAGCCGGACCGGCCGACGTCTGGGCCGGGCCGGTGACCCTCGACGCGCTGGCCCGCCCGCGCTTCACCCTGCACACCGGCGCCGGCGCGGCAGACGTGCAGCTCGCCGTCGCAGGAGACCACCAGGTCGGCAACGCGCTCTGCGCGGCGGCGGTCGCACTGGAATGCGGTGCCCGGCCCGAGCAGGTGGCCGCCGCGCTGGCCGCCGCGGGACCGGCGTCGGCACACCGCATGTCGGTGACCGACCGTGCCGACGGGGTGACGGTGATCGACGACGCCTACAACGCCAACCCGGACTCGATGCGGGCCGCGCTGCAGGCGCTGGCCTGGATCGCGCACGGCGAGGGTGCCCAGGCGCGTCGGAGTTGGGCGGTGCTGGGGGAGATGGCCGAGTTGGGCGAGGACGCGATAGGTGCCCATGATGGCATCGGCCGGCTGGCGGTGCGCTTAGATGTGTCTCGTCTCGTTGTCGTCGGAGCCGGGAGGTCGATGAGCGCCATGTTCCACGGTGCGGTCATGGAGGGGGCATGGGGCTGCGAGGCTGAGAACGGGGCCGTCGCCGTCCCCGACGCCGCCGCCGCTCTGCAGTTGTTGCGGGCGGAACTGCGCCCCGGCGACGTGGTGCTGGTCAAGGCGTCGAACGCGGCCGGGCTCACGGTGCTGGCCGACACCCTGGCCACCGACGCACCGGGCGGTGCCGAATGATCGGAATCCTGATCGCCGCCGGTGCCGCGCTGGTCGTGAGCATCCTGTTGACGCCGGTGCTGATCCGGCTGTTCACCCGGCAGGGGTTCGGCCAGGAGATCCGCGAGGACGGCCCGCCCAGCCACCAGACCAAGCGCGGCACCCCGTCGATGGGCGGGGTCGCCATCGTGGCCGGTATCTGGGCGGGCTACCTGGCCGCCCACCTGGCGGGTCTGGCGTTCGGCGCGGCCGGGCCGTCGGCCTCCGGGATGCTGGTGCTGGGGCTGGCCACAGCGCTGGGAGCGGTCGGGTTCATGGACGACCTGATCAAGATCCGACGAGCGCGCAACCTGGGGTTGAGCAAGACCGCCAAGACCGTCGGCCAGGTGACCGCCGCGGTGCTGTTCGGTGTCCTGGTGCTGGGTTTCCGCAACTCCGTCGGCCTGACGCCGGGCAGCGGGCAGCTGTCGTATGTGCGTGAGATCGCCACCGTCGCACTGCCGCCGGCGGTGTTCGTGCTGTTCTGTGTCGTGATCGTCAGTGCCTGGTCGAACGCGGTCAACTTCACCGACGGCCTGGACGGGCTGGCCGGCGGGGCGATGGCCATGGTCAGTGCCGCCTACGTGCTGATCACCGTGTGGCAGCACCGCAACGCCTGCGCCGGGGCGCCCGGCCCGGGCTGCTACAACGTGCGGGACCCGCTGGACCTGGCACTGATCGCCGCCGCCACCGCGGGCGCCTGCATCGGTTTCCTGTGGTGGAACGCCGCCCCGGCGAAGATCTTCATGGGTGACACCGGGTCGTTGGCGCTGGGCGGGATGATCGCCGGATTGTCGGTGACCAGCCGCACCGAGATCCTCGCGGTGGTGCTGGGCGGGCTGTTCGTCGCCGAGATCACCTCGGTCGTGGTGCAGATCCTGGCCTTCCGGACCACCGGCCGCCGGGTGTTCCGGATGGCGCCGTTTCACCACCACTTCGAGTTGGCCGGCTGGGCGGAGACCACCGTGATCATCAGGTTCTGGCTGCTCACCGCGATCGTCTGCGGTTTGGGGGTGGCGCTGTTCTACGGCGAGTGGTTCGCGACGGTCGGCGGCTAGCGGTGGCAGACCCTTCGCTGGCGCGGTTGGCGCCGGGCGCGCGGGTGTTGGTCACCGGTGCCGGCGTCACCGGCCGGGCGGTGCTGACCGCACTGCGGCCGCTCGGGGTGGCCAGCACGCTCTGCGACGACGACCCGGCCGCGTTGCGCCCGCACGCCGAGACCGGGCTGGCCACGCGGAGCTGCGCCGACGCCGCGGCGGGGATCGCCGGCTACGAACTGGTGATCACCAGCCCGGGCTTCGCGCCCGACGTCCCGGTGCTGGCGGCGGCCGCGGCAGCGGGGGTGCCGATCTGGGGCGACGTGGAACTGGCCTGGCGGCTGGACGCGGCGGGCCGCTACGGGCCGCCGCGGCGCTGGCTGGTGGTCACCGGCACCAACGGCAAGACCACCACGACGTCGATGCTGCACGCCGTGCTGACCGCGGCGGGTGAGCGCAGCCGGCTCTGCGGCAACATCGGGGAGCCGGTGCTGGACGCGCTGGCAGAGCCCGCGGTACCGGCGGAGTTCCTGGCCGTCGAGCTGTCCAGCTTCCAGTTGCACTGGGCGCCGTCGCTGCGACCGGAGGCCGGCGTCGTGCTCAACGTCGCCGAGGACCACCTGGACTGGCACCGCGGCATGGCCGGCTACACCGCCGCCAAGGCGCGGGCGCTGCGCGGCCGGGTGGCGGTGGCCGGGCTGGACGACGCGCGCGCGGCCGCCCTGCTGGCCGATTCCGCCGCACCGGTCAAGGCCGGCTTCCGGCTCGGCGAACCGGCCGCCGGCGAGCTGGGCGTGGTCGACGGGATGCTGGTCGACAGGGCCTTCTGCTCAGCCGGCTCCGCCGGTCTGGTGCTGATGCCGGTGGCGGGGATACCGGTCCCGGGTCCCGTCGGGGTGCTCGACGCGCTGGCCGCCGCCGCGCTGGCTCGTGCCGTCGACGTGCCCGGCGCGGCGATCGCGGCCGGGCTGGCGTCGTTTCAGGTCGGCCGGCATCGCGCCGAACTTGTCGCGGTCGCCGACGGGATCAGCTACGTGGATGACTCCAAAGCCACCAATCCGCACGCGGCCGAGGCCTCGGTGCTGGCCTACCCGCGGGTGGTCTGGGTGGCCGGCGGACTGCTCAAGGGCGCCTCGATCGACGCCACGGTGGCCCGGATAGCGCCGCGGCTGGCCGGTGCCGTGCTGATCGGTCGCGATCGCGGCGAGGTTGCCAAGGCGTTATCGCGACACGCACCGGATGTCCCCGTCGTCCACATTGTGACAGGCGAGGATGTTGATATGTATGAGGTTTCTGAGGCTCATGTGACATATGAGGTTGATGTGTCCGACGCGCCGGTGGGTTCTCGGGTGATGACGGCAGTGGTGGCCGCCGCACGTGACCTGGCCCGGCCCGGTGACACCGTGTTGCTGGCCCCGGCAGGAGCGTCGTTCGACCAGTTCACCGGTTATGCGGCCCGCGGCGACGCGTTCGCGGCCGCCGCGCGCGCCGCGATCCGATAGCCATGCGGTTCTTCCCGCGCGAGTCCGCCCCGCGCGAGCTTGGGGTAGCTCCCGCTCGCCGGGGAGCCCGTCCACGATCCGACACACCGCCTCCGGACCGGGAAGGCGCACCCTCGTCAGACCTCGAGGCGGATGAGGCGGCCGAGGCGGCCGTTCCCGCCGAGCCGGCCGAGCCTGCCGAGACGGTCGAGCCGGCCAGGCCGGCAGACGCCCGGCACCCGGGGCCGCGGGCCAGGTTCGGTGCCTGGCTGGGTCGGCCGATGACCTCGTTTCACCTGATCATCGCGGTCGCCGCGTTGCTCACCACGCTCGGCCTGATCATGGTGCTGTCGGCATCCGGCGTGGAGTCCTACGGCGTCGACGGGTCGGCGTGGCTGATCTTCGGCAAGCAGGTGCTGTGGACGGTGATCGGCCTGGCCGCGTGCTATCTGGCGCTGCGGATGCCGGTGCGGTTCATGCGGCGCATCGCGTTCTCCGGCTTCGCGTTCACCGTCGTGCTGCTGATCCTGGTGCTGGTCCCCGGGATCGGCACCGTCGCCAACGGCTCCCGCGGCTGGTTCGTGATCGCCGGCTTCTCGATGCAGCCGTCCGAGCTGGCCAAGATCGCCTTCGTCATCTGGGGTGCGCACCTGCTGGCCGCCCGGCGGATGGAGCGGGCCACCCTCAAGGAGATGCTGATTCCGCTGGTGCCCGCCGCGGTCATCGCGCTGGCGCTGATCGTGGCTCAGCCCGACCTCGGCCAGACGGTGTCGCTGGGCATCATCCTGCTGTCGCTGCTGTGGTACGCGGGTCTGCCGCTGCGGGTGTTCGTCAGCTCACTGGCCGCGGTGGTGGTATCTGCGGCGGTGCTGGCCATCTCCGAGGGGTACCGGTCCGACCGGGTGCGGTCGTGGCTGGACCCCGGCGCCGACCTGCAGGGCTCGGGATACCAGGCCAAGCAGGCGAGGTTCGCCCTGGCCAACGGGGGCGTCTTCGGTGACGGCCTGGGCCAGGGCACGGCGAAGTGGAACTATCTGCCCAACGCCCACAACGACTTCATCTTCGCGATCATCGGCGAGGAGCTCGGCTTCGTCGGCGGGTTCGGGCTGCTGGCCCTGTTCGGGCTGTTCGCCTACACCGGGATGCGTATCGCGCGGCGCTCCGCCGACCCGTTCCTGCGGTTGCTCACCGCCACCACGACGATGTGGGTGATCGGCCAGTCGTTCATCAACGTGGGTTACGTGATCGGCCTGCTGCCGGTAACCGGGATCCAGCTACCGCTGATCTCTGCGGGCGGGACATCCACGGCGACGACGCTTCTGATGATCGGGGTGCTGGCCAACGCGGCTCGGCACGAACCCGAGGCGGTGGCCGCGCTGCGGGCCGGAAACGACGACCGGATGAACCGGCTGCTGCGGCTGCCGCTGCCCGAGCCGTACGCGCCGACCCGCGTCGAAGCGCTGCGGGACCGGCTCCGGTCGCGACCCCAACCGGCGCCGCGGCAGCGGGCGGCGGAGCCGGCGCCGGCCCGGGACCGGGGTGGGCGAACCGGGCGTCCCCGCCCGGCGGCTCAGCCGGTACGCCGTTCCGGGGGGCATCGCCCGTTGCCGGGGGAGCATCATGGAGGCGGTCGGCGGCAAGCCGGCCAGCGTCCGACCCGCGGGCGCACGCGCACACTGGAAGGTCGGCGTTAGAGGAGTGAACGACTCGGTGGAGGAGCCGGCTCGCGCTGCGCCGATATCGGTCGTGCTGGCCGGTGGCGGCACCGCCGGCCATGTCGAGCCCGCGATGGCCGTCGCCGACGCGCTGGTCGCGCTGGACCCGCGGGTTGCGATCACCGCGCTGGGCACGGCGCGGGGACTGGAGACCCGGCTGGTGCCGGATCGCGGGTACCGGCTCGAACTGATCACCCCGGTTCCGCTGCCCCGCAAGCTCAACGCCGACCTGGTCGCACTGCCGCTGCGGGTGCGCCGGGCGGTGCGGCAGGCCCGGGCGGTGCTGGACGACGTGCATGCCGACGTGGTGGTGGGCTTCGGCGGTTATGTGGCGCTGCCGGCCTATCTGGCCGCCCGCGGGATCCGCCGCCGGCGCGTTCCGGTGGTGATCCACGAGGCCAACGCGCACGCCGGGCTGGCCAACCGGGTCGGTGCCCGCAGCGCGGCCCGAGTGCTGGCCGCGGTCGGCGCCTGCGGGCTGCGCGGAGCCGAGGTGGTCGGCGTTCCGGTGCGGGCGGCGATCACCACGCTGGACCGTGCGGCGTCGCGGTCGGCGGCCCGCGCTCGGTTCGGCTTCGCCGACGACGCCCGGGTGCTACTGGTGTTCGGCGGTTCCCAAGGTGCCCGGTCGATCAACGCGGCCGTCGCCGCTGCCGCTAAAGAACTTGCTGCCAAAGGGATTTCAGTGCTGCACGTGCACGGCCCGAAGAACACCCTCGAGCTTCCCGAGCCTGCTTGCGGCGATCCGCCCTACGTCGCGCTGGGATACCTGGACCGGATGGACCTGGCCTATGCCGCCGCCGACCTGGCGATCTGCCGGTCCGGGGCGATGACGGTCGCCGAAGTGTCGGCGGTCGGATTGCCGGCGGTGTATGTGCCGCTGCCGATCGGCAACGGCGAGCAGCGTTTCAATGCGCTGCCGGTGGTCAGCGCGGGCGGCGGGCTGTTGGTCGACGACGCCGAGTTGACCCCGGACTTCGTGTCCGGCACGGTGGCCGAGCTGCTCGCCGACGGGCCACGGCTGGCGGCGATGACGGCCGCGGCCGCTCAGGCCGGGCACCCGGACGCGGCGCGGCGGGTGGCCCGGGTGGCGCTGGAGGTGGCCAGGCAGGCCCGCGAAGGGAGGCGACCGTGACCGGCGCGGCGCTGCCGGCCGAACTGCGCCGGGTGCACATGGTCGGCATCGGGGGAGCGGGCATGTCCGGCATCGCGCGCATCCTGCTGGACCGCGGCGGGCTGGTGTCCGGATCGGACGCCAAGGATTCCCGCGGGGTCCGTGCGCTGCTTGCCCGCGGCGCGCAGATCCGGATCGGCCACGACGCCGCGGCACTGGATCTGCTGCCCGGGGGTGCCACGGCGGTGGTCACCACGCATGCGGCGATCCCGAAGACCAACCCCGAGCTGGTCGAGGCGCGGCGGCGCGGCATCCCGGTGCTGCTGCGCCCGGCGGTGCTGGCCAAACTGATGGCCGGCTGTACCACCCTGCTGGTCGCCGGCACGCACGGCAAGACCACGACGACGTCGATGCTGGTGGTGGCGCTGCAGCACTGCGGACTGGACCCGTCTTTCGCGGTCGGCGGGGAACTGGGAGCGGGTGGCGCCGAGGCCGGCACCAACGCGCACCACGGCAGCGGCGACTGCTTCGTCGCGGAGGCCGACGAAAGCGACGGTTCGCTGCTGGAATACGCGCCGAACGTCGCCGTGGTCACCAATGTCGAGTCGGATCACCTGGACTTCTTCGGCAGCACCGACGCCTACACGGCAGTTTTCGACGAGTTCGTGGCACGCCTGGCCCCCGGCGGTTTGCTGGTGGCCTGTGCCGACGACCCCGGTTCGGCCGCCCTGGCCGAGCGCAGCGCCGCTCGCGGCGTGCGGGTGGCGACCTACGGCAGCGCGCCGGACGGCCGGCTGACCGGCCGGCTGCTCGACTGGGAACAGCAGGGCACCGGAGCGGTCGCAAACATCCAACTGGCCGGCGAGCCCTACCCGCGCACCATGCGTCTGGCGGTCCCCGGCCGGCACATGGCGCTCAATGCGCTGGCCGCGCTGCTGGCGGCGGTCGAGGTCGGGGCACCGGCCGAGACGGTGCTCGACGCGCTGGCCGGGTTCGACGGCGTGCGGCGCCGGTTCGAGTTGGTCGGCGCCGCCGCCTCGGTGCGGGTCTTCGACGACTACGCCCACCATCCGACCGAGATCAGCGCGACACTGGCCGCGGTCCGCACCATGTTGCGGCAGAGCGGCTTCGAAGGCAGGACCGGTCGCAGCCTGGTGGTGTTCCAGCCGCACCTGTACTCCCGGACCGCGACGTTCGCCGCCGAGTTCGGCCGCGCACTGGACGGCGCCGACGAGGTATTCGTCCTCGATGTCTACGGCGCCCGGGAACAGCCGCTGCCCGGGGTGAGCGGGGCCACCATCGCCGAACACGTCCGGGTGCCGGTGCACTACCTGCCGGACTTCTCCGCGGTGCCGGAGGCGGTGGCAGCGGCGGCCGGATACGGCGACGTCATCGTGACCATGGGCGCCGGTGACGTCACCGTGCTGGGCCTGGAGATCGTGACCGCGCTGCGGGTACGGGCCGATCGGAGCGCGCCCGGACGCCCGGGGGTGCTGTGACGATCCAGCCGGGGGACGCGGACGACTCGGCGACACCGGAGTCGGTCGGCGACCAATCGACCGTCGCGGCTCGGGGGCCGGTAGACCAACCGGTGCCCGAGGCGGGGCCGGTGCCCGAGCCGGGGCCGGTGCCCGAGCCGGGGCCGGAACCGGGGCCGGATGACGTCGAGGGCCCGCGCCGGCGGGCCCGGCGGGAACGCGCGGAACGGCGGGCGGCCCAAGCCCGCGCGGAGGCGATCGAACAGGCCCGGCGGGAAGCCAAACGGCGCGCCAGGGGCCGACCCGACGACGCGCCCACCGCCATCCCGGGGGGTGCCGTCCGGGGCCTGAAGATGTTCTTGATCACCGCGCTGGGGGTGGTGATCGTGGTCGGAATCGGGCTGATCCTGTATTTCACCCCGGTGATGGCGGCGCGCGACATCGAGGTCGTCGGGATCGCCGCGGTGCCCAGGGAGGAAGTGCTCGACACCGCGCAGGTGCGGCTGGGCACGCCGCTGCTGCAGATCGACACGGGCCAGGTAGCCGACCGCGTCGCGGTCATCCGGCGGGTTGCCAGCGTCCGGGTGCAGCGGCAGTACCCGTCGGCGCTGCGCATCGCCGTCACCGAGCGGATCCCGGTGGTGGTGCAGGACTTTCCGGACGGCCCGCACCTGTTCGACCGCGACGGGGTCGACTTCGCGACCGCGCCGCCGCCACCGATGCTGCCCTACCTCGAGGCGGACCATCCCGGGCCGGCCGATCCGGCCACCAGGGCCGCGCTGCAGGTGATGACCGCGCTGCAGCCCGACGTGGCGGGGCGGGTAAGCCGGGTGGCGGCCCCCTCGGTCGACTCGGTCACCCTGACGCTGACCGATGGCCGGGTGGTGGTCTGGGGAAACACCGACCGGACCGCGGAGAAGGCGCAGAAGCTGACGGCGCTGCTGACCCAGCCCGGCCATACCTACGACGTTTCCAGCCCGGATCTGCCCACCGTCAAGTAGCCGCCGGCCCGTTCCCGCGCTCCGGCGGGCGTGAGCCCGGGTTCACGCCCGCCGCCGAACGTGAAGCCTGCTGCACCACCGGCGGCCGGAGACGGGCGGGAGACCGGTCGGGGACACGGAAAAATTTGCGCACGACGCGTCGGCGCGCCTGCCCGGGTGTCGCGGCCGGCGGCCCTACTGTGGCGACTGCGCGGAACAACTTGACATAACTCTAAACCTTTGGTTGAGGTTGAGGGTTTGCCCAGCGAAGGAAATCCCGCATCCTGCAGGTCCCACCAGGGAGGAAGACAACCGATGACCCCACCGCACAACTATCTGGCCGTCATCAAAGTCGTGGGTATCGGCGGCGGTGGTGTCAACGCCGTCAACCGGATGATCGAGCAGGGCCTCAAGGGCGTGGAGTTCATCGCGATCAACACCGACGCCCAGGCGCTGTTGATGAGCGACGCCGACGTCAAGCTCGACGTCGGCCGCGACTCCACCCGCGGGCTGGGCGCCGGCGCCGACCCCGAGGTGGGCCGCAAGGCCGCCGAGGACGCCAAGGACGAGATCGAAGAGCTGCTGCGCGGCGCCGACATGGTCTTCGTCACCGCCGGCGAGGGCGGCGGCACCGGGACCGGCGGCGCGCCGGTGGTCGCCACCATCGCCCGCAAGCTGGGCGCACTGACCGTCGGCGTGGTCACCCGGCCGTTCTCGTTCGAGGGCAAGCGGCGCGGCAACCAGGCCGAGTCCGGGATCGCCGCGCTGCGGGAGAGCTGCGACACCCTGATCGTGATCCCCAACGACCGGCTGCTGCAGATGGGCGACGCCGCGGTGTCGCTGATGGACGCCTTCCGCAGCGCCGACGAGGTGCTGCTCAACGGCGTGCAGGGCATCACCGACCTGATCACCACCCCGGGCTTGATCAACGTCGACTTCGCCGACGTCAAGGGCATCATGAGCGGCGCCGGCACCGCGCTGATGGGCATCGGCTCGGCCCGCGGCGACGGCCGGGCGCTGAAAGCAGCCGAGATCGCGATCAACTCACCGCTGCTGGAGGCGTCCATGGAGGGCGCCCAGGGTGTGCTGATGAGTGTGGCCGGCGGCAGCGACCTGGGCCTGTTCGAGATCAACGAGGCCGCCTCGCTGGTGCAGGACGCCGCCCACCAGGACGCCAACATCATCTTCGGCACGGTGATCGACGACTCGCTCGGCGACGAGGTGCGGGTCACGGTCATCGCGGCCGGCTTCGACAGCTCCGGATCCGGGCGCAAGCCGGTGCTCAGCGGGCCGGCCACCGGCCAGGCCCGGCACTCCGTCGTGCCCGGACAGGCCGGCAAGGTCAGCACTTCGGTGTTCGAACCGGTGGAAGCCGCCAGCGTGCCGGCGCCCACCAACGGGGCGACGGTGAGCGTCGGCGGCGGCCGCGACGACGGCGATGACGACGACGTCGACGTTCCGCCGTTCATGCGGCGCTGATTTCTTTCGCCGCGAACGTGCGAGGTTGTACGGATCTCAGTCGGCAGGGCCTACATCCACGCACGCTCGGCCGGGGTGAGGCGGAGGTGGTTTCATGGGCTTTCGCGTTCGCCGGGTGACGACCACCCGGGCCGGGGGCGTTTCGGCACCGCCGTTCGACTCCTTCAACCTCGGCGATCATGTCGGTGACGAACCCGCCGCCGTCGCGGCCAACCGGGACCGGCTGGCCGCCGCGATCGGCCTCGGCGCCGGCCGGGTGGTGTGGATGGACCAGGTGCACGGCACCCGGGTCGAGGTGGTCGGGGCGCCGCGCGACACCGTGGCGGCGGCTACCGACGCATTGGTGACCGCCGTCCCCCGACTGGCGCTGGCGGTGGTCTCCGCCGACTGCGTGCCGGTGCTGCTCGCCGATGCCCGCGCCGGGGTGGTGGCCGCGGTGCATGCCGGCCGGGCCGGTGCGCAGGCCGGGGTCGTCGAGCGGACGCTGGCGGCGATGCGGGAGCTGGGCGCGCGCCCGGCCGATATCTCGGCGCTGCTGGGACCGGCCGTCAGCGGCAGCAACTACGAAGTGCCCGCGGCGATGGCCGATGCCGTCGAGGCGGCTCTGCCGGGCAGTCGGACCACCACGCCGGCCGGCACCCCCGGGCTGGATCTTCGTTCCGGAATCGCAAGGCAGCTAAAGACTTTGGGCATCACCGCCATCGACGTCGATCCGCGCTGCACGGCGGCCGACCGGCAACTGTTCAGCTACCGGCGCGACGGGCGCACGGGCCGGATCGCATCGCTGGTGTGGCTGGAATGAGCGGCCGGTGGCGCCGGCGGCCCCGGCGCCGGCGAAATTCGGGGCACGACACGCCGCGCCGTGTGTGCGTGTCGATCCCGCGCCAACCGGCCCGCGACCGCTACCGTCACCGTGAGCAGTCACTCCAGTCACATCTTCATCACCGACACCAATCGCCTGCAGCCTAGAAGGGTCTAATGATGAGCACACTGCACAAGGTCAAGGCCTACTTCGGGATGGCTCCGATGGACGACTACGACGACGACTACTACGACGACAGCGACGACCGGGCCGACCGGGCCGACCGGGCCGGCGCGCGCGGGTATTCCCGCCGGGCCGAGCGGTTCTCCGAGGACGGTTACGGTCGCGGAGAAGGCCGGGGCGAGGACCGCTACGGGGATCGTTTCGAGGACCGCGAGTACGACGACTCGGCCGGGAGCTACCGCGGCGGCGGTTACGACGGGGACCCCCGGGAACCGCGATTCCGGCCGCGGGAGTTCGAGCGGTCCCGTTTCGCGTCGCTGCGCGGGTCGACCCGCGGCGCCCTGGCCATGGACCCGCGCCGGGTCGCGATGGCGTTCGACGAGTCCAGCGCGCTGTCCAAGATCACCACGCTGCGACCCAAGGACTACAGCGAGGCCCGCACCATCGGCGAGCGGTTCCGCGACGGCACCCCGGTCATCATGGACCTGGTGTCGATGGACAACGCCGACGCCAAACGACTGGTCGACTTCGCCGCCGGGTTGGCCTTCGCGTTGCGCGGGTCGTTCGACAAGGTGGCGACCAAGGTGTTCCTGCTGTCGCCGGCGGATGTCGACGTCTCGCCGGAGGAGCGTCGCCGGATCGCCGAGACCGGCTTCTACGCCTACCGGTAGTCGCGCCGCCGGGGAGACTCAACCCGCGGACCGGCGGATCGGGCGCACAGCACACCACTCGGTAGGCTGACGGGCAATCGAGTCGGCCGGCAAGAGTCGCCGTCGACATCCCGGCGATCAGTGAGGTCGAAGTCCGTTGGCGCTGTCCTTCCACATCCTCGGTTTCGCGCTGTTCGTGTTCTGGCTGTTGTTGATCGCCCGGATCGTCGTGGAGTTCATCCGCTCCTTCAGCCGGGACTGGCATCCGCGTGGCGCCACCGTGGTGATCCTGGAGACCATCATGAGCGTCACCGATCCGCCGGTGAAGCTGCTCCGGCGGTTGATACCGCAGCTGACCATCGGCAACGTCCGCCTCGACCTGTCGATCATGGTGCTGCTGCTGGTGACGTTTTTCGGGATGACACTGGCGCTGGAGTACCCCGGCTGACCAGGAGAAGCGTGAGGTCTGCCGCTGGTCAGACCCGGGTCAGGCGCAGCCGCCAGGCGTCCGGGCCGCGCTGCTCGTAGCCGACCGCGATACGGCCGCCGCTGCGCTCGGCGAGCTGGTGCAGCAGCGGAACCGGGTCGTGCGGCGCGACCAGGATCATCGAGCCGCCGACCGGAACCGCATCGAACGCGCCGAAGACCGTCGCGTGCCGGATCGCGTGCGGAATCTCTCGGACGTCGAGCTCGGGAAATTCCTCGTCTTCCTCGCCGCAGCTGCACCCGGCATGGCCATGTCCGGCCTGCGCGGGTTGGTCGGTGGCCACCGGCTGCCCGGGCAGCTGCGCCGCCAGGTCGGCCAGCGAAACCCCGCTGGTCTCGGCCAGCGCCGGCAACAAGAGCTCGGCGACCTTGCCCAGCAACGCCTCGAGAATCACCCGGAGGGACTCCACGTGAGCGGCGATCTGCACCCGGTCGTTGTCCCGGGCGATGCGGGCGGCGGCCTGCTCGGCCAGGTGGGTCTCGCCGAGTAGCCCCTCGACCAGCAGCCGGGCCCGCTCGACGCCCGCCGACGCCGGGTAGAACAGCTCCACCGCGGCCCGCAGCTGCGGTCGCACCACGACATCGATGAACTCCTGGACGGCGCGGTGGGCATCGTCGAAGGCCGGGCCGGCGCTGCTCACCGAGGCGAACATCGCCGCGCCGAGCGCGGCCTGGCGGCCCAGCAGCTCCGCATAGCGGTCCCGCACCTCGTCCACCGCCGCCGAATCCGCCGCGCTCGTCGCCATGACCACGTCATTGGTTGTCATCTCGGGTGTCCTTCCGATTCGCCGTGCCGTCATCTCGGCTGGCCAGCCGATCGCCTGCCAATTTAATACGGATCATATTCGTAAATAATCCGGCCCCGGCTCTGGTTGCCGGTCTCGGGCAGGGTTGCGGTAGCGGCGGGTGGCTTCGCGGCGCGGTGCTCTCGGGCTCGAGGCCGGCCGGTCGAGTCTGCGCCTTGGCGTGTTTGCTGGTGCGAGATTTCTTTGGCATCGGTTTGAAATTCATTCTTAATATCAATCTCGTTGCCGACTCCCGCGTCTGGTGTGACAGGATGGACGGCAGTTACAGCACGGCTACCAAATTCGCCGATCGGCCGTCACGTGCCAGATCGGTGTTACCGTCCAGATTTAAGGGGGCAGACCATGCCACTGACACCGGCCGACGTGCACAATGTGGCGTTCAGCAAACCGCCCATCGGGAAGCGCGGCTACAACGAAGACGAGGTCGATGCCTTTCTCGACTTGGTCGAGGGGGAGCTGACCCGGCTCATCGAGGAGAACTCGGACCTTCGCCAGCGGGTCAACGAATTGGACCAGGAAGTGGCTGCGGCGCGGGCCGGCGGGGCGGCACAGGCCACCGGAGCCATTCCGCTCTACGAGCCGGAACCGGTGCGGGAGCCGGTGGTGCAGCAGGCCGAGAGGCCGGCTGCGGTCGAGGTGGTCACCGAGGATCAGCACCTCAAGGCCGCCCGGGTGCTGGCACTGGCCCAGGACACCGCCGATCGGCTGACCGGCACCGCCAAAGCCGAGTCGGAGAAGCTGATGGCCGACGCGCGGGCCAATGCCGACCAGATCCTCGGCGAGGCTCGGCACACCGCTGAAACCACGGTCACCGAGGCGCGCCAGCGCGCCGACGCGATGCTTGCCGACGCCCAGAGCCGCTCGGAGAACCAACTGCGTCAGGCCCAGGAGAAGGCCGATGCGCTCCAGGCCGACGCCGAGCGCAAGCATTCGGAGATCATGGGGACGATCAACCAGCAGCGCACCGTGCTGGAGGGCCGGCTCGAGCAACTGCGCACCTTCGAGCGGGAGTACCGCACCCGCCTCAAGACGTACCTGGAATCCCAGCTCGAGGAGCTCGGGCAGCGCGGTTCGGCCGCTCCGGTCGACTCCGGCGCAGCCAACGACGGCGGCGGATTCAACCAGTTCGGCCGAGGGTAGTAGCTGACCCGGGGAGTCGACCGCTCATGGGCGGCTTCGAGAAGCGGAACCCATTTCGCCCATTGGCTGGAGGTTGACCGATGCTGATCATCGCGTTGGTGCTGGCCGTCATCGGCCTTGCCGCATTGGTGTTCGCCGTGGTGACCAGCAATGCACTGGTGGCCTGGGTGTGCATCGGTGCCAGTGCGCTGGGGGTGCTGCTGTTGACCGTCGATGCGCTGCGGGATCGCCGCCGTCAGCGGGCCGAACCGGCGACCGGCGATGCCGACGAGGACGGTGATGGCGCCGATGATGATGCCGACGAGGGTGCCGATGAGGGTGCCGATGAGGGCGCCGACGAGGCGAGTGCCGGGTCAGCTGACCCGGCGGTGGCCGACACCGTGACCATCGGCGACGACCAGAGGGCCGACTGACCCGCCGTCAGTCGCGTTCGGTCGGCGTGGCCAGCAGCTCAGTCACTTCGGCGTCGCTGACCTGGTGGAAATCCAGGTACACCTGACCGACAGCGCTGAACCCGGCCGGGCTGGTCGCGCACACCACGTCGTCGGCTATCCGGGCGATGTCGCGGCATGCCGACGCCGGCCCGACCGGCACCGCGACGACGATCGATGCCGGGCCGGCCGCCCGAACCGCCTGAACCGACACCCGCATGCTGGCGCCGGTGGCGATACCGTCGTCGACCAGGATCACCACCCGGCCCGGCAGCTCGGCGGCGGCCCGGCCACCGCGATACAGCTCCTCGCGCCGGTGCAGCTCGGCGGTCTCCCGCTCGACCACCGACCGCACCGCCTCGTCGGAGATGTGGAGTTCGGCGACCACCCGGTCGTTCATCACCACCCGCCCGCCGCTGGCCAGCGCGCCCATCGCCAACTCCGGCCAGTGCGGTACCCCGAGCTTGCGGACCAGGAAGACGTCCAGGGGCGCCCGCAGTGCGGCGGCGACTTCCCAGCCGACCGGAATGCCACCGCGCGCCAGTCCCAGCACCAGCACGTCGTCCCTGCCGCGGTAGGCCGACAACTCCGCGGCCAGCACGCGGCCCGCCTCGCGGCGGTCGCGGAACGTGCGCGCCGTCGTCTGGTGCGCGAAACCGCTCGATCTGTCCATCGCGTCGTCCCCGATAAGGCCGGCCTGGCTTTTCCGCCAGCGTAGTCACTCAGCGGGCCCCATGGCCGGCCCACTCTGACGTCAAGCGGTCGGCCAGGAATCAAGCTGGGCGGGCGCGACCCGGCGCCCGGCGGCTTGAGCCCCGGCGTGCAGGCGTCGGTCCCAGACGGCGACGATCAGGCCGGGTTCGCCGACAGCCAGCACGCTGGCCAGACGAACCGCTTCGGCTCCGCGCAAGGCGTGGGCTCGGGCGAGGTGGGCGGCGTGCTGTTCAACCGTCGCGGTGAGTTCGACTGGGCGGGTGGCGGCCCAGAAGTCCTCCCAGTCGCGCTCGGTGCCGGCGAGCTCGGATTCGGTTAGGTCGCGATTACGGGCCGCTGCAGCGAGTGCGGCGCGGACTTCGGGGTAGGCCAGGCGGCTGGACAATGCGGCATCGCAGCCGTCCCATAGCGCGGTCGCCAGCGAGCTCCCTGTCTCAGTGGTGAGTAGTTTGACGAAGGCGCTGGCGTCGAAGTAGACGAGCGGCACCGGTCAACGCCGCACTCAAACGCGAAGTCCTCCAAGACCGAGCTTGCCGGCCCGACGCGCAGACCTGCCGCTACGCTGGCAGGCCTGCGCATTCTCGCCGACAAGTTGAGCGGCTACGCCGATGTCCACGCCACGGAGGAGCGTGGTGCCCCCCCGGAGAGCTAGCTAAGCGAATTGTGTCCGAGGGGGGACTTGAACCCCCACGCCCATTAGTAGGGCACTAGCACCTCAAGCTAGCGCGTCTGCCATTCCGCCACTCGGACCGACGTTGCCATCGGGCAGCTAAGGCTATCGGATGCGGATCGCCGGACTCAAACCCGGTTCGGCGGCGCAATGGTAGGAAAGGTAACTGTGACGGAATGGACCGACCCGGTCGGTGGCGCGGTGGACGAGGTCGTCGACACGGTCAGCGCGCTGATCCGCTTCGACACCAGCAACACCGGCGAGCCGGACACCACCAGGGGAGAGGCCGAGTGCGCCCGCTGGGTCGCCGCCCGGCTCGAGGAAGCCGGCTACCAGACCGAATACGTCGAGTCCGGGGCGCCGGGCCGGGGCAACGTGTTCGCCCGGCTGGCCGGTGCCGACCCGTCCCGCGGCGCCCTGCTGATCCACGGCCACCTCGACGTGGTGCCCGCTGAGGCCGCGGACTGGAGCGTGCACCCGTTCTCCGGTGCGATCGAGGACGGCTACGTGTGGGGCCGCGGCGCGGTCGACATGAAGAACATGGTCGGCATGATGATCGCGGTGGCCCGCCGGCTGGCCCGGGCCGGCGTCACCCCACCGCGTGACCTGGTGTTCGCCTTCGTCGCCGACGAGGAGGCCGGCGGCAAGTACGGCACGCACTGGCTGGTCGACAACCGGCCCGACCTGTTCGCCGGCGTCACCGAGGCGGTCGGCGAGGTCGGCGGCTTCTCGCTGACGGTGCCGCGCCTCGACGGCGGCGAGCGTCGGCTCTACCTGGTCGAGACCGCGGAGAAGGGCATCTGCTGGATGCGGCTGAGGGCGACCGGCCGCGCCGGGCACGGGTCGATGATCAACGACGACAACGCCGTCACCGCGCTCGCCGAGGCGGTCGCGCGGCTGGGCGCCCACCGGTTCCCGCTGGTGCTCACCGATGCCGTCGTGGAGTTCCTGGCCGCGGTCGGTGAGGAGACGGGGCTGGCCATCGACCCGCACTCACCCGACCTGGAGGGCATGATCGACAAGCTGGGGCCGATCGCGCGCATCGTGAACGCCACCCTGCGCGACACCGCCACCCCGACCATGCTGCGCGCCGGCTACAAGGCCAACGTCATCCCGGCGACGGCCGAGGCCGTGGTGGACTGCCGGGTGCTGCCCGGCCGCAAGGCCGCATTCGAAGCCGAGGTCGACGCGCTGATCGGCCCGGACGTGACCCGGGAGTGGATCGTCGACCAGCCGCCCTACGAAACCGGGTTCGACGGCGACCTGGTCGAGGCGATGAATGCCGCACTGCTGGCCTGCGACCGCGGCGCACGTACCGTCCCGTACATGCTGTCCGGCGGAACGGACGCGAAAGCGTTTGCCCGGCTTGGTATTCGCTGCTTCGGATTCGTCCCGCTGCGGCTGCCGCCGGAACTGGACTTCGCCGCGCTGTTCCACGGCGTCGACGAGCGGGTGCCGGTCGACGCGCTGAAGTTCGGTACGCGCGTGCTGGAACACTTCCTGACACACTGCTAGCGACACCAGATGAGAGGACCCGCATGAGCACAGCGAGCACCGCCCCCGACCCGTACGCCGCGCTGCCGCAGCTACCGTCGTTCCAGCTGACCTCGGCATCGGTCACCGACGGCCAGCCGCTGGCCGCCCCCCAGGTCAGCGGGATCATGGGTGCCGGCGGACAGGACGCCAGCCCGCAGCTGAGCTGGTCGGGATTCCCCGAGCAGACCCGCAGCTTCGCCGTCACCGTCTACGACCCCGACGCCCCGACCGCGTCGGGCTTCTGGCACTGGGCGGTGGCCAACCTGCCGGCCACCTGCACCGAGCTGCCGGAGGGCGCCGGTGACGGCAGTCTGCTGCCGGGTGACGCCCTGACCCTGGCCAACGACGCCGGACTGCGGCGCTACGTGGGCGCCGCCCCGCCGGCAGGGCACGGCCCACACCGCTACTACATCGCGGTGCACGCCGTCGACGTCGAGAAGCTGGAGCTGCCCGACGGGGCCACCCCGGCCTACCTGGGCTTCAACCTGTTCATGCACGCCATCGCCCGGGCGGTCATCGTCGGCACCCACGAACAGCGCTAGTACAGCGCTAGTACAGCGCTAGTACAGCGCTAGTTCCGGCGAACAGACGCGAAAGCCCCCATTTCGTAGCGAAATGGGGGGCTTTCACGTCTGCTCGCGGGGGTGGGCTGAGCCGACGGCGTCGGCCAGACACGCGTAACCGCCGGCGTGCAACCGCTGGGCCAGGCCGTCGTGAATGTGTTTGGCCCACAACCCGCCGCCGTAGATGAAGCCGGTATAGCCCTGCAGCAGCGAGGCGCCGGCGGTGATGCGCTCCCAGGCGTCGTCGGCGGTCTCGATGCCGCCGACGCTGATCAGCACCAGCCGGTCGCCCACCCGGGCATGGAGCCGGCGCAGCACCTGCAGGGCCCGGCGGGCCACCGGTGGCCCGGACACCCCGCCGGGGCCGAGCGCATCCACCCCCGGGGTGGCCAGCCCGTCGCGGGCCACCGTGGTGTTGGTGGCCACGATGCCGGCCAGGCCCAATTCGACGGCCAGGTCGGCGATGGCGTCGACGTCGGCACCGGCCAGGTCCGGTGCGATCTTGACCAGCACCGGGGTGGTGGTTTCGGCGCGCACCGCCGCCAGGATGGGCCGCAGCTGTTCGACGGCCTGCAGGTCGCGCAGGCCCGGCGTGTTCGGCGAGCTGACGTTGACCACCAGGTAGTCGGCCAGCGGGCCGAGCAGCCGGGCGCTGGCCCGGTAGTCGTCGACCGCGCGCTCGGCTGGGGTGGCCTTGGTCTTGCCGATGTTGACGCCGATCGGCACGTCCGAGCGGTGGTGCGCGAGCCGGGCCGCCAACGCCCCGGCCCCGTGATTGTTGAACCCCATCCGGTTCAGCAGCGCCCGATCGGCCGGCAACCGGAACAGCCGCGGCGCCGGGTTGCCGGGTTGCGGGGCCGCGGTGACGGTGCCGACTTCGGCGTAGCCGAAGCCCAGCGCACCCCAGGTGTGCAGTCCGGTGCCGTCCTTGTCGAAGCCGGCGGCCAAGCCCAGCGGGCCGGGAAAACGCACTCCGAACACGGTGCTGGCCAGCACCGGATCGGCCGGGGCCAGGCGCGCCACCAGTCGCCGGCGCACCGGCGCCGCGGTGGTGGCGCCGCGCAGCGCCGCGAACGCCACGGTGTGGATGCGTTCGGCCGGCACCGTGAACAGCGCCCGGCGCAGCACGCCGTAGAAACCCATCGGCTAGAGTCCCGGCTGGTCGGCGGGACGGGCGCCAGCGGCCTGATCAAGGCGGATTTTCTTGCGGCGCAACAACACCCGTCTGCTGCCGTCGGTGTACAGCCGCACCCGGGTGAGTTCCCAGCCACGGTACTCGGCTTCGATCGACAACCGGGTGGACGCGCTGATCCGGGTGACTTCCGGCGGCAGCCGCAACGGCGCCCACTCGTAGTCGTCGGACATCTCGCTGTCCCAGCCGGCCGCGGTCAACGGGTGCCCGCCGCGTGCTCGACGACCTGGATCCCGGCACCCGCTCCCGACACCACGTACAGGGTGTCCGACGTCTCGTCGTAGGCCAGCGCGTTGGGTTGCCGCACGGTTGGGTACCGGACCTTTTCCACGGGTATTCCAGTGGCCAGATCGTAACCGATGACGGTGTTCGCGGCGGTCTGTGACACCCACACCAGGTCACCGGAGCCGACCAGGCCATAGGGTGCCTCGTGCACCGGGTAGGCCTGGCGCAGCATCAGCGGCTCCACCCCGTAGACCAGCAACTGACCGCCACGGGTGTCGGCCACCAGCACCAGCCCCCGCGGGTCGGCGGCCAGCGTGGTTGCGCCCGTTCCGGCGCGCAATGCGTAGCGCGGTTTGCCGTCCGGGCCGATCGTGGTCACCGAGGTCTGGCCCCGGTCCAGCACGGCGACGGTGTCGCCTTGCGCGACAAGGGAATCGACCCGGGCGAAAATCTCGGACCGGTGAGCCACCGCGGTCTCGGACACCAGTGTGTACACCGCGCCGTCGGCACTGCCCAGCACCAGTTCGCCGTCGGCCCGGCGGGCGATCGCGGTGAATTCGGTATCGGCGGCGCCGTCGACACCGACCCGGTTGATCCGGCCGGAGCTCAGCTCGACGGTGAAATAGCCACCGCGCGCAGACAGGTAGGCGGTACCCCGGCCGTCCCCGGTCAGTGCGGTCGCCGGTCCGGGCAGCGCGAGGATCCGCGGCCGGTCCCGGCCGGCCCTCAGCAGGGTGAGCGTCGCCGGCGAGTGCTGGTCCGCACCGGGCGTCAGTGCCACCAGCTGTGCGGTGTCCGGGTCGAACATGGCGACGGCGGCGTCGCCGGTGAATGGCCGCACCGTGCCGGCCGGCGGCAGCGACTGTGGTGGGGACACGGCGGGCCGCGCCGGTTCGATCGTCGGCGGCGCGGTGCCCAGCGCACCCGACGAACACCCCGGCACGCTCGCCAGCGCAACCAACAGGGCGGCGAGCAGCATCCGGTACCGGCGGTTGCGGTGCTGGGGCACGGGGATCGGCCTTCACTGGTGGGCTGGTCGGGGTCGGAATCCGATTCTAAGGAAAGCGGTCCGGCCGATCCGGCTCGCCTCGATCCGCAGAGCGCGGCACGACGGTATCCTCCCCCCATGACCATCGCCGCGGACCGGAGGCCGGCCGGTCGGGAATTCGCCATCGAAGACATCTCGACCGGAGTCTTCGCCAGCGGGTTCGGGCAGGTCGGCGATGGCCGCAGCTTCGCCTTCCGCGTCGAACACCAGTTGCTGCTCATCGAGGTCTACCGGCCTCGCCTGGCCGGGCCGGTGCCGCAGGCCGAGGACGTGGTCGCCACGTCGAGCCGGTCACTGGTCGACATCGACGTCAGCGACGAGCGCAGTCTGGCGGCGGCGGTTCGCGACGCGGTGGCGGCCGCCCACTGACGCTGCGGGCCGTGGCGCCGGCCCGCCGTCGCCACCGCCGCGCGGTACGGTCGTCGTCGTGCCCCTGGATGCGTCCGCAGTCACAGCGATGTCGTGGCTGCAGGTGGTCGTGCTGGCGATCGTGCAGGGGTTGACCGAGTTCCTGCCGGTGTCGTCATCGGGCCACCTGGCGGTGGTGTCGCGGTTGTTCTTCGCCGGCGACGCCGGCGCCTCGTTCACCGCGGTGACCCAGTTGGGCACCGAAGCTGCCGTGCTGGTCTATTTCGCCCGCGACATCGCCCGGATCGCGAAAGCCTGGCTGGCGGGTGTCATCGCCGCGATGGCCGGGACCCGGGTCGCGGCGGGCCGGGGGAGCCGGGACCTCCCGGTCGGTCGCGACGTCGACTACCGGATGGGCTGGTATGTGATCATCGGCACCATCCCGATCTGCGTGCTGGGGCTGGTCTTCACCGACCAGATTCGCTCCGGGGTGCGCAATCTGTGGGTGGTGGCCACCGCACTGGTGGTGTTCTCGGTGGTGATCGCCGCCGCCGAATACTTCGGCCGGCAGACCCGCCACGCCGGGCAGCTGAGCTACGTCGACGCCATCGTGGTGGGTTTCGCCCAGACCCTGGCGCTGGTGCCGGGGGTGTCGAGGTCGGGGGCGACGATCAGCGCCGGGCTCTTCCTCGGGCTGGACCGGGAACTGGCCGCCCGCTTCGGTTTCCTGCTGGCCATCCCGGCGGTGTTCGCCTCCGGGCTGTTCTCGCTGCCCGACGCGTTCGAACCGGTCGCCGCCGGCATGAGCGCCACCGGCCCGCAACTGCTGGTGGCCACCCTGATCGCGTTCGGCGTGGGCTACGCGGCGGTGGCCTGGTTCCTGCGGTTCCTGGTGCGCCACGGCATGTACTGGTTCGTCGGCTACCGATTGATCGTCGGCGTGACGATCCTGGCGCTGCTGGCATCCGGGGTGCTGACCGGGGCGGCGCTGTGACCGTCATCCTGCTGCGGCACGGCAGGTCCACCTCGAACACCGCCGGTGTGCTGGCGGGCCGGTCCGCGGGCGTCGATCTCGACGAGGTGGGCAGGGGGCAGGCCGCGCGGTTGGTCGAGCGGGTCGGCGGTCTGCCGATCAAGGCGCTGGTGCGTTCGCCGCTGCTGCGGTGCCGCAGCACCATCGCGCCGCTGGTCGCCGCGCTGCAGCTGGAGCCGATCGTCGACGAGCGCCTCACCGAGGTGGACTACGGCGCCTGGACGGGCCGCGCCATGGCCGAGCTCACCGGCGAGCAGCTGTGGAAGGTCGTGCAGGCCCACCCCAGCGCGGCGGTGTTCCCCGGCGGCGAAGGGCTGGCGCAGGTGCAGACCCGGGCGGTGGCCGCGGTGCGCGACCACGACCAGCGGCTGGCCGACCGGCACGGCACCGACGTGCTGTGGCTGGCCTGCACCCACGGTGACGTGATCAAGGCCGTCATCGCCGACGCGCTCGGCACCCACCTGGACAGTTTTCAGCGGGTCACCGCCGACCCGGCGTCGATGAGCGTGATCCGCTACACGGCGCTGCGCCCGTTCGTCATCCACCTCAACCACACCGGCGCCCGGCTGGCGGCCGCGCTGGACGCACCGCCGGCCACCGGCGGCAGCGATGCCACGGTCGGCGGGTCTACCGGGTAGATAACGAAATTCCGAGAAATTCCGGCGGGGCCGCCCCGGCCGGTATTTTGGAGATGCCATGGCCCGCGCAATCCACGTCTTCCGCAGTCCCGACCGCTTCGTGGCCGGGACCGTCGGCCAGCCCGGAAACCGCACGTTCTACCTGCAGGCGGTGCACGACGAGCGGGTGGTGTCGGTGATCCTGGAGAAGCAGCAGGTCGCGGTGCTGGCCGAGCGCATCGGGGCGCTGCTGCTGGAGGTGCACCGCCGGTTCGGCACCCCGGTGCCCCCGGAACCCGCCGAGGTCGAGGACCTCAACCCGCTGGTCACGCCGGTGGATGCCGAGTTCCGGGTGGGCACCATGGGGCTGGGCTGGGATTCGGAGGCGCAGACCGTGGTGGTCGAACTGCTGGCGGTGACCGATGCCGAGTTCGACGCATCGGTGGTGCTCGACGACACCGAGGAGGGGCCGGACGCGGTGCGGGTGTTCTTGACGCCGGAGTCCGCGCGGCAGTTCGCCACCCGCTCCACCCATGTCATCTCGGCGGGCCGTCCGCCCTGCCCGCTCTGCGACGAGCCGCTGGACCCCGACGGGCACATCTGCGTGCGCACCAACGGCTATCGCCGCGGCGCCATGCCCGGTCCCGGCGATGAGCCCGAGTCCTGACGATCGCGCGGCGCTGCGGCACGGGGAGCTCACCGTCCTGGGACGCATCCGGTCGGCGAGCAATGCCACTTACCTGTGCGAGGCGACGCTCGGTGAGCACCGGGTGCACTGCGTCTACAAGCCGGTCGCCGGCGAGCAGCCGCTGTGGGATTTCCCGGACGGGACGCTGGCCGGCCGGGAGCTGGCGGCATACCTGATCTCGGTGCAACTGGGCTGGAACATCGTGCCCTACACCATCATTCGGTTGGGTCCGGCAGGCATCGGGATGCTGCAGCTGTGGATCGATCAACCCGATGAGGTAGCCGGCGCCGGGGACAGGCCCGGACTCGACCCGGTGGACCTGGTGCCTGCCGGCCGGCTGCCGCCCGGTTATCTGCCGGTGCTGCACGCCCACGACTACACCGGCGAGCCGGTGACGCTGGTGCACGCCGACGATGTCCGGCTGCGGCGGATGGCGGTGCTGGACGTGTTGATCAACAACGCCGACCGCAAGGGTGGCCACATCCTGCGCGGGGCCGACGGCAGCATCTACGGTGTCGACCACGGGGTCAGCCTGCACACCGAGGACAAGCTGCGCACCGTGCTGTGGGGCTGGGCCGGTCAGCGGATCGACGACAAGACGCTGGCCGCGGTGTCGGGGCTGATCTCGGCTTTGGACGGGTCACTGGCCGAGGCGCTGAAGCCGCATCTGACCGACGCCGAGATCGGGGCGCTGCGCCGGCGCGCCCGCGAGCTGGTGCAGCGTCCGGTGATGCCGCGGCCGGACCGCTACCGGCCCATCCCGTGGCCGGCGTTCTAGCCCCGCGCTGTCACCCGGTTGCCCGAAGTCGGCGATAATTCCCACCGTGACGCTGACCGACGCGGCGCTGGCCGCCGAACTGGCCGCCGAAGCCGGGGAGCTGCTGCTGGAAGTTCGCGAGGAAGTCGGGTTCGACTACCCGCCGCGCCTCGGCGACCTCGGTGACCAGCGGGCCAACGCGATGATCCTGGGCCGGCTGCACACCGCCCGTCCGGGCGACGCGGTGCTCAGCGAGGAATCCCCCGACGATCTGGCACGGCTGCAGGCCGACCGGGTGTGGATCATCGACCCGCTGGACGGCACCCGGGAGTTCGCCACGCCGGGCCGCGACGACTGGGCGGTGCACATCGCGCTGTGGCAGCGCGGCGGAGGCGGGCAACCGGGCGTCACCGATGCCGCCGTGTCGCTGCCGGCCCGCGGCAACGCCGTCTACCGCACCGACACCGTGGCCGGGCTGGCCGGAGCCGGTGCGCTCACCGGCGTCCCGCACACGGTGCGGGTCGCGGTGAGCGCCAGCCGCGCCCCGGCGATCGTGCGCCGGGTCGCGCAGACCGTCCCGATCGAGCTGGTGCCGCTGGGATCGGCCGGCGCCAAGGCGATGGCGGTGGTGCGCGGCGACGTGGATGCCTACCTGCACGCCGGGGGGCAGTGGGAGTGGGACTCGGCGGCGCCGGCGGGGGTGGTGCTGGCCGCCGGCATGCACGCATCGCGGCTGGACGGCTCGCCGCTGCGCTACAACCAGCCCGACCCGTATCTGCCGGACCTGCTGATGTGCCGCCGCGACGTGGCGCCGCTGCTGCTGGACGCGATCCAGCAGGTGATCGGCTGACAGCCCGCTCTAAGGTCGACGGTATGCACTCGTGGTCGGCACCCCCTGTCCCGGCACTGCCCGGGCAGGGGCCGGCGCTCCGCTTGTATGACACCGCCGACCGGCAGGTCCGCCCGGTCAGCCCGGGCCCGACCGCCACCATGTACGTCTGCGGCATCACCCCCTACGACGCCACCCATCTCGGCCACGCCGCCACCTATCTGGCGTTCGACCTGGTCAACCGGGTCTGGCTGGACGCGGGGCACCAGGTGAACTACGTCCAGAACGTCACCGACGTCGACGACCCGCTGTTCGAGCGGGCCGACCGTGACGGCGTCGACTGGCAGAATCTGGCGGCCGGCCAGATCGGGTTGTTCGCCGCCGACATGACGGCGCTGCGGGTGCTGCCGCCGCGGCACTACGTCGCGGTCACCGAGGCCGTCACCGAGGTCGTCGAACTGGTCGAGAAAATGCTGGCCGCCGGGGCGGCCTACATCCTCGACGGCGATCATCCCGACGTCTACTTCCGTGCGGATGCCACCGAGCAGTTCGGCTACGAATCCGGCTACGACCGCGACACCATGCTGGCGCTGTTCGCCGAACGCGGCGGCGACCCGGACCGGCCGGGCAAGACCGACCGGCTCGACGCGCTGATGTGGCGGGCCGCCCGTCCCGGCGAGCCCAACTGGCCGTCGCCGTTCGGCCCGGGCCGGCCCGGCTGGCACGTCGAATGCTCGGCGATCGCGCTGAGCCGTATCGGCACCGGCCTGGACGTCCAGGGCGGCGGGTCGGACCTGGTCTTCCCCCATCATGAATTCTCCGCGGCGCACGCCGAATCGGTCACCGGCGAACGGCGATTCGCCCGCCACTATGTGCACGCCGGCATGATCGGACTCGACGGGCACAAGATGAGCAAGAGCCGGGGCAACCTGGTGCTGGTGTCGGGGCTGCGTGCCCGTGGCGTCGAGCCGGCGGCGATCCGGCTGGGTCTTTTGGCCGGGCACTACCGCGCCGACCGGTGCTGGGACACGCAGGTGCTCGACGACGCGGATGCGCGATTGCACCGGTGGCGGACGGCGGTCGCGCTGCCGGCCGGGCCGGCTGCCGACGACGTGATCTCGCGGGTGCGACGCTATCTGGCCGACGACCTCGACACCCCGAAGGCACTTGCCGCGCTGGACGGCTGGAGCACCGACGCGCTCGAGTACGGCGGCCATGACGCGGCCGCTCCGGGGCTCGTCGCCACCACGGTGGATGCACTGCTCGGGGTGGCGCTGTAGGTTGCCAGTCATGGCTTCCGTCAACAATCAAGTCGTCTTCATCACCGGTGGCGCCCACGGGATCGGCGCCGAGACCGCCCGACGATTGCATGCCAGGGGTGCCAGGGTGGTGCTGACCGACCTGGACGAGGTCAAGCTCAAGGCAGTGGCCGCCGACCTGGGGGACGACCGGGTGCTGACCGTCGTCGCCGACGTGCGCGACCTGTCGGCGATGCAGTCCGCCGCCGATCAGGCGGTGGCGCGCTTCGGCGGCATCGACACCGTCGTCGCCAACGCCGGGATCGCCAGCTACGGGACCGCCCTGGGGGTGGACCCCGAAGCGTTCCGCAAGGTGATCGACGTCAACCTGGTCGGCGTGTTCCACACCGTGCGGGCCACCCTGCCGGCCGTCATCGAACGGCGCGGCTACGTGCTGATCGTGTCCTCGCTGGCGGCGTTCGTCGCCGCACCGGGCATGGTGCCCTACGACGCATCGAAGGCGGGCGTCGAACACCTGGCCAACACCCTGCGCCTGGAGGTCGCCCACCTGGGGGTGACCGTCGGCTCGGCGCACATGTCCTGGATCGACACCGCACTGGTCCGCGACGTCAAGGCCGACCTGCCGACCGCCGCGGAGATGCTGGCCAAGCTGCCCTGGCCGTTGAACAGGACCACGTCGGTGGCCGACTGCGCCGACGCGTTCGTCAAGGGCATCGAACGCCGCCGCACCCGGGTCTACTGCCCGGGCTGGGTGGGGCTGCTGCGCTGGCTCAAGCCCTTCCTGTCGACCGCGTTCGCGGAGGCGCCGGTCCGCAAGCAAGCGGCCGGGCTGCTGGCCCGGATGGATGCCGAGGTCGCCGCGCTCGGCCGGTCCACCAGCGCCTACACCCAGGACGTGGGGAAGTCCTGAGCCGGCCGCGGCGCCCGGTCAGGGCCGCCGCCGGCGCAGGTACCGCTCGAACTCGGCGGCCAGCGCGTCGCCGTCGATCTTGCCCAGCGCCTCGTGCATGTCGACCTCGGCGTCGCCGCGCTGCTCGAGGGTTGCCACGTATTCGGCGATCTCGTCGTCCTCGGCGGCCATCTCGGTGACGGCCTGCTCCCACTCCTCGGCCTGGGCCGGCAGCTCGCCGAGCGGCACCTCGATGTCGAGGGTGTCCTCGACGCGGCGCAGCAGCGCCACCGTCGCCTTGGGGTTGGGCGGCTGCGAGACGTAGTGCGGCACCGCCGCCCAGAACGACACCGCCGGGATGCCGGCCGCCACGCAGGCGTCCTGGAAGACCCCGGTGATCCCGGTGGGGCCCTCGTAGCGGGTCTCGGTCAGGCCGAACCGCTCCGCCGACTCCGCTGAATAGGCGGTTCCCGACACCGGCACCGGCCGGGTGTGCGGCGTGTCGGCCAGCAGCGCCCCCAGGATCAGCACGGTGTCGACCTGCAACTGCTCGATGAGCGCCACCAGCTGGGCGCAGAAGGTGCGCCAGCGCATGTTGGGCTCGGCGCCGTGCATCAGCACGATGTCGCGGGCGCTGCCGGGCGGCCGGCAGTGCGAGACCCGGATCGACGGCCACACCAGCTCCCGGGTGACCCCGTCGATCTGCCGGATCACCGGGCGATTCACCTGGTAGTCGTAGTACGCCTCGTCGTCGATCTCGACGATCAGCCGGGCCGCCCAGATGGATTCCAGGTGCTGCACCGCGTCGCTGGCCGCGTCGCCGGCGTCGTTCCACCCCTCGAACGCCGCCACCACGATGGTGTCGCGCAGATCCGGCAGCGCCGGGACATCATCGGATGGACTCACACCGCCAGGGTAAGGCTTGTACCGGCCCGCGGGGCGGAGTGCAGGCAGAGCATTTCTGCAGATATCAATAGACCGACTACGCTCGTCGGAATGAGTGGCGTGAGCAAACCCGGTTACGACACCGACCTGCTGGATGCCGCGTCGCGCCGCGTCCTGGTCGGTGATGGTGCCATGGGCACCCAACTGCAGGCCGCCGACCTCACCCTGGACGATTTCCTCGGGCTCGAGGGCTGCAACGAGATCCTCAACGAGACCCGCCCCGATGTGCTGGAGGCCATCCACCGCGGTTACTTCGAGGCCGGCGCCGACGCGGTGGAGACCAACACCTTCGGCTGCAACCTGTCCAACCTCGGCGACTACGACATCGCCGACAAGATCCGCGAGCTCTCCGCCAAGGGCACCGCGATCGCCCGCCGGGTCGCCGACGAACTGAGCACCCCCGACCGCAAGCGCTACGTGTTGGGCTCGATGGGGCCGGGGACCAAGCTGCCGACGCTGGGCCACACCGAGTACGCGGTGATCCGGGACGCCTACATCGAGGCCGCGCTGGGGATGCTGGAGGAGGGCGCCGACGCCATCCTGGTGGAGACCTGCCAGGACCTGCTGCAACTCAAGGCCGCGGTGCTGGGGTCGCGCCGGGCGATGGCGCAGGCCGGGCGATTCATCCCGATCATCACCCACGTCACCGTGGAGACCACCGGCACCATGCTGCTGGGCAGCGAGATCGGTGCGGCGCTGACCGCGGTCGAACCGCTCGGCGTCGACATGATCGGGCTGAACTGCGCCACCGGGCCCGCCGAGATGAGCGAGCACCTGCGCTACCTGTCCCGCAACGCCCGCATCCCGGTGTCGGTGATGCCCAACGCCGGGCTGCCGGTGCTGGGCCGCAACGGCGCCGAATACCCGCTGACACCCGAGGAGTTGGCCGAGGCGCTGTCGGGTTTCGTCGCCGAGTTCGGGTTGTCGATGGTCGGCGGCTGCTGCGGCACCACCCCGGAACACATCCGCCGGGTGGCCGAAGCCGTGAGCCGGACCCAGCAGGGCACCCGACAGGTGAGCTACGAGCCGGCGGTGTCGTCGCTGTATTCCATGACCACGCTGCGTCAGGACAATTCGATCCTGGTGATCGGCGAGCGCACCAACGCCAACGGTTCCCGGGCGTTCCGCGACGCGATGCTCGCCGAGGACTACGACAAGATCCTCGACATCGCCAAGGACCAGACCCGCGACGGCGCGCACGTGCTGGACCTGTGCGTGGACTACGTCGGCCGGGACGGCGCGGTGGACATGGCCGTGATCGCGGCCAAGCTGGCCACCGCCTCGACGCTGCCGATCGTGCTGGACTCCACCGAGACCCCGGTGCTGCGGGCCGGCCTGGAGCACCTGGGCGGGCGTAGCATCATCAACTCGGTCAACTACGAGGACGGCGACGGCCCGGAGTCCCGGTTCGTCAAGACCATGGAGCTGGTCGCCGAGCACGGCGCGGCGGTGGTGGCGCTGACCATCGACGAGGAGGGCCAGGCCCGCACCGCGGAGAAGAAGGTGGCGATCGCCGAGCGGCTGATCGCCGACATCACCGGGAATTGGGGCGTCGAAGAGTCTTCGATCCTCATCGACACCCTGACGTTCACCATCGCCACCGGCCAGGAGGAATCCCGCAGGGACGGCATCGAGACCATCGAGGCGATTCGGCTGCTCAAGGGTCGCCACCCCGACGTGCAGACCACGCTGGGTTTGAGCAACATCTCGTTCGGGCTGAACCCAGCCGCCCGCCAAGTGGTCAACTCGGTGTTCCTGCACGAATGCCAGGAGGCCGGGCTGGACTCGGCGATCGTGCACGCCTCGAAGATCCTGCCGATGAACCGGATTCCCGCTGAACAACGTGAGACAGCGCTCGATCTCGTCTACGACCGCCGCCGCGAGGGCTACGACCCGCTGCAGGAGCTGATGCGGCTGTTCGAGGGCGTGTCGGCGGCGTCGTCGAAGGAGACCCGGGCCGCCGAGCTGGCCAAGTTGCCGCTGCTGGAACGGCTGGCCCGGCGCATCGTCGACGGGGAGCGCAACGGTCTGGAAGCCGACCTGGACGAGGCGATGGCGGTCAAGCCGCCGCTGGGGATCATCAACGACGACCTGCTGGCCGGCATGAAGACGGTCGGCGAGCTGTTCGGCTCCGGGCAGATGCAGCTGCCGTTCGTGCTGCAGTCCGCCGAGGTGATGAAGGCCGCGGTGGCCTACCTGGAACCGCACATGGAGAAATCCGAGGATGACTCCGGCAAGGGCCGTATCGTGCTGGCCACCGTCAAGGGCGACGTGCACGACATCGGCAAGAACCTGGTCGACATCATCCTCTCCAACAACGGCTACGAGGTGGTCAACCTCGGGATCAAGCAGCCGATCGCCACCATCCTCGACGTCGCCGTCGAGAAGAAGGCCGACGTGGTCGGCATGTCCGGGCTGCTGGTGAAGTCCACGGTGATCATGAAGGAGAACCTCGAGGAGATGAACGACCGCGGGGTCGCCGAGGGACTGCCGGTGCTGCTCGGCGGCGCGGCGCTGACCCGGGCCTACGTCGAGGACGACCTTGCCGAGATCTTCAAGGGCGAGGTGCACTACGCCCGCGACGCGTTCGAGGGCCTGCGGCTGATGGACGACATCATGACCGTCAAGCGCGGCGGGGGGCTGGACCCGAACAGCCCGGAGGCCGTCGCGGCGGCCCAGAAGAAGGCCGAACGCCGGGAGCGCCGCGAGCGGTCCAAGCGGATCGCCGCGCAGCGCAAGGGCGAGGACAAGCCCGTCGAGGTGCCGGCCCGCTCCGACGTCGCCGCCGACGTGGAGATTCCCGCCCCGCCGTTCTGGGGCACCCGGGTGATCAAGGGGCTGGCGGTCGCCGACTTCGCCCGCCACCTCGACGAGCGCGCGGTGTTCCGCGGCCAGTGGGGGCTGCGCGGCGGGCGGGGCGGTCCGAACGACCCGACCTACGACGAGCTCGTCGAGACCGAGGGCCGGCCCCGGTTGCGGTACTGGCTGGACCGGCTCGCCGCCGACGGCGTGCTGGCGACCGCCGGGGTGGTGTACGGCTACTTCCCGGCGGTCTCCGAGGGTGACGACGTCATCCTGCTCACCGAACCCCGGCCGGATGCTCCCGAGCGGGTCCGATTCACCTTCCCGCGCCAGCAGCGCGGCAAGTTCTGGTGCATCGCCGACTTCGTCCGGTCCCGGGAGCTGGCGGTGCAGCGCGACGAGGTCGACGTCTGGGCGATCCAGCTGGTGACGATGGGTCCCCGGATCGCCGACTACGCCAACAAACTGTTCGCCGAGAACGCCTACCGCGACTACATGGAGGTGCACGGGCTCGGCGTGCAGCTCACCGAGGCGCTGGCCGAGACCTGGCACCGTCGGATCCGCGACGAACTGATGTTCGCCGGCAACCGCCCGATGTCCGCCGAGGACCCGGACACCATCGAGGAGTACTTCAAGCTCGGCTTCCGGGGTTCGAGGTTCTCGTTCGGCTACGGCGCCTGCCCGAACCTGGAGGACCGTGCCAAGAACGTCGAGTTGCTGGAGGCGGGGCGCATCGGCGTCGAGCTCTCCGAGGGATTCCAGCTGCATCCCGAGCAGTCCACCGACGCGTTCGTGCTGCACCACCCCGAAGCCAAGTACTTCAACACCTGATGGTGGCACTGCGTGCCGTGCTGTGGGACATGGACGGCACCCTCGTCGATTCGGAGAAGCTGTGGGACGCGGCGATGCACGCGCTGTATGACCGGCTGGGCGGGGTGCTCACCGCCGACGTCCGGGCGGCGACGGTCGGCGGCGCGGCCGACGACAACATCCGCATCGTCTACCGCGACCTCGGCCTGCCGGCCGATCCGGTGGCGATGGCGGCCTCGGCCCGGTGGCTGCACGACTACGCCGCCGGCCTGTTCGACGCCGGCGCGCCCTGGTGCGACGGGGCCCGGGAGGCGCTGGATCTGCTTGCCGCCGAAGCGGTCCCGATGGCGTTGGTGACCAACACCCCGCGAGCGCTGGTGGAGCGGGCGCTGGGCGGCATCGGCCGGCACTACTTCGCCGCGGTGGTCTGCGGCGACGAAGTGCCGCGCGGCAAACCCGCCCCGGACCCCTACCGGCGGGCCGCCGAACTGCTGGCCGTCGACCCGGCCGACTGCCTGGCGGTGGAGGATTCCCCGACCGGCGCCGCCGCGGCCGAGGCGGCCGGCTGCGCGGTGCTGGTGGTGCCCAACGCCGTTCCGGTGCCCGCCGGCCGGCGCCGGCGTCAGGTCGCCTCGCTGGCCCGGATCGGCGTGACCGACCTGAGGGACGTCCACGCGGAACTGGTGGAGCGGGACCGGCGCACCGCATGACACAATCGCTGTCCGTGAAGACCTTCGAGCAGCTGTTCGCCGAGCTGGGCGAGCGCGCCGCCACCCGGCCGGCCGGCAGCGCGACGGTGGCCGCGCTGGACGCCGGTGTGCACGCGGTGGGCAAGAAGATCCTCGAAGAAGCCGGCGAGGTGTGGCTGGCGGCCGAACACGAGCCCGACGAGGCGCTGGCCGAGGAGATCAGCCAGCTGCTGTACTGGACGCAGGTGCTGATGATCTCGCGCGGACTGACGCTGGCCGACGTGTACCGGAAGCTGTAGAGATGACGATGCTGCGGGTCGCGGTCCCCAACAAGGGGGCGCTGAGCGAGGCGGCCGCCGAGATGCTCTCGGAAGCCGGCTACCGGAGCCGCACCGACGCCAAGGACCTGACCGTCATCGACCCGGTCAACAAGGTCGAGTTCTTCTTCCTGCGGCCCAAGGACATCGCCATCTACGTGGGGTCGGGCGAGCTGGACTTCGGGGTGACCGGGCGGGACCTGGCGCTCGAGTCGGGGGCTCCGGTGGCCGAACGGCTGGCACTGGGCTTCGGCTCGTCGCGATTCCGGTATGCCGCCCCGGCCGGGCGGGACTGGAGCGTCGCGGATCTGGCCGGCAGGAGGATAGCCACCGCCTACCCGAACCTGGTTCGAAAGGACTTGGCGGCCAAAGGGATCGGCGCGACCGTGATCCGGCTGGACGGTGCGGTGGAGATCTCGGTCCAGCTCGGGGTGGCCGACGCCATCGCCGACGTGGTGGGGTCCGGCCGCACCCTGCGCCAGCACGAGTTGGTGGCCTTCGGTGAGTCGCTGTGCGATTCGGAGGCGGTGCTGATCGAGGGAACCGGGTCGAACGGCCGCAGTGCCCAGACGGCCGCGGCCCGCGATCAGCTGGCGGCCCGGGTGCAGGGCGTGGTCTTCGGCCAGCAGTATCTGATGCTGGACTACGACTGCCCGCGCGCGGTGCTGGACCGGGCCAGTGCCATCACCCCGGGCCTGGAGTCGCCGACCATCGCCCCGCTCGCCGACCCGGACTGGGTTGCCGTGCGCGCCCTGGTGCCGCGGCGCGAGGTCAACGCGATCATGGACGAGCTGGCCGCCATCGGCGCCAAGGCGATCCTGGCCTCGGACATCCGGTTCTGCCGATTCTGACCACCGGCGCCTAGGAGGAGACCGTGACGCATTCCCTCGTGCTGCTGCTGGCCCTGCTGATCGGTGTCGTCGCGGGGCTGCGGGCGCTGACGGCACCGGCCGTCGTCGCCTGGGCCGCCATGCTGCAGTGGATCAACATGGACGGTACCTGGGCGTCATGGCTGGACCACCCGGTGACCGTCGGCGCCCTGACCGTGCTGGCGACCACCGAACTGGTCGTCGACGCGCTGCCGAGCGCGCCCAACCGGACCAGCGCCGTGCAGTTCGGGGTACGGATCGTCGCCGGTGCCTTCGCCGGAGCGGTGATCGGCACCGCCTGGGGCTACCGGTGGGGCGCGCTGGGTGCCGGCATCATCGGCGCGGTACTGGGCACGCTGGGCGGCTATCAGGCGCGTACCCGGTTGACGGCGGCCAACGACGGCCACGACCTGCCGGTGGCGCTGCTGGAGGACGTGATCGCGATACTGGGCGGCGTGGGGATCGCCGCGCTGACGGCCATCCTCTGACACCCGCACCGTTCCCGCCCGGGCTCCATTCGGAGCCTTCCGGCTGCGTAGGCTGAGCGACTGTGTCGATGACCGGGGTGTTCGCCGTGGGGGACCGTGTCCAGCTCACCGATGCCAAGGGCCGTCGCTACACCACAGTGCTGGCCGAAGGCGGCGACTTTCACACCCACCGCGGCGCCATCGCGCACGACGACATGATCGGCCTGCCGGAGGGCAGCGTGGTCAAGTCCGCCGGCGGCGACGCGTTCCTGCTGCTGCGGCCGCTGCTGCCCGACTACGTGATGTCGATGCGGCGCGGCGCGCAGGTGATCTACCCCAAGGACGCCGCCCAGATCGTGCACGAGGGCGACATCTTCCCCGGTGCCAGGGTGCTGGAGGCCGGCGCCGGCTCCGGTGCGCTGACCTGCTCGCTGCTGCGCGCGGTCGGGAGCGACGGGCGGGTGATCTCCTACGAGGTCCGCGACGACCACGCGGTGCACGCCCGCCGCAACGTCGACGACTTCTTCGGTGCCGCCCCCGGCAACTGGCGGCTGGTCCTCGGTGACGTCGCCGGCACCGACCTGCCCGACGGCTCGATCGACCGGGTGGTGCTGGACATGCTGGCGCCCTGGGAGGTGCTCGACGCGGTGGCGCGGGTGCTGATCCCCGGCGGGGTGCTGATCGTCTACGTCGCCACCGTCACCCAGCTGTCCCGGATCGTCGAGGCGCTACGTGAGCAGAAGTGCTGGACCGAGCCGCGGGCCTGGGAGACCCTGCAGCGGGGCTGGGACGTGGTCGGGCTGGCGGTGCGCCCGCAGCACAACATGCGCGGCCACACCGCGTTCCTGGTGTCGGCGCGGCGGCTGGCGCCGGACACCCAGGCGCCGACACGGCTGCGCCGCAAGAACCCGACTTAGACCGACTTAGACCCCCGCCCCGTCCCGAGACCCCCGAGGCTGTCAAGTTGACGGTTCCCCGAAAGTGAAAAAGGAGAACCGAGACGATGCCGTTGGAAGATCACAGGCGCTGCGAGCGCGCTCAGGCGATCGGATTGCTCCCTGCTGGTGGTGGCTTTTGACCTGGTAGGGGGTGGCGCGGCCGCGTTGAACTCAGAAACTCGCGGCTGAGAGGTGGTGTGGCGGCTGACGGTCCACCGCTTGACATCGGGTCTTCTCGCCGAAGCTGAACCGCCGTACATCAAAGTCGAAATATAAAGAAAACACTGTATACATGACAGACTTTTTCCTGTTAACGTCGACTTAATTGGATTTGTTGTGTCGATCAGGAAGGCGAGCTGATGGCCACGAACCATATGTCTCGGAGGAATCGCACGTCGCGTGTGCTCAAGGGGCGGGGTGCACTGGCGCATAGCCCGAGTTGGTAGCGCTGGTCTGGGTTGTTGGTAGCGGGATTCT
>CAZGGK010000008.1:0-92410 GCA_964525125.1 uncultured Mycobacterium sp.
TCCAAACAAAACCTGTTCAGAAAAATCCTGAAAACATCAGTTCAAAAACCGACATCAAAAAACAACCACACCCCCAACACGGGAAGCCGAGAGCATGGCACAACAACAACAAACAAAACACCAAACACACTATTGAGTTCTCAAACAACACGCCCGGTTTCCAGGCAACCTCGCCAGTCTACTTCAGCGCACGGGCCACGTCAAGCCCGACGGTTCAGATGGCTCCGGACGAGTTCCACCCACGGGGTTTCCCGGGGAGTGCCCCAGCCGCAGCCGGCCGACTACCGGTCTATGGTACCCGCTCGATCTCGGCCCCGAGGCCGGCCAGGATCTCGACGAACAGCGGGTAACCGCGGTCTATGTGGTAGACGTCGTGGACTTCGGTGTCGCCGTCGGCGACCAAGCCGGCCAGGACCAGCCCTGCCCCGGCCCGAATATCGGACGCCCACACCGGGGCGCTGGACAGCTGGGGCAAGCCCCGCACAACGGCGTGGTGGCCGTCGGTACGGGCATCGGCGCCGAGCCGGATCATCTCCTCGACGAAGCGGAACCGCGCTTCGAACACGTTCTCGGTGATCATCGAGGTGCCGTCGGCGATCGAGGCCAGCGCGATCGCCATCGGTTGCAAATCGGTTGGAAAGCCCGGAAACGGCAGGGTCGCGACGTTCACCGCCTTGGGACGTTCGTACTGAGTCACCCGGAAGCCGTCGTCGTGCTGGGTGACGGTGGCACCTGCGTCGTGCAGCTTGTGCAGCACCAGTTGCAGGTGCGCTGGGTCGACGCCGGTGACCGCGATGTCACCGCGCGTCATCACCGCCGCGATCGCCCAGGTCGCGGCCACGATGCGGTCGCCGATCACCCGGTGTTCGGTCGGATGGAGCCGCGGCACACCGGTGATCGTCAGGGTCGGCGAACCGGCACCCTCGATCTGCGCGCCCATCTGGTTGAGCATCGTGCACAAGTCGACGACGTCGGGCTCACGCGCGGCGTTGTGGATGGCGGTGACGCCATCGGCCAGCACGGCGGCCATCAGGATGTTTTCGGTGGCCCCCACCGACGGGAACTCCAGCAGAATCTCCGCGCCGTGCAGGCTGTCCGCGTGTGCGACCACACAGCCATGTTCGATATTGCAGGTGGCACCCAGTTGACGCAGGCCGGACTGGTGCATGTCGAGCGGACGCGATCCGATGGCATCACCGCCCGGGAGGGCAACCCTGGCCTGCTTGCACCGGCCGACAAGCGGACCCAGCACACACACCGAGGCGCGGAACTGGCGCACCGCGGCGAAATCGGCATCGTACTTGGGCTCATCGGGTGAGGTGATCCGCACGGTGTCGCCGACGAGTTCCACGGTCGCGCCCAGACCACGCAGGACCTCCGCCATCAATGGCACATCGAGAATGTCCGGGCAATTGCTGATCGTGCTGGTGCCCTCGGCCAGCAGGGCGGCGGCCATCAGTTTCAGCACGCTGTTCTTCGCCCCACCGACGGCAACTTCGCCCGACAGCCGGTTGCCGCCTGTCACCACGAAACGCTCGCTCACCCGGATAAGTGTAGGTGTCGTCGAGCGGTACGGTTTGCACCATGGCAGTGCACATCACCCGCGTCTACACCCGGACCGGCGACGACGGGACCACCGGGCTCAGCGACTTCTCCCGGGTTCCGAAAACTGACGCCAGGCTGGTCGCGTACGCCGATTGCGAGGAGGCCAACGCCGCGATCGGTGTCGCGGTCGCGCTGGGCGGGCCCGATCAACCGATGGCGGACGTACTGCGACAGATCCAGAACGACCTGTTCGACGCGGGCGCCGACCTTGCCACACCCGTCGTAGCGGATCCCAAACACCCACCGTTGCGGATCACCGAAGACTACGTCGACCGGCTCGAGAGCTGGTGCGACGAGTTCAACGAAGATCTACCGGCGTTGAATTCTTTTGTGCTGCCTGGTGGTTCGCCACTATCGGCACTGTTGCACGTCGCCCGCACCGCGGTGCGTCGGGCTGAACGCTCGGCATGGGCCGCGGTCGACGCCCAGCCGGCCGGTGTCAGCGCGCTGCCCGCGAAATACCTGAACCGACTGTCGGACCTGATGTTCGTGCTGTGCCGGCTGGCCAACCCGGGCGGCGATGTGCTCTGGCAGCCGGGCGGCGATCGTACCGACCGACCCATCCGGTAAACCGCACGCGCGCATCCGAATCCGTCACACGCTGGGACGGCGTGCCCGTGGCGACGGCCGGGATTCCAGCCAGGACAGAAACGCGGTGCGGGCACCACGGTCGAGCGCAATCTCGAAACCACGGGTGCGGTCTGGGCTGGTTTCGTGTACTTCCAGCACCAGAATCTCTTCGGTCATGATGTCGAACTCGTCACCGCGCGGTGAGCGCCGGGTCACGATCTCCACTCCACGGCGACTGAGTCGCCGATCCGGCCAGAGCCGCACACTGGACAGCCGATAGAAGGCGGCTTCACCGCCGTGGTAACGGATTACACCGTGCCGCCAGCCGTGGCCCCCCATCGCGGGCAGGTCCCGCATGATCGCTGCCGTACCGCCCTGCCGCAGCTTCCACAACCGGTAGCTCAGCGCAACGACGGCACCGAGCAGCACCACGATGAGCACGACCATGATGATCATGGGCGCGCTCATCGATCCACCTGCGCTAGTCGATCAGACCGAGTGCGCGTAGTCTGGCCCGACCCTGAGCCGCCAGCTTCGGGTCACCCGATTGGGAGTCGTGCCTGGCTGTCGCCTCGTCGATCTCCGCGGCGAAGTCGACGGACTCCGCGAGGATGATGACGCCCTCTTCAGTCACCGACAGGAAGCCGCCGTGCACCGCCAGGCGCAGGTCGTCCTCATCGACACGCACCACTCGCACCATCGCGTCGGGGACCAGTTCGGCGACCAGCGGAATGTGCCGCGGCAGGATGCCGATCTCACCGGCAGTGGTCCGGGTGAAGATGAAAGTCGCCTTGCCGGACCATACCTTTCGGTCGACGGCGACGATGTCGACGTCAATTTCAGCCATCGCACACCACCTCTCGGCCAGATAGGACGGTCATCACAGCTTGGCGCCCAGGCTCTCGGCCTTCTTGGCCAGGTCATCGAGGCCGCCGATCAGGAAGAACGCCTGCTCCGGCAGGTGGTCGAACTCGCCCTTGGTCAGCTTGTCGAACGCCTCGATGGTCTCCTTGAGCGGCACCGTCGAACCAGGCTGCCCGGTGAACTGCTCGGCGGCCATCATGTTCTGGCTCAGGAACCGCTCGATGCGCCGGGCCCGGCCCACCAGTTGCTTGTCCTCCTCGGACAGCTCGTCGATACCAAGGATCGCGATGATGTCCTGAAGGTCCTTGTAGCGCTGCAGGATCCTGATCACCTCTTGTGCCACCCGGTAGTGCTCCTCGCCGACCACCCCGGGGTCGAGGATGGTCGAGCTCGAGGCCAGCGGGTCCACCGCGGGGAAGATGCCCTTGGAGAACACCGCCCGGGAAAGCTCGGTGGTGGCGTCCAGATGGGCGAAGGTGGTCGCCGGGGCGGGGTCGGTGTAGTCGTCCGCGGGCACGTACACCGCCTGCATGGAGGTGATGGAACGGCCGCGGGTCGAGGTGATGCGCTCCTGCAGCTCGCCCATCTCGTCGGCCAGCGTGGGCTGGTAGCCCACCGCCGAGGGCATCCGGCCCAGCAGGGTGGAGACCTCGGAGCCGGCCTGGGTGAACCGGAAGATGTTGTCGATGAAGAGCAGCACATCCTGGCCCGCCTCGTCGCGGAACCACTCGGCCATGGTCAGCGCCGACAGCGCCACCCGCATACGGGTGCCGGGCGGCTCGTCCATCTGGCCGAACACCAGCGCGGTGTCCTTGAGCACATTGGCGTCTTCGAGCTCGACCCACAGGTCGTTGCCCTCACGGGTGCGCTCCCCGACGCCGGCGAATACCGAGGTGCCACCGAAGTTGCGGGCGATGCGGTTGATCATCTCCTGGATCAGCACCGTCTTGCCCACGCCGGCGCCGCCGAACAGGGCGATCTTGCCGCCACGCACGTAGGGGGTCAGCAGGTCGACCACCTTCAGGCCGGTCTCCAGCATCTCGGTGCGGGGCTCCAGCTCGTCGAAGGCCGGCGGCTTGCGGTGGATACCCCAGTGCTCGAAGTCCTCGCCGTAGCCGGGCTTGTCCAGGCAGTGCCCCAGGGCGTTGAACACGTGCCCCTTGACCTCGTGACCGACCGGCACCGAGATCGCGCGACCTGTGTCGGTGACCTCGACACCGCGCACCAGCCCGTCGGTGGGCTGCATCGAGATGCAGCGCACCAGGTTGTCGCCCAGGTGCTGGGCGACCTCCAGCGTCAGGGTCTTGGCGAGTTCGGAGTACGTCACCTGGGCATGCAGGGCGTTGAACAGTTCGGGGACGGCGCCGCGCGGGAACTCGACGTCGACGACGGGTCCGGTAATCCGCACCACCCGGCCGTTGGTGTCGCTGCTGCCCTTGGCGGTGGCGCTTTCAGCGGTGACAGTCATAGTTTTTCTTCGCTTCCTTACCGGTGCTACCTGGCGTCGGCCAGCGCGTTTGCGCCACCGACGATTTCGCTGATTTCCTGGGTGATCTGGGCCTGCCGCTCGCGGTTGGCTTCCAGCGTGAGCGCCTTGATCAAGTCGTCGGCGTTGTCGGTGGCCGACTTCATCGCCCGCTGCCGGGACGCCAGCTCGGAAGCCGCCGCCTCGAGCATCGCCGCATACACCCGGATGGTCAGGTACCGCGGCAGCAGGGACTCGAACAGTGTGGTGGCGTCCGGCTCGAAGGAGTACAGCGTGCGGGGTCCCTTCTCCTCCCCGACATACTCCACCACCATCGGAGCGATCCGGCGAGCTTCCGCCGACTGCGACAGCATCGAGCGGAATTCGGTTGCCACGATGTGCAACTCGTCAACGCCCAGATTGTCCTGGGCGCCGTCGGCGCCGGACATGAAGGTCTCCACCAGCGTCGATGCGATGGCAGCGGCGTCATCGTAGGTGGGCTGCTCGGAGAACCCGGACCACGACCCGGTGATCGTCCAGTTCCGGAAGGTGTAGTAACTCAACGCCTTCCGCCCGACGACGTAGAGCACCGGAGTCTTTCCCTCGTCCCGCAGCAACGAGAACAACTCTTCGGCCCGGCGGAAGATGTTGGCGTTGTAGGCACCGCAGAGCCCGCGGTCACTGGTCACCACCAGCACGCCGGCCCGCTTGGGCTCATCGCGCTCCACCAGCAGCGGGTGGTCCAGCGCCGCCTCGGCGGCCAGCGTGGTCAGCATGTGGGTGATCTCGGCGGCATACGGGCGCGCCGCCGCAAGCCGGGACTGTGCCCGGCCGATGCGCGAGGTGGCGATCAGCTCCTGAGCCTTGGTGATCTTCTTGATCGACCCGGCGGAACGGATACGCCCGCGGAGTTCACGAAGTGTGGCAGCCATGTCGCTTCCCGCCCGGTTACTTCTTCTTCGGCGGCGGGGCCTTGCGGACCTGCACCGCTTCCTTGCCGAGCTTGTCTTCCTCGAGTGCCTCGACGTGCTCGTCGGGCACCACCGAGACGCCGCTGGTCGCCGCGAAGCCCTTCTTGAACTGGTTGATCACCCCGACCAGTTTCGCGCTGGTCTCATCCGACAGCTTCTGCGAATCGCGGATGTCGGCGAGGATGGCGCCCTCGGAGGCCCGGACGTGGTCGAGGAGCTCGGTTTCGAAGCGGCTGACGTCTTCGACCGGCACCGAATCCAGGTGCCCCTCGGTGCCCAGGAAGATCGAGACCACCTGCTCTTCGACCGGCATCGGCTGGTACTGCGGCTGCTTGAGCAGCTCGACCAGCCGGGCGCCGCGCTCCAGCTGCGCCTTGGAGGTGGCGTCCAGGTCGGAGGCGAAGGCGGCGAACGCCTCCAGCTCGCGGTACTGGGACAGGTCCAGCCGCAGCGACCCGGCCACTTCCTTCATGGCCTTGATCTGCGCGGCGCCACCAACCCGGGACACCGACACACCGACGTTGATGGCCGGGCGGACGCCCTGGTTGAACAGGTCGGTCTCCAGGAAGCACTGGCCGTCGGTGATCGAGATGACGTTGGTCGGGATGTATGCCGAGATGTCGTTGGCCTTGGTCTCGATGATCGGCAGACCGGTCATCGAACCGCCGCCCAGCTCGTCGGAGAGCTTCGCGCAGCGCTCCAGCAGCCGGGAGTGCAGGTAGAACACGTCACCGGGGTAGGCCTCGCGGCCCGGCGGGCGGCGCAGCAGCAACGAGATGGCGCGGTAGGCCTCGGCCTGTTTGGTCAGGTCGTCGAAGACGATCAGCACATGCTTGCCCGCGTACATCCAGTGCTGGGCGATGGCCGAACCGGTGTAGGGCGCAAGCCATTTGAAGCCGGCCGAGTCCGAGGCCGGCGCCGCGACGATGGTTGTGTACTCCATCGCGCCGCCCTCCTCCAGCGCGCGGCGCACACTGGCGATGGTGGTGCCCTTCTGGCCGATGGCCACGTAGACGCACCGCACCTGCTTGGCCGGGTCGCCGCTCTCCCAGTTCTGCCGCTGGTTGAGGATGGTGTCCACGCAGACCGCGGTCTTGCCGGTCTTGCGGTCGCCGATGATCAGCTGACGCTGGCCGCGGCCGATCGGGGTCATCGCGTCGATGGCCTTGATGCCGGTCTGCAGCGGCTCCTTGACGCCTTGCCGCTGCACCACCGACGGGGCCTGGATCTCCAGCGGCCGGCGGGCCTCGGCGTCGATGTCGCCGCGGGCGTCGATCGGCTGGCCCAGCGGGTTGACGACCCGGCCCAGGAAGCCGTCGCCGACCGGAACCGACAGCACCTCGCCGGTGCGCTTGACCTGCTGGCCCTCTTCGAGATGCTCGAAGTCGCCGAGGATCACCGCGCCGACGCTGTGCTCGTCGAGGTTGAGCGCCACCCCCAGCACGCCGCCGGGGAACTGCAGCAGCTCCTGGGTCATCACCGAGGGCAGGCCCTCCACGTGCGCGATGCCGTCGCCGGCGTCGATGACGGTGCCGACCTCCTCGCGGGCGCTCTCGGCGGAGAACGAGCCTACGTACTCCTCGATCGCTCCCTGGATGTCGTCAGCGGAGATGGTCAACTCTGCCATGGCTTTTCGTCTTCCTGCCTTCGAAATTGGGTTGTGGGCTCTTAGACCGGGTAGGTCCGGGTGGGTCTTGATCAGTCGGGCAATTGCATCTTTGCGGCTGCGAGGCGCGACGACAGCGTGCCGTCGATCACCTCGTCGCCGACCGAGATCACCAATCCGCCCAGCAGTGCCGGGTCGATCTGCGTCTGCACCGTCACCGGGTGCCCGTAGACGCGGGTCAGTACCTCGGACAGCCTGGCGTGTTGGGCTTGGCTGAGCTCAGCGGCCGCGCTGACCTGCGCAACCACCTCGCCACGGCGAGCCACCGCGACTTCGGCCAAGCCGACCACGGCCTGCTGAGCGGATTGACCGCGCAGCAGCGCAACGGTCTGGGTCAACAGCGCGACCGCGATGGGATTCGCTGCGCCGCCGGCACTGTCGAGCACCGTGCGCAGCAGGTCGACTCGACTGCCGGCGGGGGCGGTGTCGTCGCTGAGCAGCCGGTCCAGTTGTGGCTGCGCGTCGAGGATCCGGGAGAACCCGAACAGCTGTTCCTCGACCTCGCCGACCTGGCCGGCACGTTCGGCACGGGCCAACAGTGCCTGGCGTGCAACGTATTCCACCGCGACGATGAGGTCGTCGCCGGCCGACCAGCGCTGCGACACCGCGATCTTGAGCAGGTCCAGTGCGGGTGCCCCGATCTTGCCGGCCACCAACCGCTCCACCAGTCGGACCTTGGCGGTGGCATCTTCGGCCGGTGCAGCCAGATACCGGGCCAGCACCGATTCGCGAGCCAGCAACTGGGCCACTGCCACCAGGTCCTCGGCAAGGGTCGACAACCCCTGGTCGTCGAGGCTCACGGCGACCCCGTTGAACTGTGCCGCCAGGTCAGCCAGGGCACTGCGGCTGGCCGAGCGCAACTTGGCCAGCACCGGGTTCTCGACATTGGTCTCGGAAGGCGCCATGGCCTCGATCTCGTCGAGCAGGCGGTCGACCGTGGCCGAGCGTCGAGCCGGGTCGGCGACGTGGTCGCGAACCAGTTCCCCGGCTCGCCGTACGGATTCCGCACCGAGATCGGCGCGCAACTGACGGACCAGTTGGGCACGCAGCAACTCGACCTGCTGGGCGCCCTGCGCCTTGATGCGTTCCACCTCGGCGTCGGCCTGCGCACGCAACTGCGCGACGATCCGCTCGGCGTCGGCGCGGGCCTCCACGGTCACTTGCCGCGCCTCCACCGTGGCCCGCTCCACGGCCGCGATGTGCGCCTGGTCGGCGTTCGCCAGCCGCTCGGCGGCTGCCGCGGCCTCCGCCAACTGGGAGCGCACCGACTGCTGCTGGTCGGCCATCAGTTTGCGCACCGGCGGCACCACGAAGCGCCACAGCAGCCAGACGATGACCGCGAAACCGACCAGCTGTCCGATGAATACGTCCATTGCCGACTACCGTCCTGCCGTCGCCGCACTCGGGGCGGTCACCTCGGCGCCGAGAATCCGGCTGGCCAGGGCGGACGACAGACTGTCCACCTTGGTTCGCAGGTTCTCGGCCAGGACGTCGCCCTCCCGCTTGAGTTGCTCGTCCGCCCTTTGCAGGGTTGCCGCCACCTCGGCGTCGGCGCGAGCACGCATATCGTCCAGGACCTTACGGCCCTCCGACCTCGCCTCGTCCCGGACCGCCGACGCCTCAGTCCGGGCCGTCGACATCTCCTTCTCGTAGTCGGCCTCGGCAGCGGCGGTCTGCTCGGCCGCCTGCTTGGTGTCGGCGAACGTCTTGGTGACCATGTTGTCCCGATCACGCAACACTTTCATGATCGGCGGCACCACAAACGTGCCGATCACGGCAAGCACGATCAAGAAGATGCCCAGTATGACGAAGAAGGTGCCGTCGGGAATGAGGAAGCTCTTGGTCTCCGCCCCCTCGGCCTCCCCGCCAGCGGCTAGGACGACAGCGCTCAGTTCACCCATTGCGCTGGATTACTTGGACAGACCCGGAGTGGCGAAGACGAACAGCGCCATGAAGGCCAGGTTGATGAAGTACGCGGCTTCCACCAGACCAACGGTGATGAAGAACGGGGTGAACAGACGTCCCTGGGCCTCCGGCTGACGCGCGATACCGGAGATCAGCGCGTTACCGGCGATACCGTCACCGATACCGGCGCCGATGGCGCCACCGGCCATGATCAAGCCACCGCCGATCAGGGCGCCCTGGATGATAGTGGCGTTCGTTGCTGCGTCGGCCATTCTCTTTTTCCTCCTTGGTAACTGGTAGCTGCGCTACCAGGGTCTTGTGTGGTTCCTACAGGTCTTGACGGCTACTAGTGGTGGTCTTCTTCGAGCTCCATGGCTTGGCTGAAGTACAGGATGGTCAACAGCGCGAAGATGAACGCCTGGATCAGTCCGACGAACAGGTCGAAGGACTTCCAGATCGCATTGGGCAGCCACATCACGGCGGGCGGCAGCAGCGCGATCAGGCTGACCAGGATGCCGCCCGCGAAGATGTTGCCGAAGAGACGAAGCGACAGCGAGACCGGCTTGGCGATCTCCTCGACCAGGTTGATCGGCGCCAGGATTGCCACATGGCCCTTGAGCACCCGCCACGGGTGGCCGATCAGGCCGCGGCGCCAGAAGCCGGCCAGGTGGTAGCAGAGGAAGACGAACAGCGCCAGCGCCAGCACGAAGTTGATGTCCGCGGCCGCGGGCGTGAGCGCCTCATGAAGACCGTGCTCGGTCTTGTACTGCACCGGGAACACCGAGAGCCAGTTGGCGATCAGGATGAACACGAAGATGGTGACCGCCAGCGGCAGCACGAACGGCGCGATCCGCATGCCGATCGCGCTCTCGATCTGGTTGCGCATCTGCACGGTGATCGCCTCGAAGAACAACTGCACACCGCCGGGCACCCCGGTCGAGGTGACCTTGGCCCGCAGGTAGAGCGCCAGTCCGATCACGATCACCGCGGCGATTGCGGTCGAGGTGATGGTGTCGGTGTTCACCGACCCCAATACCGGCCAGACGGCGGTCTCGTGGTGCCCGACCTCGATGGCACCCTCGGCCAGGATCGTCTCAATCATCGAGGTGTGGTCCCTTCCGTCCCAGCTGCCGTTTGGCTGCGCAACTTCTTTACCACCGGCAGCGCGGTGCTCGCCACCAGAAGTACCTCGAACAACGCCAGGCCGATCAGCACACCCAGCCCCTGGGGCTGGAAGAAGTAGGCGATCACCAGGCCGACGACGGTGATGACCAGCAACCGGGTCGCCGAGTTCAGCGCCATCTTGGACTTTAGCGGGTGGTCCCGGGCCGTGATCGACTGCACCGAGTGCCGGATCAACAGGGCGTTGACCAGCCCGAGCGCCAGTCCGATGCCGAAGAACACCCCGAACATCGGCTGGCCGAATTGATTGGCCGCGAGAATTGCCGCACCGGTGAGTGCGACACAGATGACGAACAGCCGGGCCGGCCGGAACGCCACCGACGGCAACACCAACGGCGCGTCCTGCGCTGGTGTCGTCACCGCTTCACCCCAATCTCGTGTTCCCGCGCGGCAGCCGACTGGCGGTCGTGATTTCTGCGTGCGCCCCGCAGAGCGTATCGGATCGCCCTGCCAGCACCGAAACCGCCTGCTACCCGACGATAACCACTACTACTACAGATCGTCGTAGACGTTGTCCTGGTCCCGCAACAGCGGGATGAGCGTGACGACGACGGCGACCACCGTCGCGCCCAGCATCACCGCCCCGGTGTAGCGCGGGTCGAAGAAGATGGTGCTGGCCGTGCCGAACGCGATGATGCCCACCCACAGGTAGATCAGCAGCACCACCCGGCGATGCGAATGGCCGATCTGCAGCAACCGGTGGTGCAGGTGCATCTTGTCCGGATGGAACGGGCTGACCCCGGCCCGGGTGCGGCGGATGATCGCCAGCAGCATGTCCAGCGCCGGGACGAACACCACCGCCGCCACCAGCAGGAACGGCGACAGCAGCGCGAAGACGTCGCGGGCGCCGTAGGCACTCTGCGAGATCGGGCCGGCGGCGGTGGTGGATGCGGCGGCCAGCATCAGACCGATCAGCATCGAACCGGAGTCGCCCATGAAGATCCGGGCCGGGTGGAAGTTGTGCGGAAGGAACCCCAGGCACGCCCCGGCGAGCACCACCGAGATGACCGCCGGCGGGTAGAACAGCACGTCGCCGCCGTGATCGCGGAGCAGGCCGACCGAGAACACGCAGATCGCCAGCGCGGTGATCAGGCCCAGGCCGGCCGCCAACCCGTCCAGGCCGTCGACGAAGTTCATCGCGTTGACCACCGACACCGTCAGCGCCAGGGTGAGCAGGATCGAGGACACCTGGTCCAGCACCACGGTGCCCACCCCGCCGATCGGGATGTACAGCACGCTCCAGGCCACCCCCATGGTGACCAGGACGCTGGCGGCTGTTATCTGACCGGCGAACTTGGTCAGCGCGTCGAGGCCCCACTTGTCGTCGAGCAGGCCGATGCCCATGATCACTCCGCCGGCCACCACCACCGCGGGCATGCCCGAGGAGTAGACGAATCCGCGGGTGAGCGCCGGCAACTGGGAGGCCAGGAAGACCGCGGCCACCACCCCGATGTACATCGAAAGGCCGCCCATCCGGGGCGTCGGCTCAACGTGCACGTCGCGTTCCCGCGGGTAGGCGACCGCACCCAGGCGGGTGGCCAGCACCCGCACCGGCCCGGTGGCGAAGTAGGTGATGATGGCGGCGGTCAACCCGACCAGCGCGAGCTCACGCAGCGGCACCCCGGCGCCCTTGCTGAACGGTGAGTCGGACAGTGCGAGCAGGCCGGCGGTCACTGCGTCAGCTCGGCCGGATCGAGCCCGAGCACCTTGCCGATCTCCTCGGCGCTGACCGGGCCGGGCCGCAGAATGCGCGGCGCGGGGCCGGTCAGGTCCAGGATCGTCGATGCCGTCTGCTGCGCCGACTGGCCCGCGTCGAGATAGACCTCGACGGCGTCGCCGAACTGGCGGCGGGCCTCGGCGACGTCGACCGCGGGTGCGCTGCCGGAGACGTTGGCCGACGACACCGCCATCGGCCCCACCTCCCGCAGCACGTCGATGGCCACCGGGTGCAGCGGCATCCGCACCATCACGGTGCCGCGGGCGTCACCCAGGTCCCACCGCAGCGACGGCGCCTGGGTGACCACCAGGCTCAGCGCGCCCGGCCAGAACGCGCGGACCAACTCACGGGCGGTGTCGGACAGCACCGGCGTCAGCCCCTCGATGGTGTTCCACGACCCGACCAGGACACCCACCGGCATGTCGCGGCCGCGGCCCTTGGCGGCCAGCAGCGCGGTCACCGCCGCGGCGTCGAAGGCGTCAGCACCGACGCCGTACACGGTGTCGGTGGGCAGCACCACCAGTTGCCCGCTGCGGGCGGCGTTGACGGCGGCGGCGATCCCGGTCGAGCGCTGCTCGGGGTCGGCACAGTCGAACAGGTGGTTCACCGCGTCTCCGCCCTGCTCGCCGCGACGAACCGGAGCCGGCCGGTCAGGTCCGACCGTGGTTGCACCCCGTCGAAGAGCCCGCTTCCCGCCAGCAATTCGACGGTCAACTCCGAGGTGCTGTCATCATGCTCGACGGCAAACAGGCCACCGGGGCGCAGCCAGCGCCCGGCCAGTGCCACGACCGCGGTGATCACGCTCATGCCGTCCGCGCCCCCGAACAGTGCATGAGCCGGATCATGTTGGGCCACTTCTGGATCCAGTAGAGCACCATCGGGAATATAGGGCGGGTTGGACACCATCAGATCGACCCGTCCGTCCAGGCCCGGCAGCAGCCCGGGCTCGGTGACATCGGCGCACAGCAATTCCACCGAGGTGCCCGCACAGTTGGCCCGGGCATAGTCCAGCGCCGCCTCGGAGTCGTCGATGCCGATCACTTTCGCCGCCGGCCGGTGCCGGGCCAGCGCCAGCGCCAGCGCGCCGGAGCCCGTGCAGGCGTCGATGATCAGTGGGTCGGCGGAGAGTTGCTGACGGGTCGCCCATTCCAGGATGGCCTCGGTCTCCGGGCGCGGGATGAACACCCCGGGACCGACCCGCAGCGTCACCGGGCCGAACGCCGCGGTTCCGGTCAGATGCTGCAACGGCACCCGGTTGCGCCGGGCGTCGACCAGATCGCGGTAGCGCGCGAAGAACTCGTCGTCGCAGGCGTCCAGCAGCGCCAACCGGCTGCGCTCGACGCCGGTCAGGTGGGCGGCCAGTTGCTCGGCGTCCCAGCGCGCGGAGTCGATCCCGGCCGCGGCGAAGACCGCTGTGGCGGAGTCGATCGCCTGTCGCAGGGGGGTCATCGCTGCTGGAGTCGGGCTTGCTTGTCGGCGGCCGCCAGCGCATCGAACAGCGCGTCCAGGTCGCCGTCGAGGACCTGGTCGAGGTTGTGCGACTTGTAGCCGATGCGGTGGTCGGTGATCCGGTTCTCCGGGAAGTTGTAGGTGCGGATGCGTTCGCTGCGGTCGACCGTACGGATCTGGTTGGCCCGGTCGGCCGAGGCGTCGGCCAGCGCCTGCTCTTCGGCCAGAGCCTGCAGTCGCGCCGCCAGCACCTGCAGCGCCCTTGCCTTGTTCTGCAGTTGGGACCGCTCGTTCTGGCAGGTGACGACGATGCCGGTGGGCAGGTGGGTGATCCGCACCGCGGAGTCAGTGGTGTTGACGCCCTGCCCGCCCTTGCCCGACGACCGGTAGACGTCGATGCGCAGGTCCGATTCGTCGATCTTGACCTCACCGACTTCGTCGGGTTCGGGATAGACCAGCACGCCGGCTGCCGAGGTGTGCACCCGGCCCTGGGATTCGGTCACCGGAACCCGCTGGACCCGATGCACGCCGCCCTCGAACTTCATCCGCGACCAGACCCCGTCGGCGCTGTCGCCCTTACTCCCGATGGTGATGGTGGCGTCCTTGTAACCACCCAAGTCCGAGGTGGTCTCGTCCAGCACCGTCACCGTCCAGCCGCGACGCTCGGCATAACGGATGTACATGCGGGCCAGGTCGGCGGCGAACAACGCCGACTCCTCGCCACCCTCACCGGATTTCACCTCGAGCACGATGTCGTCGGCGTCGTGCGGATCCCGCGGGGCGAGCATGTCGGTGAGCGCCCGGTCCAGTTCCTCGACCCGGCTCTCCAACTCCAGCGCCTCGGCCGCGAACGACGAGTCGTCGGCGGCCAGTTCGCGGGCGGTCGCCAGGTCATCGCGCGCGGACTCCAGCTTGCGGTGCGTCGCCACGATGGGGGCCAACTGGGCGAAACGGCGCCCCACCTTGCGGGCTTCGCCGGGGCTGTTGTGCAGTTCGGGATCGGCGAGTTGATGTTCGAGCGCGGCGTGTTCGGCCAGTAGCCCGTCGATCGCCTGCAGACTCCGGGTCATCTCACCTCCCCTTCCCTGAAAACGCAAGCCGACGCCCGGCAGGCGCGGAGTCGCGCACCGGGCGTCGGTGAGGGAGCTAGCTGTCGGTTGCGGCGTCCTGCGCGGTGCCGACCTTGCGCTTGCCGTAGCGCTTCTCGAAGCGCGCCACCCGGCCGCCGCTGTCCAGGATCTTCTGCTTGCCGGTGTAGAACGGGTGGCACTGCGAGCAGACCTCCACCACGATGTGGCCGCTCTGCTTGGTGCTGCGGGTGGTGAAGGTGTTGCCGCAGCCGCAGACCACGGTGGTCTCGACGTAGTCGGGGTGAATGCCGGTCTTCATGCTTGTCCTCTTCGATCGTCGGCCGCCGGGTCGCCCGTGCGCTCGGGCGTGAACCGGAACCTGAGGGTACCTGGGACGCCAGGACGGTTACCGGTCGATTATGCCAGGACAGCCACTGTCGGCCCAAACGCCGGCCCAAACGCCGGACTGAACGCCGGCCCAAACGCCGGACCGGGCGGCGGCCTATCATCGGTGAAACACCCCGACACCACCCGACTTGGGGTAGAAATGCGGCAGTTGGGTCAGCTGAACCAAGGAGGCAACCATGACCACCACAACCCGGCGGCCAATCCGGCGGTTGATCGCGGCAAGCACCATGGCCGCCGCCGCGGCGCTGGCCCTCGGGCCGGGGGCGGGCAGTGCCGGCGCCGACCCGGCGAACCCGGGCACAACGGAGGCGCCCGGTGTGGTCGAGTTACCGCAGGTCGGCTATCCGACGCTGACGGGTGATCCGGGCACCGCGGGACCGCATGCCGGCGACCAGTGCAACCACCAGACGGCGCAGTGCCAAAATGCCGCTTTCGACCCGTTCCTCGGCGGCTACTGGGGCTGGTGAGGTCCTGTGCCCCGTCAGCAGCCTGACGGGGCCCCCGAAAACCGTCAGTCGTTGTCGATGCCGCCCGGCGTGGTCTTGGAGACCTGCACCAGGAACTCGTAGTTGTTCTTGGTCTTGCGCAGCTGGCTCATCAGCAGGTCGATGGCCTGGTGTGAGTCCAGCCCGGACAGCAGCCGGCGCAGCTTGTGCACGATCGCGAACTCATCCGGCGAGAGCAGCAACTCGTCCTTGCGGGTGCCGGACGGGTTCACGTCGACCGCCGGGAACACCCGGCGCTCGGCGATCTTGCGGTCCAGCTTGAGCTCGGCGTTGCCGGTGCCCTTGAACTCCTCGAAGATCACCGTGTCACCGGTCGAGCCGGTCTCCACCATCGCGGTGGCGATGATCGTCAGCGAGCCGCCGTCCTCGATGTTGCGGGCCGCGCCCAGGAACCGCTTGGGCGGGTACAGCGCGGTGGAGTCGACACCGCCGGACAGGATGCGACCCGACGCCGGGGAGGCGTTGTTGTAGGCGCGGCCCAGCCGGGTGATCGAGTCCAGCAGCACGACGACGTCCTTGCCCTGCTCGACCAGCCGCTTGGCCCGCTCGATGGCCAGCTCCGCAGCCTGGGTGTGATCCGACGGTGGCCGGTCGAAGGTCGAGGCGATGACCTCGCCCTTGACCGAGCGCTGCATGTCGGTGACTTCCTCGGGCCGCTCGTCGACCAGCACCACCATCAGGTGGCATTCGGGGTTGTTGCGGGTGATCGCGTTGGCGATGTCCTGCATGATCGTGGTCTTGCCGGCCTTCGGCGGGGACACGATCAGGGCACGCTGACCCTTGCCGATCGGCATGATCAGGTCGATGACCCGGGTGGTGAGCTTCTCGCTCGAGGTCTCCAGCCGCAACCGCTGATTCGGGTACAGCGGGGTCAGCTTGGAGAACTCCGGACGATTCCTGGCCTCTTCCACCGGGCCGCCGTTGACGGAGTCCAGCCGCACCAGCGGGTTGAACTTCTGCCGCTGGTTGGCCTGCTCCCCGTCGCGGGGCACCCGCACCGCGCCGGTCACCGCGTCACCGCGGCGCAGCCCGTTCTTGCGCACCATGTTCATCGACACGTAGACGTCGTTCGGGCCGGCCAAGTAGCCCGACGTGCGCACGAAGGCGTAGTTGTCCAGGACGTCGAGAATCCCGGCCACCGGTTGCAGGACGTCGTCCTCGCGCACCTCGGCCTCGCCGCCGCCGCCGTCGCCGGGCCGCTCACGACGCCGCCGGTCGCGGAACCGGCGGCCGCGCCGGCCGGCGCGGCCGTCGCCGTCGTCGTCCTGGTTCTGCTGGCCGCGATTCTGCTGGCCCTGGCCCTGCTGATCGCCGCCCTTGGCCTGGCCGCGCTCGTCGGCCCCGCCGCTGTCTCGCTGGGCGCCGGTGTCATCGGCCCTGTCGGCCTTGTCGGCCCTGTCGGCCCTGTCGGCCCTGTCGGCCTTGTCGGCCCTGTCCTCCCCGTCGGCCCGGTTGGCCCGATTGGCCTTGTCGGCCTGCTCTTCGCCGTTGGCCGGGGGCGCCCCGGCTTCGCGGCTGGCACCGCGCCGTTCCCGGCGGCGAGGCTCGGCGGCACTCGACCCGGCCGGGACGTCTTCCTCGGACTTGTCGTCACGACCAGCGGATTTCTGGTCTACAGAGCCACCGTTGGCGTCGCGGATCGCAGCGATCAGCTCGCTCTTGCGCATGCCCGAGGTGCCTTTGACACCGACCCGGGCGGCCAGCGCCCGCAGTTCGGGCAGCACCAGGGTGGACAGTGACCCGTCCGTTCCGCTGCCGGTGGACGCGTCCACCTGAACTGGCGCGGCAGCCGGCGTGAAAGCGGCGTCGGTCGCGGCGGACCCTTGGGGATCCAGCTCGTCGCTGTCGGTACGGTCGTCAGCCGCGATGAGGTCCGTATTGGTCACGGATTTCCTTTCTTCCCTCGTCGGTTTTGTCACGCGAGGGTTCGGTCGCATTCAGCAGATCGCCGAGCGCGTTGCACCGTCGAGCTATGTGACGGTGATGGCCCGCATCGGCAGCGCCAGACGGAGAAGCGTACGTCTGCGGGAAGAATTTGGTGGGTTCCCAGATCGCAGTCCTGGTGCGGATGCCGCGATTACTGGACGCGTCCGAGGATAACGCGCTTCGTTGCCGGAAGCAACAAACACCCGGACACCGGAGCTAAGGCGCCGGAGACTCAGTTCGGCACACGACCCCGGAGTTCCATCGAACCCCGTCCCCGGCGGCCATCTCGGCGACGGCAAAGCCATTGGCCGCGCCGTATTCCAACACTTCGGCCGGCAGCCGGGACGCGGTGGTCATCGCGATCAACGCAGGCCCGGCGCCGGAGAGCGCAGCCGGAACGCCCAGGTCCCGCATCAGCCGCAGGTAGTCCGCCGAGGCCGGCTGCGCCGCGGCACGCTGCGGCTGGTGCAGCACATCCCCGGTGGCTGCCAGCAACAGCTCCGGGCGCTGAGTCAGCGCCACCACAAGCAGCGCGGCGCGGCTCACGTTGAACCGGGCGTCGAAGTGGCTGACCTGGGCGGGCAGCAGCATCCGGGTCTCCTCCGTCGCCGAGTGCTGCGCCGGTATCGCCGTGAACAGGTGGATATCGGAATGCAGCCGCAGCGGCACTGCCGAGTAGCCCGGCGGATCGGTCTTGCTATCGGCCCTGCTTTCGGTCCAAGCCACCACCGCACCGCCCAGCACGGCTGCCGCGGCGTTGTCCGGGTGGCCCTCGAACTGCGATGCCAGCTGGATCAGCTCGACCTCGCTCAGCGGTGTCCAATCACACTGCGCGACTAGGCCGTTCACGGCAGCAAGGCCGGCCACCACGGCGGCCGCCGACGAACCCAGGCCGCGCTGGTGCGGGATGACGTTGCGGCAGCGCACCACCAGCCCGGGTGCCTCGGCACCGGCCGCCCGCAGCCCCGCCCGGACACCCCTGACGACGAGGTGCTCGGAGTTCAGCGGCACCTCACCGGCGCCCTCCCCCTCGACCTCGATGATCAGGCCGGAGTCGGTCGTCTCGACGACGACCTCGTCGTAAAGCCCCAGCGCCAAGCCCATGCTGTCGAATCCGGGGCCCAGGTTGGCGCTGGACGCAGCGACGACGGCCCGCGTCGCCAGGCCGGCCGGCAGCACCCGGGCCGCCCGGGTCACTAGGCCAACCCCAGCTCAGCCACCACGACGGCCGCGTCGACAGGCACGGCGGCCACGTTCGGCATATCCCGTAGTGCGGTGTCCGGGTCCTTCAGCCCGTTACCGGTGACGGTGCACACCACGGTCGAGCCGCGCTGTACCCAGCCGTCCTCGACGGCTTTGAGCAATCCGGCGATGCTGGCCGCCGACGCCGGTTCGACGAACACGCCCTCGGAGGCCGCCACCAGATGGTAGGCGGCCAGAATCTCGTCGTCGGTGGCGGCCAGGAACCGTCCGCCGGACTGCTGCTGCGCCTCGACCGCCTGCGTCCAGGACGCCGGCGAGCCGATACGGATCGCGGTCGCGATGGTCTCCGGATTCTTGACCGGCTGGCCGGACACCAGTGGCGCGGCACCGGCCGCCTGGGTGCCCAGCATCCGGGGCAGCCGGTCGCTGAGCCCGTCGGCGTGGTACTCGCGGTAGCCCCGCCAATATGCGGTGATGTTGCCGGCGTTGCCGACCGGCAGCGAGTGCACGTCGGGTGCGTCGCCCAGTGCGTCGACGATCTCGAAAGCCGCGGTTTTCTGCCCTTCGATCCGCACCGGGTTGACCGAGTTGACCAGCGAGATCGTCGGGAAGTCGGCAGCCATCTTGCGGGCCAGCTCCAGGCAGTCGTCGAAGTTGCCGTCGATCTGGATGATCCTGGCGCCGTGCATGACCGCCTGGGCCAATTTGCCCATCGCGATCTTGCCCTGCGGGATCAACACCGCGCAGGTGATGCCGGCGCGGGCGGCGTAGGCCGCCGCCGACGCCGAGGTGTTGCCGGTCGAGGCGCACAGCACCGCCTGCTGACCGCGGGCCACCGCGTCGGTGACCGCCATCGTCATACCGCGGTCCTTGAACGATCCGGTGGGGTTGAGCCCTTCCACCTTCAGGTGCACGGTGCACCCGGTCCGCTCGGACAGCCGCACGGCGTGGATCAGCGGAGTTCCGCCCTCGTGCAGCGTGACCGGGGTCCAGTCGGCGGCGACCGGCAACCGGTCGCGGTAGGCGGCGATCAAGCCCGGCCAGGGTTTGTGGGTCTTCGTCGGTATGCGGTTCACCCTCCGGTTCCTTCCAGTCGTATGACGCTGGCCACCTGCTGCACCGCATCGAGGTTCTCCAGCGCAGCGACGGTATTCGACAGTGCGGCATCGGTCGCACGGTGGGTGACCACCACGATCCGGGCGCCCACCCGGTGGCCGCCCCCGTCAGCCACGCCCTCCTGGCGCACCTCGGCGATGCTGACCCCGTGCTTGGCGAATTCCGCTGCCACCGAGGACAGTACGCCGGGCTTATCGGCAACGTTCATGCTGACGTAATACCGGGTCACAATGAGCCCGATCGGCGAAACAGGCAGCTCCGCGTACTTGGACTCACGCGGTCCGCGGCCACCCTGCACCCGGTTGCGCGCCGCCATCACCAGATCGCCGGTCACCGCCGAGGCGGTCGGCGCACCGCCGGCGCCCTGACCGTAGAACATCAGCCGGCCGGCCGCCGCCGCCTCCACCACCACGGCGTTGAAGGCGCCGTTGACCGTGGCCAGCGGATGATCGGAGGGCACCAGCGCCGGGTAGACCCGCGCCGAAACCCGTTGCTGTCCGTCATCAGCGGTGATGCGTTCACAGATGGCCAGCAGCTTGATCGTGCAACCCAGAGCCCGCGCGGCGGCGAAGTCGTCGGAGGTGATCTTCGTGATGCCCTCCCGGTAGACATCGTCGGCGGTGACCCGGGTGTGGAAGGCGATCGAGGCCAGGATCGCGGCCTTGGCCGCCGCGTCGTACCCCTCGACGTCGGCGGTGGGGTCGGCCTCTGCGTAACCCAGCGCACTGGCATCGGCGAGCGCGCTGGCGTAGTCGGCGCCAGTGGCGTCCATCTCGGACAAGATGTAGTTGGTGGTGCCGTTGACGATGCCTGCCACCCGCAGCACGGTGTCACCGGCCAGTGACTGGGTGAGAGGCCGGATGACCGGGATAGCGCCCGCGACGGCGGCCTCGAAATACAGGTCCACCTTCGCCCGTTCGGCCGCCTCGGCCAGCTCGCCGGTGGAACTTGCCAGCAGCGCCTTGTTGGCGGTGACAACGGACTTGCCGTGCTCGATCGCCGACAGGATCGCCTTGCGGGCCGGCTCGACGGGGCCCATCAGCTCGACCACGATGTCGACGTCGGCGCGCGACACCAGCCCGTCGATGTCGTCGGTGAGCAGCTCGACCGGCACACCCCGGTCCGCGGCCACCCGGCGCACGCCGACCCCGCGCAGCACCAGCGGGGCGCCGATGCGGGCGGCCAGGTCCTGGGCGCTGTCGGCCATGATGCGCACAACCTCGCTGCCCACGTTGCCCAGCCCCAGCACCGCGACACCCACCGGGCGCTCGTCGGAAAACACGCTCATCGAACCTCCAAGCTGGTCAGGTCATCGACGGTCTCCCGGCGCAACAACAGCCGGGCTCGACCGTCGCGCACGGCGACCACCGCCGGGCGGGGGATCATGTTGTACCGACTGGACATCGCGTAGCAGTAGGCGCCGGTAGCGGCCACCGCCAGCAGATCATCCGGCTGCACGTCGGTGGGCAGCCAAGCATCGCGAACGACGATGTCACCGCTCTCGCAATGCTTTCCGACGACGCGGGCCAGTATCGGCACCGCCTCACTGCCCCGCGAGACAAGCCGGACGTCGTATTCGGCCCCGTAGAGCGCGGGGCGGATGTTGTCGCTCATGCCACCGTCGACGCTGACATAGCGGCGCTGCGCGGTGGCGCTGATGTCCACGTCCTTCACGGTGCCGACCCGATACAGCGTGATCGTGCCCGGACCGGCGATGGCGCGGCCGGGCTCGACCACCAGCGACGGGGTGGGCAGGCCCACGGCGGCCGATTCGCCGCGCACGATGGCGGTCAACTTGGTGGCCAGGTCTGCGACCGGCGGCGGATCGTCGGCCGGCAGGTAGGAGATACCCAGTCCCCCACCGAGATCGACGACGGAGATCTGGGCGGTCTTGGTCACACCGAATTCGGCGACGATGTCACGCAGCAGGCCGATCACCCGGTGGGCGGCCAACTCGAAACCGGCGACGTCGAAGATCTGGGATCCGATGTGGCTGTGCAGGCCGACCAGGCGCAGATGGTCGGTGGCGAAGACCCGTCGCACCGCGGCCATCGCCGCACCACTGGCCAGTGACAGCCCGAACTTCTGGTCCTCGTGGGCGGTCGAGATGTACTCGTGGGTGTGCGCCTCCACCCCGACCGTCACCCGCACCAGCACGTCCTGGACCACTCCGGCCTCTTGCGCGATGGCCTCCAGCCGTTCGATCTCGATCATCGAGTCGAGCACGATGTGCCCGACGCCGGCGTCGACTGCGGACGTCAACTCGTCGACCGATTTGTTGTTGCCGTGCAAGGTGATCCGCTGCGCGGGGAAGCCGGCGCGGAGCGCGACGGCAAGTTCGCCGCCGGTGGCCACGTCCAGCGACAAGCCCTCCTGATCGATCCAGCGGGCGATCTCGCTGCACAGGAAGGCTTTTGCGGCATAGTGCACGTTTGCACCGCCACCGAACGCGGTCGCGATCTCGCGGCACCGGCCCCGGAAATCATCCTCGTCGAGCACGAACAGCGGGGTGCCGTACTGCTGGGCCAGGTCGGCGACCTTCACCCCGGCGATCCGGACTACGTCGTCGTCGCCGCGAGTAGCGTTGCGCGGCCAGACATTCGGCGCCAGCCGCAGCGTCTCACCGGGCGTCTGAGGGCGCGGCGGGGCGCCGGCGTGATGGATCTCCTCGGCGTGCCGGGGGCCGGCGGGGTGGACGTTCACATGCGCTCCGGAGCGCTCACACCGAGGATCGCCAACCCGTTGGCGATCACCTGGCGGGTGGCCTGGCACAACGCCAGCCGCGCCGCGTGCAGTTCCGAGGGCTGTTCGTCGCCCTGCGGCAGTACCCGGCAGGTGTCGTAGAACCGGTGGTAGTCCCCGGCCAGATTCTCCAGGTAGCGGCAGACCCGGTGCGGCTCTCGCAGCTCCGCGGCGGTTTTCAACACCCGCGGGAACTCTCCCAGGCTACGGATCAGCACACCCTCTTTGTCCGCGGTGAGCAACTGGAGATGCCCGGTGTCCGGGATCAGATCCAGCTCGGCTGCGTTGCGGGCCAGCGAGGACAACCGGGCGTGAGCGTATTGCACGTAGTAGACCGGGTTTTCGTTGGACGCCGACGACCACAGCCCCAGGTCGATGTCTATCGGGGTGTCCACCGAAGAGCGGATCAGGCTGTAGCGGGCGGCATCCACCCCGATGGCGTCGACCAAGTCGTCCAGGGTGATCACGGTGCCGGCCCGCTTGCTCATCTTGACGGGCTGGCCGTCGCGGACCAGGTTGACCATCTGGCCGATCAGGACTTCGACACTGGCCGGGTCCTCACCGAAGGCGGCTGCGGCGGCCTTGAGCCGGTTGATGTAGCCGTGGTGGTCGGCGCCGAGCATGTAGATGCACAGCTCGAAGCCACGTGCCCGTTTGTCCAGGTAGTAGGCCAGGTCACCGGCGATGTAGGCCGGCTTGCCGTCGCTCTTGATCACGACGCGGTCCTTGTCGTCACCGAAGGCGCTGGTGCGCAGCCAGGTTGCACCATCCTTTTCGTAGATGTTGCCGTTGTCCCGGAGCCGGTCCACGGCTTGGGTGACCCGGCCGCTGGTGTGCATCGAGTCTTCGTGGGTGTAGACGTCGAAGTCGGTGCCGAACTCGTGCAGCGATTCCTTGATGTGGCGAAACATCAGGTCCACACCGATCGCGCGAAACGTCTCGTGCTGCTGCGGCTCCGGTTGGCTCAGCGCGTCCGGAACTCTGGCGGTCACCTGGGCGGCGATGTCGGTGATGTAGTCGCCGGCGTAACCGTCCGCCGGCGTCGGCTCACCCTTTGCCGCGGCCACCAATGAGTTGGCGAACCGGTCGATCTGGGCGCCGTGGTCGTTGAAGTAGTACTCGCGGGTGACGTCGGCGCCCTGGGTGCTCAGCAGCCGGCCCAGCGCGTCACCGACCGCGGCCCAGCGGGTGCCACCGATGTGAATCGGGCCGGTGGGGTTGGCTGAGACGAACTCCAGGTTCACCTTCAAGCCGCCGAACGTCTCGGAGCGGCCGTAGGTCTTGCCCGCACCGATGATGTTGGCGACAACGGCGCCCTGCGCGGAGGCGTCCAGGCGCACGTTGACGAAGCCGGGTCCGGCGGTTTCGGCGGAGGCGACGCCGTCGGCTCGCGCCAGCGCTTCGGCCAGCCAGCCGGCCAGCTCGCGCGGGTTGGCGCCGACCTTCTTGGCCACCTGCAGCGCCAGGTTGGTGGCGTAATCACCGTGGTCGGGGTTGCGCGGCCGTTCGACGGTCACCGCCGCCGGCAGCGCGGCGGGGTCCAGGCCGCGCTCGGCCAGCACCGCGGCGGCGGTGGTCGCGAGCAGTTCGGCCAGATCGGCGGGGGTCACGAGGGTCCATCCTAGGGTCTGGCGTGGTCAGCACCCGAATCCGTTCCGATGCCCGGGCGGGCGGCCTCATGCGTTAGGCTGTCAGAGCCCACTGGCGCACTGAAGGTGCGTGCGCCCCCGTAGCTCAGGGGATAGAGCGTCTGCCTCCGGAGCAGAAGGTCGCACGTTCGAATCGTGTCGGGGGCACGTTGGCGCCGCGAAGTCGCGGCGTCGGATCAGTCGCCGACGCGCTCCCACACGTATTCGAAGTCGCCGGCAGCCGGGCACGGCGGACCCTCTTCCAAGTGTGAGCTGCCGACGAGCTTGGCGATCGGGCTGTCAGCCGGCTGCGGCAGCGGAAACTCGGTATGGCTGGATCGCACCGAAACCGCCCCGTCCGAACACTTGGACGGCTGATCCTTCACGTCACGAGTCCATTTCCCCGCGTCGAAAAGGTAGGTGTAGAAGCGTTTGAGCTCAGCGCCGTCCGCCAGCAGCGACAGGCACTGCGCACCGGTGCGCACGCACCAGGTCGTCACGTCGTACTCGCCGCGGTCCTCAACCTTGCCGGTCGACTTCGCAGTCGCCGTCAGCCGGTACCGCCCCCGCAGGTTCTGGGCACGATTGGTCACCAGCGGCGGTTGGAGGGCGGGGTCGGACACCGACACCGCCGGGTCGATGTCCCCGACCCGCTTGGCAGTCAGGGTCCGGCCCCGGTTGCTGCACTTGGTGTCATCGACCATCCGGTTGTAATCGCGACCGCTGAGCGTGCCGTCCGGCTGCGGCTGCAACTCCACGATCTGGTACCGCTCGAACCATGCAACCGGTGGGCCACCGCATCCGATCAGGGCCGGGCTGACCCCCAGCCATCGCCCGTCGACGTAATCGAACACCATCGAGTCGATCCGGTCCCCGGCGAACTCCTCCGGCGGATCGATCAGCGCGGCGGTGGCCACACAGCCCTGTCCCGAAGGATCGCACACCGAGCGCAGAGCCACGGTCAGCGTGACTGCGGCGCTTTCGGGGATCTCCTTGCCGGACAACGTGGTTTGGGGACTCAGCTCGAAGCTGTAGGTGCCATCCAGCTTCGCCGGCTCCGTCACCGTCGACGCGACCGGCTCAGCCGGGTCTTCACCGGGCGCGCCCGCCGAGCAACCCGCCAGCAGCCCCGCGACCAGGGTGGCCGTCACCCAGCACCGGATCGCGTCTTTTCGTGTCAACATCATGGCCCCTAATCTCCGACACGCTCAAGAGTGACATCGCTTTCAGATGTGCCGGTGCAGGCACCCCAGACGCGCCAGCCCGACGAGCCGACCAGTTTCGCGATCGGATCCGGCGGATTCTCCGGCAGCAGAATTTGTTCGGTTGCCGTCTGCACCGACCCCGTTGCGGCGGCGCCTCTCTCGGCGTCACAGGTGGCCTTGCCGTTCCAGGATGTGCTCCACCTTCCGGCGCCGAAGGTGAGCGGGGTCACGGAGGTGTTATCGGGGGTGTCGCCCGTCCGCTCAAGCGCGATGCAGTCATCGGTGTTGCGCACGCAGAACGACTCGAACGCCACCTCGCTTCGCTCCGGCTCACCCTCGCCGCCGCGCTTGACCACGGTGCGCGCGTAGCGGCCGCGCAGACCCAGCGGCGCCGATCGCCGATACGGGTCGGCCTCGGCCGGGTCCGGCAGCACCACCGCGGGGTCGGCGTCACCGACCCGGGTCAAGGCGACAGGCACCTCCCAGGCGGCGCCGCAGGCCGGGCTGGCCGACCGGATGAGGTGGCGCACCCCGGTCAGGGTCTGATCCGGTTGCGGCGTGAGCGACCAGACGGTGGTCGCGGTACCCACGCTGCCGTCGTCGCAGTCATACTCGGTTCGGCTGACACTGATCCAGGTCTCGCCGATGAAATCCAGGTAGAACGGCTCCGCTGCCTTGCCGTCTTTGCCGACGAAGACCTGCGCGTGGTCGTCGTCTCTGACCCGGACCACCGATCCCGCGCAGGCTCCCCCGGCACACGCGGTCCGCACCGCGTAATACCGGTTCCATGGGTCCTCCGGCTTCGGCTGACCGAACAGCGTCTGCCGATCGCTGTGCGCGTCGAGGCGGAACAGGCCGTCCAGCGGCGCCGTCGGCGGTGCGGATTCCTGCTGCCCCCGCTGTCCGCCGGAACCGCATCCGGTCAGCAGCAGGCCGGTCAGCGCCACCAGAACCAGGGCCGGTCGCACAAACCGACTACCGAAGCTCTCCCAACCAATCTTCATCTATCGAAGTAGACGTTATTTCACCCGACAAGTCAACGGATTACCAGAGGTTACTCAAGTCCCTGAATCAACCGGGTGCGGCCGCGGGCTGCCGGTCAAGCCAGTTCGGTGTGCATCAGCATCACGTCGTAGGCGTTCCACAGCGAGAGCGTGAAATACACGTCCTTGCCGGTGGACCAGGGATGCAGGAACGGCGCGTAGATGCCGCCGGGAATCTGCCCGTGCGACACCAGAGTCTGCTCCGCGCTCCACGGCCCCTGCGGGGCCGGCGCGGTGCGCGCGACGACGTTGTTGGCGCCGCTGCCGCCGTTGCCGTACAGCATCAAGTAGCTCTTGAGATGGGTGTTGTACTGAACCGACATCTCGCCCACCGGGCCGGGGACCACCGGGGTGGCGGCCGCCGGATTGCCCGGCACCCAGTTTCCGGAGTCGTTCCAGTACTGGTATTTGGTCAGGTCCGGGATGAACTGTTCGGGCACCCGGGACAGATATGCCGCGCCACCGCGCGCGGCCGGCGTGCCGAACGAGTAGAGATAACCATCGCCGCCGCGCAGGAAGGCACCCTGCTGGAAGTTCTCGTTGCCCGGGACGTACCGGGCCCCGGGGACGTTCTCGGCCGCCGTCGAACGGATGGTTCCCGGATAGACGCCCCAGTTCTCGCCGTTGTCCTTCGATACCGCGATCGCCGAGTAGTTGGTCGACCATTCGCCGTCGCGGCCCCAGTTCTTGACCGACATGAAGTTCAGATACTGATTTCCGCCGACGGCGATGCCGGCCGTCGGGATGATGCTGTCCTGCTTGGGCGAAACCTTGACGACCGGGATGATCTGCTTGGAGAAATTCGGCTGCAGCACCGGTGATCCGGAGTACTGATTGCCCGGCACCCCGGGACTCACCGAAATACCCCGGGACAGGTCCCGGTCCTGGCTGCGCAACAGCACGTTCTTCCGCCACTGGTGGCCCTGGACCCGGCAGTAGCCGAACGTGTCACCGAACGCCATCAGCACCTGCGGGTTGGCGCGATCGCCGTTGTCCCAAGGGATACCGAGGTCGGTCCCGGAGATGCCGAAGCGCTCCAAGGTCCGATTCGGGCTGTTCGGGCCGGTCACCCATTCGGCCAGGGAGGTTCTGGACCCGGCGATCGCATCGGCGGGGTTCTGCGCCGACGGCACCTGCGCGGCGCCGGCATCCGGCTGCACCGGCTGGGCGACGTTCGGGACGGCCTGATCGGGCGCCGCCGGCACGACGGCGGCCTGCTGCTGCACCGGGTTGGCGTACTGCGGGATCGGGCTGAGCAGCCGGGACAGCAACGGGCCCAGCTTGGGCAATGGTGCGCGATCGTTCGTCCCGGCCGGCCTGCGCCCCACCGGGAGCTGGCCGGCGGGTGTGGTCGGCGAGCCCGGCGGGGGGTCGATGTTCGCCTCCGGCGCGTTGCACGTCGCGGCGCCAGCCGGTGGCGCATCGATCCCGACGAACATGCCGAGGGCGACTGCCGAGACCACCGAGGCCGAGAGGATTCGACGTCTCGCCGACATGTCACACCTTTCCGGGGAGAAGACATCCCGCTGACGTCCACCCGAGTCCGCGAGTGGCTACTGTGACGATAGTGTTCAGTGAGTCCCTTGAGTCCTGTGATGCATCGATAGACACCCATCCGTGACCGTGTCGCAACCCGTCAGGATCTCGCCGGCACCGGGAGCCACGTCATACTCCGAGGCCGGCCACCAGGTCGGCCACCCGGTGCAGCTGGCCCAGATCCGCACTGGTCGGGATCAGCTGGATCTCGTCGGCACCGGCGGCCTCGAAGCGGCGCAGCAACGCAATCAGTTCGTCTTCGCTGCCCGCGAATCCGGTGGTCGGCAACATGGCCTCGACATACTCCGCCGGAATCCAGTTCAGGTAGCGCCGCAGGTGCCGGTCGACCTGCTCGCGGGCGCTCCCGCAGCCACCCAGGGCGAACCAGAACGATGTCGCCAGATACGGTTTCGGCTTTCCGGCTTGCGCCCAGGCATCGCGGGCGACGTCGAACAACTCGTTCTGCTTGGCCACGTCGACATCCATCGTCATCCCGGCGAGCCCCTCGGCCCAGCTAGCCGCGCTGCGCAGCGTCTTCGGGCCGATGGTGCCGACCAGCAGGGGCGGGCCGCCCGACTGCACCGGCGCCGGCCCGGCCGGCAGCACCGATTCGGTGATCTTCTCCCCCGCCCAGACCCGTTTCATGACGGCCACCCGTCGCGCCATCTCCCGCATCGTCTGGGTTGCCAGGTCGGCGCCGACCGCCCGGTAATCCTCGTGGCGCCCACCGACACCGACCCCCACCGTGAGTCGTCCATCGCACAGCACGTCGCCGGTGGCCAGCGCCTTGGCCAACATCACCGGATCGTGCAACTGCGCAACGACCACCGTCGTCACCAGTCGTACCCGCTGTGTCCACGCTGCCAGCGCACCCAGCAGCGTGAGGCTGTCCGGGTTGTCGAACGCGATCCGCTCACCCCAGCACAGCGACGAAAACGGTCCCCGGTCGATCGCCTGCGCCCAGTCCCGAAGAAGTCCGGCGTGCAGGTCCGGCTCCATCACCGGCATCGTCATCCCGATCCGCATGGTCGCGATCCTGACATGCGTGCCCGGACACCGCACACCTGTTGACCGGCCGACTGAAACCACTCCGCACAGGGGCGAACCTTGGTACCGTCAGCGTTACGAATGCACTCCAGATTCCTGGACAACTGCCGACTCAGGAGGTGCGGTGCTCACCATCGTGGCTCAGGCGCAGCAGGGCGCTTCCACATCAGGCTTCCCGTGGTGGCTGCAGGTCACCCACTTCCTCAACTTCCTCTTCCTCGGCCTGCTGGTCCGTTCCGGATGGGAGATCCTGGCGTCCCACCCACGGCTGTACTGGCGCAACGACTGCGGGCCGGGCACCGAGTGGCTGAAGTTCACCAAGGACGAGGTGCCCCACGAGATCGGCGCCTTCACCGCCCGCGACGACCAGCGCTCCCTGCACCCGCTCATCTCCCTGCCCGGCCGGGCCTTCATCGGGCTGGGCCGGGCCTGGCACGGCATCGTCACCACACTGTGGATCCTGACCGGGCTGACCTATGTGGTCCTGCTGTTCGGCACCGGCCAGTGGCGACGGATAGTTCCCACCTCGTGGGACGTCTTCCCACGGGCCTGGGAGTCGCTGAAGATCTACGCCGGGTTCGGCGTCCCGTCACTGGAGCACTTCCAGCCTTACGACGCCCTGCAGATGCTGACGTACACCTTCATCGTGTTCGTCGTCGCCCCGGTGATGATCCTCACCGGTCCGGTGATGTCCCCGGCCGTGGTCGGGCGCTTCCCCTGGTGGGCCAAGATCTTCGGTGGCCGGCAGGCCGCTCGCTCGATCCACTTCATCGGCATGGGCATCTTCGTGGCATTCACCGTGATGCACGTGGGGCTGGTCTTCCTCGTCCACCCCGAGCACAACCTGGTGCACATGATGATGGGGCGGGACTACGACCCGGCACTGGTCGGCCAGGCGGTCACCAGGTTGATCATCGGTGTCGTCGTCGTCGTCGCCATCTGGCTCGCCGCCTCCTATCTGTCGATGGTCAACCCGCGCAAGAGCCAGCGAGTGCTCTACGGAATCCAGCAACCGATCAAGGCGCTGCTGCTGGACCCGCTCACCTCACACCAGCGACGCAAGCGGGTCTTCAGCGAGGCGGACATCTCGCCGTTCCACTGGGTCAACACCCGGCCGCCCGACCTGACGCAGTCCCCGGAGTGGGTGGCCCTGAGGGAAGGCGGCTTCGCCGGTTACCGGCTCGAGGTCGGCGGCCTGGTGTCCGAGCCGCGGTCGTTCTCGCTCGACGAGCTCAAGGCGCTGGCCGCCCAGGACCAGGTCACCATGCACACCTGCATGCAGGGCTGGACCGGTATCGCCAAGTGGTCCGGGATTCCGCTGCGTGACGTGCTGGCCCAGGTGGAGCCGCTCGACGACGCCAACTACGTGATGATCGAGTCATTCGGCACCGCCCAGGTGATGTCCGACGGCCGGCCGGTCGAGCCGTACTACGAAGTGCTGACCAAGCAGATGGCCTCCGAGGACGAGACCATCCTGGCCTGGGGCATGAACGGGGAGCCGCTGCCCGACATGTACGGGGCGCCGCTGCGCCTGCGCACCGAGTCGATGCACGGCTACAAGATGGTCAAGTGGGTCCGGTCCGTCTCGTGGATCCGCGACTACCGCGAGGTCGGCGATGGCATGGGCGGCACCCGGGAGGATTCCGGCTACCAGAACATCGACGCACGCATCTGAGCGCCGCCCCGGGCCGGCCGCGCGAACGGGGTCAGCCGTGCCCGCGCTGGCGCTCCTGCGACCGATAGTCGGCGGCGAGGCCGCAGACGTGCTCGGGCAGCTTCCCGGCGGCCACATCGGCCAGGCTGGTCTCCTCCAGAACCGAACGCATGCTGGCACGCAGCGCCCGCCACAGATCGGTCAACGCAGCCGTCGGGCCGGTGTAGGGCAGGTCGCCCAGGCCGATGTCGCGGACGCTGGCCAGCGGGCCGTCGATGCAGCGCAGCACATCGGCGATGCTGATCCCGGTCGCCGGACGGGCCAACTCATAGCCGCCGTCTCGGCCGCGCTGGCTGCGAACCAGCCGGTCGGTGCGCAGGTCGGACAGGATGTCGACGAGGAACTGCGGCGGGATGCCCTGCGCCGCGGCCAAGTCGTCGGCCTTCACCAGGGTTTGGGCGGTGGCGAGCTGAACCATCGCCCGCACCGCGTACTCGGCCTTGGCCGACATCCGCATCGCTATGGCTTCCGCTTTCGATGGTCGTTCATCGGCGCGAGTCGATCAGGTCGACGACCTGCTGCGCCAATTCCTCGATGGTGCGCTCCGAGGCCAACCGCAGGTCCGGACTCTTGGGTCGCTGATAGGGACTGTCGATGCCGGTGAAATGGGTGATGATGCCGGCCCGCGCTTTTGCATACAGCCCCTTGGGATCCCGGCTCTCGCAGACCTCCAGCGGGGTGTCGCAGAACACCTCGAAGAAGTCGAATCCGCCGTCGTGGTGCACCTGGCGGGCCAGCTGACGATGCTCGGCTAGCGGGCTGATCGCCGGCACCAGCACGATCTGGCCGGAATCGGAGAGCAGAGTGGCCACATGGGCCAGCCGGCGCAGGTTCTCGGCCCGGTCGGCCATCGAAAACCCGAGGTCGGCGTTGAGCCCGTGTCGCAGGTTGTCACCGTCGAGAACATAAGCGGGAGTGCCTCTTTCGAGCAGCAACTGTTCAGCCCGCACTGCCACCGACGACTTCCCCGAGCCGGACAGCCCGGTGAACCAGACGGTGCATCCCCGCGACAACCGGTCGGTGGCCGTGACCAGCGAGGCGTGCCGCACCGTGTTCGGGCTGGCCGCCCTGGCCGAGACATCCCGCAGCACCATGCCGGCCGCCACCGTCCCGTTGGTGTCGGGGTCGATGAGGATGAATGATCCGGTGGCCGCGTTGCGGGTGTACTCGTCGAGCATCAGTGGCATCTGGGCACGCAGCGAGATGCGGCCGAGTTCGTTGAGCCGCAACGCGGTCGCGGCCCTGTCCCGGTGCAGGGTGTTGACGTCGAGCCGGTAGTCCAGGGCCATCACCTTGACCCGGGTGGTCCGGGTGGTGTGCTTGATGATGTAGTCGCGTCCGGGCTCGAGCCCGGAGTCGTCCGCCATCCAGCACACGGTGGCGTCGAAATCCTGGCTGACCCGGGGCTGGTTGTTGGTGCGGGCGATCATGTCACCGCGCGAGATATCGATCTCGTCGGCGAGGATCACCGAGACCGCCATCGGCGGAAAGGCTTCGGTCACCGGGCCTTCCGGGCCGTTGATCGCGGTGATCCGGCTGGCCTTGCCCGACGGCAGGACGACGACGTCATCGCCGGGCCGCAGCACGCCGCTGGCCACCGTGCCGGCATAGCCCCGGTAGTCCTGAAAGTGACGGGTCTGCGGCCGGATCACGTACTGCACCGGGAAACGCACGTCGACCAGGTTGCGGTCGCCGCCGATGTAGACCTCTTCCAGGTACGACAGCAAGGCGGACCCGTCGTAATAGGGGGTGTGCTCGGACTTGACCACCACGTTGTCACCGTGCAGCGCAGACATCGGGATGGTGACGACGTCGTGTACGTCGAGGCGGGTGGCAAACGCATGGAACTCATCCCGGATCGCCTCGAATCGCCCCTGGTCCCAATCGATCAGGTCCATCTTGTTGACGGCGAGCACAATGTGGCGAATGCCCAGCAGCGACGCCAGGAAGGCATGCCGGCGGGATTGCTCCTGCAGGCCGTGGCGAGCATCGACCAGCACGATCGCCAGTTGCGCGGTCGAAGTGCCGGTAACCATGTTGCGGGTGTACTGGATGTGCCCCGGGGTGTCGGCGATGATGAATTTCCGCTTGGGCGTGGCGAAGTAGCGGTAGGCGACGTCGATGGTGATGCCCTGCTCGCGCTCGGCGCGCAGGCCGTCGGTGACCAGGGAGAGGTCGACGTAATCATGGCCGCGCTCGGCCGAGGTGCGTTCCACCGACGCCCACTGGTCCTCCATGACAGCCTTGGAGTCATACAGCAGTCGCCCGATCAGGGTCGACTTGCCGTCGTCGACCGAGCCGGCCGTCGCCAGCCGCAGCAGGGTGGTCGGTGCGGTGGACCGAATCATCAGAAGTACCCCTGCCGTTTGCGGTCCTCCATGCCGGCCTCGGAGATCCGGTCATCGGCGCGGGTGGCGCCCCGCTCGGTCAACCGCGACACCGCTGTCTCGGCGATCACCTCGTCGATCGTGACCGCCGCCGACTCCACACACCCGGTGCAGGTGACATCGCCGACGGTGCGGAACCGGACCATCGCCTCGAACACCTCCTCGCCCGGGCTGGGCCGTAGGTGTCGGTGCACCGCCAGCAGCATCCCATCGCGGGTGAAGACGTCTCGGCGGTGCGCGTAATAGATCGACGGCAAGGCGATCTGCTCTGCACCGATGTAGGACCAGATGTCGAGCTCGGTCCAGTTCGACAGCGGGAAGACCCGGATGTGCTCACCCTTGCGGTGCCGCCCGTTGTAGAGGTTCCACAACTCCGGCCGCTGCGCTTTGGGGTCCCACTGCCCGAACTCGTCACGGAAGCTGAACACCCGTTCCTTGGCGCGGGCCTTCTCCTCGTCCCGTCGCGCGCCGCCGAAGGCCGCGTCGAACCTGTTCTCCCGGATTGCCCGCAGCAGCGTCACGGTCTGGATCGGATTGCGCGACGGACCGCTGTCGACCACGCGACCCGCATCGATGTCCTCCTGCACGCTGGCCACCACCAGCCGTGCCCCGGTCTCGGCGACCAGCTGGTCGCGGGTGGCGATGACCTCGTCGAAATTGTGCCCGGTGTCGACGTGCATCACCGGGAACGGCAGCCGGCCCGGCCGAAACGCCTTGACCGCCAGGTGCAGCATCACGATCGAGTCCTTGCCACCGGAGAACAGCAGCACCGGTCGCTCGAACTCGGCGGCCACCTCCCGGATGATGTGGACGGCCTCGGCTTCCAGCGAACGCAGGTGGCTCAGCTCATACTGCCCGGCAACCGGCGACGCCGTGGTTTGGGTGGTCATGACTTCCTCAGAATGCTTACAAAGCCGGTAAGACTTACCAAGATTACCAGAGTACTGTCCATGCAACCAGGTGGAGCACGCCGGTGTCAATGTGCGCCGGGGACGACTAGGGTGCGACCTCATCGAGCTTGCCGGTGGCGACGTCGAAGACGAACCCGCGCAACGACTGTGTCTGGGTGATGAACGGACTGGCCTGCACCCGACGCAGCGACTGCCGGACATCCTCGACCGGGTCCGGGAAAGCCTCTGCCGCCCACGGCGGCCGGACGCCGGTCTCCACCTCGATGGAACGTTTGAAGTCATCGTCGGTGAAGGTGAGCATGCCGCAATCGGTGTGGTGGATCAGGATGATCTCCCGGGTGCCCAGCAACCGCTGACTGATGGCCAGTGAGCGGACCGCGTCGTCGGTGACGACCCCGCCGGCGTTGCGGATCACGTGGGCCTCGCCATCGTTGATCCCGAGCGCCCGGTAGACGTCCAGCCGGGCATCCATGCACGCCACCACCGCGACATGCCTGCTCGGCGGCATCGGCAGCGGTCCACCGAAAGTGCGTGCGTAGGCGGTGTTGTTGGCCAGGTATTCGTCGGTAACGGTCACGCCGGGCTCCTCGTCGGTTGCGGGCTTCGCGCGGATGCTAGCAACCGCCGGCGCGGTTTTCACCCGTTAGAATCAGCCCGAATCGGACCGGACCGCCCCGATGTCCTCCCCGGGTCACAGCGCGGCACGCTCTACCCTGTGCCCATGCCACCACCACGCAAAGCGCACCGATGACGCGATTCCTGGCGCGTCGGGTGCTCAATTACCTGGTGCTGCTGGCACTGGCCTCATTTCTGACCTTCTGCCTGACCTCGGTGACGTTCGCCCCGCTGGATGCCCTGATGCAGCGCAACCCGCGACCGCCGCAGTCGGTGATCGACGCCAAGGCCACCGAACTCGGCCTGGACAAGCCCATCCCGGCACGCTACGCGCAGTGGGCCTCGCACGCGGTGCGCGGCGACTTCGGTGTCACGGTGAACGGCCAGCCGGTCTCCGCCGACCTGTGGCGGCGGGTCGGGGTGAGCCTGCGACTGCTGATCGTGGGCTCGGTGGCCGGCACCGTCATCGGTGTGGTGGCCGGGGCATGGGGCGCGATCCGCCAGTATCGGCTGTCCGACCGCGTCATCACGATGGCGGCGCTGCTCATCCTGTCGGTCCCGACGTTCGTGCTGGCCAACCTGGTGATTCTGGCCGCACTGCGGGTGAACTGGGTGCTCGGGCTGCAACTGTTCGACTACACCGGAGAGACCTCACCGGGCCTGACCCAACCGGGTCCGGCCGCAGCCTGGCATCAGCTGACGGACCGGCTCCAGCATCTGGTCCTGCCGTCGCTCACCCTGGCACTGGGGGCGGCCGCCAGTTTCAGCCGCTACCAGCGCAACGCGATGCTCGACGTGCTCGGCCAGGACTTCATCCGCACCGCCCGGGCCAAGGGACTGACCCGGCGACGCGCCCTGTTCAAGCACGGACTGCGCACCGCGCTGATCCCGATGGCCACCCTGTTCGCCTACGGAGTGGCCGGGCTGGTCACCGGCGCGGTGTTCGTGGAGAAGATCTTCGGCTGGCACGGCATGGGCGAGTGGGTGGTACAGGGGGTGGCCACCCAGGACACCAACATCGTCGCGGCGATCACGGTGTTCTCCGGCGCGGTGGTGCTGCTGGCCGGGCTGCTCTCCGATGTCATCTACGCCGCCCTGGACCCGCGGGTGCGGGTGTCATGACCCCTGAGACGGCCGGCGTGCCGCCCATCATGGAGTTCGCGTCGCGGCGCACGCTGGTGCTGCGCCGCTTTGCGCGCAGTCGCGAAGCCATCGCCGCACTGCTGGCGCTGGTGGCCATGCTCCTGGCTTGCTACGCGCTGCCGCCGCTGCTGCCGTTCTCCTACACCGATCTCGACTACAACGCGCTGCTGCAGCCGCCGAACTCCTCGCACTGGCTGGGCACCAACGCACTGGGCCAGGATCTGCTGGCCCAAATCCTGCGCGGCATGCAGAAATCCATGCTGATCGGTGTCTGCGTCGCACTGATCTCCACCGTGATCGCCGCCACCGTCGGCGCGGTCTCCGGTTACTTCGGCGGCTGGCGCGACCGTGCCCTGATGTGGGTGGTGGATCTGCTGCTGGTGGTACCGGCCTTCATCCTGATCGCCATCGTCACGCCGCGAACCAAGGGCTCGGGCAACATCGCCCTTCTCATCCTGCTGCTGGCCGGGTTCAGCTGGATGATCAGCGCCCGCATGGTGCGCGGTCTGACCATGAGCTTGCGGGACCGCGAATTCATCCGCGCCGCACGGTACATGGGGGTTTCCGGCCGCCGGATCATCGCGCACCACGTGATCCCGAATGTGGCGTCCATCCTGATCATCGACACCGCGCTCAACGTCGCGGCGGCGATCCTGGCCGAAACCGGGCTGAGCTACCTGGGTTTCGGCATCCAGCCGCCGGACGTGTCGCTGGGCACGCTGATCGCCGACGGCACCGCGTCGGCAATCACCTTCCCGTGGGTGTTCCTGTTCCCCGCTGGGGTGCTGATCTCAATCCTGGTCTGTGCCAATCTGGTCGGCGACGGCCTGCGCGACGCGCTGGACCCGGGCGCCGGAACCCTGCGGGGACGCCGATGAGCCTGCTGCGGGTGACAGACCTGGCCGTCGCGTTCACCGGCGCCGGCGATCCGGTGCACGCGGTGCGCGGCATCAGCTACTCCGTCGACCCCGGCGAGGTGGTGGCGATGGTCGGCGAATCCGGCTCGGGCAAGTCGGCGAGCGCAATGGCCGTGGTGGGCCTGCTGCCGGAGTACGCCGAAGTATCCGGGTCGGTGCGACTGCACGGCACCGAACTGCTCGGCCTGCCGGATGCGGCGATGTCGCGATTCCGCGGGGCGAAGATCGGTGTGGTGTTTCAGGATCCGATGTCGGCGCTGACGCCGGTGTACACCGTCGGCGATCAGGTCGCCGAGGCGATCAAGGTACACCAGCCCCGCATCGGCCGCGCCGCGGCACGCCGCCGCGCGGTGGAACTCCTTGAACTGGTCGGTATCACCCGAGCCGATAAACGGGCCCGGGCGTTTCCGCACGAACTGTCCGGCGGAGAACGCCAGCGGGTGGTGATCGCCATCGCCATCGCCTGCGACCCGGATCTGCTCATCTGCGACGAGCCCACCACCGCGCTGGATGTCACCGTGCAGGCACAGATTCTTCAGGTGCTCAAGACCGCCCGCGACGTCACCGGCGCCGGCGTGTTGATCATCACCCACGACCTGGGGGTGGTCGCCGAGTTCGCCGACCGGGCGCTGGTGATGTACGCCGGGCGGGTAGTCGAGTCCGCTCCGGTAGAGGTGCTGTATCGGGATCGCAGGATGCCTTACACGGTGGGACTTCTGGGTTCGGCACCACGACTCGACGCCGCACAGGGCACCCGGCTGGTGCCGATCCCGGGAGCGCCCCCGGCGTTGACCGATATCCAGCCCGGCTGCCCGTTCGCACCGCGCTGTCCGCTGGTGACCGACGCATGCCGGATGCGCGAACCCGACCTGCAGACGGTCGGCGACCGGCATCAAGCCGCATGTATCCACACCGACCAGGTGACCGGCCGCGGCGCTGCCGACATCTACGGGGTCAGCACCAAGGCCGGACCAGCCCAGACCGGCGAGGCACCCGTGGTGCTGCGGGTACGTGACCTGGTCAAGACGTTCCCGCTGACCAAGGGAGTGGTGTTGCGCCGCAGCATCGGTGAGGTCCGCGCCGTCGACGGGGTCAGCTTCGAATTGCAGCAGGGGCGCACCCTGGGCATAGTCGGCGAATCGGGTTCGGGAAAATCCACCACGCTGCACCAGATACTGGACCTGGTTACACCGCAGTCCGGGTCGATCGAGGTGTTGGGCGCCGATGTCGCCACCTTGAAGCGCGCCGGACGGCGGGCGTTGCGGCGCGACCTGCAGGTGGTGTTCCAGGATCCGGTGGCGTCCCTGGACCCGCGGCTCCCGGTTTTCGACTTACTATCGGAGCCGTTGCGCGCCAATGGATTCGATACTGCCTCCAGCAGCGCCAAGGTGGCCGAACTGCTGGATGTGGTCGGACTTGGCCGCGCTGACGCCGTCCGCTATCCCGCGGAGTTCTCCGGTGGCCAGAAGCAGCGGATCGGCATCGCACGGGCCCTGGCGCTGCAGCCGAAGATCCTCGCCCTCGATGAGCCGGTGTCGGCGCTGGACGTGTCCATCCAGGCCGGGATCATCAATCTCCTGCTGGACCTGCAGCAGCAGTTCGGGCTTTCCTACCTCTTTGTCTCGCACGATCTTTCGGTGGTGAAACACCTGGCACACCGGGTCGCCGTGATGTTCGCCGGAGCCATCGTCGAGCAGGGCGAGGCCGACGAGGTGTTCGGCCGGCCGCAACACGACTACACCCGCCGACTGCTGGCCGCGATACCACGACCGGATCCGGTGGCCCGTGGCTAGTCCGAGGTTCTCCACGTCGACTCTGCGTTCAGGGCGGGGATCTACCGAGAGATCGCACGCTGAGCGCAGAGTCAACCGGGTCGCGGCCGTGGTGATGGCGGCTGGGCTGACTCTGGCCGGGTGCTCGGCAGTCGACGTGACACCGCCGGGCGGCAACGCCGCCCTCGGTGCGGCAAGCGACATCAACCCGCAGAATCCGGCGACCCTGCGCGAAGGCGGCAACCTGCGCCTGGCACTCACCCAGTTCCCGCCGAACTTCAACCCGCTGCACATCGACGGCAATCTGGCCGAGAATGCCGCCATGCTCAAGGCCACCATGCCGCGAGCGTTCCTCATCGGCCCGGACGGCTCGGCCACCGTCGACACCAACTACTTCACCGATGTCGAACTGAGGCAGGCCGACCCCCAGGTGGTCACCTACACCATCAATCCGAAAGCGGTGTGGTCCGACGGCACGCCGATCACCTGGGAAGACATCGCCAGCCAGATCCACGCCACCAGCGGGACCGACCCGGCGTTCGCCATCGCCATCACCAACGGCGCCGACCGGGTCGCGTCGGTGACGCGCGGTGTCGACGACCGCCAGGCCGTGGTGCGGTTCGCCAAGCCGTACGCGGAGTGGCGCGGCATGTTCGCCGGCAACTCGATGCTGTTGCCGAAAGCCATGACGGCAACCCCGGAGGCATTCAACAAGGCCCAGCTGAGCGCACCGGGGCCGTCGGCCGGGCCGTTCATCTTCTCCGTGCTGGACCGCACCACCCAGCGGATCACGCTGACCCGCAACCCCACCTGGTGGGGCAGGACACCGCTGCTGGACAGCATCACCTACCTGGTGCTCGACGACGCCGCCAGGATGCCGGCGCTGCAGAACCGCACCATCGACGCCACCGGCGTGGGCACCCTGGACCAGTTGACGATCGCACGCCGCACCGACGGCATCTCGGTCCGGCGGGCGCCGACCCCGAGCTGGGTGCACTTCACCTTCAATGGGGCGCCCGGTGCGATCCTGGCCGACCGGGCACTGCGGCTGGCGATCGCACGGGGCATCGACCGGGCCACGATCGCCAAGGTGACCCAGCGCGGCCTGACGGCCGACCCGGTCCCGCTGGGCAATCACGTCTACGTCGAGGGACAGGACGGCTACCGCGACAACGGCGTCGGCTACGACCCGGAGCGGGCCAAGCGCGAACTGGACGCGCTGGGCTGGCATCTGCACGGTGCGTTCCGGGAGAAGGACGGCCGCCCGCTGGTCATCCGGCATCTGTTCTACGACGCGCAGAGCACCCGGCAGTTCGCCCAGGTCGCCCAGCACAACCTCGCCCAGATCGGGGTCAAGCTCGACCTGCAGGCCAAGTCCGGCGGTGGTTTCTTCACCGACTACGTCAATGTCGGCGCGTTCGACATCGCCCAGTTCAGCTGGATGGGCGATGCGTTCCCGCTGGCCGGCCTGACCCAGATTTACGCCTCCTACGGGGAAGCCAACTTCGGCAAGATCGGCAGCCCCGCCATCGACGCCAAGATCGAGCAGACGCTGGCCGAACTGGACCCGGTCAAGGCGCAGGCGCTGGCCAACGAGGTCGACGAGTTGCTGTGGGCGGAGGGTTTCAGCCTGCCGCTGACCCAGTCCCCCGGCAACGTCGCGGTACGCAGTTCACTGGCCAACTTCGGCGCCGCCGGGCTGGCGGACCTGGACTACACCGCGATCGGGTTCATGCGGGGCTGACCGGGCCCGGTTGGCTGTCAGGCCTGATCGAGGTTGCGTAGCAGTTCCGGAATGTCACGGCGCTGATGCAGGACACGCAGAACATCGATGTGGTCGGTGCGCTCCACGTACAGGACTGTAAATGGGAAGTGTTCCAGCGCCTTTCCGCGTAGCCCGGGAATATCGAGCTCATAGCCGTAACGGGGCGAACCGATACCGGGGTGCAGGCCAATCAGACGGTAGGCGGCCTGCAGCGCGTCGATCAGATTTGAGGCGGCCTGCGCTGCCCCCTCGTCGAGGTAGTAGTCGATCGCAAGCTCGACATCGCGGATGGCTCGATCACGCGGGATTACCGGCTTGATCGTCATCCGGTCCGTTGTTGTGCGACGCGAGTACGCAACCGGTCGAAGTAGGCATCGTCGACGGGCCCGGCTGGTGCGGAGGCGGCACCGTCAAGGATCAAGTTTCGGAGGGTCGCGCGGTCCTGGTCCTTGCGGATCAACTCGCGGACGTACTCGCTACTCGTGCCATATCCACGGTGAGCAACCTGCTGTTCCACGAACGCCTTGAGCGAGTCGGGCAGTGAGATGTTCATGGTGCCCATCAGGCAAGGCTAGCGCATCGATGGCAAAGCTTGCCAAAAGGCCGGCTAAGCATCGCCGCGTGTCTATCCACTCAAGTCGATGCGGTGCGCGTCTTTGACGCCGTCGTAGCGCTCGGGCGTGCAAGTCAGCACGATCACCTGGCCGTGCTCGCCGACGGTGCTCAGCACCTCGCCCATGCTGATCAGCCGCTCGGCGTCGGTGAAGCCGAGCGCGTCGTCGATCAGCACCGGGACGCTGTCCTCCTTGGCGACCAGCGCGGCCGCGGCCAGCCGCACCAGGATGCCCAGCTGCTCCTTGGCACCGCCGGACAGCGATTCGTAGGGCACCGTGCGGCCGTCCAGGGTGCGGCTGCGGATGCTCAGCTGGCTGTCGACCTCGACTTCGAAGCTCTCCCCGAACACCGGCGCGCCCAGCCGGGTGATCTCGACGCGCAGCGGTTCGACATAGCGCAGCCGGGTGTCGTCGCGGTGGCGCAGCATCACCGTGCGCAGCAGCTTCGCGGCGCGGGCCCGGCGGTCGACCCGGGCGTGGGCGTCGGCGGCGTGCTCCAGGTCGGCCTCTGCGGCGTCCAGTTGACTCTGGCGTCCCTCGGTGCCGATCAGGTCGAGTTCGACGCGCACGTCGCGCAGTTTTCCGGCGGTTTCGTCGCATTGTTTGCGCAATGCATCGGCACCTGCGGTCGCATCGGTCAGCTCTTGGTCCACCGCCTCGGGGTTGGCTTCCTGTAATTGCCGGGACAATTCGGCGAGGTTCTCGGTGGCGGCGTCGGCGGCCTGGCGAGCGGTGCCGGCCGCGGCTGCGAGGTCGTCGTCGCTGATCTGTGCGCGTTCGGCAGCCAGCTTTTCAGCCGTCGTCGTCAACTCGGTGCGCTGGGCCTGCAGCTTGGCCTGCACCATGGTGGTCTCGGTGTGCAGCTTGCCCAGTTGCTCGGTTGCCTCCGCGGCGGCGCGGTGCAGCGTTTCATGTTCGGCCGCAACGCGATCCCGGTCCTGCTCGGCGGCGTCCAACTCTGCGCGTGCGGCACCGATATCGGCGCCGGTTTGCGGCGCCGGGTCGCTCCGGTCGGCCCGCAGCCGGTCCAGCCGGGCGCGCAACTCATCGAGATGGTCGTCACCGCGCAGGGCATCCAGAGCGGCGGCCAACTGGTCACGCCGGCCGCACAGGTCTTGACGGTGCCGATCGGCGCGTCGTGCGGACGCTACGTCAGCTTCCTGGGCGGCTGCCAGTGCCGCGGTCAACTCCTGCTGTGCTACAGCAGCTTTGGCCTGGGCGTCACCGGCGTTTTCCCCAGGTCCGATCTGCACGGTCAGCACACCGGGCACCTCGACTCGGGTGGCGGCGCTGACGATCGTCGACCAGCTTTGACCGGCGGGCAACGTCATCTGCTGGTCGCCGGTCTGCAGGTCGATGTCGGCGATGGCGGTGAACTCCACGGTCGTCGAGATCGCCGTCAAGGCTGCCTGCGCCCGGTCGGCGGCAGTCGCGGCCTCCTCGATACGAACCAGCATCGCCTCGGTCAGGGTGACACCGGCCAGTTCGTCGCAGACCCGGTCGTGATCGAGCTGGGTGGTGTCGATTTTGGTCAGCCGGTCGGCCAGCCGGGCTTCCTCGTCACGGCTGACCAACTGGTCGACGACCCGCCGTGCGGTCCGGACCCGCTGTTCGGCTGCGGCCAGGCGCTGTGCGGTCTCGTCGGCGGCAGTACCGGCCTCCTCGGCAGCGGTGCTTCCAGCCGCCTCTGCGTCGGCGGCCTCCTTCGCCTGTGCTTCCAGGCCGGCGACCGCCTGGGTGCGGGTGTCCAGGTCGGTACGGAGTCGCTGCCGCTCTGAGCGCGCGGTCTCTGATGCGCTGCGGCTGGATTCTGCCCTGGCAGCGGCCAGTTCGGCTGCCTGCAGCGTGTTCTTCAGTTCCGCGACAAGGGCGGCAACCTCCTGCGCGGCGGTGTGGCGGACGGTGACGTCCTGTTGCTGTTCGGTCAACGACTCGAGCTGCTCGGTCAGTTCGTCATGTCGGCAGACCCGATCGTCGACTTCCTCGACCAGTCGCGCACAGCGGTCCCGCTCGGCCTGTGCCCCGGTGAACGCGGTAGTGGCGGTGGCTAGCTCAGCGGTTGCTCGTCCGGCGGTGGGGGTGAAGTAGCGGCCGTATTCGACGTCGATGTCCTCGATCAGCGATCCCTCGGCGCCGGTGAGCGTGGCGGCTTCTCCGGCGGCGATGTCGAGCGCCTTAGACAGCGCATCGCAGCCGGCGAGATCGACCGCGTCGGTGGACTCGGCCTGCAGCACCCGCTGCGCCTCCCACAGCGCGGTGTCCACCGTCTCGTCCAGGATGGCGCAGACCCGATCGTGCGCTTCGTCACCGGTCAGCTGCTCACGCCGCGGCGCGGATATGCTCAGCGTGGTTTCGGCGCGTTTGTGGAACCGCTTGTGGTAGACGAAACGGTAAGGGCCGGTGCTGATCTCGGCGGTAACCTCCGAGCCGACGTCGGCATGGGTCGGCTTGGCCGCCTTGACGTCCTTGTGGCCGGAACGGTCTTTGAATTTCAGCAGCAGATCCAGCGCCTGGATCATCGAGGACTTGCCGACCTCGTTGACTCCGGATATCACCACCACGCCGTGGTCGGGAAACGCGACCTCGCGGTGGTCGATGCCCCGGTAGTTGGTCAAGGTCAGCCGGTGCAGCCTCATGCCGCCCCCCGGTCGCGTTGGACCAGCCGCAGCAGCAGTGCCAGTGCGGCGCGGGCGTCCTCGGCATCGGTGCCGTCGCCACCGGCAGTTGCCACCAGTTCCGTGACGGCGCTCGCCGCGAACCCACCCAGGCCCAGGTCGGCGAATTCGCCGTCGGCCGGCAGCACCACCAGCTCGGTGTGGCGCTCCCAGTTGTCCAGCCCGGCCAGCAGTCGGGTGTAGCGGTCCAGGCAGGCGTCCAGCGCGGCGTGGTCGGTGATGCTCAGTGACCCGGCCAGCGCGAGGCGGACCACGGTGCGGTCCTTGTCGGGCAGTTGACTCAGGGTGGCGTCCAGGTCGGCGATGTCGGCGCCGGTGTCGATCTGGCGGTGCAGCATGCGAAACCGCCAGCGGCCGACGTGGCGGGCTTCGACGTGCACCGGGTGCGCGGGATCGGTGTCGTCGATGTCGACCAGCAGCACACGCCCGGGGTCGGGTTCGACGTGATCGAAGTTCGTCACCTCCGGGGAGCCGGAGTACCAGACGCGGCCGCTGTCCCCCACCTGCGTCAGCGAGTGCTTGTCACCCAGCGCCGCGTAGTGCAGCACGCCGTGGGCCAGCGCGTCCTGGAGGGCGGCCAGCCGGATCAGCGACGGGTTGGCCGGGTCGGGATCGAGAACGTCGACGCCGCCGTGGGCCACCAGGATCCGGATGGCACCGTCGGCCGGCCCGATATCGGCGAGTGCGGCGGCGACCAGGTCGGTGGTGGGCCTCTTGGACCGCCACGGCGCTGCGACGATCTGCACACCCGATGCCAGGGTGTGCACCCCGGCGGTGTCGAGCACCACCACGTTGTCCGGGCATTCGGCGCGGAACAGCTTGCTGGTGTACACCGAGGACGCGTCCAGCGGATCATGGTTGCCGGGCAGCAGGTAGACCGGTACGCCGATGGCGCGCATCGCTTCCAGTGACTGGCTGATCACCTGCGGGGCGAGCTGGTTGTGCTCGAACACGTCGCCGGCCACCACGACGAACTCCGCCCCGCTCTCGGCGGCCAGCGCTCCGAGCCCGGCCACCGCGTCGCGGCGCGCAGCCGAGTAGCGGGCCTGGGCGTCGGCGGAGAGGAAGTGGCGGGTCATGCCCAGCTGCCAGTCGGCGGTGTGCACGAATCGCATGGGCGTCGCGTCCTTTCCCTCGTCCTGGGTGTGACCGGGTACCGCGAGTGTATGACCCGGCACCGACAACGTTTGTCCATCTGCCGGTCGGCAACGTGGCGCTGTCCTACCGTGGGTGCGGTGAGCGACGATCACCACACCCTGCTGCTGATGCGGCACGCAAAGTCGGCCTACCCCGACGGCGTGGCCGACTTCGACCGTCCGCTGGCGCCGCGCGGTGAGCGGGAGGCAGGGCTGGCCGGCGACTGGCTGCGCGCCAACCTGCCCGGCGTCGACGCCGTGCTGTGCTCGACGGCCACCCGCGCCCGGGCCACCTTGGAACGCACCGGCGTCGACGCCCCTGCGCGCTATGCCAGCCGGCTCTACGGCGCCACCCCGGGAGCCGTGCTCGACGAGCTCAACGGCGTCGGCGGCGACGTCGCCACGGTACTGCTGATCGGCCACGAACCGACGATGTCACAGGTGGCACTCGGGCTGGCCGGCATCCGGGGCACCGACCCGCGGACCGAGGCACGGGTTGCCACGAAGTTCCCCACCTCCGGCATCGCCGTGCTGCGTGTCGAGGGGACCTGGGCCGGCCTGACGCTGGGCGGCGCGGCGCTGGTGGACTTCCACGTGCCCCGCTGAGCGGCGGCGGGTCAGGAGTTCGTGGCGAGCGTCAGCTCCATCAGCTTGAGCGCCTGCGCACACGCGTCGATCCCGGGCGCCTGCGGGTTGACCCACCAGCCGACCACGCCGGCGGCGTCGCTGGCCACTCCGCACGAACCATTGGGGTCGTTCGGCCGCATCACGATCGACTGCACGCCCACGATGGAGCGGTTCTCGACCTGATACTTGAGGAACCCGGCGACCTTGCGTTCGTTGTCCAGGCTGCCCTGCTCGAACCAGAACCGGGTGATGTCGATCAGCCCGGCCGGGTTGGCCGCCTGCCAGCGGCAGATCGCCCCGACAAACGTGCTCTGGATGTCCAGCGGGTCCGCGCCCACCGTCTTGGCCAGAATGTCGGTGGTCAGCACCTCGCACTCCTTGAGCAGGTTGGGGTACTGCCGTTCGGAGTTGTCATTGCGCTGCGTGCCCCCGGCACCCGCCTTGACCGCGGTGCCGCCGACGTCCCGGGAACAACCGGCAAGCATCATCGGCACGGTCACCAGGGCGAACACCCCGGCCAACATCCGGCGGGTCATTTGGCGTTCGCAATCGACTGGCGGGTCAGTTCTTTGGCCACGTCGCACGGATCCGGGTAGGGCTTCTGGGCGAAACTGATCGACCACTCGATGAAGTCGTCGTCGAACTGGATCCCGACCTCGCACAGGTTGTCGCCCATGGTCGGTGCGGTGCCGATCGCGATGAAACCGCTGTGCCCGTCGATGTTGATGTCCTCCACGGAAGTGCGCGACACCTCCTCGGTCTTGCGTTCCCGGCCGATCGGGCTGCCGCGATACCACGAGAAGGAGAAGTGCGGACCCAGGATGCCGCCGCCGGCCAGCCACTGGCAGCCCACCGAGTTCTGTGCCGTGTTGACCAGTCCGCTCACCCGGGTCAGGTTGGCGACGGTCTCGTCGCTGACACCGCCGCACTGCGGGAACGACGGACCGTGGCGGCCGTCCGCCGACGTCGGCGCCGGCGCCGACGGTCCACCGGCCGGGGACTCGCCCGAACCGGAGCCCGAACATCCGGCGATCAACGGGATCATCGTCGCCGTCAGCGCCAATGCCGTCACGTTGGGCCGCACCGCTACCCACACCTTCTGCTGATCACAGCATGCACTGTAGCGGCACCGGTGCCGGTCAACCACGAACCACCCGGTGACCAGTCGGTTTGCGTCGCCGTCCAGAGGACACCAACCGGTCGGCCGGCGGCCGGCGCCAAACCGGGTGTGCGACAGTTACCTGATGCTCGTGGCGCTGGTGCGTTGTCATCTGCGCCCGTATCGTCGACTGGTCGCGACACTGATGGCGCTGCAACTGGTCAGCAGCCTGGCTTCGCTGTACCTGCCGACGGTGAACGCCGTCATCATCGACGACGGGGTGGCAAAGGGCGACACCGCGATCATCGTGCGACTCGGGCTGGTGATGCTGGCGGTGACCGCAGTGCAGGTGCTCTGCAGCGTCGGGGTCACCTATTGCGGTGCGCGCACCGCAACCGGCTTCGGCCGGGACCTGCGCTGGTCGATGTTCAGCCATGTCACCGGCTTCGCCGAGCAGGAGGCCGCCCGGTTCGGGGCGCCGTCGCTGCTCACCCGCACCACCAACGACGTCCGCCAGATTCAGGTTCTGGTGCAGATGAGCGCAACAGTGCTGGTCACCGCGCCGATCATGAGCATCGGCGGTGTCGCGATGGCGATCCGCCAGGATGTCGGCCTGTCCTGGCTGCTGCTGGTCACCGTGCCGGTGCTGGCGATCGGCAACTACGCGATCGTGCGGCGGATGCTGCCGATGTTCCGCCGCATGCAATCGCTGATCGACAACATCAACCGGGTGCTGCGCGACCAGTTGACCGGCATCCGCGTCGTTCGTGCGTTTGCCCGCCAGCAGTTCGAGCGTCAGCGGTTCGGGCAGGCCAACCGCTCGCTGTCGAGCACCGCGCTTGCCGCCGGAAACTGGCAGGCGGTGCTGCTGCCGGTCACCACGCTGACCGTCAACATCTCCAGCGTCGCGGTGATCTGGTTCGGCGGGCTGCGCATCGACGCCGGCCAGATGCAGGTCGGTTCACTGATCGCGTTCCTGGCCTACTTCATGCAGATTCTGATGGCCGTGACCATGGCGACGATGATGCTGGCGATCCTGCCGCGGGCATCGGTGTGTGCCGAACGGATCACCGAGGTGCTCTCCACCCGCCCCGCGATCGGTGCGCCCGCCCACCCGGCACCGCCGCCGTGCGGGACGGGCGCCGAGGTGACGCTGACCGATGTCACGTTCCGCTACCCCGGCGCCGACCGGCCGGTGCTGCGGGAGGTCTCGTTGACCGCGCTTCCCGGCACCACCACGGCTGTGGTGGGCAGCACCGGGTCGGGGAAATCGACGCTGATCTCGCTGATCTGCCGGCTGCGCGATGTGACCAGCGGTGCGGTGCTCGTCGACGGCATCGACGTCCGCGACCACGATCCGGAGCAACTGTGGTCGCGAATCGGGCTGGTGCCGCAGCGCGGCTACCTGTTCTCCGGGACCGTCGCCGACAACCTGCGCTACGGCGCCGCCCCGGGCCAGGTCGTCACCGAGGGCCAGATGTGGCAGGCGCTGCGGGTGGCCGCCGCCGACGACTTCGTCGCCGGCCACCCCGACGGCCTGTACCTGCCGGTGGCCCAGGGCGGCGCGAATTTTTCAGGCGGGCAGCGCCAGCGGTTGGCGATCGCCCGGGCGGTCATCCGCCGGCCGGCGCTCTATCTGTTCGACGACGCGCTCTCCGCGCTGGACGTGCACACCGATGCGCGCGTTCGCGCGGCGCTGCGCGAGACCGCCGCCGAAGCAACGGTGATCATTGTGGCGCAGCGCATCTCGACCGTTGCCGATGCCGATCAGGTGATCGTCGTCGACGACGGCCGGGTGGTCGGCACCGGGCGCCACGAAACACTGCTGGCCAACTGTCCCGCCTACGCCGAATTCGCCGATTCCCAGTCGGTCGGCACCGGGGTGGGCGGTTCACGGTGACCGCACCCCCGCCACCGCACGGATCGGTGCACGACCCGATGGCACGCTCACGCGACTTCGCCGGCACCGCGACCAGACTGGTGAAACGCCTGATCCCGCAACGGCGGCTCACCGGCGCGGTGATCGCCCTGTCACTCGGCGGTGTCGCGGTCGGAGTGGCCGGGCCGCGCATCCTCGGACACGCCACCGACCTGGTGTTCAACGGAGTGATCGGCCGCGGATTGCCGGCCGGCATGACCAAGCAGGAGGCGGTCGCGGCCGCCCGTGCCCGCGGCGAGGACACCTTCGCCGACCTGCTGTCCGGGATAGCGGTGACACCGGGCCGCGGTATCGACTTCGGCGCGGTGGGCCGCACGCTGCTGCTGGCGCTCGGGTTGTATCTGGTTGCGGCCGCACTGCTCTGGCTGCAGGCCAGATTGCTCAACCTGGTTGTGCAACGCACCATGCTGGCGCTGCGCCGCGACGTCGAGGACAAGGTACACCGGCTGCCGTTGAACTACTTCGACAGCCGTCAGCGCGGAGAACTGCTGAGCCGGGTCACCAACGACGTGGACAACACCGCGATGTCGATCTCGATGACGATCAGTCAACTGCTCAGTTCGGTGCTGACCGTGCTGGCGGCACTTGCCATGATGGTGTCGATCTCACCGCTGCTCACCGTGATCGCCGTGGTGACGGTCCCGCTGTCGCTGCTGACGGTGCGCGCGATCACCCGCCGCTCCCGCCGGTTGTTCGCCGCCCAGTGGGCCCGAACCGGCCGGCTCAACGCCCACATCGAGGAGACCTACAGCGAATTCACGCTGATCAAGACATCCGGCCACCGCGACTGGGCACAGCAGCGGTTCGACCAGTACAACGGTGAGCTGTATCGGGCCGGCCTGGGCGCCCAGTTCTTCTCCGGGCTGGTGGCGCCGGCAACCGGATTCATCGGCAACCTGAGCTACGTCGCGGTGGCGGTGGTCGGCGGACTGCAGGTGGCGACCGGGCAGATCACCCTGGGCAGCATCCAGGCGTTCATCGCCTACGTGCGGCAGTTCAACCAGCCGCTGACCCACCTGGCGGGGATGTACAACACGCTGCAGTCGGGGGTGGCCAGCGCCGAGCGGGTATTCGAGTTTCTGGACGAGCCGGAGGAGTCACCGGACAGCGCGGCGGTGTTGTCCCCGAACGGTTCGGCGCTGCGGGGCCGGGTGGAGTTCCAGCGGGTGAGCTTCGGCTACCGGCCGGGCGTCCCGGTGATCCGGGATTTGTCGCTGACCGTCGAACCCGGCAGCACCGTGGCGATCGTCGGTCCGACCGGGGCCGGCAAGACCACCCTGGTCAATCTGTTGATGCGGTTCTACGACGTGGATGCCGGGCGGATCCTGATCGACGGGATCGACATCGCTTCTGTCAGCCGCGACTCGCTGCGCTCCTCGATCGGGATGGTGCTGCAGGACACCTGGCTGTTCGCGGGCACCATCGCGGAGAACATCGGCTACGGACGGCCCGGGGTAGGCGATGACGAGGTGATCGAGGCGGCTCGCGCCGCCTACGTGGACCGCTTCGTCCGCACCCTTCCCGACGGCTACCAGACCCGGGTCGGTGACGGCGGAGTCGGCATCAGCGCTGGGGAGAAGCAACTGATCACCATTGCCCGGGCGGTTCTGGGCCGTCCACAGCTGCTCATCCTCGATGAGGCCACCAGCTCGGTGGACACCCGCACCGAACTGCTGGTGCAGCAGGCGATGCGGGAATTGCGCAGAGGCCGAACCAGCTTCATCATCGCCCACCGGCTGTCGACGATCCGGGATGCCGACCTGATCCTGGTCATGCAGGCCGGCCGGATCGTCGAGCAGGGCAGCCACGCCGAGCTGATGGCACGCCACGGCGCCTACCGGGAGATGACGTTGCGGTAGCGGAACCGAGAAGATCGCCGAAAACCGTTGATGGACCGGCGACGAAGCGGTAGCGTTGACCGCGAAGCAGGCCCGGTATGACCGATCCGAAGAGCCGGTGGCAGGGGATGAAAGCCGGCCGCGCAGGATGTGTGAGACGCCCCCCGATGTCAGCCGGGCCTGCCCTTATTCGTGCGGATCGGCTCGTCGGGCGCGAAACAGCCGCACCTCCCCCTTGATGCCCTTGAGTCGGCGCGGGCCGGCAAATGACCAACGGAGGTCGGGGTTGTCGGCAAGCGCGTCATACACCGGCTCGGCGACCAGCACCGCACCCGGACGCGCCACCGCGGTCACCCGGCTGGCCGCGTTCACCGGGCTGCCGAACCAGTCCCCGGCCCGGCTCACCGCCGCTCCGGACGCCACCCCGGCCCGCAGGCGGGGAAACCCGGTGCCGGCTGCGGTGTTGTCAACGACCTCGACCAGCTCCAGCACGGCGTTCAGTAGCGGCGCCGGGTCCGGGCAGACGAACATCACCGCATCCCCGATGGTCTTGATGAAGCGCACCGGCGGGACGGCGACGTCACGCGCCTGCTCGGCGAGTCTGCTGGCCAGTTGCTCCAGTTCCTCGGGCGGCACCCCCTCGCCCAGCCGGGTGAAGCCGACCAGGTCGGCGAACGCGACGCTGACCTGGCGAGCACCGGGTAGCGGCGCCCCGGCGACGCGTTCGCTGGCGTCGACGGCCTCGGTCTCCATCATGTGCCGCAGCTGCACGAGCAGCATGTCCTCGATCCAGGGGCCCAACAGCGGTGCGATCCGACTGACCAGCCCCTGGTAGCGCCGGGCGATCTCCAGTTCGCTGGCCCCCGGTGTCAGCACGGCCGCCAGCGCGGTGTGGCGCATCACCTCCGCGGCGTGCGAGAGCCCGTCGGCGATCACCCGGACCACCAGGACCAGGTTGTCGGGGTCCAGGCCGAGGTCGGCGAATCCCTTGACGTGCGCGGCGGCCTCGGCGTCGGCGCGCAGGTGCACGGCGGCGTCGGGATCGTCGACCCGCACCAAGCCGATGGCGCGTTGGACGCGCTGCAGCAGGTGCAGGTCGATCCCGTGGGCGTCGGCGATCGCACGCGCAGACACGTGCTCGCCGCCACTGCCGATCACCCGCGCCGCGGCCATCAGCAGCGGCGCGCCCGCATCGCGAATCTCCTCGACGGCGATGCCCTGCCCCAGCAGCCACTCGATCAACTCGGCACGCTCCGCGCGCGCTCTGCCCGCCAGCCCGTCGAGGAGATTCTCGCCGGCGGCGGTCATGACACCGGCGGACGATGTTGCGCCCACGGCCTGACCGCCTCGATCTGCGCGGCCAGTGACAGCAGCGTGGCCTCGGCGTAGGGCCGGCCGACCAGCTGGATCGAAACCGGCAGCCCGTCGCGGTCGAACCCCCACGGCACCGCGGCGGCCGGCTGGCCGGTCAGATTCCAGATCTGCTGATGCGGCACCCGGGCAGCGACCCGCAGCAGGGTCGCGATCGGCCCGCGGCGCTGATAGGCGCCCAGGCGCGACGGCCCGGCCGCATTGCTCGGCGTCACGACGATGTCGACATCATCGAAGATCGACTGCACCCGGGCGGCCACTGCCGCCTCCGCCGCGCGGACCGACGCGATGCGCCGATCGGAGAACAGGGCGCCGATGCGCGCCATCGCGCGGGTTCGCGCCTCCAGCCGTTCCGGATGGGGCAGCGAGCGCACGTCGTCGTGGATGCCCCGGAAGTAGCGCGGCAGGTAGTAGCGGAAATTCGCCGCCGACGGGTAATCGGGATCTCGGACGATGACGTCATGTCCCAAACTGCGGAGCAATGCGCCCGCCTCCCGGACCGCACGGCGCTGCGCCTTGCCGAGCAGCACGGGCGGCGGCGTTGGAGCCTTGGTGCTCAACGCGATTCGCATCCGACCGGGACTCCGGTTCGCCGCCGCGACGAAATCGGAGCCCGGCGCCGTCACGTCGAGGAACAGCGCGGCGTCGGCCACCGAGCGGGCGATCGGGCCGTTGACGCTCAGTCCGCACCAGGAGTCGTCGTGCGGAGCCAGTGGCACCCGGTCCCGCTGCGGCTTGATTCCGAACAAACCGCACCAGGCCGACGGGATACGGATGGATCCGCCGCCGTCGGAACCCAGCGCCAGCGGCGCCAATCCGGCGGCGACCGCGGCGGCGCTGCCGCCGCTGCTGCCGCCCGGTGTGCGGTTGACGTCCCACGGGTTGGCAGTCGCACCGAACGTCAGCGATTCGGTGAACGGGAACATCATCGCCTCGGGCACCGCGGTCTTGCCGATGATCACCGCGCCCGCGGCGCGCAGCCGATGGACCACCTCGGCGTCCCGGGTGACCGCCGACCCGTGCGCACTGGTGCCGTATGTCGTTGTCACACCGGCGATGTCGACATCGTCCTTGATCGCCACCGGCACTCCGAGCAGCGGTAACCGTTCACCGGAGTCGAGACGTGACTGGGCTGCCGCGGCCTGCTCGCGCGCGCTGTCTGCAAGCACCACGCGGTAGGCGCGCAACCGCGGATCGACCCGGGCGATGCGCTCAAGATAGATCTCCAGCAGTTCCGGCGCGGTGATCGTGCCGGCGGCCAGCAGCCGCGCCTGCTCGGTCGCGCCGGCGAAAGCCAGATCACGCGGATTCATGTGCAGGCAGACTACCCCCATGGGCGACACCGTGTTCGATCAACTCAGCGAGGAACAACTCTGCCGGCGCAAGACCATCAAGTGGAACTTCTTCGCACCCGATGTGCTGCCGTTGTGGATCGCCGAGATGGACTTCCCGACCGCGCCGGCGGTGCTCGACGCGGTGCGCGCCTGGGTCGTCGACGAGGAATTCGGCTACCCGTCGGGCGGCGAGAGCCTGCTGCCCGAGGCGACCGCGCAGTGGTGCCGGCGCCGCTACGGCTGGACGGTCTCCCCCGACCGGGTCCGCGTGGTGCCCGACGTGCTCAAGGGGATGGAAGTCGTCATCAACTTCCTCACCAGGCCGGAAAGCCCGGTGGTGTTGCCGGTGCCGGCCTATATGCCGTTCTTCGACCTGTTGCAGGTCACCGGTCGTCAGCGAGTGGAAATCCCGATGGTGCAACAGGATTCGGGGCGGTACGCGATGGATCTGGAGGCGCTCGACGCCGCGTTCGCGGGCGGGGCGGGATCGCTGATCCTGTGCAACCCGAACAATCCGCTGGGCACCGCGTACACCGCCGGCGAGTTACGCGACATCGTCGAGATCGCCGGCCGGCACGGCGCGCGGGTGATCGCCGACGAGATCCACGCGCCACTGGTCTACGAACGGCCGCATGTCGCCGCGGCCTCGGTCTGCGACGCGGCCGCCGACACGGTGATCACACTGATGTCGGCGTCCAAGGGGTGGAACCTGCCCGGCCTGATGTGCGCCCAGGTGATCCTGTCCAACCAGCACGACGCCGAGCAATGGCACCGGATCAACATGCTGCACAAGATGGGGGCCGCCACCGTCGGTATCCGGGCCAACATCGCCGCCTACACCAACGGCGGCGACTGGCTGGACCAACTGCTGGCCTACCTGCAGGCCAACCGCGACCACCTCAGCCAGGCCCTGCCCGCGGCGGTGCCGGGGCTGCGGGTCAGCCACCCCGAAGCCACATATCTGGCCTGGGTGGATTTTCGGGCCTTGGACCTGCCGGCCGAACCGGCCGAGCACCTGCTCGCTCACGCCCGGGTGGCGCTGAGTCCCGGCATTCCGTTCGGGGCCGCCACCGGCCGCGGCTGCGCGCGGCTGAATTTCGGCACCACGCGGGCGATCCTGGACCGGGCGATCGACGCTATGGCTGCCGCGCTGCGCTGAGCGGCTACCGTGACCGCATGTCCTGCGTTTTCTGTGCGATCGTGGCCGGCCAAGCACCTGCTACCGGTATTCATGAGGATGACGAATACCTGGCTTTTCTCGACATCCGCCCGTTCGCCCGCGGGCACACCCTGGTGGTGCCCAAGGCGCACACCGTCGACCTGACCGACACCCCGGCGGTGGCGCTGGCCGGGATGATGGCGCTGGGCCAGCGGATCGCGCTGGCCGCGCGGTCCTCCGGCCTGCACGCCGACGGCAACAACATCGTGATCAACGACGGTCGCGCCGCGTTTCAAAGCGTGTTCCACATCCACCTGCACGTGGTGCCGCGCCGCAGCGGTGACAAGTTGTCGTTCGCCAAGGGCATGGTGCTGCGCCGCGATCCGGACCGAGAGCAGACCGGGCGGATCCTGCGGGAGGCGCTGGCGCGCAGCGACGCGCGGTAGGCAGACTCGAACTATGAGCGATTTCAGTCCGATAGAACAGGTGGGCATCCGGCTGCTGGGCATCCACAACGCCGTCTACCAGAAGACCAACGGCTGGGTCGGCCACCGGCTACCGGGTATGCCGCCCAGCCTGCTGCTGCACAGCACCGGCGCAAAGACCGGCCGGCCCCGCACCACCGCACTGACCTATGCCCGCGACGGTGACTGCTACCTGATCGTCGCGTCGATGGGTGGAGCGCCGCGCTCCCCCGGCTGGTATCACAACCTGAAGGCCCACCCGGGCGCCGAGATCAACGTCGGGCCAAAGCGCTTCGCGGTCACCGCGCGGCCGGTGCTACCCGAGAACCCCGACTACGCCCGGCTGTGGCAGATCGTCAACAAGCGCAATGCCAACCGCTATGCGGCCTACCAGCGGCGCACGTCGCGACCGATTCCGGTGGTCGTCCTCGAACCATCCTGTTGATCGGCAAGTCACCCTGCCGATTCCACTCATCTGTTGCTCAGCACGTGCTTAACCAGTAACTTTTACATTTACCGCATGCAGTCTGCGCTCGGAGTCGCCGGGTTCGCACTCCGTTCGGTGTCCGGATAGGGGAGACGATGGCCCGGCAGCACAAACCGCATTCACGTGCCGCCAAGGCAGCGCGACGCGGCCGGCTCGCCGGTTCAAGTGCCGCCGCAGCCGCCGTTCTGGCCTTCGGGTTGGGGCCGCTCGGCGCGCCGGCGCCGGCCCACGCCGACGTGTTCGACCTGGACTGGCTGGCCGACCTGTTCAATCCCGCCCCCGCCGCCTCGATCATCGACGCCGGCACCGCCGCTGCCGCCGCGAACTTCGGCGAAGACATTTACACCTCGCTGCACACCCAGCTGCAGTCCTGGATCACCAGCCCGTTCGGCCTGCAGATCGACACCACCATCAACCAGCTCGCCGGTTCGTACCTGATCGGCAACGGATCCGACGGGACGGCGGAGAGCCCCGACGGCGGAGCCGGCGGCCTGTGGTTCGGCGACGGCGGCGCCGGATTCGACCAGACCGTGGCCGGGCTGGCCGGCGGCCACGGCGGCGCGGCCGGAATGTTCGGCAACGGCGGCGACGGCGGTGACGGCGGATTCGGCGCCGCCGGCGGCGACGGCGGGGCCGGCGGCTCGATGATGGGCAACGGCGGGGCCGGCGGGGCCGGCGGGGCCGGTGATTCGGTGCTGGCCAACGGCGGCGCCGGCGGGGCCGGCGGGGCGGCAGCGGCCTGGTTCTTCGGCGACGGCGGCGTGGGCGGCGACGGCGGTGCGGGCGCATTCGGCGCAGCCGGTGGTTCCGGGATCGCGGGCAGCGCCGGCGGCATGGGTGGTCTGGGCGGGGCCGGCGGGGCGAGCCTGTCGGCGCTGTTCGGCGACGGCGGCCGAGGCGGCAACGGCGGCGCGGGCGGGGCCGGCGGCAACGGCGGGGCCGGCACCGACGGCCGGGCCGGAAGCCTTGAGCTCAATGCCGGCAACGGCGGCGACGGAAGCAACGGCGGCAACGGCGGGACCGGCGGCAACGGCGGGGCCGGCGGTAACGGCGGGGCGTCAGGCCACGGCAGCGCCGGCGCGAACGGCCGGGGCGGCGACGGCGGCCAGGGCGGCGACGCCGCCTTCGGCGGCAACGGCGGCAACGGCGCTGCGGGCACAGCGGCCCACGTGGACGGCGGGGCCGGCGGGCACGGCGGCGACCCCGGCGCGGCCGGAGTCGGCGGCACCGGCGGCGCGGCCGGGACCGGTGGCCTGACCGGCACCGGGGCGACCGGCGCGGCCGGCACCGCCGGTGCGGCGGCCGCCCACAGCGGCGGCAACGGCGGTGACGGCGGTGCGGGCTTCAGCGCCGCCTCCCCGGGAGATGCCGGCGGCAACGGCGGCACCGGTGGCAACGCCGGCGCCTTCGGCAACGGCGGGACCGGCGGTAACGGCGGTAACGGCGGCACCGGTGCCGCCGCGGGCGGACCCGGCCAGGCCGGCGGCAACGGCGGCGCCGGCGGCAACGGCGGCGCCGGCGGGTCGGCCGGATTGCTGGGTGGCGACGGCGGTGCCGGCGGAACCGGCGGAGCGGGTGGTGCCGGCGCCACCGGACTCACCGGAACCGCCGGTGGCACCACAGCGGGGGTCGGCGGCAACGGCAACAACGGTGGCGATGGCGGCAACGGCGGGGCCGGCGGCAACGGCGGCAACGGCGGGGCGGCCGGACACGGTACCGCCGGTGCGAACGGCAGCGGCGGGGCCGGCGGCCAAGCCGGCGGAGCGGGTCTGGGCGGCGACGGCGGCAACGGCGCGGCGGGCACGGCCGCTCATCTCAACGGCTGGGCCGGCGGCAACGGCGGCAATCCCGGCAAGGCGGGAACGGGCGGCACCGGCGGCACAGCCGGGACCGGCGGTCTGGCCGGCACCGGATCGGCCGGCGTGACCGGCACCGCCGGGTCGGTCGGACACGGCGGCGGCAACGGCGGCAACGGCGGCGCGGGCTTCAACGCCACCACCCCGGCGGGGGTCGGTGGCACCGGCGGCGCCGGCGGCAACGGCGGGGCCTACGGAAACGGCGGAAACGGCGGAAACGGCGGCACCGGCGGCACCGGCAGCGACGCCGCCCCGCTGGCCGTCGGCGCGCCCGCCGGCAGTGCCGGCAACCAGGGCAACCAGGGCGGCGCCGGCGGCACCGGCGGGGTGGGCGGCAACGGCGGGAGCCTCGGCGGCAATGGCGGCCAGGGCGGCACCGGAGGGACCGGCGGCACCGGCGGCGCGGGCAGTGCCGGCACGCGCGGCGCCGACGCCGGCACCCCGGGCGGGGCCGGCAGTAATGGCGGCAACGGCGGTCAGGGCGGCACCGGCGGCACCGGCGGCACCGGCGGCACCGGCGGCGCCGGCGGCACATCCAGCAACGGCATCGCGGGCCTGCAGGGAGCCGGCGGAAAGGGCGGCACCGGCGGCACCGGCGGCAACCCGGGCGACGGCGGCAACGGCGCCGACGGCGATGCCACGCACCTCGACGGTGGCCGCGGCGGCAACGGCGGAACTGTCGCCGGAGGGCAGGGCGGGGCCGGCGGCGCCGGGTCGAGCAAGGGCGCCGTCGGCGTGACCGGGGCGGTGCCGACCGCCCGCACCGGCAACGGCGGCAACGGCGGCAACGGTTTTGCCGCAACCACACCGGGCGGCAACGGCGGCAACGGCGGTGACGGCGGTACCGGCAGCCTGCACGGCAACGGCGGCAACGGCGGCAACGGCGCGGCCGGCGCGGTCGGGGCGGCCGGTGACGCCAACATCAACGGCGGCAACGCCGGGGTCGGCGGCAACGGCGGCGCCGGCGGCAAGGGCGGCAACTCCCTCGGCGACGGCAACGGCGGCAACGGCGGCGCCGGCGGCGCGGCCGGCGACGGCGGCCGCGGGCTGGACCAGAAATACCTGCCGCCCTCGGCCACGCTGCCCGGCAGCGGCGGCAACGGCGGCAAGGGCGGCGCCGGCGGGGACGGCGGCGCCAGCGTCACCGCCCACGGCACCGGCACCGGTGACGGCGGCGCCGGCGGTAGGGGCGGCGCCGGCGGCAACGGCGGCGGCAACGGCATCGCCACCCTGGATGTGGCCAACAGCGTTCAGTACGGCAGCGGCGGGGCCGGCGGTGCCGGCGGCAACGGCGGCAACGGCGGACTCGGAGACGGCGGTGCGTCCGGCGCCAACGCCGGTTCCAATTCCGGTTTCAATGGCGGCAACGGCGGTACCGGCGGCCAGGGCGGGGCCGGCGGCTCTGCCTACAAGGGCGACGCCACCAAAGGCGAACACGGCCGGTTCGGCACCAACGGCGACGGCGGCACCGGCGGAAACGGTGGTATCGGCGGCGGCGGCGGCAAGGGCGGCACCGGGGACCACAGCGTCGGAGGCGGCGGCGGCAACGGCGGCAACGGCGGGGCGGCCGGGGCCGGCGGCAACGCCGGCACCGGCTACTACGCCCAGCCCGGGGTCAACCGGGCGCCGGTCGGGATCGGCGGGACCGGCGGCGCCGGCGGCAACGCCGGGGCCGGCGGGGCCGGGGGCGCCGGCGACACCGGGTTCGCCGGCGGCGCCGGCGGCAACGGCGGCAAGGGCGGCGGCGGCGCCGCCGGTGGCGACGCCAACAGCAGCGACAACTACTACTCGCAGGGCTCCAGCGCCGGTAACGGCGGTGCCGGCGGGAACGGCGGGGCGGCAGGCGCGGGCGGCCGCGGCGGGACCGGCGCCGACGGTGGCGCCGGTGGCAATGCCGGGGCAGGCGGCAACGGCGGCAACGGCGGCAACGGCGGTACCGCCACACTCGCCTCCAGCAACGTGCATGGCGGGGCGGCCGGTGACGGCGGCCGGGGCGGGGGCGCGGGTGCGCTGGGCGCCGGCGGTCTGGCCGGTGCGGGCGGCAAGGCCGGTGCCGCGGGTCTCGGCGCCAACGGCGGCAACGGCGGGGTTGGCGGGACCGGCGGTGGCGGCGGGACGGTCGGCAACCACGGCGCCAACGGCGCCGACGGCCGCGGCGGCGCCGGGTCGGGGGCCGGCAACGCCGGCACCGGCGGCCCGGTCAACGCCACCATCCCGGTGTATCTGATGAACGGCGGGATCAGCCCGATCGTCTACATCTCGATCAATGGCGGACCGCCGGTGCCGGTGCAGATCGACACCGGTTCCACCGGGCTGACCATCCTGAGCAGCGCCGTCGGGACCCAGAATCCGCTGGGCGCTTCGGTTTTCGCCGACCACTCCCGCTACGGCGGCATGGGCAACAAACCCGACTATTATTTCCACACCTACGACACCACCGTGGGCTTCTGCGACAAGGCGGGCGTCTGCCCGACCGGTCTGGTCACCGAGCCAACCGCGATCAACATCATCGACGCCGGCTCGAACGCGAACATGGTGAGCTACTTCAGCAACTTCCAAGGCTCCGGTCCCGCTGTACCCATCGTCGGCGTGCTGGGCATCGGGCCCAACAACGGCCACGCCGGCACGTCGACGATCATCTCGGCGCTGCCCGGCGCACTCAACCAGGGTGTGCTCATCGACGAGACCCGCGGCCAGGTGATCTTCGGCCCCAACCCGCTGAGCCCGGTCGTTTCGCTGCCGGGTTCGCCGTACGTCGACACCATGGTGTCGATCAACGGCGGCCCGATGGTGGCGGTGTCCAACTCGATCGACTCCGGCGGCATGCTGGGCAACATCCCGTCGTCGCTGGTCCCCAGTGCCGCGGTCGGTTCCCTGCTGCCGCCCGGCTACCAGATCTCGGTGTACACCGCCGACGGCCAGACCCTGCTGTACTCCTACACCACGAGCACGACGAACAGCACCTGGGTGGTGAACACCGACCCCGCCATCAACAGCGGCAACTTCATCTTCGGGCAGAACCCGATCTACGTCGACTACCGCCCGAGCGGTTTCGGGTCGACGGTCATCAGCCGCTGACGCCGCCTAGAACAGCTCCTTGGCCAGCAGCTCTAACGTGTGCTCCCGGCCCGGCGCGCTGGCCGGGTCGGTGCCGCGGTGTGCCGAGGCGACCGCGTTGACCATCACCTCGTCGACCGCGAATCGCTGCGCCAGCACCCGTACCTGCCCGGCCGCTTCGACCGGGGTGCCGACGACGGCGCGGCGCAGGCCGGCCTCGACCAGGTGCTGCTGGTCCGGCGTGAGGTGGGCGGCTTGGGCGTCCTCCACCAGGTCGACCGGTCCCAGCGGCGCCCCGGTGCGCAGCCGGGCCATTGCCTGCAGGTTGGGCAGCGCCAATGCCGCCGCCTCGGCACGGGTTTCGGCGACGACGGCGTTGACGGTCAGAAATGTGGTCGGCTCGGAGCAGCCCGCGCTGGGTTCGAAGTTTCCCCGGTAGTACGCCAGCGCCTCCTCGGTGCCCCGGCCGGAGAAGTGGTGGGCGAACACATACGGCAGGCCCTTGGCCGCGGCGAGCCGCGCCGAATACATGCTCGACCCCAGCAGCCACAAGCGCGGTACCCCTGCCGCGGCCGGGGTGGCCCGCAGCCGGTAGTCACCGGACCGCAGCTGCACGCTCGCGCCATTTGGGCTCATCAGCGCCACCACGTCATCGAGATAGTCGGGAAAATTCTCGATGTCACGATCGTCGCGACCGGCTGGCCCGCGTAGCGCCCATGACGTGACCGGATCCGATCCCGGTGCGCGGCCGATGCCCAGGTCGATACGGCCCGGCGCGGCGGCCTCCAGCAACGCGAACTGCTCGGCGACGGCCAGTGGCGCGTGGTTGGGCAGCATCACCCCGCCGGAGCCGAGCCGCAGCCGGGATGTCTGCCCGGCCAGGTAGGCGATCAGCACCGGCGGGCTGGTGGCCCCGACCGACGGCATGTTGTGGTGTTCGGCGACCCAGTACCGGGTGAAGCCGAGCCGGTCGGCGGCCTGCGCCAGCCGTACCGTCGCCGCCAGGGCGTCGGCGGTGGACTGGTCGCTGCGGACCGGGACGAGGTCGAGGACGGAGAGACGCACCTGCGGGTCAACGCTTCCCGCGCGGCCGGGCTTCCCCGACACCCGCCAGATGTTTGGCTTCGGCGAAGACGGCGTCCAGCATCGCCGGGGTGAGCCGGCCGGTGAACATGTTCTGCTGGCTGGGATGAAAACAGCCGACCAGCCGCAGCCCCGAACCCAGTTCGGCCACCGCGCCGTGCCCGAACTTCGGCTTCGGCTTGGGCACTCCGTGATCGGCCACCAACCGCAGCGCGATCTGCCACGCGAAACCACCCAGCGGGACGATCACCCGCACGTGCGGGGAGATCAACCGCCACTCGGTGTCCAGCCACGGCGCGCAGGTGTTGCGCTCGACCGTCGTCGGGGAGTTGCCCGGCGGCGCGCAGCGCACCGGCGCGATGATGCGAACCCCGTTGGGCCGCAACCCGTCCGCGGCGTCCACGCTGGTCGGCTGGCTGACCAGGCCGGCCCGGTGCAACGCGGCGAACAACTGGTCACCGGACCGGTCGCCGGTGAACATCCGCCCGGTCCGGTTGGCGCCGTGCGCCGCCGGCGCCAGCCCGACGACCAGCACCCGCGGTTGCGGCGAGCCCCAGCTGGGCACCGGCCGGCCCCAGTACGGCTGGTCGGCGAACGCCTTGCGTTTGGTGACGGCGACCTCTTCGCGCCAGGTCACCAGCCGCGGGCAGGCCCGGCACACGCTGACCAGAGCGTCCAGTTCTTCGATCGAATCCACCTGGCCCGCCAGCTGTGCCACCTGCGCCGCATCGGCAGCCACCGGAGTGTCCGGGGTAGCCGGGTCTCCCGGCCAGCCGGAACCGGGCCGCACCGGGGAGTCGAAGGGTTGGCCGGTGCGGGGGTGGGGGTGCGTCACCCGTCCACTGTGCACGCCGAATCGAATCAGTCGCCACCGACCGGGGACGGCAGCGGGTGGTCGGCGTCGAGCGCGGGCAGGCCGTCGATGCTGCGGGCGTTGTCGCCGGCGATCCGCTGGGCGAACTGCTCGTCGGACTGCCTGGCGTGATGCGCGTCGAGCACCGGCCGTTCGCCGACCAGTTCGAGGTAGGGCACGGAATAGCCGCAGGCGTCGGCGATGCGGTCGACAGCGATGACGATCACTGCGCGGATGCCTGGATGCTGACCCCCGAAGTGCGGCCTGAGCCGATCGAACTCGACATCGTCCGGGCGTACCACGCGTCCCACGCCGAACAGCCGCAGGATTCGTGAGGTTCGGTCGAACGAGCAGAACATCACCGTGATGCGGCCGTTGTCTCTCAGGTGCGCGATCGTCTCGATGCCGCTGCCGTACAGGTCGAGGTAGGCGATGGTGTGCGCGTCGAGGACGGTGAACGTGTCGCGGTATCCCTTGGGAGAGACGTTGACCCGGCCGCCGGCGGTGGGGGCGGTGGCCACAAAAAACATCCCCTGCTGCCCGATGAACGCGCGCAACGAGTCATCGATCTGGGAAAACACCTTCGCCACGGAACTCTCCTCACCGGCGGCAAGCCCTGCCCGTGGCAGCCTAGTGGCGCAGCCCGGCCGGCGGCGAGTGAGTTTCGCCGCCGCTGCTGTCTCATCGGGCGCGGCACCTCCTAGGATCGCCTGCGTGGGTGCCGACGTCCTTGCCGAACTGATCGCCGAACTGCCCGACGGCATGGTCATCACCGATCCGGCGATCACCGGCGGCTACCGGCAGGATCGTGCCCTCGATCCGGCCGCCGGCACACCGCTGGCGGTCATCCGCCCGCAGCGCACCGAAGAAGTGCAGGCGGTGCTGCGCTGGGCCAGCCGCCACGGCGTCCCGGTGGTGCCGCGCGGCGCGGGCACCGGACTCTCCGGCGGAGCGACCGCGCTGGACGGCGGGATCGTGCTGTGCACCGAGAAGATGCGCGACATCGCCGTCGACCCGATCACCCGCACCGTGGTCTGCCAGCCCGGCCTGCTCAACGCCGAGGTGAAGCAGGCCGCCGCCGAGCACGGGCTGTGGTATCCCCCGGACCCGTCGTCGTTCGAGATCTGCAGCATCGGCGGCAACATCGCCACCAACGCCGGCGGACTGTGCTGCGTCAAGTACGGGGTGACCACCGACTACGTGCTGGGCCTGCAGGTGGTGCTGGCCGACGGCACCGCGATCCGGCTGGGCGGGCCCCGGCTGAAGGACGTGGCGGGCCTGTCGCTGACCAAGCTGTTCGTCGGCAGCGAAGGCGCCCTGGGCGTGGTCACCGAGGTGACGCTGCGCCTGCTTCCGGCCCAGCCCGCGTCCAGCGTGGTGGTGGCGACGTTCGCCTCTGTGCAGGCCGCCGCCGAAGCCGTGCTGGGCGTGACCGCACGGATCCGCCCGGCGATGCTGGAGTTCATGGACGCCGCGGCGATCAACGCCGTCGAGGACCACTTCCGGATGGGTCTGGACCGCGACGCCGCCGCCATGGTGCTGGGAGCCTCCGACGAGCGCGGCGGCTCCGGCGATACCGAGCTGATGTCGGCGGTGTTCGCCGAGCACGGGGCGAAAGAGGTGTTCAGCACCGACGACCCGGACGAGGCCGAGGCGTTCGTCGCCGCCCGCCGCTACGCCATCCCCGCGGTGGAGGCGAAGGGACCGCTGCTGCTGGAGGACGTCGGGGTGCCGCTGCCCGCGCTGGCCGACCTGATCGTCGGCATCGAGCGGATCGCCGCCGAACGGCGGCTGATGATCTCGGTGATCGCACATGCCGGCGACGGCAACACCCACCCGCTGATCGTGCACGACCCGAACGACCCCGACGAGACCCGCCGTGCCCAAGTGGCCTACGGCGAGATCATGGAGTTGGCGATCGCCTTGGGCGGCACCATCACCGGCGAGCACGGCGTCGGGCGGCTGAAGCGGCCGTGGCTGGCCGGCCAGATCGGGCCCGACGCGCTGGCACTGAACCAGCGAATCAAGGCCGCACTCGATCCGTTGGGCATCCTGAACCCCGGCGCGGCTTTCTAGGCCCCGCCTGCTCCGCCCGCTGTGAATCCTGCGATGCCGCTTCGCGTCGTGTGGTTCACACTCGAGGGTTGACATCTTCGTCTACGTGTCGTAGTTATGAGACATGTCGTCAATAATGTCTCATCCGAGGTTCCAGCTCTGCACCGCCGAGACCTGGCCCGACCCCTACCCGATGTACGCCGCCCTGCGCGACCACGACCCGGTGCACCACGTAGTGCCGGCGGATCATCCGGAGAACGACTACTACGTGCTGTCCCGGCACACCGACATCTGGGCCGCCGCAGCGGACCACCAGACGTTCTCCTCAGCACAGGGGCTGACGGTCAACTACGGCGAGCTGGAGATGATCGGCCTGGCCGACAATCCGCCGATGGTGATGCAGGACCCGCCGGCGCACACGGAGTTTCGCAAGCTGGTGGCCCGCGGCTTCATGCCGCGCCAGGTGGAGGCGTTGGAGCCGAAGGTCCGCGAGTTCGTCGTGCAGCGCCTGGAACGCCTGCGCGCCAACGGCGGCGGGGACGTCGTCGCCGAGTTGTTCAAGCCGCTGCCGTCCATGGTGGTCGCGCACTATCTGGGGGTGCCGGAGGCCGACCGCAATCGGTTCGACGGCTGGACCGAAGCGATCGTCGCCGCCACCACCAGCGAAGGTGGTGTCGCCAGTGCCGGTGACGCGGTCGCGGAGATGATGGGCTACTTCGGCGGCCTCATCGAGCGGCGCCGCACCGACCCCCAGGACGACACCATCTCGCACCTGGTGGCGGCCGGGATCGGCGCCGACGGCGATATCAACGGGATGCTGTCGGTGCTGGCATTCGCCTTCACCATGGTCACCGGCGGCAACGACACCACCACCGGAATGCTCGGCGGCTCGGTACAACTGCTGCAGCGCAACCCCGATCAGCGCCGACTGCTGGTAGACAGCCCGGAGCTGATCCGGGACGCCGTCGAAGAACTGCTGCGGCTGACTTCGCCGGTGCAGGGGCTGTGCCGCACCGCCACCCGCGACGTGACGATCGGCGACACCACCATCCCGGCGGGCCGCAAGACGTTGCTGCTCTACGGGTCGGGAAACCGCGACGAACGCCAATTCGGCTCGAACGCAGCAGAACTCGACGTCGTACGGAGACCGCACCAGATTCTGACCTTCAGCTACGGCGCCCACCACTGCATCGGCAACCAGGCCGCGCGCATGCAGGCCCGGGTGGCACTGGAGGAACTGCTGGCCCGCTGCCCGGACTACACCGTCGACGAGGCCGGCATCACCTGGGCCGGCGGTAGTTACGTGCGGCGTCCACTCTCGGTGCCGTTCACCGTGAACTCCTGATGCCCGCAACCGATTGGCTGGCCGATCGGCGCACCGAGGCGGCCGCCGAGAAGATTCTCGACGCAGCCGAGGGGCTCTTCGGCGAGCAGGACCCCGGTTCGGTGGGCATGCACGAAATCGCCCGGGCGGCAGGGTGTTCGCGTGCCACGCTGTATCGGTACTTCGAGAACCGGGAGGCCCTGCACGCCGCCTACGTGCACCGGTGGGCCGACAGGCTCTATGCCCAGCTGACCGAACACCTGGCCGATATCGACGACCCGCGCCAGCGGCTGGTCACCGGCATCACCGAGTCGCTGTCACTGGTGCGCGGCAACCCGGCGCTGGCGTCGTGGTTCGCCCGGACCGGACGGCCGATCGGCGGCGAACTGGCCGAGCAGTCCGCGGCGGTCACCACGATGGTCGCGGCGTTTCTGGCCGCGCTCGATCCCGGCAGCACCGACGCGGTGCAGCGGCGCGCCCGCTGGGTGGTGCGGGTGATGACGTCACTGCTGGTCTTCCCGGGCCGCGACGCCGCCGACGAGCGCGCCATGCTCGAGGAGTTCGTCGTCCCGGTGGTGGCCGGACCGCTCGCGACGGGGTGGCGGTGGCTCAGACCACCCAGTAGGCCTGGGCCTTGATGGACTTGCGCGGGATGCGGTAGTCCTCCCGCAGCACCTTGGTCACGGCGCGGGTGGTGCGGCTGTCGCAGGCCACCCAGCCGAAGTGGTCGTCGGCATCGAAAGCCGCCGAGCTGACCGCCTGCACCAGCGCCTCGCCGCCGTTATTGCGGTCCACCCAGATCACCCTGGTGCTACCCGCTACGGGCAACTCCTTGTCGTCGTCGTGACAAGCTTCCAGGAACACCCACGCTGGCGCGTCACCGATCGCAGTCAGCAGCGAGTTGATCGCGGGCAGCGACGAGGTGTCGCCGACGACGACGTAGCCCGCGGGACACGGTTCGGGAATGGCGAACTTGCTGCCGAGCACGGTCGCCTCAACGGTGTCGCCGGGTTGCACGGTGCGCGCCCACCGCGATGCGGTGCCGTCATGCAGGGCGAATTCCAAGTCGAACGTGCCGGCGGCCGGATCGGGGTTGACCAGGGTGTAGGCGCGCTGATGCCCGTCGGCGAACCAGATCCGGATCCACATCGTCGGATGCAGCACCCGCCCGTCGAGCAAGCCCCCGGCGTCGAAGCTGAGCCGCAGGTAGTGCGCGCTGATCTCGCGACGTCCGGTGACCGTCAGTCGGTAGTCGCCGGCGCGCAGCAGTTTGAGCACCGCACCCTGCCAGCCGCGGCCGGGCGTCAGGTCGGCCATCCGCTCCCCTCCGTTGAACTTAGGGCAGCATAACCTATCTATTCACCCATCAGGGCCGGACCCTGGTGAGCCGGTGCAGCAGCCAGGCCAGCGGAATCGTCATCGCCAGCGTGACTACGAACAGGTAGAGCATCGGCCCGGTGTAGACCGGGGCGCGGACCACCTCGACCATCGCCACCTCCATCAGCACCAGGTGAATCAGGAAGATCTCGTAGGAGATCTCGCCCAGCCACACCATCGGCCGGGTCGCCAGCAACCAGGCGTACCAGCCCCGGTTGCCCAGCGCCAGCGGCGCCACCGCCAAGGCGGCGATGACGGCGTAGAACACCGACTTGATCACCGCCTCCCGCAGTTCGTGCGGCGACGTCGTCGGTTCGCCGGCGATCGGGGTGGCGGCGATCAGGTAGCACACCGCGGCCAGCGGGATCGCCACGAAGCCATAGCAGTTCACGCCCATCGCCTGCAGCACCGTGAGTAGCATGCCCGCCACGAACCAGGCCAGGTAGGCCGGCGGCCACAGCCGCGCACTGTCGGGCAACCAGGCGACGGTGTGCACCAGGACCAGCCACACCGGGGTGATCGCCGCCACCGCGACCAGCGCCACCAGCAACCGGACCGGGCGCCACTGCCGCCGGCACAACAGCACCAGCAGCCCGTAGGCCAGCACCGGCAGAAGCAGGTAGAAGCCGACTTCGACTGCCAGACTCCACATCTGGGTCAGGCCCTGATGCAGATACGAGCCCAGGTAGTTGTCGGTGTAGATCTGGGTCAGGGTGAGGTTGCGAAACAGACCGATCCAGGTGTGGCCGGGATTCGGCCCCGCGGTGCGGAAGTGGTAGACCAGGAAGGCCGCCAGCACGGTGACGACGTAGGCGGGCATGATGCGCCGCACCCGGTGCCAGGCGTAGCGCCGTAGCGACGGCGGCCGGGTACCGGGCCCGCCGACGGCCATCTTGACCCAGGGCCGGAACAGCAGGAAACCAGAGAGCACGAAGAAGATCGGCACCCCGATCTCCATCCGGGAGAACACCAGGCCGAGATAGCCTCGCGGATACCAGCCGGTGGTGTAAGCCGCGTGGGTGACGACCACCAGGATGGCCGCCACGGCGCGGATACCGGTCAGCGAGGCAACCCGCCCCGGGTGCCCGACCTGCGCCGAACCGCCCTGCGCGACCTCGCGCTGCGACAGCGTCATCCCGTCCATTTCCGGTGCGGCGCAGCGCCGCCCCGGCGGTTGGGCTTACCGGACGGGCGGTCCCGGCACAGGTTGATCAGCACCCCCTGGATGCGGGTCTGCTCCAGCGCCTGGTACGTCCTGGCCGACAGCTTGGCCGGCAGTTCCACCAGCGAATGGTCCACCCTGATGCTGATCTGGCCGAAGTCGCTGCGGTGCAGGCCGCCCTCGTTGGCAAGCGCCCCGACGATCGCCCCCGGGCTGACCTTGTGCCGCTTGCCAACCGCGATGCGGTAGGTGGCGAAGCCCTCTTTGGGGCCCTCCTTCGGTCCGTCCCGGCGACCCGCGCCGGCCTTGCGCTCGGGAGGCTCGGATCGGTCCCGCGGCCGCCGTTTCTCCCGGGGCGGTTCCGGCGCCAGCAGAAACTCCGCGCCGTCGCGCGACTGCAGGGCCAGCGCCGCGGCGATGTCGGCCATCGGCACGTCGCGCTCGCGGCTGTAATCCTCGATCAGTCGCCGGAACAGATCGGTGCCGGGCGCGCCGAGGCTGGCGGTGATGGAGTCGGCGAACTTCGCCACCCGCTGGGCGTTGACATCCTCGATGGTGGGCAGCTCGGATTCGACCAGCTTCTGCCGGGTCGCCTTCTCGATCGCCTTGAGCAGGTGGCGTTCTCGCGGGCTGACGAACAGCAGAGCCGTCCCGGAACGCCCGGCCCGCCCGGTGCGCCCGATGCGGTGCACGTAGGACTCGGTGTCGTTGGGAATGTCGTAGTTGACCACGTGCGAGATGCGTTCCACGTCCAGGCCCCGGGCGGCGACATCGGTGGCCACCAGAATGTCCAGGCCGCCGTCCTTCAGCGCGGCGATGGTCTTCTCCCGGCCCGCCTGCGGGATGTCGCCGTTGATCGCAGACGCGGAAAAACCCCGGGCCCTTAGCTTTTCGGCGACATCCTCGGTGGCCTGCTTGGTGCGGACGAAAACGATCATCGCCTCGAACGGCTCGACTTCCAGCACCCGGGTCAGCGCGTCCATCTTGCGCGGTCCGGCGACTTCGATGTAGCGCTGCGAAATGTTCTCCGCGGTAGCGGTTTTCGCCTTGATGGTGACTTCGACCGGGTCGTGCAGGTATTTGGTGGTTATCCGGCGGATGGCCGGCGGCATGGTCGCCGAGAACAATGCCACCTGCTTGTACTCCGGAGTGTCGGCCAGGATGCGCTCGACGTCCTCGGCGAAGCCCATGGCCAGCATCTCGTCGGCCTCGTCGAGCACCAGGTAGTCCACGTACGACAGGTCCAGCGTGCCGCGCTCCAGGTGGTCGATCACCCGCCCGGGGGTGCCCACGACGATCTGCGCGCCGCGCCGGAGCCCGGCCAGTTGCACCCCGTAGGACGCGCCGCCGTAGATCGGCAGCACGTTGATCCGGGGTAAGTGCGCCGCGTAGCGACCGAACGCCTCGGCGACCTGCAGCGCCAACTCCCGGGTGGGAGCCAGCACCAGGGCCTGGGTGGCCTTGCTGACGGTGTCGATCCGGGACAGGATCGGGATCGCGAACGCCGCCGTCTTGCCGGTGCCGGTCTGCGCCAGGCCCACCACATCGCTACCGGCCAGCAGCGCCGGGATGGTGGCGGCTTGGATGGCCGAGGGTGTCTCGTAGCCGACATCGACGACGGCCCGCAGCACCGAGGGGTGGATCTGCAGGTCGGCGAAGGTCGGGGCGGGTGGGGCGGGGGCATCCGGGGAGGTCATAGCGCCTAGCAGTCTACGGGCAGATCAGCCATCGGCCGTGCCGCGATCAGCCGAGTGGCGCTACCGCTGCAACTGGTCCTCGCACTGAAACGCCTGGGTGTGGGCGTCGAAGTTGTAGGAGAAGTCGCTTCGGGGAACATTCTTCGAACCTTCCGGCGACCACTCGCTGCCGGTGAACGTCCAGTGGTTCGACTCCAGGACGCCGCCGCCGGGAACCGGGATGCCTTCCGCCGTCGGCGCCGACTGGATGTTGAACGTCATCGATCCGCCCGATGCGCAGGTCACCCATTGCTGCTTCCCGTGGGACTCCATCAGGTACCAGGTGTCGGAGTCGGACCGGGGTTGACCGGGATCCGGGGGTGCCGGGACCGCGGTCAGTGCGCCATCGCGCCAGCCGATGACGACGAATCGATCCGGGCCACCCTGACCCACCTCCGTGTGCAGGACCAGGTCGGCCCCGCGCGACCGACTGATTCCGAACGCGCCGATCAGCACACCGCGCGAGTCGATTGCCACCTCATTGGGGCTGCTCGCCTGGTACTCGTAGGTGCCGCCGGCGGTGGCGACCCGAACCGTGGTCAGCGCCCCCTGCGTGGTGATACCGACCGCGTCCGGGAAGCCGTCACCGTCGATGTCCGCGAAGCCGGCCGGCCGGCAACCCAGCGGGCCGTCCGCGCAGGGGTCGGCCGGTGGCGCAGGCTGGGCGGCCACACTCGCCTGCGGCGTCGACTCCACCCCCGTCCAGCTGTCCCGGGTCTGCTGCACCGACGGCCCGGCGCAGGCGGTGAGAACCGCAGCGCACGCCCCGATCAGTGTGGCTTGTCGTAACAACATCTGCTCATCCCATTCCGACGAAGTAGGCGGTTTTCACCCGGTGCGGTGTGTCCGTTGGCCCGCTGTCACTGCCGACGTCGACCACCCACCCGTCCGTTCGACGTTCGATACCGTCGGGCCGTCCCGGTGCCCGCCAGATTCCCTGCTCGCCTTCGCACGCGTAGACCGGCCCCCCGCGTTTACCCCATGACCCGCCCCAGGTGGCTCGGCACCGTGTCCCATCATCGAGTTCCAGCGCCATCGGGATCGGCGCCCCGGTCGACGGCTCCGGTGACGCAGTTCCGGGCGCACTGTACATACTGAGCGTTCGGGAGAACGGATCGACCAGGCAGAGCACATAGTTTCCGGCGGCGGTCGGCCAGCAGGCGTCGGCCGCGGCCGAGGTGGGCGGGCACGCCCAGACACCGCCGGTCACAGCGTAGGGAGACGCTCCGCCATGGGTGCAATCGACTTCGGACCTGCTGCGGGTGGTGTCCTTCAGCCAGCCCGCAGTCACGTTGCCGTGCACGTCCACCGGCTTGAGCACCACCGTCTCGGTTCCCGCGCCCGAGACGGGTGCGGCTTTCGGCGCACACCGGCACAGCACGACGGTCTTGACGGTGCCGGACAGCGCGCCGCCGGAGCCCTTGTAGTTCTCGACGACGAAGCGGTAGCCGGCATCGGTACCCGAATCGGCCGAGTAGGTGAGCCGATAGCCGCCCTTCCCGTCGGTCTCGGTTGCCACCGGATCGCCATAGAGTTCGGTTACCCGGCTCAGCGGGGTGCCCGGACCGACGCCGTCGATGGTGCGCCCACCCTCATGCGGGGCGATCGAATCCAGCACCCCGTCGACAAAGGTGTAATCGCAGTCGACATAGACCACCCGCACCGAACCCGAGCCCGACACCTCCGGGAAGTCGGGATGCTGGGCCCGGATAGCGGCCGCCGTGGAACCCAGGGCGATATCACCGAGGCCGGTACCCGACAGCATCTTGTTCGCCTCGTCGACGTTCTGGGCGATCAGCAACCGCGCGGCCAACTGACTGGCGTTGGCCGCCTGCACAAACACCCCGCCGGTGACCGCGGCGATACAACCCAGCTGCTCACTTGCCGCGCCCTCGGTCTTGAAACCCACCGTGGAGATCGCCAGGTTCGGATGCGCCGGCTTGGCCGCCCGGGCGGTGTCGCACGGCGGCGTCCCGCAGGTGTCCTCACCATCGGAGACCAACACAATCGCCCGCGGCTCGCTACCGGCCGGAAATTGCGCCACCGCGGTATCCAACGCCACACTGATCGGGGTGTAGCCCGACGCCGCCAGCCCCGAGATCTGTGTGGCCATCTGCGCTCGATCCAGCGACCCCAACGGGATCAACACCTTGACGTCGCGACAACCCGCCTCCTGCTCGGCATCCGAAGACCCGGTACCGGTGCCATATGTCACCAACCCCATCCGCGCGCCATCGGGCATACCATCCACCAGACCCTGCGCGGCCCGCCTGGCCGCATCGATGCGCGGGCCCGGCGCGTCGGCCTCGGTCATCGACCCCGACGCATCCACAATCAACACCGTGGGAACCGCGGCCGGCCCGGTCGGCGCTGCGGTCCGGTCAGCCGGAGCGCCATGGCCGCAGCCGCCCAGGAGAACCGTTGCCATGGCGGCCAGGAGCCACGGTCGTCGTCGCACGAACGCATCCTATCGGTCCATGCGTTCGCACGAAAGTCTCGTTGAGTAGTCGAGATCTACCGGTCGGCCGTGCCTCCCCCACCCACCGCCCCGGGAGGGGTACCGTGCCCGGTGTGTTGGGTGCGGCAAGACCGGTGGCTGCGGCGGCGCTGCTGACCACCGCCGCATTGGCGCTGGCCGGCTGCGGATCCGGTGACTCCACCGTCGCCAAGACGCCGCAGGCCGACAACCCCGCGGCATCCTCCTCGGTAACGTCCGAGCCGTCGGAGACCGTTGCCGCACCGGCGACCAGCGCACCGCCGGCCAGCCCGAAAGCACCCGACCCGTGTGCGGTCAACCTGGCCGCGCCCGCGATCGCCAAGGCCGTCTCGGAGCTGCCCCGCGACCCGCGCAGCAAGCAGCCCTGGAGCCCCGAGCCGCTGGCCGGCAACTACAACGAGTGCACCGACCTGTCGGCGGTGATCGTCAAGGCCAACACCAATGCCGCAAATCCCAGCACCCGCGCGGTGCTGTTCCATCGCGGCCACTATGTCCCCCAGGCGGTGCCGGACACCTATGGGTTCAGCGGAATCGACCTCGCCGGATGCACCCCCGACACCGTCGCACTGCAGCACGCCACCGGGGTGCGGGGGCTGAATGGTGTGGTGAAGTTCCACTGGAACGGCACGGGCGTGGAGATCGTTCCCAACGCTACGGGCTGAACTGAATCCCGGCCGTGGCGTCGTGGGCGGGCAGCGGTTCGGTGTCGGATTCGTCGGCGACATCGTCGAGCGGGCCGGGAACGTCACCGCCGGCCCCGATCAGCTCCCAGTGCGGATGGCGGCGCGACGAGGTGGCGGCGCCGACCATGAACAGCGCCGCCGCCACGCCGAACAGCGTGACGAACGCGGGCAGCAGCATCGACTCCGACATCGCGGCCGAGAACGGCTCGCGCAGGAACTCCGGCAACCGGATGGCCATCCCCGGGCCGTGGCCGGCCCCCGGCTGCGCGCCGCCGGCCGGCGGCATCTCCGCCGAGATGCGCGACGTCATGAACGCGGCCATGCCGGCGCTGCCGAACACCGCGCCGACCTGGCGGGTGGCGTTGTACACCCCGGAGCCGGCACCGGCCATTCTTAGCGGCAGGTTACGGGTGGCCGTCGCGGCCAACGGGGCCCAGATGAACGCCATTCCGGACCCGACCACCGTGAACGCCAGCACCAGCCGCCAGATCGGGGTGGCCGCAGTCATCTCGAACGACAGCCAGGTCAACCCGATGGCCAGCACCGAGAATCCGAAGCCGATCACCGATCGCGGATGGGCCCGGTCGACGATCCTGCCGACGACGGGGGCGAGCAGGCCGCTGGCGACCGCCATCGGCGCGGTCAGCACCGCCGAACGGGTGGGCGACAGCCCGCAGACCGTCTGCGCGTAGAACATCACCGGCAGCACCACCGCGGTGGAAACGCAGCCGATCACCGCCACCCCGACGTTGGCCAGGCCGAAGTCACGATCAACGAAGATGCTCAGTGGGATCAACGGCTCGCGGGTGTTGAGCGCCTGCCAGTAGACAAAGGCCGCCAGCAGCCCGATGCCGGCGATCAGCAGCGCCCAGATCCAGGGCGCCCAGTCGTTGGACTCGCCCTCCTGAAGCGCGAAAACGACGCAGAACACCGCCGCCCCGGACAAGCCGACCCCGATCAGGTCGAACCGATGCGGATGCGTAGCCAGGTCGGGCATCAGCGACCAGGCCAGCACCAGCCCGATGACACCGACCGGAACGTTGACGAAGAAAATCCACTCCCAGCCCAGCCAGTCCACCAGGACACCACCGGCCAGCGGTCCGATCAGGGTGGCCACACCCGCGGTGGCACCCCACAGGCTCATCGCCATGCCGCGGCGCTCCGGCGGGAACAGTCGGGTGATCATCGACAGGGTCTGCGGGGTGAGCAGCGCGGCACCGATGCCCTGCACCAGCCGCGCGACGATCAGCATCTCGATGCCGCCGGCCAGCCCGCACCACAGCGAGGCGGCGGTGAACACGGCAAGGCCGATCAGGTAGAGGTTCTTCGGGCCGAACCGGTCGCCGAGCCGGCCGGCCACCAGCAGCGGTACCGCGTAGGCCAGCAGATAGGCGCTGGTAACCCAGATCACGCTGTCGTAGCCGATGCCCAGCGCGGCCATGATGCTGGGATTGGCGACCGCGACGATGGTGGAGTCGACCAGGATCATGAAGAAGCCGACCAACATCGCCCAGAGCGCGGGCCACGGGTTGGCCGGCAAGCCGCGATGAGCTGCGTCGCTGCCGCGCTCCGCGGTGTCTCGGGCGCGGGCCGGGTCACTGGTCGTGTCGGTCACCTCGTGCGACGGTACGGACACCGGCCATTGTGGACAACTCCACGGCTCCGAGCGCGGTCGGTCGGGCACGCCGACACCGGTCTGCGCGTTAGCCTGGGGGCACCTGATCGACAACGGGAGGGCAGGCATGGGATTCCGAGCGCGCGGGCCGGCACGGCAGCCGTCCCCTCCCGCCGACGACGAGAAGCCGAGCGCTGCAGCTCGCATCCTGACGCGCGTCATCGAACGCGGCTCGCGGGTTCAGCAACCGGCGGTGCGCAAATACCTGACCCGGCTGCGCGACGCCGACCCTGGCGCCGGCCCGGCCGACATCGTGCAGAAGCTGGAGCGTCGCTACCTGACCGCGGTGATGGTGGGCGGCGCGCTGGTGGGTGCGCTGGCGGCGGTGCCCGCGGTCGGCACGTTGCTGGCGTTCTGGATGATCGCCGGGGAGACCGCCGTCTTTCTGGAGGCGACGACGCTCTTCGTGCTCGCCCTCGCCGAGGTGCACAGCATCCCCGCCGAAGGCCGGGAACAGCGCCGCGCCCTGGTGCTCGCGGTGCTGGTCGGCAACGAAGGCAGGCGCGCGGTGGCCGACCTGCTCGGCCCGGGCCGCACCGGCGGCGCCTGGCTCGCCGGCACACCGGGAGGGGCGCTGGCGCTGCCACTGCCCGCGGCCTCAGAGCTGAATTCCCGGTTGCTGCGGTACTTCGTCAAGCGCTACACGCTGCGGCGCGGTGCATTGGCGTTCGGCAAGCTACTGCCGGCAGGCCTCGGCGCGATTGTCGGTGCGATCGGAAACCGGCTGATGGGCAAGAAGATCATTGCCAACGCCCGCAATGCGTTCGGCGTCCCGCCGGCTCGCTGGCCGGTCACCCTGCACCTGCTGCCGTCGCTGCCCCGCGATGACACCGGCCCGGAAACCATGGCTGTCGGGTCCGAGGTAGCTGGCGAATTACCCCTGAAGCGATAGCCTTTACCGAGGAATCCCGAGAACGAGGAATCGAGGCGAGTAGCTGCCGTGAGCGGTACCAGTTCACCTTTCGGTCAGAATGAATGGCTAGTCGAGGAGATGTACCGGAAGTTCCGGGAGGACCCGTCGTCGGTCGACGACAGCTGGCACGATTTCCTGGTCGACTACAAGCCCGAGCCGGCGACCGACGGACAATCCACCACCACCGCGCTGACCGCCCCGCCACCGCCCGCGCAGCCGGCTCCGGCCGCTCCGGCGGCTCCGGCTGCCGCACCGGCACCGCCGGTGCCCGCCGCCGCACCGGCCGCTGGTGCGAGCAGCGCCGCGAAGCCGGGTATCCCGCCGGCCGAAGGTGACCAGGCGCAGGTGCTGCGCGGCGCGGCAGCGGCCGTCGTCAAGAACATGTCCACCTCACTGGAGGTGCCGACCGCGACCAGTGTGCGGGCCGTCCCGGCCAAGTTGATGATCGACAACCGCACGGTGATCAACAACCACCTCAAGCGCACCCGCGGCGGCAAGATCTCCTACACCCATCTGCTGGGTTATGCGATGGTGCAGGCGGTCAAGGCGTTCCCCAACATGAACCGGCACTTCGCCGAGATCGACGGCAAGCCGAACGCCGTCACACCGGCGCACACCAACCTCGGACTGGCGATCGACCTGCAGGGCAAGGACGGCAAGCGGTCGCTGGTGGTGGCCGGCATCAGACGTTGCGAGGCCATGCGGTTCGCCCAGTTCGTCGCCGCCTACGAGGACATCGTGCGGCGGGCCCGGGACGGCAAGCTGACCGCCGAAGATTTTGCCGGTGTGACGATCTCGCTGACCAACCCCGGAACGATCGGAACCGTGCACTCGGTGCCCCGGCTGATGGCCGGTCAGGGCGCGATCATCGGGGTCGGCGCCATGGAGTATCCGGCTGAATTCCAGGGCGCCAGCGAGCAGCGCATCGCCGAGCTCGGGGTCGGCAAGCTGATCACCCTGACCTCGACCTACGATCACCGCATCATCCAGGGCGCGGAGTCGGGTGACTTCCTGCGCACCGTGCACGAACTGCTGCTGTCCGACGATTTCTGGGACGAGATCTTCTTCGAGCTCGGCATCCCGTACGAGCCGGTGCGGTGGCGCACCGACAACCCCGACTCGGTCGTCGACAAGAACGCCCGCGTCGTCGAACTGATCGCGGCCTACCGCAACCGCGGGCACCTGATGGCCGACATCGACCCGCTGCGGTTGGACAAGACCCGGTTCCGCAGCCACCCGGACCTCGACGTGCTGACCCACGGCCTGACGCTGTGGGACCTGGATCGCGAGTTCAAGGTCGACAGCATCCCCGGACCGGAGGAGCGCAAGCTGCGCGATGTGCTGTCGCTGCTGCGCGACGCCTACTGCCGGCACGTCGGCGTGGAGTACACCCACATCCTCGAGCCCGAGCAGCAGGAGTGGTTGCAGCAGCGCATCGAGACCAAACACGTCAAACCCACGGTGGCTCAACAGAAGTACATCCTGAGCAAGCTGAACGCCGCCGAGGCGTTCGAGACCTTCCTGCAGACGAAATATGTCGGCCAGAAACGGTTTTCGCTGGAGGGCGCCGAGACCGTCATCCCGATGATGGACGCGGCGATCGATCAGTGCGCCGAACACGGCCTGGACGAAGTCGTCATCGGCATGCCGCACCGGGGCCGGCTCAACGTGCTGGCCAACATCGTCGGCAAGCCGTACTCGCAGATCTTCACCGAGTTCGAGGGCAACCTCAACCCCGCGGAGGCACACGGCTCCGGCGACGTCAAGTACCACCTCGGCGCCACCGGCGTCTACCTGCAGATGTTCGGCGACAACGACATTCAGGTGTCGCTGACCGCCAACCCGTCACACCTGGAAGCCGTCGACCCGGTGCTGGAAGGACTGGTCCGGGCCCGCCAGGACCTGCTGGACAAGAACGGCAGCGACGGCGAACGGCAGCACGCCTTCTCGGTGGTGCCGATGATGATGCACGGCGACGCCGCGTTCGCCGGGCAGGGCGTGGTCGCCGAGACGCTGAACATGGCGCTGCTGCCGGGCTACCGGGTCGGCGGCACCATCCATCTGATCGTCAACAACCAGATCGGCTTCACCACCGCGCCGGAGTACTCCCGGTCCAGCGAGTACTGCACCGACGTCGCCAAGATGATCGGCGCGCCGATCTTCCACGTCAACGGCGACGACCCGGAGGCATGCGACTGGGTTGCCCGACTGGCGGTGGACTTCCGGCAGCAGTTCCACAAGGACGTCGTCATCGACATGCTGTGCTACCGCCGCCGCGGCCACAACGAGGGCGACGACCCGTCGATGACCAACCCGTACATGTACGACGTGATCGACACCAAGCGGGGCGTCCGCAAGAGCTACACCGAGGACCTGATAGGCCGCGGCGACATCTCGATGAAGGAGGCCGAGGACGCGCTGCGCGACTACCAGGGCCAACTGGAGCGGGTGTTCAACGAGATCCGCGAGCTGGAGAAGCACGCCGCGCAGCCCAGCGAGTCGGTGGAGTCCGAGCAGCAGGTGCCGCGCGGCCTGAACACCGCGGTGGACAAGGCGATGCTGGCCCGCATCGGCGACGCGCATCTGGCGATCCCAGAGGGCTTCACCGTCCACCACCGGGTGCTGCCGGTGCTGGAGAAGCGCCGGGAGATGGCCTACGAGGGCAAGATCGACTGGGCGTTCGGCGAGTTGCTGGCGCTGGGCTCGCTGGTGGCCGACGGCAAGCTGATCCGGCTGTCCGGCCAGGACACCCGGCGCGGCACCTTCTCGCAGCGGCATTCGGTACTCATCGACCGCACCACCGGCGCCGAGTTCACCCCGCTGCAACTGCTGGCCACCAACACCGACGGCACCCCGACTGGAGGCAAACTCCTGGTCTACGACTCGCCGCTGTCGGAGTACGCCGCGGTCGGCTTCGAATACGGCTATACCGTCGGCAACCCGGATGCCATGGTGCTGTGGGAGGCGCAGTTCGGCGACTTCGTCAACGGCGCCCAGTCGATCATCGACGAGTTCATCAGCTCCGGCGAGGCCAAGTGGGGCCAGCTGTCCAACGTGGTGCTGCTGTTGCCGCACGGTCACGAGGGCCAGGGGCCCGACCACACCTCCGGACGCATCGAGCGTTTCCTGCAGCTGTGGGCCGAGGGCTCGATGACGATCGCGGTGCCGTCCACCCCCTCGAACTACTTCCATCTGCTGCGCCGGCACGCCCTGGACGGGATTCAGCGGCCACTGATCGTGTTCACCCCGAAGTCGATGCTGCGCAACCACGCCGCGGTCAGCGAGATCAAGGACTTCACCGAGGTCAAGTTCCGCTCGGTGCTCGAGGAACCCACCTACGAGGACGGTATCGGCGACCGCGGCAAGGTCACCAGAATCCTGTTGACCAGCGGAAAGCTGTACTACGAGTTGGTGGCCCGCAAGGCCAAGGACGGCCGCGACGACATTGCGATCGTGCGGATCGAACAGTTGGCGCCGCTACCGAAGCGGCGGCTGGGCGAGACCCTGGACCGCTACCCGAACGCCGGCCAGTTCTTCTGGGTGCAGGAGGAGCCGGCCAACCAGGGCGCCTGGCCACGGTTCGGCCTGGAGCTGCCCGAACTGCTGCCGGACAAGCTGACCGGGATCAGGCGGATCTCCCGGCGGGCCATGTCGGCGCCGTCATCGGGCTCGTCGAAGGTGCACGCCGTCGAGCAGCAGGAGATTCTCGACGAGGCGTTCGGCTGACGCCCTGCCCGCGGGGCTCCCGACCGCGGTACCGCCGGTACTAGGCTCGATCCAGCCAGCAGACAGCAGGGAGCGCGCAATGCAGGGATTCGCCGGGAAGGTAGCCGTCGTCACCGGAGCCGGTTCGGGTATCGGCCGGGAACTCGCCCTCGAGTTGGGCCGTTCCGGCGCCAAGCTGGCCATCAGCGACGTCGACACCGAGGGGCTGGCCGAAACCGAGCGGCAACTGAAGGCCATCGGCGCATCGGTGAAGGCCGACCGGCTCGACGTCACCGAGCGGGAGCTGTTCATCGCCTACGCCGACGAGGTCCGTGGGCACTTCACCAAGGTGAACCAGATCTACAACAACGCCGGTATCGCCTTCACCGGCGACATCGAGATCACCGCGTTCAAGGACATCGAGCGGGTGATGGATGTCGACTTCTGGGGCGTGGTCAACGGCACCAAGGCGTTTCTGCCGCATCTGATCGCCTCCGGCGACGGGCACGTGATCAACATCTCCAGCCTGTTCGGGCTGGTCGCGATACCGGGTCAGGCCGCCTACAACTCCGCCAAGTTCGCGGTTCGCGGCTTCACCGAGGCGTTGCGCATGGAGATGGCGGTGGCCGGGCACCCCGTCAAAGTCACCACCGTGCACCCCGGCGGCATCAAGACCTCGATCGCGCGTAACGCCACCGCCGCCGAAGGGCTGGACACCGGCGAGCTGGCCCAGTACTTCGACAAGCGGCTGGCTTCCACCACCGCGCAGACGGCGGCCCGGGTGATCCTCAACGGGGTCCGTCGCAACCGGGCCCGGGTGCTGATCGGCAACGACGCGCGCGCGCTCGACCTGATCGCGCGGGTCACCGGGTCGGGCTATCAGCGGTTGTTCTCCACGGTGATAAGTCGGGTGGGGCCGAAGTCACGGTAGGCCGGCGTCAGGCCCTCAGCGCCCCAGCGGGTGCTCGGCCAGCCAGGCATCGGCGACCGCCTGCGGATCGGCGCCACCGGCCAATCGGCGGCGCATCTCGGCCAGCGCCTCGGTGTCCAAGACGCCGGCCACCTGGTTGATCGCCGTCAACTGTGGTTCGGCCAGTTCGTTGCGCCGATACAGCGGGACCACATTCTCGGCGCGGACCAGTGCCGGGCGGGCGTCGGTGAGCACGACCAGGTTCTCGGGAATGTCGGGTTCGGCGGTGCTGGTCCACGCGGCAGTAACCCGACCGGCCTCCAACGCCGCGAACAGTGCCGCGTCGTCGACGAACTCACGCACGATGGGTAGCCGACACCGGCCCACCGCCGACGGAGTCGGGACACCGGCAACCGCACCGACCGACAGTCGGTCGCAGTGCCGGGGCAACTCCACCAGATCGGCACCGCCCCACGCCGCTGCGGTCGATTGGGTCACCGCCAGCGCCGGCTTGTCCTCGGCAGCGGTGGCGTAGTCACCGGCGGCGATGCCCTCCGGCAGGACGCCGACCATCATCCGGTAGACCTGCCGGTCCGAGCGCACGGCAGCGCCGGGTGCAAAGGCCGCCAGCAGCCGGCCGGTGAACCCGGGCAGCACGGTGATGGCTCCCGAGTCCAGTTCGCCGACTGGATCGTCGGTGGTTCGCACGCTCGCCGCTGTCCCCGAACCGCGCAGCGCACCGGCATAGACATGCGCCAGTGCCACCGAGTCCGGGTCCGTTGTCGCACCCACCGTCAGCGCGGATCGCGCCGGCGGGGCGGCACATCCGGCCAATATCACTGCTACCGCCAGCCCCGACACCAGCCCCGACAAGCGAGGCCCTGGTCTGCTCAACGACGGTTTGCGGGTTCGACGGCCGCCGCGACGGCCGCCGCGACCGCCGGACCGACCCGGGGATCCAGCGGGCTGGGAACGATCTTGTCCGGTGCCAGCTCTTCGCTGACGACGGAGTAGATCGCTTCTGCGGCAGCCAGTTTCATCGCCTCGGTGATCCGCCGGGCACCCGCGTCCAGCGCGCCGCGGAACACCCCCGGGAATGCCAGCACGTTGTTGATCTGGTTGGGGAAGTCGCTGCGGCCGGTTGCCACCACCGCCGCGTACTTGGCGGCCAGTTCCGGGTGAATCTCCGGGTCGGGGTTGGACAGTGCGAACACCACGCCGCCGGGAGCCATCGAGGCGATCACGTCTTCGGGGATCACTCCCCCGGAGGCCCCCAGGAACACGTCGGCGCCGGCGAGGGCCTCGATGATGCCTCCGGTACGCCCAGCCGGGTTGGTGCGCTGTGCGAGTTCGACCTTGACACTGTTCATGTCGGTGCGCCCGGGATGCAGGATGCCCTGCGAGTCCAGCACCGTCATGTCGGAAACACCCATGGAGAGCAGGATGTTGGTGCATGCCACACCGGCTGCTCCGGCACCGGAGACCACCACCCGAAGCGATGTCATATCGCGGCCGAGAACCTTGGCCGCGCCCAGCAGTGCCGCCAGTACCACGATTGCGGTGCCGTGCTGGTCGTCGTGCATGACCGGGCAGTCCAGCGCATCGACGGCACGGCGTTCGATCTCGAAACAGCGCGGCGCCGAGATGTCCTCCAGGTTCACCGCACCGAAGGTCGGACGAAGCCGCACCAACGTTTCCACGATCTCGTCGGGGTTCTTGGTGTCCAGCACGATCGGGATGGAGTCCAGCCCGCCGAAAGTCTTGAACAGCGCACTTTTACCCTCCATCACCGGCAGCGCCGCGGCCGGGCCGATGTCGCCGAGGCCGAGCACCGCGCTGCCGTCGCTGACCACGGCGACCAGGCGGTTCGCCCAGGTGTAGCGAGCCGCCAGGGTGTGGTCGGCGGCGATCGCCCGGCTGACCTGCGCCACTCCGGGGGTGTAGGCGATCGACAGGGCGCGCTGGGTGTCGAGCGGAGCCTTCAGCCCGACGGCGATCTTTCCGCCCACGTGGGCTTCGAAGATCTCCTCGTCCCCGATGACGATCGGGGGGGCTGCCGTCGGGTGCGGAACATTCTCGGACATCGCCACCCAGGGTACTGCGCGCAGGCGCAACCCCGCTGACCGGCCGGTGGGTTCCCGGCACGCTACGGCGTCACGTGCGAGGGCAGTCCGCCAGGTATCCGACCACCGACGTCGGCGGCCAGGTGTTGCAGGCAACCCAGTCGCTCGGGTTCGGCCGGTTGGACGGGCACATGTATCCGAACGGGATGTCCTGCCCCCAGCAGTTGAAGACCCCGACCGACAGCGCCGGCGCGTTGGTGCCGACCCGGCCGCCCTGGTTCACCGCGGGCTGCGCGTGCAGCGGCTCGTCGATGGCGCCCGGCACACACGGCACGGAATCCGGGTGGACGATCGAGATCCCTCCCAGGGTGCACCGGTGGTCGGCGTGCGCCGCGGGTGCCACCCCGAACGCCGCCGTGGTCCCGAATGCTGTTGCGGCGATGGCGGCGGTCCCCGCCAGTTTCAGCAGTTGCAGTAGTTTCATCGTCCTTGTCCTTCGTGCTGTGCGGGTGCCCGCACATTCGGTCCTGTTGAGCCCACTATCCGACGATGCAGCCGGAATGACATCGGCCAAAGCGCGTATTTATCGCGCCGGGGGTCGTAGACGCGATTGCCGTCCGCACCGCATTACCGCTGGCTACCATGGGTCGCAAAAGATCCGCGCGGGTTGTCCTGCACTGCCGAACCGGGGCGATCGAGAAGTGAGTGAACCGCTGTCGGCCGCCGGCCGCCTGCCCGTGCAGCTGACCAGCTTCGTGGGGCGTGCGGCCGAACTGACCGAGGTCCGCACGCTGCTCGGCGAGCACCGCATGGTGACGCTGACCGGGCCGGGCGGAGTCGGCAAGACCCGGCTGGCGGCGCGGCTGGCCGGCGAGTTCGGCGACGGGGTCTGGTGGGCGGATCTGGCGGCGCTGGCCGATCCGGACTTGGTGGCGGTCCGGGTGGCGCGGGCGATGGGCCTGCCCGATCAGCCCGGCCGCTCCACCCTGGACAGCCTGACCCGATTCATCGGCGACCGGCCGATGCTGCTGGTGCTGGACAACTGCGAGCATCTGCTGGACGGCTGCGCGACGCTGGTGACCGAGTTGTTGAGCGCCTGCCCCGGCCTGCGGATCGCGGCCACCAGCCGCGAGCCGATCGGGGTGGCCGGTGAACTGACCTTGTCGACACCGCCGCTGTCGCTGGCCGACGAGGCCATCCAGTTGTTCGCCGACCGCGCCCAGCTGGCCCGGCCGGATTTCACCGTCACCGACGAGACCGCGGCGACGGTGGCGCAGATCTGCGAACGCCTCGACGGGATTCCGTTGGCGATCGAATTGGCCGCCGCCCGGGTGCGGGCGCAGTCGCCCGCGGAGATCCTCGACGGCCTGCACGACCGCCTCCGGTCGATCCGCGGGGCCCGCACCGCAGAGCCGCGCCAGCAGACGCTGTACGCCTCGGTGGACTGGTCCCACGACCTGCTGGACGAACCCGAACGGATCTTGTTGCGCCGGCTCTCGGTGTTTCGGGGCGGGTTCGACCGCGCTGCCGCAAGCGCCGTCAGCGCCGGGACCGACACCGACCAGACCTTCGATCAGCTGTCCCGGCTGATCGACAAGTCGCTGGTGGTCGTCGACACCCGCGAACGCGACACCCGGTATCGGCTGTTGGAGACGGTGCGGCACTATGCCCGCGAAAAGCTCGATGCGTCCGGTGAGACCGACCTGGTGCGCAGCCGGCACCGCGATCACTACACCACCGTGTTCGACACCAAGATGTCGGGTGACGTCGAGCGGTGGACCGCCCGCGCCGACGTCGAGATCGACAACCTGCGGACGGCGTTCGCCTACAGTCGCGACAGCGGCGACACCGAACTTGCGGCACGGCTGGCGTCGGCGCTGCAACCCCTGTGGCTGGCCAAGGGACGAATCATGCAGGGGCTGAACTGGTTTGATAGCATCCTCAGCCAAAGCGCAGCGATGACGCCCGCCACCCGGGCGCGCGCGCTGGCCGACAAGTTGATCCTCGACCACTCGGCGGGAATCTTCGATTCCCCGGGTCAGGCCGATCAGGCGTTGGCGGTCGCACGCGGTCTCGACGACCCGGATCTGCTGGGCCGGGTGCTCACGGCCTGCGGCGTCGCCCGCATCTTCTTCCCCGAGGTCGCCCTTCCGTACTTCGCCGAGGCGGCCGAACTGGTCCGCGCGCTGGGCGACGACTGGCAACTGAGTTGGATTCTCGCCTGGCAGGCAAACGCCACCTACCAGGCGGGTGACCCGGCGGCGACCCGCATCGCCGCCGAGAAGGGCCGTGACCTCGCCGACGCGATCGGCGAAGGGGTGCTCTCGCGAATGTGTCGCTGGCTGCTCGGACAGGCCATGTGGCTGAGCGGGGACTTAGCCTCAGCCGCCGCACAATTCAGCGATGTGATCACCAGGGCGCAGGCCGCCCGGGACCCGATGTGGAACGTGTACAGCTTGTTCATGCTGGCCAGAACACTTGCGTACCAAGGTGATACGAGTCGCGCCAGAGTAACCGCTGAGCGGGCCATCAACGCCGCCACCGATATCTCCGGAGTTCAGCGCGCCCTCACCTTCGGCGCGAAGGCCTACGCGGCACTGGCCGGCGGGGATACGGCGACGGCGACTGCGGCCAGCGACACCGCTTGGCAGGCGTGTCCGCAGGTCATCCTGCTTGCGGTCAATGCCGTGCCGATCGGCCACGCCGCGTTGGCAAGCGGTGATGTGTGCGCAGCACATCGCTGGGCCGATGACGCCCTTTCGATAGCCAAAGGCGCGCACCGGACGCTGCTGTTGGCGGTGCGCGCCCGGACCGCCATCGCCCAGCGGGACTTCGAGCAGGCCCGCCGCGACGCCCACGACGCGCTGGCGGTCGCCGCGGAGACCCAGGCGTACTTGGCGATTCCCGACCTGTTGGAGTGCCTGGCCTGCCCTGCGGCCGATTCCGGCGATTGCCCGGAAGCGGCCCGGCTGTTGGGTGCCGCCGCGGTGCTGCGGGAACGCTCCGGCCAGGCTCGCTTCAAGGTTTACCACGCCGACTACGCCGCTTCAGTCAGCTCTTTGCGTAATGCGCTGGGCGACGGTGTCTTCGATGCCGAATGGGCTGCGGGCGGCTCCTTCTCCACGACCGAAGCGATCGCCTACGCCCAACGTGGCCGCGGTGAACGCAAACGCCCGGCTACCGGTTGGGCGTCGCTCACCCCGACCGAGTGCGACGTCGCCAGACTGGCCGGTGAAGGCTTGTCCAACAAGGACATTGCCGCCCGGCTGTTCGTGTCGCCGCGCACCGTGCAGACCCACCTGACGCACATCTACACCAAGCTGGGGGTGAGCTCACGGGTGCAGCTGGCGCAGGAGGCAGCCCGGCAGGGCTGATTCGGCGTTGACCCGGGGTCAGGGCCGGCCGGGGCTGCCTGCACCGTCGGGGAAGAAACTGCCGCCCCCGCCGCCGCCGTTTCCGGCTATGCCGCCGGCGCCGCCGGTTGCAACGTTGTTGACGTCCGTGCCGCCGGTCCCGCCAGCAGAGCCACTACTGCCCCCACCACCGTCGCCGACGATATTGGGGGCAACGACCAGGCCTCCGCCGCCACCACCACCGCCGGTGCCAGGGCCCCCGATACCACCGGCGCCGCCAAGGCCGACGCCGGTGAGGACGCCGCCGATGACTCGGGCTGCCGGACCCCCGTCGCCGCCGGTGCCGCCGGTGGCGCTGGCGTCGCCCCCCGCCCCGCCGCCACCGCCGCTACCGCCGAGAGCGTTGAGCCCCTGGGCGATACCACCACCGCCGCCGCCACCACCGGTACCGCCGGCACCGCCCGCGGCACCGGTAGCGCCGGCGCCCTGGCCGCCGGTGCCGCCGTTGCCGCCGTATGCGAGGGTTCCGTCCTGACCTGGTGTCGATGTTGTTCCGCCTCTGCCACCGTTACCGCCGCCACCACCGGTGCCGCCGGCGCCGCTGGTTCCGCCGGTGCCGGTGCCGGTGCCGGCGGCCCCGCCCTGACCGCCGTGGCCGCCACCGCCGCCGCCGCCACTGCCAACCATGTTGCCGGAGGCAACGGTGGCCCCATTGTTGCCGCCGTTGCCGCCTTGGCCGCCGTTGCCGCCTTTGCCACCGCCACCGTTGGTTCCGCCGCTGGGGGTGCCGCCGCCGGCGCCACCCGCGCCACCGTTGCCGCCGTTGCCGCCCAACCCACCGACACTGTTAAGGGTGCCAGCCCCATCAACACCGTCGCCGCCCTTGCCGCCCGCGCCGCCGTCGATGCCTTTGCCGCCGGTGCCACTGTTGCCAGCGGTCGAGCCAGTGCCGCCGCCGCCGGCCGCGCCCCCTGCACCACCCTTGCCACCGGCACCGCCGTCGCCGCCGGCGCCGAGGTTGCCGCCGGAGCCGGCCACCCCGGCCGCACCGTCCGCGCCCTCACCACCGCCACCGGGGTTGCCACCCTTGCCGCCGTCACCGGCGCTGCCACCGGCCCCGGTGTGGCCGGTGGCGCCGGCCCCTCCGGTGGCCACCCCGCCACCGGCGCCACCGTTGCCGCCGGACCCGCCGGCGCCACCGGTGCCGCCATCACCACCGGCCTGCCCGACACCGCCGTTGGCCCCGGACGCACCGGCAGCACCGGTCACACCATTGCCGCCATTGCCGCCGTTGCTGCCGGTCCCGCCCTTGCCGCCGTTGCCGCCGTCACCGGAGACCGAGCCACCCAGCCCGCCCTTGCCGCCGTTGCCACCGTTGCCACCGGCCATGCCGTTGCCGCCGGCAGCACCCGCGTTGCCGCCGTTGGCACCGGCGGTGCCGGCCACCCCGTCACCGCCATTGCCGCCGTTGCCGCCCTTACCGGTCACCCCGCCATTGCCGGCGTTGCCACCGTTACCACCGGAGGCACCCGCAGCGGTAGCACTCAAACCCTGACCACCATCACCGCCATTGCCACTGACCGTGGAGGCCACACCACCGGAACCGGCTTTGCCGGCACTGCCGAACAGCGCCCCAGCCACCCCGGCCGCACCCGCCGCCCCCGCCTTACCCGGGTCTCCGCCGTTGCCACCGGTGCCGCCGTCGATATGCCCGGCGATCCCGTCGGCACCCTTGCCGCCGTTGCCGCCGGCACCGCTGGCACCACCGTCGCCGCCGTCACCGCCCTTACCGAACAGCAACCCACCGGCACCACCGATGCCACCGCCGCCGCCGTTGCCGCCGGCCGCACCGTTGCCGCCATGACCGTCACCACCACCGTCATAGCTACCGGGTGCCCCCGCCGCACCGGCCAACCCGGCGCCGCCATCACCACCATGACCGCCATCACCCCAGATAAACCCGGCGTTACCGCCATGCCCGCCATCTCCGCCGGCCCAACCAGCACCGCCGGCCCCGCCGTCGCCGAACAGGCTGGCATTCCCGCCGTCACCACCGGCCATCGGAGCACCGGTCGGGTCATCGGCGGCGGTAAAGCTGTAGCCCGCACCACCATTGCCGAACAACCACCCGCCGCCACCACCATCGGGATTGGCGGCCGTACCGGCCACCCCAGTGCAGATCAGCCCACAACTATCACCCGGGGCAGCCGGGGCCACCACCGCAGCCAGCGCATTGACCTGACCATCAACCCAGTCACCGAACGGAGTACCGATCCAATTGGCCTCCAGCCAGCCATTGACACCCTGCATCAACGAGGTGAACGGGTCCGGCCCCACCACCGAGGCATCACCCACCCCCGCCAGCAGCAAGCCCCACGCCGCCGGATCGACGAACGACCCCCAGTCCACACCATCCACCGGCGTCGACCACGCAACCGGGTCGAAAAGATCCAACAGACCGAAATCCTCGGCATGCGCCAGCGGCGCGCCGGCCAACGGACTCAGCCCGAACGCCACAAACGCGCCCACCGCCGAACCCGCACCCACCACCCGGCCCCGGCGACCGCCGGCAGCGGTACGCGACGACTGACTCCGCTTGCTGTGACGACCGTTAATCATCGCTTCGTCTCCCCTGTGCGTTGAGTTGGACAACTCGACTATCACCAGGGGACACCGGCAACAACATCCGCCAAAGTGCGTATATCGACGGAAGCTGGGTCGTAGATTCGGGCCGTCATTCCATGCCGGTGCATACTCTGGAGAGGCCGCACCGCAGTGCCGACACGCGGCTATCAGACAGCGGCGCTACACGGCTGACCCGGCCGAAAGCAGCCGGGTTCCGCTCAAATCAGTCCGAGTCCGGTGACCGCCTCGCGCTCGTCGGCCAGCTCGGCGGTGGACTTGTCGATCCGGGCGCGGGAGAACGCGTCGATCTCCAGGCCACCCACGATGTTCCAGTCGCCACCGGAGGTGGTCACCGGGAACGAGGAGATGAGACCTTCCGGAACGCCGTAGGAGCCGTCGGAGAGCACCGCCATCGACACCCAATCCCCGGCCGGGCTGCCCAGCAGCCAGTCGCGGGCGGCGTCGATGGTCGCCGAGGCGGCCGAGGCCGCCGACGAAGCGCCGCGGGCGTCGATGATCGCCGCGCCCCGCTTGGCCACCGTCGGGATGAAGTCGTTTTCGATCCAGGCCTCATCGCCGATCACCTCGGCGGCGTTGCGGCCGGAGACCTCGGCGTGGAACACGTCGGGGTACTGGGTGGCCGAGTGGTTGCCCCAGATCGTCATCTTGGTGATGTCGGTGACCTTGGCGCCGGTCTTTTTGGCCAGCTGCGAGATGGCCCGGTTGTGGTCCAGGCGGGTCAGCGCGGAGAACCGCTCCCGCGGGATGTCGGGTGCGTTGCTCATCGCGATCAGCGCGTTGGTGTTGGCCGGGTTCCCGGTCACACCGATGCGGATGTCCGAGGCGGCGACCTCGTTGAGCGCCTTGCCCTGCGCGGTGAAGATGGCGCCGTTGGCCTCCAGCAGGTCGCTGCGCTCCATGCCGGGCCCGCGGGGCCGGGCACCGACCAGCAGGGCCAGGTTGGCGCCGTCGAAGATCTTGGTCGGGTCCGCGCCGATCTGCACCCCGGCCAGCGTGCCGAACGCGCAGTCGTCGAGTTCCATCACCACACCCTCGAGTGCCTTCAGGGCCGGCTCGATCTCCAGCAGGCGCAGCTCGATCGGCCGGTCGGCACCCAGCAGCGCGCCACTGGCCAGGCGGAACAGCAGGCTGTAGCCGATCTGGCCGGCTGCGCCGGTGACTGCGACCTTCAGGGGCGTTGGGCTCACGTTCGAATCCTCCTTGGCGCGGTTTGCTTCGCGTCGAAACTAGCGCACCGGCACCGACCGGGAATCTCGGGACCCCGGCCAACCGGCTCACCGCGCGCGGACCGGTGCCGTCTGGCCCGAACGCGTAGCATTGACCGGCGCGTAAGCAGACCTGCGCCGCTACGGGAGTTTGCCCATGCCATCGTTTCGCGCGTCGCCCTCGACACCACAGCCGAAGGCCCGGGCCACGTTTGCTGAGCCTGAGACCCCGGCGGGCCACGTCCCGACGCTGCGGGCGATGGTCGACTGCGGGGTCTACGCAGATGGGGTGCGGCTGCCGGGGGTGTACAACCCCGCCGCCGCGGTGGCCGAGGTGCGCGAGATGGCAGCGGTCGGCCGCGGCGCGTTCGTCTGGATCGGGCTGCACGAGCCCGACGAACATCAGATGCAGGATGTCGCCGACACCTTCGGTCTGCACGAACTGGCCGTCGAGGATGCGGTGCACGCACACCAACGGCCCAAGCTGGAGCGCTATGACGAGACCCTGTTCCTCGTGCTCAAGACCGTCAACTACGTCCCGCACGAATCGGTGGTGCTGCCCCGACAGATTGTCGAGACCGGCGAGATCATGGTTTTCGTCGGCAAGAATTTCGTCATCACCGTCCGGCACGGCGAACATGGCGGACTGGCCGACGTGCGCAAGCGGTTGGACACCGACCCCGAGCACATTCGGCTGGGCCCGTATGCGGTGATGCACGCCGTCGCCGACTACGTGGTGGACCGCTACGTGGAGGTGACCAACCTGATGGAGACCGACATCGACACAATCGAGGAGGTCGCTTTCGCCCCGGGCACCCGAACCGACGTGGAACCGATCTATCAAATCAAGCGGGAGGTCGTGGAGCTGCGTCGCGCGGTGGCCCCGCTGTCGATTCCGTTCCGTCGCATGCAGACCGAGCACAAGGATCTGATCTCCAAGGAGGTGCGGCGCTACCTGCGCGATGTCGCAGACCACCAGACCCGCGCCGCCGAGCAGATCGCCGGCTACGACGAGATGCTCAGCTCGCTGGTGCAGGCGGCGCTGGCCCGGGTGGGCATGCAGCAGAACACCGACATGCGCAAGATGTCGGCCTGGGCCGCGATCATCGCGGTACCCACCATGATCGCCGGCATCTACGGAATGAACTTCGACCACATGCCGGCGCTGCACTGGTCGTTCAGTTATCCGCTGGTACTGGCCGTGATGGTGGGAATCTGCGTGGTTCTGCACCGGGCGTTCCGGCGCAACGGCTGGCTCTGACCAAGGCTCCGGTACGGGTGTCCCGACTTCCAAGGGCTTCCACTGGATCTGATTTCTGAAAACTTCTCGGTGTTTGTTGCCGGGGATCACATGGCGGCGTAATTTTGCACCACCGAGGAAATCGACAACGTTCAGCTCGGCACGGTTTTCAACAGCATTAAGGTCATTACTTTGGGGTCACTGGTCGCTCCTCGGTCTCGATCACCAGACGGAACTTCGATGGCTTCACACGGCACCGTGGGCAACCTTCCATCACGCACCCCGAGAATGCGCCAACGGCGCCGTCGGGCGATCGGCGCCGCCTCGGCAGCGGCGACGTTTCTCACTCTGGGGATGGGCGACCTGACCGTCGCGCCCCCGGCGCGGGCCGATCTGTTCGGCCTGGACTGGCTGGCCGACCCACTCGGTTCCGCCGTGACTGCGCTGTCCGGTGCCGATGATCCGGCCACGGCGGGCGGCACCGTTATCTGGGCGCTGCCGACGGCCGTCGAGCCGCTCCCGGCTGCCGGCTTGGCCGACCTGGCGGCACTGCTCAACCAGTACGTATACCTGCCGCTGAACGCCGATATCGCGGCCTGGATCAGCAGCCCGCTGGGGCAGGCGGTCGATGCCGGCCTCAATCGCCTCAGCGAGTCACTCGGTCTGGGCATGATGATCGGTGACGGCACGGCCGGCACCCAGACAGACCCCACCGGTGCCGCCGGTGGCTGGTTGTTCGGCAATGGAGGGGCCGGCTACGACGCGAGCGCCGACTCGGGTGTTGCCGGAGGTGCCGGCGGGGCCGCCGGGCTTTTCGGCGACGGTGGGGCCGGCGGCGCCGGTGGGGCCGGTGCCGCCGGTGGTTTCGGGGGTGCCGGTGGCTCGGTGATGGGGGTTGGCGGCGCCGGCGGTGACGGCGGCGCGGGAGTCGATGGCGGTGCCGGAGGCGGCGGAGGCGACGGCGGGGCCGGCAATGGCTCCCTGTTCGGTGCCGGTGGTGCGGGCGGGGACGGCGGCGACGGCGGCGACGGCGGAGCCGGCGACAGTAGTGCCATTGGTGGGGCGGGTGGAGCCGGCGGCGTCGGCGGAGCCAGCACATCGCTGATCGGCACTGGCGGTGCCGGCGGGAACGGTGGAACCGGCGGTGCCGGCGGCATCGGCGCGATGGGAGCGGTCGGTTCGTTCGGTGGGGGTGGTAACGGCACCGGTGGTCTTGGTGGGACCGGTGGCGCCGGTGGCAATGGTGGTGCCGGGGGTGCCGGCGGGCAGGGCACGGTAGCCGGTGTCCAGGGCGCCGGCGGTGCCGGCGGTGTCGGCGGCACCGGTGGTGTCGGCGGTACGGGTGCGACCGGGACGGCCGGCACCTCGACCGACCCCACCGCGGGCACCGGCGGCACCGGCGGTATCGGTGGTGCCGGTGGTGCTGGTGGCCAGGGCGGTATCGGCAACGGTGGGCAGGCCGCCGCCGGCATCCAGGGCGTCGGCGGCACCGGGGGCACCGGCGGCGTCGGGGGTAAGGGCTACATCGGGGCCACCGGGGTGGCCGGGGTGAACAACGGCACCGGCGGCACCGGGGGCACCGGCGGCAACGGCGGAACCGGCGGGGCGGGTGGTTCGGGATCGTCCACCGGCAGCCAGGGCGCCGGCGGGGCCGGCGGTGTCGGCGGCACCGGCGGTGTCGGGGCCACCGGCGCCAACGGCGCCGACGGCAACGCCGGCCACCTCGACGGCTACACCGGCAACACCGGCGGCCAGGGCGGCGACGGCGGCGCCGGCGGGCAAGGCGGCCTCGGCTCGACCACCGGAACAGCCGGCATCCAGGGCGTCGGCGGCACCGGGGGCACCGGCGGCGTCGGGGGTAAGGGCTACATCGGGGCCACCGGGGTGGCCGGGGTGAACAACGGCACCGGCGGCACCGGGGGCACCGGCGGCAACGGCGGAACCGGCGGGGCGGGTGGTTCGGGATCGTCCACCGGCAGCCAGGGCGCCGGCGGGGCCGGCGGTGTCGGCGGCACCGGCGGTGTCGGGGCCACCGGCGCCAACGGCGCCGACGGCAACGCCGGCCACCTCGACGGCTACACCGGCAACACCGGCGGCCAGGGCGGCGACGGCGGCGCCGGCGGGCAAGGCGGCCTCGGCTCGACCACCGGAACAGCCGGCATCCAGGGCGTCGGCGGCACCGGGGGCACCGGCGGCGTCGGGGGTAAGGGCTACATCGGGGCCACC
>CAZGGK010000009.1:0-9533 GCA_964525125.1 uncultured Mycobacterium sp.
GCGGCCTCGGCTCGACCACCGGAACAGCCGGCATCCAGGGCAACGGCGGCACCGGCGGCACCGGCGGCACCGGGGGTAAGGGCTACATCGGGGCCACCGGGGTGGCCGGGGTGAACAACGGCACCGGCGGCACCGGCGGCACCGGCGGCAACGGCGGAACCGGCGGAACCGGCGGGCAGGGCGCCAACGGCGGGGACGGCGGCGACGGCGGCAGCGCCGGCACCCCGGGCGATGGCGGGGCCGGCGCAGCCGGGACCGCCAACAACGTCGACGGCGGGGACGGCGGCAACGGCGGCAACCCCGGCACCCCGGGCACGGGAGGCGCCGGTGGTGCAGCCAACGGTGTTGGTGGCGCAACCGGCGGCAAGGGTACGGCCGGTGCCGCGGCGTCGGCCACAGTCGGCAACGGCGGCCAGGGCGGGGCCGGGTACAGCCCCACCGGTGCCGGCCAGAACGGCGGTAAGGGCGGCAACGGCGGCAACGGCGGAGCGCGCGGCAACGGCGGCAACGGCGGGGACGGCGGCAACGGAGTAGCCGGTGGCAACGGCGGCGTCGACGGCAGCGGCAACGGCCTCGCCGGCGGGGCCGGTGGGTCCGGCGGCAACGGCGGCACCGGCGGCCTGGGTGGTTCGGTCTCCGGCAACGGCGGCAACGGCGGGACCGGCGGGTCCGGCGGCAACGGCGGCAGCGGCGGTACCGGCAGCACCGGGGCCAGTGGTGTGGCCGGCTCCAACAACGGTGTCGGCGGCAATGGCGGCAACGGGGCCAACGGCGCCAACGGTGGCAACGGCGGCGCGGGTGGCAACGCCGGCGGGGTGGCCAACGGCGGGTCGGGAACCGCGGGAGCGAACGGCAACGGCGGCAACGGCGGCAACGGCGGCAACGCCAGTGCTCCTGGCAACGGCGGGCAGGGGGCGACCGGCACCGCGGCCAACCCGCAGGGCGGCAACGGCGGCAATGGCGGCAACCCCGGCACCGCCGCCGGCAGCGGCGGGACCGGCGGTGCGGTTGGCGCCGGCGGCACCGGCGGCACCGGCGGCACCACCGGCGTGACCGGAACGCTGGTCACCGGACCGGTCGGCAACGGCGGCAACGGCGGGGCCGGCTACGACCCGTCGCACGACCCGCTTGCCGCAGCGGGCACCGCCGGCGGTGCCGGTGGGAAGGGCGGCAACGCCGGGTCAGTCGGCAGCGGGGGTAACGGCGGCAACGGCGGCAACGGTGCCGGCGGCGCCACCGGGACTGCTGGCGGTGGCACCGGCGGCAACGGCGGTGACGGTGGCGCCGCCGGCGACGGCGGTCTCGGCAGCAGCCAGGGCGCGGGCGGGCAGGGCGGCAACGGCGGTCTCGGCGGCGCCGGCGGGCAGGGTGGCGCCGGCACCGACAACACCGCCAAGGCCGGGGTGGCCGGCGGCAAAGGTGGCGCCGGTGGCAACGGCGGCAACGGCGGGATCGCTGGTTCCGGCGGGACCGGAGCCACCCCGGGTGCTGCCGGCGACGCCGGCAGCGGCGGGTTGGGCGGCGACGGCGGCACCGGCGGCAACGGGGGCAGTTCCGCCAACGGCGGCCGGGGCGGCAACGGCGGCAACGGCGGCACCGGCGCCGGCGGCGCGGCCGGGACCGGCAACGGCAACGGCGGCAACGCCGGCAACGGCGGCAACGCCGGCAACGGCGGCGCCGGTGGCAACTTCGGCAGCGGCGGCCGCGACGGCGGCGCCGGGGGCAACGGCGGCAACGGCGGCACCGCCGGCCAGGGCGGCGCCGGCGGTGCGGGTATCAACGGTCCCGGCGGCAACGGCGGCAACGGCGGTATCGGCGGCAGCGGCGGTGCCGGCGGCAAGACCGGCGACGGCGGCATGACCGGCTCGAGCTTCAACAACGTGCTCGACGGTGTGTTCCGCGGCAGCGGTGGCGTCGGCGGTGCCGGCGGCAGCGGTGGCGCCGGCGGCGACGGCGACAACGGCGCGCCCGGCGCCAACCCGGGCTTCGCCGGTGGCAACGGTGGTGCCGGCGGTGCAGGCGGCCACGGCGGCGCATCCAGCCAGCCCCAGGGTGACCACGGCAGTTTCGGCGTCAACGGCAACGGCGGTACCGGCGGCAACGGCGGCCAGGGTGGCAGCGGCGGCAACGGCGGAATCGGAAACAACAGCGCCGGCGGCAACGGCGGCAACGGCGGCAACGGCGCGGTTGCCGGCGCGGGCGGCGCACCCGGCAACGGCTACTACTCCGCTCCTGGAATCTCCGGGCTGGGGGTCGGTATCGGCGGCACCGGCGGCACCGGCGGCAGCGCCGGTTCCGGCGGCACCGGCGGGAAGGGCGACACCGGCTTCGCCGGTGGCGGCGGTGGAGACGGCGGCCAGGGCGGCAACGGCGGCGCCGGCGGAGACGGCAGCGGCAACTACTACGCCCAGGGCAACGACAGCGGCGCCGGCGGCAGCGGGGGCGCGGGCGGTACCGCCGGAGACGGCGGCGCCGGCGGCGGCGGCGCCAACGGCGGCGACGGCGGCAACGCCGGCCGCGGCGGCAACGGCGGGGGCGGCGCCAACGGCGGTACCGCCCAATACACCGCGCCGGGCGCCTACGGCGGTGCCGGCGGCACCGGCGGCAACGGCGGCAACGCTGGTGCCGCCGGTAGCGGCGGCAACGCCGGTACGGGGGGCAGCCCCGGCAACGGCGGTGCCGGCGCCAACGGCGGCAACGGCGGCAACGGGGGTAACGGCGGCGTCGGCGGCACCGTCGGCACACCGGGCGTCAACGGTGCCGGCGGCGCGGGCGGCATCGCCTCCCCGACCAGCGGCACCGTCGGCAACTCCGGCAGCCCCTACGGCCCACGAAACGCCACCGTTCCGCTGCAGATGGTCAATCTGACCAACCCGGTGGTCTACATCTCGGTGAACGGCGGTCCGATGGTGCCCGTGGAGGTCGACACCGGATCCACCGGCCTGGTAATGCTGAGCCAATACGTCCCGGCCCAGGGCCTGGGCACTTCTCTGTATTACGGCTCCGCCGGGTACGGAGGTGGCCTGAGCTACACCTACAACAGCTACAACGCGACGGTGGACTTCGGCAATGGAATCATCACGGCACCGACCGCTGTCGACATCATCAGTGCGGCATCGAACACGGCTGCGACCAACTATTTCGCCCTGTTCGGCATCTACGGCGTGTTGGGTATCGGCTCGAACAACGGGTACCCGGGTACCAGCACCGTGATCGCGGCGCTGCCCGGCCTGCTCAACAACGGCGTGCTCATCAACCAACCGCAGGGCGTGCTGGAGTTCGGCCCGAACCCATTGACCTCCACGGCATCCGTACCGGGGGCACCGATCGCCACGGTGGAGGTCTCGATCAACAACGGTCCACTGCAATCGGTTTCGGCGACAATCGACTCCGGCGGACTCTACGGGGTCATACCACAGTCACTGGTCCCGATCTACGGGGTCGGCCAGCAGTTGGCCCCGGGAACACTCGTCTCGGTCTACACCGCCGACGGTCAGACCCTGCTGTACTCCTACACCACTACCGCCGCGAACAGCTTGACCGTTGTCTCCGGAAACCTGATGAGCACCGGGAACATCCCGTTCCAGCAGTACCCGATGTATATCAGCTCCAGCCCAAGCGGTTTCGGGACGACAGTCTTCGACGCCTGAGCGGGACCGGCCTTCAGTGTGGCTCGGATGCCGGGCGATCCGGATCGAGTACATCGACGCCGTCGGCACGCCAGGCCGCACGCATCGCGTCGGCGCCCCTGAGTCGTATCCAGGCGGCCTCGGTCGCGGTGATCGGGGTGGCAGACAGGAAGTGCACCGGGTCTCGCGGCTTCTCCAACGGGAGATCGTCGACATCGCTGTCGCTCAACAACACCGCGGTGAACGGGACCGCACCGGACTGCCGGTTCCACATCGGCCCGCCGAGGTCGACGAGGGCGTCTGCGCAAAGCACCACACCTTCCACCGCCGGTGCCGCCGCGAGCACCGCGAGACTGCGCGCCAGCCCGCCGTCGCATCCCGAAACTCGCAGCCGCAGCACCACTTCAGCGCGAGGTCCGCGGAGCGGGTCGGCAAGGATCTGACTGGGATCACCCATCGGATGCCGTGCGCAGCCCACCGACGCGTAGTACACGATCCGGCCGGTACCGGGGCCGAATCGCAGCACCTCGATGGGTTCGACACCCACGAACGTCACCCGGGCTACGGCCGGCTCGCCGGTGATCCCAGCCGTGACGAAATGGTTGCGCAGGTGCGCGCGCACGCGGTCCAGATCGCCGGTCACTGATCACCGGCCGGGGGGACGGTCAGATTCGCGCCCGATCCGGCATCGAAGACGACGAGTTTATCTATTTCCATTGCCAATTCAACCGATTGCCGACGGGCGACCTTCGATGCCGCGGGAACCCGTGCCACCAGTTCGACATCGGCCGCTCCGGCGGTCAGCTCAGCCAATTGCGCGGGCTGTTCGATCGTGGCCACCGGGGTGAAGTAGACGTATTTGTCCGCCCCGAGCGACTCGACCAGGTCGATGTCGACGCCGAATCGCAGCACGGTGCTGCGCTGATGGTCATCCATCAACTCGGGATCGCCGAGATGCTCCGGGCGCACGCCGACGACGACACCGTCCGGCCTGCGGTGCTGTGCGATCACCGCCCGGGTCGACTCGGCCAGCGTCACCTCGCCGAACGGCGTGCGCAACCCGGCCGCGGTCAGCGTGCCGGGGAAGAAATTCATCGCCGGAGAGCCGATGAAGCCGGCGACGAACAGGTTGGCGGGTGTTTCGTAGAGTTCGTCGGGGGTGCCGATCTGCTGCGCCACGCCGCCGCGCATCACCACCACCCGATCACCCAGCGTCATCGCCTCGGTCTGGTCGTGGGTCACGTAGACGGTGGTGGCGCCCAGGCGCTGCTGCAGTCGGGCGATTTCGCCACGCATCTGTACCCGCAGTTTCGCATCAAGATTCGACAGTGGCTCATCCATCAGAAATGCCTTGGGGTGCCGAACGATTGCCCGCCCCATCGCCACCCGCTGACGCTGCCCGCCGGACAGTTGCGCCGGCTTGCGGTCCAGCAGATCAGTCAATCCGAGGATCGTCGCGGCCTCCGCCACCTTCTCCGCGACCTGAGGCTTCTTCATCTTCGCTAGTGTCAGCGGGAAGGCGATGTTCTGCCGCACCGTCATGTGCGGGTACAGCGCATACGATTGGAACACCATCGCGATGTCGCGGTCCTTCGGCGCCTTTTCGTTGACTCGCTTGCCGTCGATGCGCAGTTCTCCCGACGAGATCTCCTCCAGTCCGGCAATCATGTTCAACGTCGTCGACTTGCCACAGCCGGACGGACCGACCAGGATCACGAATTCGCCGTCGGCGATCGTCAGCGACAGGTCCCGCACTGCGATCGCACCGTCGGGATAGCTCTTGGTGATGTGCGACAACACAATTTCGGCCATCGAACTATCCCTTCACCGCGCCGGATGTCAACCCTGCCACAATTCGCCGTTGGAAAATTAGAACAAAGACGATGATCGGGACGGTGATCACCATCGCCCCGGCGGCGATCGAACCCGTCGGCTCCTCGAACTGCGAACTGCCGGTGAAGTTGGCGATCGCCACCGGCGCGGTGATCGAGGCCTTGGTGGCGGTCAGCGACAGCGCCAGCAGCAGGTCGTTCCACGCGAAGATGAACACCAGGATCGCGGCAGTGACAATGCCCGGCGCCGCCAGCGGGGCGATCACCTTGCGGAAGGCCTGGCCCGGTGTCGCACCGTCCATCTTGGCTGCTTTCTCCAAATCCCAGGGAATCTCGGCGAAGAACGCCGACAGCGTGTAGATCGCCAACGGCAACGCGAAGGTGATGTAGGGGATGATCAGACCCGGCCATGAGTCGAACAGCCCGACGGCGCGTTCGATGTCGAACAGCGGTGTGACAAGCGATATCTGCGGGAACATCGCGATCACGAGGGCTGCGCCGATCAACAACCGCCTGCCGGGGAAGTCCAGGCGCGCCACCGCGTAGGCGGCCATCGCGCCGATCACCACCGCGATGACCGTAGTGCTCAGCCCGATGCCAACCGAGTTGAGCAATGCCGGACCGAAGACGTCACCGGCGAAGATGCCGCGATAGTTGTCGAGGGTCACCGTCGAGGGGATCAACTTCCCATCCCCGATTGCCGAAGTCGGCTTCAGCGACAGCGACAGGATCCACAGCACCGGGACCAGCGCGTAACCCGCTACCAGCACATCGACGGCCAGCCACCCGATCGTGCGCCGGGCATGCAACCGATCAGCCACTGCGGCCTCCCCCACCGGGTGCCGCAACCCCGAACACCTTGACGAAGACCAGGGCGATGACGACCACGCAGGCGAAGATCAGTACCGATATCGCCGAGCCCAGACCCACGTTGAAGCCCTTGAACAGGTTGTCGTAACCCAGGATCGACACCGACCCGGTGCTGTTGGAACCGTGCGTGAGGATGTAGATGTTGTCGAAGATCCGGAACGCATCCAGGGTGCGGAACAGCACGGCCACCAGGATGGCCGGCTTCATCATCGGCAGGGTCACCTTGACCAGTCGCCGCCAGGGTCCGGCACCGTCGACCTGCGCGGCCTTGAGCAGATCGTCAGGCACCAAAGCCAGCCCGGCCAGCAGCAGCAGCGCCATGAACGGTGTCGTCTTCCACACCTCGGCCAGGATGACGATGCCGAGCGACGGAACCTGGTGGGTCAGTGGCGCGCTACCGTTCGGCAGCAGGCCGGCCAGGTATCCGGTGCCCGGCGTCCAGGCGTAGTACCAGCTGTATGCCGCGGCCACGGTGACGATGCCGTAGGGGATCAGCACCACGGTGCGCACCATGCCCTTGGCGAAGATGCTGCGGTGCATCACCAGCGCCAGCGCCAGACCGAGGACGAACTCGACGGACACCGAGATCGCGGTGATCGCCAGCGTGACCGCCACCGCGGTCCACCAGTACGAGTCGGTCAGGGTGGTCTGGTAGTTGGCCAAGCCGACGAACGCCTTGTCCGCCGGGGTGGCCAAGTTGTAGCGCAGCAGGCTCAGCCATGCCGCGTAGCCGATCGGGTAGGCCGTCACCGCCAGCATCAACAACACCGCCGGCGCGGTCAGCAGAAACGCCAGCCGCCGTTGCGATCTGACGTCGTCGGTGTGGGCGGCGCCGGCCGTCACGGGATAAGCCCCCGGCCGTCGATCGCCTTCTGGACCTGCTTGGCCAGCTCGTCGGCGGTGCGCTGCGGGTCGATCTGGGTGATCGGTGCCAGCGTGGCCGCGATCCGGGTGGACACCGTCTGATAAAGCGGCGTCGCCGGCCGCACCGCAGCGTTGGTGAGCTGGTCACGGATCACGGCGTGCATCGGGTATTTGGCCTGGAATTGCGGATCCGCGTACAGCGAGGCCCGCACCGCGGGCAGCCCACCGTTCAGCGCGATGTACTTCTGGCTGGCCGCGTTACGCAGGCACCGGATCGCCTCGAAGGCCTCGGCGCGGTGACGGGTGGTCTTCGCGACGGCGAGGTTCAGCCCACCCAGGGTCGCTTTTGCGGGCTCGCCCGGACGCACCGACGGGTACGGTGCGAAACCGAGCACGTTCCTGCTGGCCTGGTAGGCATCGCTGAACTGCTGGTCGGTTGGCGTGAAGGTGCCGAGGTTGTCAACGCTGCCGGCCAAGTCGCGACGTTCGTTCAGCGGCAGGAAGGGCACCCCCCCTTTGACGGCATTTCCCAGCATCGAGGCCAGAACATACGGCCAGTTCACCTCCAGCGCCGCCTTGCCCCGCTCGAAAGCCAGCCGTGCGGTGCTCGCATCGGTCTGAGTGATCGACGGGTCAGCGCCGGACGCGGTGGCGACCGACTTCATGATCCCCAGCGCCTGCACCGTGGCGGCCCGGTGCGCCGGGGTGTCGGTGAGGGTCACGGTCTCGCCGTCGTCGGACAGCACCCGGCCGCCGGCGCTGACCAGCAGCGCATTGAACCACACCACCAGGCCCTCGTCCTGTTTGCCCTGCACGCCGATCCAACTGGGTTCACCGGCGGCGTGCAAGCGGGCCGCCTCGGCCACCGTGGCCGCCCAGGTCTCCGGCGGCTTGTCCATCAGGTCTTTGCGGTACCACAGCAGCTGGGTGTTGGTGGTCACCGGCGCGGCGTAGAGCCGGTGCAGCCAGGTGGCCGTCGCAAGCGGGCCGGGCAGCGTGTCGCCGGTGGCATCGGCTTCCGCCCGACCGGCCGGGTCGTCGGAGAGCGGCAGCGCCCAGCCGGCGTCGGCGAACTCCGCGGTCCAGACCACGTCCATCCCCATCACGTCCAGCGTGCGGTCGTTGCCGGTGAGCCGGCGGGCCAGCTGAAGCCGCTGGTCGTCGGGGCTCTTGGGCAGGCTGACGTGCCGGATGGCGAACCGTCCGCCGAACTGCGCGGTGCAGCGCTGGGCCAGCACGGTGAAGGTCGCGGCGTCACTGGCCGGGGTGTAGAGGCTGATCATCACGCCGCCGGCGTTCGACCGGCAGGCCGACACGGCCGAGGCGACGGTCAGCACCGCCAGTGTGATCGCCCCCGCCCGCCGCGCGCGCCCGCCACGACTCGCCACCGCACCCGCCTCTCGTCGGTGAGGTTTGTTCCCCGTCAAAAGGTAACCACCGGCACCGGCGCCCAACCGCAGGCGTGCGACTAGAGCGTCAGCCGCGCCAGCAGATCCCTGCCCTGCTCAGCGCTCTGCGGATCGCACAGCACGTCGTAGCGGCCGGCGACCAGCTGCATGGTCGAGCTGAAATCTCTTGTGCCACGGGCCATTGCGTAGGGTATCGACGACGTGATCAAGCCGAAGAACACACCGGCTACCAGCCCGGTCAGCAAAGCCTGCGACGGGTCGGAGCTGAAGATCCCCAGCACCAGGCCGATGAACAGGCCCAGCCAGGCACCGGTCAGCACCCCGCCACCGAGCACCTTGGGCCAGGTCAGCCGTCCGGTGACACGTTCGACCTGCATCAGGTCGACACCGACGATGGTCACCTGGTACACCGGGAACTGCTGGTCGGAGAGGTAGTCGACGGCGCGCTGCGCCTCGGCGTAGGTGGGGTAGGACCCGATCGGCCAGCCCGTGGGCGGCGTCGGCAACCGCACCGGGCCACGCCTTCTGACAGCCGATGGCGCCCCCGGTGTCTCCCCAGGCTGAAATGGGCTGGTCATCGATGTTCTCCCTCCGGAACCGGCCGAGGATACGGCCGGGTGGCTCACAGTCACCACCCTCAACGCTTCGGGGCGCCGAATCGTGCCTCGACCATACGACGACAGTCGGCGGCAGGCACACCCGCAGAGTTCACCGGTGTGGCCGGCACCGGTACTCTCGGCGACGAAACGCGGGAACTCGATCGGGCGTTCGACGAGGGCCCAGCGCTGTTCGACCGGATCACCCGATGGAGGCGCACCATGAACCCCGATCAACCGCTCCCCTACCCAGAACAGCAGCCGAATCCACCGGCTCCGGGCAACGGGTCTCCGGCCGGCAACTACCCCGGCTACCAGCCGCCCCCGGCTTAC
>CAZGGK010000009.1:9633-88622 GCA_964525125.1 uncultured Mycobacterium sp.
CAGCCGCCCCCGGCCTACCAGCCGCCCCCGGCCTACCAGCCGCCCCCGGCCTACCAGCCGCCCCCGGCCTACCCGCCGTCGCCCCCGGTCTACCAGCCACCGGCGTACCCGGGTCCGGGCTCCCCGCAGGCCTATCCCGGCGCCCCGGGGAGTCCCGGCGGCTACGACCCGTATCGGATGGGGCCGCAGCGGACCACCAATGGCATGGCGATCGCCTCGCTGGTGTGCTCGATCGCGGGCGTTCCGTTGTTCTTCGCCTGCGGGATCGGGGTGCTGACCGCGATCGCCGGCATCGTGCTCGGCATTGTCGCGCTGAACCAGGTCAAGCAGACCGGGCAGGATGGCCGCGGCATGGCGCTGGCCGGCGTCATCACCGGCGGCGCCGTCATCGCTCTGGGCTTGCTCTACTGGATCGTCATGTTCGGCATCGGCGTGGCGCTCAACTCGTGACTACCGGCCCGGCGGGGTGAACGGCGCCGACAGCCGCCGCATCCCGGCTGCCCGGCCCTTCCCCGCGATCACCAGCGCCATCTTGCGGCTGGCCTCGTCGAGCATCTCCTCACCGAGCATCACCGCACCGCGCGCGCCACCGGCCTGCGACGTGTGCCAGGCGTAGGCCTCCAGGATCAGCTCGGCGTGGTCGTACTCGGCTTGGCGTGGGCTGAAGATCTCGTTGCCCGCCGCGATCTGATCCGGGTGCAGCACCCACTTGCCGTCGTAGCCCAGCGCTGCCGAACGGCCGGCCACCCGGCGGAACGCCTCGACGTCGCGAACCTTGAGGTACGGCCCGTCGATGGCCGCGACGCCGTGGCTCCGCGCCGCGACCAGGATCGTCATCAGCACGTGGTGGTAGGCGTCACCCTCGGTGTAGCCCTCGGGCTGTTCGCCGACTTCCAGGGTGCGCATGTTCAGGCTGGCCATCAGATCGGCCGGACCCAGCACCAGCGCCTGCACCCGGGGCGCTGCGGCGATCGCGTCGATGTTCATCAGCCCGCGCGCGCTCTCGATCTGGACATCGATGCCGATCCGCCCCGACGGCAGCCCGTGCACGGCCTCCAACTGGGTCAGCAGCAGGTCGAGTGCCTGCACATGCGAGACTTCGTCGACCTTCGGCAGCACCACCACGTCCAACCGGGCGCCCGCCGCCGCCACCACCTCGATGACATCGGCATGCGTCCACGGCGTGGTCCAGTCGTTGACCCGCACGCCCCGCAGCTGTCCGGCCCAACCCGGGGCGGCCAGAGCAGCCGCCACCAGCGACCGCGCCTGGGTCTTGGCGGCGGGTGCGACGGCATCCTCCAGGTCGAGGAAGACCTGATCCGCGGGCAGGCCCTTGGCCTTGTCGATCATCTTCTGACTGCTGCCCGGAACCGACAGGCAGGTTCGGCGGGGCCGATATGCGTTGCTCACCTAATTACTCCTACCCTTTGAACCATGGCGTCGGGCAACAGGGTGTATGTGGCACGACTGGCGCGAATGCTGGTGCTCGGCCCGGTCGGCGAATCCGTCGGGCGGGTCCGTGATGTCGTGGTCAGCATCAGCATCGTCCGCCAACAGCCGCGTGTCCTCGGTCTTGTGATCGAACTGCCTTCCCGTCGAAGAATTTTCGTCCCCATCCTGCGGATCGCCGCGATCGAGCCCGACGCGGTGACGCTGAACACCGGAACGGTGTCGCTGCGCCGGTTCAACCAGCGGCCCGGCGAGGTGCTGGTGCTGGGTCAGGTCCTCGACACCAAAGTGCGGGTCAATGACCCCGAGCTGCCGGAACTGGCCGGGGTCGACGTGGCGATCACCGATCTGGCCATCGAGCAGACCCGCACCCGCGACTGGCTGGTGACCCGGGTGGCGGTGCGCACCATGCGGCGGCTGGGCCGGCGCACCGGCGTCCACGTCGTCGACTGGCACAACGTCCAGGGCCTGACCCCGTCCGCGTTGGCGCTGCCCGGCCAGGGGGTTGCCCAGTTGCTCCACCAATTCGAGGGGTGGCGGCCGATCGAAGTCGCCGACGCCATTCGCGATCTGCCGCCCAAGCGGCGCTACGAGGTGATCAACGCGCTGGGCAACGGCCGGCTCGCCGACATCCTGCAGGAGCTGTCCGAGGAAGAACAGGCCGACGTGTTGGCGCAACTGGGCACCGAACGCGCCGCCGACGTTCTCGAGGAGATGGACCCCGACGACGCCGCCGACCTGCTCGGTGCGATAAACCCCACCGATGCCGAAGCGCTGCTGGCCCGGATGGACCCAGACGACTCCGATCCGGTGCGGCGACTGCTGGCGCACTCCCCCGACACCGCCGGCGGACTGATGACCTCCAATCCGGTGGTGCTGACCCCGGACACCTCGGTCGCCGAGGCACTGGCCCGGGTCCGGGATCCCGACCTCACCCCGGCGCTGTCGTCCCTGGTGTTTGTGGCGCGTCCGCCGACGGCCACCCCCACCGGACGGTATCTGGGCTGCGTGCCACTGCAGCGGCTGCTGCGCGAGCCGCCGGCCGCGCTCGTCGGCGGGGTCGTCGACACCGATCTGCCCGCCCTGAGCCCGGAGACACCGTTGGCCGACCTGACCCGCTACTTCGCCGCCTACAACCTGGTCTGCGGACCGGTGATCGACGAGCAGAACCACCTGCTGGGTGCGGTGACCGTCGACGATGTGCTGGACCATTTGTTGCCGGCCGACTGGCGCGCGAGCATCGACGAGGCCGAGTTGAACCCGGCCCGGCGCTCGTCGCAGGGTGCGTTGGGGAGTCCGACATGAGCAAACCACCCGCCCGGCAACGGCTCTACACCCCGCGCACCTCGCGAATCCCGACCCCGCGAGTGGACCCGGATGCGCTCGGCCAGTTCACCGAGTCGGTTGCCCGGTTCTTCGGCACCGGGCGTTACCTGGCGATCCAGACCGTGGCGGTGGTGGCCTGGATCGTGTTCAACGTGTACGCGGTCCGGTTGCAATGGGATCCCTACCCGTTCATCCTGCTGAACCTGGCCTTCTCCACTCAGGCGGCCTACGCGGCGCCGCTGATCCTGCTGGCTCAGAACCGGCAGGAGAACCGGGACCGGGTCAGCCTGGAAGAGGACCGGCGACGCGCCGAGCGAACCAAAGCGGACACCGAATACCTGGCCCGTGAACTGGCGGCGCTGCGCCTGGCCATCGGCGAGGTGCCCACTCGCGACTACCTGCACCACGAACTGAACAACCTGCGCGAACTGCTGGATGGCCTGCGCCGCGAACGTTCGGACCGCGATTCGGCTACGCACGAACACCCGAGCCGCCAGCCAGACCACACGGCAGGGCGATAACGCTCACCGACGCCATCGGACTTAGGTATGGTGACCTAGTTCACGAGGCCGGGGCGGTTGCGGTGAGCGCAGGCAGCGTCGGCAACCGCGGACGACCGGGACGATCAAGCGCGCAGAGGGGGCGGCGTGAGTGCACACCCGATCCGCACCGCGGTGCGCCGGCGGCTGACCCGTGTCACCCGGACGCCGGTGTTCGGGCTCGCCGTCATCACCCCGCTGGTGTTCGCCGGCGCCGTCGGTGCGGCACCCCGGCCCGCCGGGGTCATACCGCCGGTACGCGATGCCGCGATCACCCCGCTGGCGGCGGTCGTACCGGTACCGGACCGCCCGTCCGGTCCGAGCGTCGTCGCCGTCCAGCGGTCACCGGGCAGCGTTCACGTGGCGGCGGCACCCATGATCTCGGCTCCGCCACCGGCGGCGGTGGTGTACTCGCCGGGCGCCCTGGGGATCCCGGCGATGGCGCTGTCCGCGTACCGCAACGCCGAGCAGAAGATGGCTGTGGAAAGCCCCGGCTGCGGGATCAGCTGGAACCTATTGGCCGGGATCGGCCGCATCGAGTCGATGCATGCCAACGGCGGTGCCACCGACGCGCGCGGTACCGCAGTCCAACCGATTTACGGGCCCACGCTCGACGGCACGCTGCCGGGCAACGAGGTCATCGTGGCCAGCAGCGCCCCGGGCCGGGTCGTCTATGCCCGCGCCATGGGACCGATGCAGTTCCTCCCGGGCACCTGGTCGCGGTATGCCTCCGACGGCGACGGCGACGGCCATGCCGACCCGCAGAACCTCTACGACGCCACCCTGGCGGCCGCGCGATATCTGTGCAGCGGCGGGCTGGACCTGCGGGATCAGCCGCAGGTGCTGACGGCCATCCTGCGCTACAACAACTCGATGGCCTACGCCGGCAACGTGTTGGGCTGGGCCGCCGCCTACGCCACCGGCGTGACGCCGGTGGATCTGCCGCCGATGACCGGGCCGCCACCGCCGCTGGGCGATGCACACCTGGAAGCCGCCGAGGGCCTCGGGCCGGGCTCGCCGGCCAACCTCCACGGCCTGTCGCCCGCCGACCCGCTGGCGCAGACGTCGCTGATCGACTTGAGCCAGCCGACCGCGAGCACCCAGCAGCAGAACCTCCCCTGGCTGCCACCGTGGCTACGTCCCACGCCGCCGCCCACCATGACGAGCTGCGGCTTGATCTGCCTGGAACCGCAAAGCGCACCCGCTGCACCAGCTCAGCTGGGACCGCCGCCCTCCGCCGTGCCCCCAGCCCCCATCCCGCCCTACGCCGTGCCCCCGGCACCTCCTCAGTTCGAGCCGCCGCCTGCACCGCCGGTTGACGCCGCGCCGGCGCCGGCGCCGAACGCGTCAGCGCAGGCGCCCGGGCCGCCACCAAGCTGACCAACATCACAACCGGTAGCCGCGGCCCCTCGCTTAGACTCAGCGGTGATGTCCGAAACACACGATGACACTGCCGATCTGCACGCTGCCGTCTACGCCGCATTGGGCACCGTGCTGGATCCCGATATCCAACGTCCGCTCACCGAGTTGGGGATGGTCAAGAGCATCGAGATCGCCCCCGATCACGGCGTGCACGTCACGATCTACCTGACGATCGCCGGCTGTCCGATGAAATCGGAGATAACCAACATGGTCACCCGGGCGGTCAGCGACGTGCCCGGCACCGGTGCGGTCAAGGTCAGCCTCGACGTCTTCAGCGACGAGCAGCGCGCGGAGTTACGCAAACAGTTGCGCGGGGACAGTCGGGATCCGGTCATCCCGTTCGCCCAGCCGGGATCGCTCACCAAGGTCTATGCCATCGCGTCCGGCAAAGGCGGGGTAGGCAAATCCAGCGTGACGGTGAACCTGGCCGTCGCCCTGGCCCGCCGCGGACTTTCGGTCGGCGTGCTCGACGCCGACATCTACGGACACTCGGTGCCGCGGATGATGGGGGTCACCGCCCTGCCCACCGCCGTGGAATCGATGATCATGCCGCCCATCGGATACGGCGTGCGGGTGATCTCGATCGCCATGTTCACCAAGGGCAATGCGCCGGTGGTGTGGCGCGGCCCGATGCTGCACCGGGCACTGCAACAGTTCCTGGCCGACGTGTACTGGGGCGACCTGGACATCCTGCTGCTCGACCTGCCGCCGGGCACCGGTGACATCGCGATCTCGGTGGCCCAACTCGTCCCCAACGCAGAGATTCTGGTGGTGACCACGCCACAGTTGGCCGCCGCCGAGGTGGCCGAGCGGGCCGGCGCCATCGCACTGCAAACCCGTCAGCAGGTCGTCGGTGTGGTGGAGAACATGTCCGGGCTGGCGATGCCGGACGGCACCACCATGCACCTGTTCGGCGAAGGCGGCGGCCAGCGGGTGGCCGACCAGCTGACCAAGGCCATGGGCCGTGACGTGCCGTTGCTCGGTCGGGTCCCGATCGATTCCACGATGGTGAGCGCCGGCGACGCGGGCACCCCGGTGGTCCTCATGCCGGACTCGGTCGCAGGCAAGGAGTTGCGCAGGATCGCCGACAACCTTTCCACCCGCGGCCGGGGTCTGGTCGGCATGTCGCTGGGCCTGGAGACCGGCAACAAGCAACGCTGAGCGGCGCGTCCGCCTCCGGCGTCTGCCGACGAGATTGAAACCATGTGGCCGAAGCACCAGCGGGTGGACGCCTGCGTGAGTTCACGCTCGCGGCATCCCCAGGGGATCGGGCCGGCCGGGAACGATCAGGTCGCGTCCGGATCGAACGGCGCCGGCCCATCCCGCAACGGCGCCGGCGCGGCGGACCTGGGCACCGGTGTCGGCTCGTCGGCGAACTGGCGCACGGCGGTGAACAGCGAATCGTCGCCGTCCAGCAGGTGCTTGGTCAGCGCGGCCCGCGGCGTCATGCCGCGCAGTTTCTGCAGTTCGCCCAACGGCGCCCGCAGATCGTCGAACTCCGGGCCGATCTCGTCACGGAGCTGACTGGTGGCAGTGGCGAGGTAGTCGCGCAGCTGTCGCAGCGCGCTGGCACTCCACCGGATCGCGCCCGGCAGCCGCTCGGGGCCCAGGATCACCAGCCCCACCACGACCAGGACCAGCATCTCCCCCCAGCCGACATTGGCGAACATCCGGCGGGCGGCTAACCGTCGGGGGTGGGGGTCACCGTCAGCGTGACGTGCCGGCCATCGCGCACCACCTCGATCGGGGCTTCCTTCCCGATGGTCAGCTGGCGCACCGCGACGACGAACTCATCGGCGTCGGCGACGGTGCGGTCCCCGACCTTCACGACGACGTCGTTCTCCAGCATGCCGCCCTTCTCGGCGGGGCTGCCCACCTTCACGTTGGCGATCTGGGCGCCCGACGCCATGGCGTTGCTCACCGAGCGGGCGCTGACCCCCAGCGTGGGGTGGACGATCTTGCCATCCTTGATCAGGGTCTGCGCCACCGACTTGACCTCGTTGACCGGGATCGCGAACCCCAGGCCGCTGGCGCTGTCCGACAGCGACTTGCCGGCGGTGTTGATCCCGATCACCTGGGAGTCCATGTCAATCAACGGGCCGCCGGAGTTGCCGTGGTTGATCGACGCGTCGGTCTGGACCGCGTCGATCACGGTGTCGGTGTCGGAGTCCTCACCGGAGAGCGGCACCGGCCGGTGCACCGCGCTGATGATGCCGTGGGTGACCGTGCTGCGCAGGCCCAGCGGGGCGCCGGCCGCGATCACCTCGTCGCCGACCCGGATCTTGTCGGAGTCACCGAGCCGGGCCACGGTCAGGTTGTCGACGTTGTCCACCTTGAGTACGGCCAGGTCGGTCTTGGGGTCGCGGCCCACCAGATTGGCCAGCACCTCTTTCCCGTCGTTGAACACCACGGTGGTCTTGAACTTGCTGGGGTTGTTGGCCGCTTCGGAGATGACGTGGTTGTTGGTGACGATGTAGCCCTTGCCGTCGATGACGACACCGGACCCCTGCATGCCGGTGTCGTCACTGACCGATTCGACGGTGACCACCGAATTGGCGACCGCCTCGGCGACCTTGGCGAACCGGCCGGCCGGTTCCTCGGCGTTGCCCTTGGTGGACAGTGTCACCTTCGAACTGGTGAACGCCTCGACGGTCTCGGCGGTCTTGCGCCCGACCCAGCCACCGGCCAGCCCGATGACCAGCGCGAGCACGGCGAGGGTGACCAGCGCGCGATAGGAGACCCGGTCGCCGAACAGCACATCGCGCACGCCGAGCTTGCCACCCACCGCGGCGGCACCCTGCGGTGCGGGCCGCGTCAGCGCCGGGCTGCCCAGCGCCGCGGCCGCCGCCGGGTTGCGCCAGGGATCATCGGAGGCGTCCGGTCGATTTCCGTTGCCGTTGCGGTCCAGCGCACCGGCGTCGGAGGGGTGGCGCTGCAGCGACGCGGCGCCGGCGAACGGGCGCCCGAACGCCTCCTTGAGCACCGGGTCCGGGTGCTGGTCGCGGGGCGTGAACTCACCCTGGTCGCGATATTTCTGCGGCCGCACACTGGCGGGCACGAACGACCCGCGAAGGCCGGCGGGGCGGCCGAATGCCTGCTTGGACGCCGGATCCACCGGCGGCCGGTAGACGGGACGGGGCGCCAGCCGACGACCGCCGGCGGTTTCCTGGTCAGAGCTCGCCATGTCTTTCTCGGATCCTCCTCCGTGCGCTGCACAAACGCGCACTGGGGGCGCGGGCACTACGTCGCATCCACCTTACCGGCGCTTACGCCGATTCCACGGCTCGCCGTCGGCGAACTGACCGGGCTGCTGCGCCGGCGGCTCGTCGGCCGGGGATTCGGGGATCTGCGCCAGCAGGCCGAGCAGGTTGCTGGGGATTCTGATCGGATGGGAGTCGCGCAGCGCCGACCGGGCCCGGTTCTGGTACTCCACCTCTGCCGCGCACTCGCTGCAGAGCGAAAGGTGGTGGGCGGCACGCAGGTGCGCGTTCATCCGCAACTCACCGTCGACGAACGCGGCGATGGCTTCGCTGGACAGGTGCTCGGTGGAGCCGAATTGGCGGGGCGCACCGACCGGAGCGTCGGTCTGCGACGCGAACTGGGCCGGCAGCCAGGAGAACGCCCGGCGGAACACCTGCCCTGGGTCGGCCACCAGCCGGCTCCTCTCCGGTCCGCCGTGCCCGCACGCCCGGCGCTTAACCAATGTAGCGCGTTATGTCCGAGACGGACGGGAGCAGCCGAGCGACCCGCGGTCGCCGGTGATCGGGCCGCCGGTTCAGCGGGTGCCGAAGCCGGCTGCGGCGGCGCCTGAAGATTCGTCTGACGGCTGCCGGGCCGCCAGGTAGTCACGCAGCGCCTGACGCCCGCGATGGATGCGACTGCGCACGGTGCCCAGCTTCACCCCGAGGGTGGCACCGATCTCCTCGTATGACAGACCTTCGATGTCACACAGCACGACCGCGGCACGAAACTCCGGCGGCAGCGAGTCCAGGGCGGCCTGCAGGCCGGGGTCCAACCGCGCGTCGTGATAGATCTGCTCGGGGTCGGGCTGGTCGGCCGGCACCCGGTCGTAGTCCTCGGGCAGCGCCTCCATCCGGATGCGCCCGCGCCGGCGAACCAGGTCCAGGAACAGGTTGGTCGTGATCCGGTGCAGCCAGCCCTCGAACGTCCCCGGATGGTAGTTGTGCACCGAGCGGAACACCCGGATGAACGTCTCCTGGGTGAGGTCCTCGGCGTCGTGCTGATTACCCGAGAGCCGATAGGCCAACCGGTACACCCGGTCGGCGTGCTGGCGAACCAACTCGTCCCATGACGGCATGGTCGCCGCGTCCCCGGTCGCGTCGAACACCGCGGTGCCCTGCAACTCCTCGGACGGTTCAACCCAATCGGCATCCCGGTAGCGATCCGGATGAGACATGCTTACCGGGCTCATCAGTGCGGTGATGGCTGGGTCCTCCACGTCGGGGCTGTCGTCGGATGCCGACAGCACATCGACGCTTACAGCGCGCGACACACTGCCGGTATTCCCTGGCGAACTCCCACCCCGCTGCATGCCCCTAACCGTTGTCGACCGCCGTGTGCCGGCTCTGTGCCAGCACTGAACGTTGACTGTGAACTCTTGTTCGAATACGGTCAGGGCTGCGGTTATCGGTCGCGATGTCGGGTTGGCCACTATCGCGGCTCCGGGCGTGTCGCGATCCAGAGCCCGGCCCGGGCCGACGGTCGGTCTCGGGCGCGCCTGTCCCGGCACCGGCCCGATGCGCCCTACGCTGCGGGCATGGCCAGCTTCGACAACTCCTCCGGCCAGCCGGGCCAGCCGAGTCACCCCGCGGAAACGGGTGCCATCGTCACACACGCCGAGCGATCGATATCCGAGGACGCGATCCTGTCGGCGGCGCGGGACCGCGCCGGCGAGATCGGCGTCGGAGCGGTCACCCCTGCCGTGGGCGCACTGCTGAGCCTGCTCGGCAAGCTCAGCGGCGGCAAGGCGGTGGTCGAGGTCGGCACCGGCGCCGGCGTCAGCGGCTTATGGCTGCTGTCCGGCATGGCCGAAGACGGTGTGCTGACCACCATCGACATCGAGCCCGAGCATCAGCGCACCGCCAAGCTGGCCTTCGCCGACGCCGGCATCGGGCCGTCCCGCACCCGGTTCATCACCGGCCGGGCTCAAGAGGTGCTGACCCGGCTGGCAGACCGGTCCTATGACCTGGTATTCGTCGACGCCGACCCGATCGACCAGCCGGCCTACGTGGTGGAGGCGGTGCGACTGCTGCGTCCCGGCGGCATCGTCGTGGTGCATCGGGCGTCGCTGGGCGGGCGCGCCGGCGATCCTTCAGCCCATGACGCCGACGTGGTGGCGGTGCGCGAAGCCGCCCGGCTGATCGCCGAGGACGAGCAGCTGACCCCGGCGCTGATACCACTGGGCGACGGCCTGCTCGCCGCCGTCCGCGACTGAGCCGGCGCTCCGCTCGCGGGACGCGGCCGGTTTTCGGTGTTTTCGGCGTTTTCAGTGTGCCGTCGGGGCGGTGTTTTTCGGCTCTCGACGCCGCGCAGACACGATCAACGCCCTGGCTGCACCCCCACCGGCAAGGACCTTGCGGCCAACGCCCGCCGCCGAACCCTTGACGACGGATTGAACGCTCGTTTAGCGTATTAAACATGCGTTCAGATGATCTGACGGCCAGCGCCCGGATTCGCGACGCCGCCATCGAGCAGTTCGGCCGGCACGGGTTCGGCGTCGGCCTGCGGACCATCGCCGGGGCGGCGGGCGTGAGCCCGGGCCTGGTGATCCACCACTTCGGCTCCAAGGACGGCCTGCGGCAGGCCTGCGACGCCTACGTCGCCGAGGAGATCCGCAGCAGTAAATCGGAGGCGATGCGCTCCGGCGACCCGGCGACCTGGTTCGCCGCGATGGCCGAGATCGAGTCCTACGCGCCGATCACGGCCTATCTGGTGCGCAGCATGCAGTCCGGTGGCGAACTGGCGGACACCCTGTGGCGCAGGATGATCGACAACGCCGAGGGATACCTCGACGAGGGCGTTCGGGCCGGCACCCTCAAACCCAGCCGCGATCCGAAGGCCCGGGCCCGCTACCTGGCGATCACCGGCGGCGGCGGGTTGCTGCTCTATCTGCAGATGCACGACGACCCGACGGATCTGCGCGCAGTGCTGCGCGACTACGCGCGCGACATGGTGCTGCCCTCACTCGAGCTCTACACCGAGGGCCTGATGGCCGACCGAACCATGTACGACGCGTTCCTCGCTCAGGCAGAACAAGCTCAGGCAGAACAAGCTCAGGCGCAACAGGCTCAGGTGGAACAGGCTCAGGTGGAACAAGCTCAGGCAGAACAGGCAGAGACCGATGTCCGGCAATGACTCCGCGATCGCAATATGCGGCCTGACGAAGACTTTCGGTGCGACACGCGCACTGGACGGCCTGGACCTGACAGTGCGCCACGGCGAGGTGCACGGCTTCCTCGGGCCCAACGGCGCCGGTAAGTCGACGACCATCCGCATCCTGCTGGGCCTGGTCCGGGCTGACAGCGGAACCGTCCGACTGCTCGACGGCGACCCCTGGGCCGACGCGGTCGATCTGCACCGCCAGATCGCCTATGTGCCGGGCGATGTCACGCTGTGGCCGTCGCTGACCGGCGGTGAGACCATCGATCTGCTGGCCCGCATGCGCGGCGGACTCGACCAGCGGCGGCGCGCCGAGTTGATCGAGCGCTTCGAACTCGACCCGCACAAGAAGGCCCGCACCTATTCGAAGGGCAACCGGCAGAAGGTCTCGCTGATCTCGGCCTTCTCGTCACGGGCCCGGCTGCTGCTGCTGGACGAACCGAGCAGCGGCCTGGACCCGTTGATGGAGAACGTGTTTCAGCTTTGCGTCGGCGAGGCGAGGGATCGCGGCGTAACCGTACTGCTGTCCAGCCACATCCTGGCCGAAACCGAGGCGCTGTGCGAGCGGGTCACCATCATCCGGGCCGGCCGGACCGTGGAGAGCGGGTCGCTGGAATCGCTGCGCCACCTGAGCCGCACCTCGATCACGGCCGAACTGGTCGGCGATCCCGGCGACCTGGCCCGGATCTCCGGGGTGGACGACATCAGCCTGGACGGCCGCACACTGCGCGCCCAAGTCGAAAGCGCGAGCCTCGGCGAATTCATCCGGGTGCTCGGTGACGCCGGCGTGCGCAGCCTGGTCAGTCGGCCGCCGACGCTGGAGGAACTGTTCCTGCGGCACTACAGCACGGCACGGGCATGACCACCGCCACCGTGCAGCACGCACCGCACCCGGCGCACCGGGCCGCCCGGCGCGGCCGGAACTTCGCCGGAACGATCGCGCTGCTGCGACTGCAGCTGCGCCGGGACCGGGTCGTGATGCCGCTGTGGGTCCTGCTGCTGTCGCTCCCGCTGGCCGGTGTCTACATCGGCAGCGTCGGCGCGGTCTATCCGACCGCGGCCGATCGGGCCGGGTTCGCGGCATCGATCATGGCCAGCCCGGCGCAGCGGGCCCTCTACGGGCAGGTCTACAACGACAGCCTCGGCGCGGTGGGCATCTGGAAAGCCGGCATGTTCCACCTGCTCATCGCCGTCGCGGTGATCCTCACCGTGATCCGGCACACCCGCGCCGACGAGGAGACCGGCCGCACCGAGCTGCTCGACTCGACCGCCGTCGGCCGTTGCGCCGGCCTGACGGCCACGCTGCTGTTGGCTTTCGGGGCATCGCTCGCCACCGGCGCGATCGGCACGGTGGGCCTGCTGACCACCGACGTCGAGCCGGCCGGATCGCTGGCGTTCGGCGCGGCACTGGCCGGCTCCGGGCTGGTGTTCACCGCGGTGGCCACCGTGGCCGCGCAACTGTCCCCGAGCGCCCGGTTCGCCCGCGGCGCCGCGTTCGCCACCCTGGCTGTCGCATTCTCGCTGCGCGCTATCGGCGACGCCGGCTCCGGCGCCCTGTCCTGGCTCTCGGCCCTGGGCTGGTCGCTGCAGGTCAGGCCGTACGCCGGTGAGCGCTGGTGGGTGCTGGCGCTGCACCTGGCGACGGCGGCGGCGCTCACCGCGCTGGCGTACCGGCTGCTGGCCCGCCGCGACGTGGGCGCAGGCCTGATCGCCGAACGGCCCGGCCCGGGTGCCGCCGCACCGGCACTGCGCGGGGTCTTCGGGCTGGCCTGGCGGCTGGACCGCGGGGCGCTGCTGCTGTGGACGATCGGGCTGTCGCTGTACGGCCTACTGATCGGCACCGTGGCACACGGCGTCGCCGACGAGCTGGGCGCCAGTACCGCGGCGCGCGACATCGTCGCCCGACTGGGCGGCACCAGCGCACTGGAGCAGGCCTTCATCGCGGTGGGGTTCGGCATGCTGGGCATGCTGGCCGCCGCCTTCGCCGTCTCGCTGTCGCTGCGACTGCACCGGGAGGAGGCCGGCCAGCGGGCCGAAGCGCTGCTGGCCGGGGCGGTGAGCCGAAGCCGTTGGCTGGCGAGCCATCTGGTGATCGCCGTGCTGGGCCCCGCTGCCGCGCTGCTGCTCGCAGGTCTGGCGGCCGGGCTCAGCTACGGCCTGGCCGCCGGCGACCTCGCCGGCACGCTGCCCCGCGTCGTCGGCACCGCAGCGGTGCAACTGCCCGCCGTCTGGCTGGCCGCAGGGGTGACGGTCGCGCTGTTCGGTCTGGCCCCCCGGTTCACCCCGGCGGTGTGGGGCGTGCTGGTGGGCTTCGTCGCGCTGTACCTGCTGGGTTCGCTGTCCGGCTCTCCGCAGTGGCTGCTCGACCTCGAACCGTTCGCGCACATCCCGCCGGTGGGCACGGGCGAGCGCACCGCCGTGCCGCTGCTCTGGCTGCTGGCCGTCGATGTCGCGCTGATCACCCTGGGCGCCAACATGTTTCGCCGGCGCAACGCGGCGATACTGCGGGAGTCGGCGTGAAAACCACCGCGAAGTTGGCTCTTTCGAGCCTGACCGGCTCGGCCCCGGTGGCGGCCCTGCTGTTCGCCCCGGCGGAGACAGTCCGCTACTGGCAGGGTTGGGGGCGGCCGACGGTCAGATCCAGACGCCCTTGCCGATCGCGACCACGCCGCCGGCACTGATCGCGAACCGTTCCCGGTCCTTCTCCAGATCCACGCCGATCATCTCCCCGGGGCCGACGACGACGTTCTTGTCCAGAATCGCCCGCCGCACCACCGCCCCGCGGCCCACCCGGGCGCCGGGCATGATCACGCTGTCCTCCACGATGGCGCCGTCGTCGATCACGACGTTCGACGAGAGCACCGAGTTGCGCACCGAACCGGCCGAGATGATGCTGCCGGCGCCCACCACCGACTCCTGGGCCGAGCCGCCGTTGACGAACTTGGCCGGTGCCAGGTTCTCGGTCGCGCCGTGGATCGGCCAGCGCTTGTTGTACAGGTTGAAGATCGGGTGCGCGGACACCAGGTCCATGTGCGCGTCGTAGAAGGCGTCCAGGGTCCCGACGTCACGCCAGTAGCCACGGTCCCGGTCAGTGGCGCCGGGCACCTCGTTCTCGGAGAAGTCATAGACCGCGGCCATCCCGTCGGCCACCAGCCGCGGCATGATGTCACCGCCCATGTCGTGGTCGGAGTGGTCGTCGTCGGCGTCGGCGCGGATCGCGTCGATCAGCACCTTGGTGGTGAAGATGTAGTTGCCCATCGACACATAGGTGGTCTCCGGGTCGCCCGGGATTCCGGGTGGATTGGTCGGCTTCTCCAAGAAATTGCGGATCCGGCCGGATTCGTCGGCGTCGATGCAGCCGAATGCGGTCGCCTCGGCGCGCGGCACCCGAACGCCGGCCACCGTTGCCCCGGCGCCGCTGTTGATGTGGCAGCGAACCATCTGCTCGGGATCCATCCGGTACACGTGGTCGGCGCCGAAGACGACGATGTACTCCGGATCCTCGTCGTAGATCAGGTTCAGTGATTGGTAAATCGCGTCCGCGGACCCGGTGTACCAGCGCGGGCCCAGCCGCTGCTGCGCCGGCACCGGGGTGATGTACTCACCCGCCAGGCCGCTGAGCCGCCAATTCTGCGAGATGTGGCGGTCCAGTGAATGGGATTTGTACTGGGTCAGCACACAGATTCGCAGGTAGCGGGCGTTGACCAGATTCGACAGCACGAAGTCGATCAGCCGGTAGGCGCCACCGAAGGGAACGGCGGGCTTAGCGCGGTCAGCGGTCAGCGGGTACAGCCGCTTGCCCTCCCCACCGGCCAGAACGATGCCCAGCACGTGTGGCACTTCCCTCATAGCCCAAACCTATCGGCCGTAGCGGATCGCTGCCAGGTCACTGCACGGTGCTCGCGGGTTGCCCGCTACGACGGGCGCACCGCACGACCGTTACCCTACCCGGTATGCGGGTGGCAATGATGACCCGGGAATATCCCCCAGAGGTCTACGGCGGGGCCGGCGTTCACGTCACCGAGCTGGTCGCCCACCTGCGGCGACTGTGCCAGGTCGACGTGCACTGCATGGGCGCACCCCGCCCCGGCGTGTTCGTTCACCAGCCCGATGCGGCGCTGGCCGAGGCCAATCCGGCGTTGTCGACGCTCTCCGCCGACCTGGCGATGGCCGATGCCGCCGGCCGGGCGAGCGTCGTGCATTCGCACACCTGGTACACCGCGCTGGCCGGGCGGCTGGCCGCACTGCTCTACGACATCCCGCACGTGCTGACCGCCCATTCCCTGGAACCGCTGCGGCCGTGGAAGGCCGAGCAGCTCGGTGGCGGCTACCGGCTGTCGTCCTGGGCGGAGCAGACCGCAACCATCGCCGCGGACGCCGTGATCGCCGTCAGTTCGGCGATGCGCGACGACGTGTTGCGGGTCTACCCGGGCCTGCAGCCCGAACGGGTGCACGTGGTGCACAGCGGTATCGACACCGACGTGTGGTATCCCCACCAGCCCGAACCGGGTGCTTCGATGCTGGCCGAACTCGGCGTCGACGCCAACCGGCCCATCGTCGCGTTCGTCGGGCGGATCACCCGACAGAAGGGCGTGGAGCACCTGGTGGCTGCCGCTCATCGGTTCCATCCGGACGTGCAGCTGGTGTTGTGCGCCGGCGCCCCCGACACCGAGGAGATCGCCGCCGAAGTTGCCGGCGCGGTTGCCGGGCTGGCCCGCGCCCGCTCCGGCGTGTTCTGGATCCGGGAGATGCTCAGCGCACCGAAACTCCGTGAAGTACTTTCGGCTGCAACAGTTTTCGTGTGTCCATCGGTCTACGAGCCACTGGGCATCGTCAACCTCGAGGCGATGGCCTGCGCTACCGCGGTGGTGGCCTCCGACGTGGGCGGCATTCCTGAGGTGGTCGGCGACGGCGTCACCGGTTCGCTGGTGCACTACGACGCCGCCGACCCGGCCGGCTACCGGGCCGCGCTGGCCGAGGCGGTCAACAGGCTGGTCACCGATGCCGAACTGGCACAGCGCTACGGTCGGGCCGGGCGTCTTCGCTGCGTCGAGGAGTTCTCCTGGGCGCGCATCGCCGAGCAGACGCTGGACATCTACCGCCGGGTGTCCGGGTAGCCGGTCGCGGACCGGGCACGGCTCAGCTGGTGACGCCCTTGAGTTCGTCGCCGAGCGCCGCGGCCTCGTCCGGGGTCAACTCGACGACGAGCCGGCCACCGCCCTCCAGTGGTACCCGCATCACGATGCCGCGCCCCTCCTTGGTCGCTTCCAGCGGACCGTCACCGGTCCGGGGCTTCATCGCCGCCATCGAGTGCTCCCTCCACAAAGCTGGTCCGCCGTCGCGGCCTTGGTCGGTGCCGGGCTTGCACCATGACCATGACCGCAGTGCCCGGCGTTGAACTGCACATTCACCCCCTATTGTTCCCTATCGCGGCCGCTGCGTGCACAAGACCCGATAGTCGGGTGCCTTTCAGCGTGTTGTCGGCGGCACCCAGCAGGCCCGCAGATGGTCGTCGACCATGCCGGTGGCCTGCATCAACGCATAGGCGGTGGTCGGGCCGACGAACCGGAAGCCGCGACGTTTCAATTCCTTGGCCATGGCCTGCGACTCCGGCGTGGCCGAAGCAACGTCCGCGAGGCTGACCGGCCGGGGACGGGGTGCCGGCGCGAACGACCAGAGCAGTTGCGCGAAGTCCTCGGCCCCCAGGTCGGCCGCGGCCCGGGCATTGGCGATGGTGGCCTCGATCTTGGCGCGGTTGCGCACAATGCCCGCATCGGCGAGCAACCGGGCCACATCGGCCTGGGTGTAGCGGGCCACCCGTTCGATGTCGAATCCGGCGAACGCCCGCCGGAAGTTCTCCCGCTTGCGCAGGATCACCAGCCACGACAGTCCGCTCTGGAAGGCCTCCAGGCTGATCCGCTCGAACAGCGCCGCCCGGCCGCGCACCGGCCGGCCCCACTCCTGATCGTGGTAGTCCCGATACAGCTGCGATCCCGCGTCGGCCCAGCCGCAGCGCACCAAGCCGTCATCGGCCGGGGCCGTCACCGGGGTTCCGCGGGGTTCCCGCTGCGGCCGGTCGACGTGGCGCGCAGCGTCTCGAGCTGGCCGCGCAACTGATCCAGCTCGTGACCCAGCCGGTCCAGCACCCAGTCCACCTCGCTGGTCTTGTATCCGCGCAGCACCTGGGTGAACTTGACGGCATCGACATCGTCGCCGGTGACTCCCGATGCCGGCAGCACGGTCGCCGTCGTCGCCGGCGGCAGCGGCGGCAGCTGTTCCCCGCGACCGAACAGCAGACTGGCCACCCCGAACAGCAGCAGCGCGATCAGGACCAGCACCACCAGATACAACAGCACCAACGTCACGCCATCGATACTGCCCGACCCGCGCGGCAGCACCCGACACAAGGTCGCTCAACGTTGCCGCAGCGTGTTCATCGGCGGCCGGTCGACCAACGACAGCGGCGTGGTGTGCGGCAGGTAGTCCGCACCGTCCGGGCCGTCGGTGAAGAACTGGGTCAGTCCCACACCGGAATCGGGGACGCCGCATCGCGACAGCAGCGTGGCGACCACCTGGCGGCTCATCACGCCCAGTTCGGCCAGGGAACGGTTACGGTGTGCCCGCACCCCCAGGTTGACCTGCGCGATCGCCTCCAAACCCAGTCGGTCGTAGGTGTCGATCAGCAAGCCGATCTCCACCCCGTAGCCCGGCGCGAACGGCACCGACGTCAACAGTTCGCGGGTGCCCGCGTACTCCCCGCCCAACGGCTGCAGCACGGCACCCAGTTCGGGCCGCAGTGCTGCCAGCAGCGGCCGGGCCACCAGCTCGGTAACCCGTCCGCCGCCGGTGGCGTCCTCGGTTCCGTTGACCTTCAGCGGCCGGCGGTAGAACCCCTTGACCAGGTGGACTCCGTCGGCGGTGAGCAGCGGTCCGACCAGCCTGGGAACGAACATCGGGTCCGGGTCGATCAGGTCGGAGTCGATGAACACCACGATGTCGCCGCTGGTCGCCGCCAGCGAACGCCACAGCGCCTCGCCCTTGCCGGGTTGCGGGACGACCTCGGGCACTGCCTGCTCGCGGCTGACGACGCGCGCACCGGCTGTGATGGACCGGATCTCGGTGTCGTCGGTGGAACCGGAGTCCAGCACGATCAGTTCGTCGACCAGCCCACCGGCCAGCGGCATGATGCTGTCGATCACCGATTCGATGGTGGCTTCCTCGTTCAGGGCGGGCAGCACCACCGATACGGTCCGCCCGGTCGCGGCTTTGGCGGCCACCAACTCGGCAACCGTCCAGTCCGGGCGAATCCAGGTCCGCCCGGACAGCCAGGTGTCGCCGAACAGCGAGGCCAGACCCTGGTCTGCCAGATCGGTCATGCCAATCCCCTTACTGTGCGCGTCGGTGCTCGCACACCTTGGATCGACGCGACCATCTCCAGCACGCGTCGGGTCGGGCCGACCTCGTGCACCCGAAACATCCGGGCCCCGGCCGCCGCCGCCAGCGCGGTGGCCGCCAGGGTTCCCTCCAGGCGTTCGGTCAATTCCACACCCAGAGTCTCGCCGATGAAGTCCTTGTTCGAGAGTGCCATCAGCACGGGCCACCCGGTTCTAACAAGATCGTCCACGTGACGCAACAATGCCAGCCCGTGGAAGGTGTTCTTGCCGAAGTCGTGGGTCGGGTCGATGAGCACCCGGTCCCCGGAGACCCCGGCCGCGACGGCCCGCTCGGCGGCACCGGTCAGCACCCGGATCACGTCGTCGACGACGCCGCGGGTGGTCATACCGTAGCTCACCCGGAAGGGCCGGGTCCGCGGTGCCGCGCCGCCGGTGTGCGAGCACACCAGCCCGGCACCGAATTCGGCGGCCACCGCCGGCAGCTGCGGGTCGACGCCGGCCCAGGTGTCGTTGATCAGGTCCGCACCCGCCGCGCACGCCCGCCTGGCCACCACCGATCGCCAGGTGTCGACGCTGATCAGCTGGTCCGGATAGCCGGCACGCAGCCATTCGATGAACGGCACCACCCGGGCGATCTCGGTCTCGGCGTCGACGGTCTCACCAGGTCCGGCCTTGACTCCACCGACATCGATGACGTCGGCGCCGTCGGCCACGGCCCGGTGCACCGCGGACTTGGCCGCCTCATCGCCGAAGGTGGCGCCCCGGTCGTAGAAGGAGTCCGGGGTGCGGTTGACGATCGCCATGATCAGTGCGCGATCACCGGCCACCGGCCGGCCGCACAGGGTTGACCGCACGCTGCTAGGGCTGTGGTCGCTTGCCGGCCGCGACCTCGTCGGCGTATTCGGCGTAGTAGGGCACATATCCCTCCTCGCGGCCGGCCAGCACATACAGCGGATCCGGAAAATCAGCCGCATAGCCCTGTTCACGCAGCTCCACCTTGCGGCTTTTGAACGTGGTGGTGTGCGCCATCGAGTCGACCACCCGCACGAACAGCGGTATGGCATAGGACGGCAGCTGCGCGTAGACACCGTCGGCCAGGGCGTGACCGTCGAACTCGGCGCCATCACGCAGCTTGATCGCGGCCATCCCGGCGCGCCCCCCGGTGCGGGGCACCTCGACGCCGAACACCGCACACTCGGCAACCGCGCCGTATCCGGTCAGCGCCGCCTCGACCTGGGTGGTGGCCACGTTCTCGCCCTTCCACCGGAAGGTGTCGCCGAGCCGGTCGGTGAACGCCGCGTGCATCAGGCCCTGCGGGGTCATCAGGTCACCGGTGTTGAACCAGCAGTCGCCGTGCTTGAACGCGTTGCGGACCAGCTTCTTCTCGGTCGCCGCCGGATCGGTGTAGCCATCGAACGGGGAGAGTCGGTTCACCGGGCTGAGCAGCAGCCCGGGCCGGCCGCCACGCACCCGGCGGACCCAGCCGTCGGCGCCGCGCAGCGGCTCACCGGTGTCGTGGTCGTATTCGACGTAGGCCAGCGGCATCGGCGCGATCCCGGCGCTCCCGGGGATGTTGAACATGTTGATGAAGGCCGCATTGCCCTCGCTGGCGCCGTAGAACTCGCAGATCCGCCCGATACCGAAGCGTTTCGCGAACTCCTCCCAGATCTCAGGACGCAACCCGTTGCCGCAGATCACCCGCACCTTGTGGGCTCGATCGGTCGGCTTGGGAGGCTGGTTGAGCAGATACCGGCACACCTCGCCGATGTAGACGAACGCCGTCGCGTCGGCGGCGATCACCTCATCCCAGAACCGCGACGCCGAGAATGACCTGCCCAGCGCCAGCGTGGCCCCCGAGGTCAGCACCGACGACAGCGCGACCGTCAACGCATTGTTGTGGTAGAGCGGCAGCGCGCAGTACAGGGTGTCACGGCCGTGCAGCCGCAACCCCAGACCACCGAAGGCGGCCAGCGCCCGCAGCCAGCGCCGGTGGGTCATCACGCTGGCCTTGGGGTAGCCGGTGGTGCCGGAGGTGAAGATGTAGAACGCGGCGTCCTTGGCCCGCACCGCCGACGCCGACGCCGGGTTGGCGGTGGACGCGCCGACCGCCGCCCGCTCCAGTTCCTCGATCGTCAGCGGGTCCGCGCCCGGCGCACCGCTGTCGGCGACGACGCCGGCCAGGTCGGACTCGGTCACCAGCACCTTGGCGTCGAGCAGGCCCAGACTGTGGGCCAGCACCTCGCCGTGCTGGTGAAAGTTGACCATGCCGGCGATCGCCCCGCACTTGACCGCGGCCAGCATCATCAGCACCGCGTTGGGCGAGTTGCGCAGCATGATCCCGACCACGTCGCCGGGCCCGGCGCCCCGGTCGGCCAGTACCGCGGCGTAGCGGTTGACGGCGGCATTGGCCTGGGCGTAGGTCAGCTGCTGATCGCCGAACCGGAGGAATACCCGGTCGCCGTAGCGGGCCGCCCGGTCCTGGAACACCGTGCCGATCGACGCCCTGGTGTCCGGCTGCGCCCGCAGCCCGGTCACCGCGCCGCGCACGATCACCGGCAGGTCTGCCAGCAGGCCCGGCAGTTGGGCGACCACGTCGCGCAAGCCCACCGAGGTGGCGTTGTTGTGGTCGGACACCATATCCCTCATTTCGCCGCGACTGGAGCCAGCCTAATGCGGTGGTCAGTCCGGTGCGCAGGCCGCCAGCGCGGCATCGACGCCGTCGACGACCACCAGCCGGTCCAGCGCACCCCGCGGGACGTAGCCGGTGCCCACCAACCCGCGCAGCCAGGCCCACAGCCCGTCGTAGTGCCCCACCGGGTCGAGCACCACCACAGGCTTGTCGTGCATACCCAACTGGCCCGCGGTCCACGCCTCGAAGAACTCTTCCAACGTGCCTATGCCGCCCGGGAGCGTGAGGAAGGCGTCCGCGTGATCCTCCATGATCTGCTTGCGCTCCCGCATGGTTTCGGTGACGATCAGCTCGTCGGCGTCGACGTCGGCCAACTCCCGGCGCAACAGCGCCCGCGGGATGACTCCGACGGTCCGCCCGCCGCGGGCCCGCGCCCCCGACGCCAGCGCTCCCATCGCCGAGACGTTCCCGCCACCCCACACCAGCGTCCAGCCCCGCTCGGCGATCGCCATCCCCACCCGGCCGGCCAGCGCCAGCAGGTCGGGATGGGTCGGTCCGGACGCGCAGTACACACACACCACCCACTCCGTCGGCCACCGCACGTTCGAAAGGCTAGCCGGGACAGACCCGGCACCGTAAAATCCGCCCGATGCCGATGCGGTGGAACGTCCCTCGACACGCGACCGCGCTGGAGCGGCTCGACACCGCGCTCGACAACCCCGCTCACGGCGGCGCCGTCATCCTCGGACCCGACGGCGTCGGCAAATCCACGCTGGCACGACTGGCCGCCGAGCACCTCACCGCCCGGCGGCCGGGCACCGTCACCCGCTGGGTCACCGGCACCCCCACCGAACGCGCGGTGCCGTTCGGAGCCTTCAGCCACCTGGTGGAGATCGCCGACATCGGCAAACCGGCGGCACTGCTGCGGGCCGCCCGCGCGTCGCTGGCGCACGACGCCGAGGAGTCCGACCTGCTGCTGGTCGTCGATGACGCGCACCAGCTCGACGTGCTCTCGGCGACCCTGGTGTACCAGCTGGCGTTGGCCGGTGCGGCCCGGATGGTGGTCAGCGCCCGGGCCGATCCGGCACCCGAGGCGATCGCGGCACTCTGGACCGACGGGCTGCTGGACCGCATCGACATCACCCCGCCGGGTGCGGCGACTTCGATCGCCGACGTCGACGGCTACCTCGCCGAGCTGCCCGCCGAGGTGCGGTCGGTGCTGGACTTGCTGGCGGTCGCCGAGCCGTTGCCGCTGGCCGATCTCACCGCGCTGTGCGGTGCCGACGCGGTTGCGCAGGCGCAGGAACTGGGCGCTGCCGAAACCCGGTTGCGCGGCGGCCGGGGACCCGATCCGGTGGTCTACACCGCGCACCCGCTCTTCGCCGAACGCAGCCTGGCCGCGCTCGGCGGCGCCGGCGCGCGCCGGCGGCGGACCGCGGTGATCGAGCGGCTGGCCGGCCGGCCGGCCGGGCACGTCAGCGACCGGCTGCGGCTGGCGTCGCTGGCCGCCGACAGCGACACGCCGCAACCGGTCGACGATGTGGTCGCGGCCGCCCGGCAGGCCCTGCGGCTGGGCGACCTGACGCTGGCCGAACGTCTGGCGTCCTCGGTGCTGGACCGGGGTGGCGGCCTGCCGGCCCGGCTGGTGCTGGCCTACGCCCTGGGTTACCGGGGCCGGGGCCGCGATGCCGACGCGGTGCTGGCCGCTGTCGACCCCGCCGCGCTCGGTGAATCCGACCTGATGGCCTGGGCACTGCCGCGGGCGGCCAACCAGTTCTTCATGCTCAGCGAGCCGGAGCGGGCCACCGCGTTCCTGCAGACCACCCGAGACCGGATCACCACCCCGGCGGCCCGGACCACCCTCGACGCATTGCGCGCCACGTTCGCGATGAACGCCGGAAACCTCGATCGCGCGGTGCAACTCGCCGACGAGGTGCTGGCCTCGCCGGCTGCCGAGGACACGGCGGTGGCCTGGGCGGGCAGCGCGGCAGCGCTGTGCGCGGCACGCCAGGGCCGGTTCGGCGATGTGGCGGCACCGGTGCGACGCGCGCTGGACGCCGAACACCCCGGGTTGCTGCGGTTCACCATCGGGCTGGCCCAGATCAGCGTGCTGACGATGGCCGACCGCCTCGATGAGGCCCGGGACGCGGCGCAGCAGTTCACCGACTTCGCCGAACTGCAGCAGCCGGGCCGGGCGATCGGCGAGGTGCTGCTGGCCGACGTGCTGATCGCCGGCGGCGATTTCGCCGCGGCGGCGGCGCTGCTCGGCCCGGCAGCCGCCGCCCTGGAGCGCACCGGCTACTCCTGGGGCCCACTGTCGCTGATGTACCTGACGATCGCCCTGGCCCGGCAGGGCGACATCCCCGGTGCGTCAAAAGCACTGAGCCGAGCCGAATCCCGGCACGGCACCAAGTCCGCGCTGTTCGCCCCGGAACTGCGCATCGCGCGGGCCTGGCGGCTGGCCAGCATGCGCGACATGACCGGCGCGGTGGCCACCGCGCGGGAGGCCGCCCGGATGGCCGAGCGGGGTGGGCAACGGGCGGTGGCACTGCAGGCCTGGCGGGAGGCGGTCCGGCTCGGGGATGTCCGCGCGGCGGACCCGCTGGCCCGGCTCTGCGACGAGATCGACTGCGTGGTGGGCCGGATCGCGCTGGCCGAGGCCCGGGAACTGGCGGACGGTCAGCTCAGATAGCCGCGCAGCATCGCCGCCGCGGCGGTGATCTGGTCGACCGGCACCCGTTCGTCGCGGGTGTGCGCCAGGCTCGGGTCGCCGGGGCCGTAATTCACCGCCGGGATGCCCCGGGCGGCGAAGCGGGCCACGTCGGTCCAGCCGTATTTGGCCCGCACCTGTCCGGCCGCCTCGACCAGCGCCCGGGCGGCGGGCTGCTCCAGGCCGGGCAGCGCACCGGCGGCCACGTCGGTCTGCTCGATTGCGACGTCGAGTCCGTCGAACACGGCACGCACATGTGCCAGTGCCTCGCCCGGGGAGCGGTCCGGGGCGAACCGGTAGTTGACCGTGACCGATGCCGCATCGGGAATGACGTTGCCGGCCACCCCGCCGGCGATGCCCACCGCCGACAGACCCTCCCGGTAGCCACAGCCGTCGATGTCGACACTGCGCGGCCGATAGGCCGCCAGCCGGTCCAGCACCGCACCCAGCTTGTGGACGGCATTGTCGCCCAGCCAGGACCGGGCCGAGTGCGCCCGGGTTCCGGTCGCCCGAACGACCACCCGCAGCGTGCCCTGGCAGCCCGCTTCGATGTAGCCGCCGGTGGGCTCGCCGAGGATGGCGACGTCGGCGTCCAACCAGTCCGGCAGGTTGCGCTCGATGCGACCCAGGCCGTTGGCCGCGGCCTCGATCTCCTCGCAGTCGTAGAACACCAGGCTCAGGTCGTGGGCGGGCGCGGTGACGGTGGCCGCCAGATGCAGGAAGACGGCAAGCCCCGATTTCATGTCGACGGTGCCACAGCCGTACAGCAGGTCGCCCTCGGGGCCGGCGGTGCGGCGACTCGGCAGGTTGTCGGCCGCCGGGACGGTGTCCAGATGGCCGGCCAGCAGCACCCGGGTCGGACGGCCCAGTCGGGTGCGGGCCAGCACGGCAGCGCCGTCGCGGATGATTTCGAAGCCGCCGGCCTGCGCCCGCAGCGCGGCTTCCACCTCGTCGGCGATGCGCTCCTCATGCCGCGACTCGCTGGGGATGTCCACCAGCGCCCTGGTCAGCTCGATCGGGTCTCCGCGCAGATCCAGCACCGCCCCACCCTAACCGGCCGGGTAGCGTGACCGACGTGACTGGAGCTTCGGGTACCGGATTGGCGACGCTGACTGACGACGGGTCGGTGCTCGACACCTGGTTTCCCGCACCGGAACTGGGCGAGTCGGGCCACGGCGGAACCACCCGGCTGGCGGCAGCCGAGATTCCCGCCGCACTGGCGGCGCTGACCGGGCGCGACGACGACCGCGGGACCGAGACCGTGGCCGTGCGCACGGTCATCGACGACCTTTCGGACAAGTCCGCCGACGGTTACGACGCCTATCTTCGGCTGCACCTGCTGTCGCACCGATTGGTCGCCCCGCACGGGCTCAACGCCGACGGCCTGTTTTCGGTGTTGACCAATGTGGTGTGGACCAACCACGGCCCGTGCGCGGTCGAGGGCTTCGAGGCCGTGCGGGCGCGCCTGCGCCGCCGCGGCCCGGTGACGGTGTACGGGGTCGACAAGTTCCCCCGCATGGTCGACTACGTGGTGCCGTCGGGCGTGCGGATCGCCGACGCCGACCGGGTGCGGCTGGGCGCGCATCTGGCGCCCGGCACCACGGTGATGCACGAGGGCTTCGTCAACTTCAATGCCGGCACCCTGGGCGCCTCGATGGTCGAGGGCCGCATCTCCGCGGGGGTGGTGGTCGGCGACGGCTCCGACGTGGGCGGCGGGGCATCCATCATGGGTACGCTGTCCGGCGGTGGCACCCAGGTGATTTCGATCGGGCGGCGCTGCCTGCTGGGCGCCAACGCCGGGTTGGGGGTCTCGCTGGGCGACGACTGCGTCGTGGAGGCCGGGCTCTACGTCACCGCCGGGACCAAGGTGGTCATGCCCGACGGCGCCACCGTCAGGGCACGTGACCTATCCGGCCGCAACAACCTGCTGTTCCGCCGTAATTCGATCAGCGGTGCGGTTGAGGTGGTCGCCCGCGACGGCCGGGGCATCGCCCTCAACGAAGACCTGCACGCCAACTGATGCCTTGGCCGCGTCCGACGCGCGTCCAAGCCCGGCCCCGGGGTGAAATCCACGACGCGACACGCCGCAGCGGCGTCGCGACCTGCACGGTCGCCGGGGTGCTCACCCACCCAGCAGTTGCTTCTTGAGCACCTTGCCCATCGCGTTGCGCGGCAGCGCCTCGACGATCCGCACCTCGCGCGGCCGCTTGTGCGCTGAAAGCTGCTGGGCCACGTAGTCGATCAGCTCATCGGTGGCCGCCGCGCCGACGACGAACGCCACGATGCGCTGGCCCAGATCCTGGTCGGGCAGCCCGACCACGGCCACCTCGGCCACCCCGGGATGACCGAGCAGCACGGTCTCGATCTCACCGGCGCCGACACGGAATCCCCCGGTCTTGATCAGGTCGACCGACTCACGCCCGACGATGCGGTGCATGCCGCCGGCGTCGATCACCGCGACGTCGCCGGTGCGATACCAGCCGCCTGCGTCGTAGGCCTCGGCGGTGGCATCCGGCCGGTTCAAATACCCGTCGAACAGGGTGGGACCACGAACCTGGAGCCGCCCGATCGTCTCCCCGTCATGCGGCACCGGAGCACCGCCGTCGTCGACCAACCGGGTCTGCACATCGCGCAGCGGCAACCCGACCCAGCCGGGGCGGCGTTCACCATCGGCACGGGTGCTCAGGGTAATCAGCGATTCGGTGCAACCGTAGCGCTCGACGGGCTGATGACCGGTCAGCTCGGCCAGCCCCGAGAACACCGGCACCGGAAGCGCCGCGCTGCCCGACACCAGCAGCCGCGCCGATGCCAGCGCGCGGGCGCTGGCCGGGTCTGCCACCACCCGGGACCACACCGTGGGCACCCCGAAGAACAGCGACCCGCCCAGTGCCGAACACGCCCGGGCGTACCCGGCGGGGGTCGGTTTGCCGGTGTGCACGAACCGGTTTCCCATCCGCAGCGATCCCAGCAGGCCCAGCACCAGACCGTGTACGTGGTACAGCGGCAACCCGTGCACCAGCACGTCTTCGGGTGTCCACTGCCACGCCTGCGCCAGTGCGTCCAGGTCGGCAGCCAGCGCACGCCGGCTCAGCCGCACCCCCTTGGGCGGCCCGGTGGTACCGGAGGTGTAGATGATCAGCGCGGTCGCGTCCCCGGCCGGCTCACGGAGCCGATCCGGGGACCGCCCGGACAGCCGCACCGGAACATGCGGCAGGCCGGCCGGGTCGGCGGGTAGCTCCCCCAGCCACGCCTGCGCCCCCGAGTCGGTGAGGATATGCGAGCGCTCGGCCACCCCGACGTCGGCGGGTACCGGCACCACCGGCACACCGGCCAGCAGACAACCGGTGACGGCCAGTACGGTCTGCGCCGTCGGGGTGGCCAGCACCGCGACCCGCCCTGCCCCGCCGAGTTGTTCGCAGACCGCAGAACCGGCACCGCACAGGTCCCGGCGGCTGAGTACGGTATCGTCGACGCTCACCGCATCCGCCATATCGTCACCGTGGCCGGTATCAGGATCCAGTGAGGTCAACAGCACGGCTGTGAGGCTACCGGGCGTCGCCGGACGGCGCCTCGCTTACCACTGCGACCACGAACTGCTAATATCAATGACTCTATCCGCTAAATTGCAGGTATTGTGCGAGCGGTGGGGAGGTGTACAAGTGGACGGACAACCCGGCCAAGAAGGTCGCGGCTATCGAACCCAGCGCTGGCCGCGCAACCAACAGCGCGAGCGGGTGCTTCGACTGGTTCGCGACCATGACGGGCCCATCGACGCCGCCGAGCTGGCCGAGCGGATGGGCTTGCACGTCACCACGGCGCGATTCCACCTCGATGCCTTGTGCGACGACGGCGCGATCGCCCGCACCCGGATCAAACGCATCGGCGTCGGCCGTCCCCGCACCGGTTATATCCCGGTCCGGGACCGGCTGGACTACCGCAGCCTCGCCGAGGTTCTCGCGCTGGAATTGGGCGATACCGTCGAGGAGCGCCGCGAACGCGCCGAGCGGGCCGGCCAGCGCTGGGCCAGCCGGATCATGGAACACGAGCCGGTTGACGCGGCGGGACCACCGGACGGCGCGGACCGGGCCGATCCGCACCGAGGCATCGACCGTCGAGCGGTGATGATCGCCGAAGTCTTCGACCGGATGGGGTTCGATGCCGAACTGACGCCGGCGAGCGCTTCATCCGACGGCCGGTGCGAACGAACCGTCCGGCTGCACGGGTGCCCGGTGCGCGACCTGGCCGCAACCCACCCGGAGGTCAGCTGCGCCATGCACCTGGGCCTGCTCCGCGGACTGCTCAGCACGTGCCCGGACGCCGACGGCGGAGCCAAGGTCCGCGCCGAACTGGATCCGTTCGCGGAGCCCGAACTGTGCATCGCCAGACTGGTCACCGATGACTGAGTTGGGGCGGTGCGGCGATCAGGCTCGCAGCACGGAGGCGATCACCTCGCGCGGGAATCGCTGCGGGCTGGGGTAGGCGACCACCACCCGTAGCCGGTCGGGGTCACAGCCCTCGACGAACGTCACACCGTTTTCGGTGTGGCTGTACACCGACGGGTCGTAGGTGCGCAGCCGGTCGGCGATGGCGTCGAGCTCGTCCCGGCTGTCGGTGGCCCACATCAGAAATTCGACGCCGATGGTCCCGTGATCGCGTCGGCGGAACGGGTCGATCGAATTCAGATAGAGCTGAAAACCGCCGGGGGCCAACAGCAACGCCATGTCATGCTCGTCGACGGCCACGTGAAATCCGAACACGTAGCAGTAGAAAGCCACCGAACGGCGCAGATCGGACACCCGGATCACCGACGACGCGATCTTGACATTGGGGCCGGGATTCCGGTCCGGTTCGGCCACGCCCCCGGTGTCGTTGCTCACCCGTCGCTCCTACGCATCGCTTCGCCCCGGCCGACGCGGTTCACGTCACCCCGCTACCACATCTGCCCGGTGCCGAACATGTATCTCCGACCGTAACCGGCCCACCATGTGCGGGTGGTGCAGTTCGAATGCGGGGCGCTCCGAACGAATTCGGGGCAGTTCGGCGAAATTGTGCCGGGGCGGCGGGCAGCTGGTCGCCCACTCCAGCGAGTTACCGTACCCCCACGGGTCGTCGACGGTGACCACCTCGCCGTAACGCCAGCTGCGGAAGACGTTCCAGACGAACGGCAGCATCGATGCGGCCAGGATGAACGCCCCGACGGTGGAGGCGATGTTGAGGCCGGTGAAGCCGTCCTCGGGCAGGTAGTCGGCGTAGCGACGCGGCATGCCCATGTTGCCCAGCCAGTGCTGGATCAGGAACGTGGTGTGAAAACCGATGAACGTCAGCCAGAAGTGCAGCCTGCCCAACCGCTCGTCCAGCAATCGGCCGGTCATCTTCGGGAACCAGAAATAGATCCCGGCGAAGGTGGCGAACACGATGGTGCCGAACAGCACGTAGTGGAAGTGCGCCACCAGGAAGTAGGTGTCGGTGACGTGGAAGTCCAGTGGCGGACTGGCCAGGATCACCCCGGTCAGGCCACCGGCCAGGAAGGTCACCGCGAAACCGACCGAGAACAGCATCGGGGTCTCGAAGGTCAACTGCCCCCTCCACATGGTGCCGATCCAGTTGAAGAACTTGATTCCGGTCGGCACCGCGATCATGTAACTCAGGAACGAGAAGAAGGGCAGCAGCACCGCCCCGGTGGCGAACATGTGGTGCGCCCACACCGACGTCGACAGGCCGGCGATCGTCATCGTCGCATAGACCATCGAGGTGTAGCCGAACACCGGCTTGCGGGAGAACACCGGGAAGATCTCGGTGACTATCCCGAAGAACGGCAGCGCCACGATGTAGACCTCGGGGTGACCGAAGAACCAGAACAGGTGCTGCCACAGCACCACACCGCCGTTGGCCGGATCGTAAAGATGCGCCCCCAGGTGCCGGTCGATGAACAGCCCCAGCAGCGCCGCGGTCAGCAGCGGGAAGACGATCAACACCATGATCGAGGTGATCAGGATGTTCCAGGTGAAGATCGGCATCCGGAACATCGTCATGCCCGGTGCGCGCATGCACACACAGGTGGTGATCATGTTGACGGCGCTCAGGATGGTGCCCAGGCCCGAAACGGCCAGACCCATGATCCACAGGTCGGAGCCGGCCCCCGGCGAATGCAGTGCACTGGACAGCGGGGTGTAGGCGGTCCAACCGAAATCTGCTGCGCCACCGGGAGTCACGAATCCACCCATGACTATCAACGCGCCGAGGAGATACAGCCAGTAACTCAATGCGTTCAGCCGCGGAAATGCCACGTCGGGCGCCCCAACCTGCAGGGGCAGCACCAGGTTGGCGAAGCCGAAGACGATCGGGGTGGCATACAGCAGCAGCATGATGGTGCCGTGCATGGTGAACAACTGGTTGTACTGCTCGTTGGAGAGAAACTGCAGACCGGGTGCGGCCAGTTCGCTGCGCATCAACAGGGCCATCAGCCCGCCGATCAAGAAGAAGGTGAAAGTCGTCACCATGTACAAGATGCCGATCAGCTTGTGGTCGGTGGTGGTGACGGCCCGGTAGAGAAACGACCCCCTCGGACCGAGCCGTGGCGGATAGGGCCGCACCGCCGCCGGCCGGGCGACGACGACGCTCACGCCACGCCGCCGATGCACAGGTCTGTCATGACCGCCTCCATCATGAGCTGTTGCCGCCAAAGCCGAGCCGGGCCATATAGCGGACCATCCTACTCTTTAACGACGATCATTACCGTCGGCCGATACCGGCACGCCCGGGACGCGTAACGTCCGGTGCGGACGAGTGCCGCCGACGGACAGAAGGGACGAAATCACGTGACACACCGAGGGATCGTGGTCGGCGTCGACGGGTCGGCGTCATCGTGGACGGCGCTGCGATGGGCCGCGCACGAAGCGACGATGCGCAACGTGCTGCTCACTGTCGTCCATGCCATCGACACACCGGCCTGGGATCTGGTGGCGCTGGGCGGACCGGCGGCTCCCATCCAAACCGAGCCCACCCCGCGCCAGCAGAAGCAGGCCGCGAAGGTCGTCGACGAAGCCATCAGGGTGATCGAGGACAGCACCGAAAGCGGTGCCCGGCCCCGGGTCTCCACCGAGGTGCGCTTCGCCGGCTCCGTCCCGACCCTGGTCGAGCTGTCCGCGGACGCCCATCTGGTGGTGGTCGGGCGCCGGGGCCAGAGTCCGCTCCGCCGGGTGCTGCTCGGCTCGGTCAGCACCGGCCTGCTCCATCACGCCCGATGCCCGGTGGCGGTGATCCACGACGAGGCTCCCTATGCGCTGCAACCCTGGCAGCTGCCGGTGGTGCTCGGCGTCGACGGGTCGCCGGCATCGGAACTGGCGACCGCGATCGCTTTCGACGAAGCGTCCCGGCGGGGCGTGGAGCTGGTCGCGCTGCACGCCTGGACCGGTGCCGACGCCTCCGAAGCCGATGACGACGAGTGGACGGCCCACCAGGCACAGGCCGAAGAGGCGCTGGCCGAGCGGCTGGCCGGCTGGCAGGAGGGCTACCCCGACGTCGAGGTGCGACGCCGGCTGGTGTGGCAGCATCCGGCGCAGCACCTGCTCGAGGAGGCCGAATCCGCCCAGCTGGTGGTGGTCGGCAGCCGCGGCCGCGGCGGCTTCACCGGAATGCTGCTGGGATCGGTGAGCACGGCGGTGGTGCAGGCGGCCCCGGTTCCGGTGATCGTGGCCCGCCTGCACTGAGTCGGCGGCTACCGGCGCCGAACCGCGGGCCGGTGGGCGGCCGCGAAACTCCCGGAGCGAATCGGGCACCCCGGCCACTACCGGCATACTTGAACGATGGCGGCGAAGCGACTCGCGGTCCGGCGGCGGGACGGCAACGTGGTGGCGTTCGACCCGGCCAAGATCGAACAGGCGATCGCGCGCGCGGCCCGCGAGGCCGGGCGGGGAGATTCCGATGTGGCGGCGACCGTGTCCGCCACGGTCACCGAGACGCTGGCACGTCGACCGCACGAGGTGGTCGACATCGAGAAGATTCAGGATCTGGTCGAGCAGGCCCTGGCTTCCGGCGGTTTCGACGACATCGCACGCCGGTACATCCTGTACCGCCAGCGTCGCGCCGAATTGCGTTCCGCCAAAGCCCTTTTGGGGGTACGCGACGAGCTCAAACTGAGTTTGGCCGCTGTCACGGTGCTGCGGGAACGCTATCTGCGCCATGACGAGAAGAACCACCCGATCGAGTCGACGGGCGAGATGATGGACCGGGTGGCGACCTTCGTGGCGGGCGCCGAGGACGGCTACCGGCCGCGCTCATCGAAGCGGTGGGCGCAGCGTTTCACCCAGCTGTTGGGCGGCTTGGAGTTCCTGCCGAACTCTCCGACCCTGATGAACGCCGGTACCGGATTGGGCTTGCTGTCCGGTTGTTTCGTGCTGCCCATCGAGGATTCGATTCATTCCATCTTCACCACGCTGGCCCAGGCCGCCGAGATTCAACGGGCCGGCGGCGGCACCGGATACAGCTTCAGCCGGCTGCGGCCGGCCGGCGATCCGGTGTCCGCCAGCGGAGGTACGGCCAGCGGGCCGATGTCGTTCCTGCGGCTGTACGACACCGCGGCCGCGGTGATCGCGACCGGCGGACGGCGCCGCGGCGCCTGCATGGCGGTGCTGGATGTCTCGCACCCCGACATCTACGACTTCGTGACCGCAAAAGCCAACTCGGGAAGCGAACTCAACCAGTTCAACCTCTCGGTGGGTGTCGGCGATGCGTTTCTGCGCGCCGTCGAACGCGACGGCGAGCACCGACTGGTCAATCCCCGCACCGGCAAGACCGTTGCCCGGGTGCGCGCCGCCGAACTGTTCAGCGCGATCTGCGAGGCCGCACACGCCTGCGGTGACCCCGGGCTGATCTTCTCCGACACCATCAATCGGGCCAACCCGCTGCCGTCGCGAGGACGGATCGAGGCCACCAACCCGTGCGGGGAAGTCCCGCTGCTGCCGTACGAGTCATGCAACCTCGGGTCGATCAACCTGGCCCGCATGATGGGTCCGGCCGGAGTCGACTGGGAGCGGCTCACCGAAGTGACCGGGTGCGCGGTGCGCTTCCTCGACGATGTCATCGACGTCAGCCGCTACCCTTTCCCCGAGCTCGGCGAGGCCACCCGGGCGGCCCGCAAGATCGGCCTGGGCGTCATGGGCCTGGCCGAGCTGCTGGCCACCCTCGGCATCCCCTACGACAGCGCGGACGGGGTGCGACTGGCCGGGCGGATCATGCGCCACATTCAGCGGGCTGCCCACGCGGCGTCGGCCGCGCTGGCCGAGCAGCGCGGGGCGTTCCCGGCGTTCGGCCAGAGCCGGTTCGCCGCGGCCGTGCCGGCACGGCCGATGCGCAACGCCCAGCTCACCTCCGTCGCACCCACCGGCACGATCTCCCTCATCGCCGGCACCACGGCGGGAATCGAGCCGATGTTCGCCATCGCCTTCACCCGCGCGATCGTCGGCAGGCATCTGCTGGAGGTCAACCCGACCTTCGACCGACTGGCCCGCGACCGGGGCTTCTACCGCGACGAGCTGGTCGCCGAGATCGCACAGCGCGGCGGCGTGCGCGGCTATCCCAAGCTGCCGGCCGACATCCGGGCGGCCTTTCCCACCGCTGCCGAGATCGCGCCGGAATGGCACCTGCGGATGCAGGCCGCCATCCAGCGCCATGTCGACGCCGCGGTCTCGAAGACGATCAACCTGCCCACCACTGCCACCGTCGACGACATCCGCCGCATCTACCTGGCTGCCTGGAAGGCGAAGGTCAAGGGCATCACCGTCTACCGTTACGGCAGCAGGGCGGGCCAGGTGCTCACGTTCGCCGCCCCGGAAGCCGCCGTCACGACGTCGATCCCCCAGGCCGGCGGCGACTTCACCGGCGGGTGTTTCGGCCGCAACTGCGAGTTCTGACCGGCCCCGCCCACGTATTCAGTGCGCGGGCGGTGTCTCGAATCGGAACCGGCGCCCGGTGACCGACTCCGGGACCACCCGGACGTAGTGCAGTTTCTGCGTTGCGACCCAGGACAGCAGACCCGCGTGCTCGGCCTCCTCGATCTCCTCGCGGCCGCGCACCGAGCGGGCGGTGCCCTTGACGACGACGCTCCAGCCCCCGGCCTCGGTGTGCGCGTCCGCCTCGAACAGCACCCGGTTGTTGATGGCCGTGCTCGCCAGCTTGGTCCCCTCCGCGGTACGGAACAGCACCGTCTTGCGCTGCACCGCGAAGTTCACCGGGAAGATCTCCGGGTGGCCGTCGACGGCTGTGACCAAGCGCCCGACGGCCACACTCTCCAGCAGCCTCCAGCTCTCGCTCACCGAAAGAATGGTTACCGGGTTGTCAGTTGCCGACATGGCGATGCTCACCGTCCTTGATGCGTTGCCCAGCCGCCGACGAGCCGGCTGGCCGTCATGTGAACCGAATCGTACTGCCCGGCATCAACCGCCGCACGTGGCCGCGATATTCGATTTCGACGGGCGGCACGTCCCGGGGGTCGATGCTGATCTCGGCGCCCCGCCCACTCACCCGCAAGTGCAGGTGCATGCCGCGGTAGTGGATCGGGAAGCCCAGTGGCCCAAGCTGTTCCGGCCAGTTCGGCGATATCACGATCCGATCGCCGCGAAACTCCAGCCCGGTGAAACAACGCTGCACCAGGTCGATGCTGCCTGCCATCGCCGCGGTATGGATGCCTTCCGATGTGGTACCGCCCTGGATGTCGTCGACGTCCGAACTGAGCACATGCTGGAAATAGTCCAGCGCCCGGTCCCGGTTGGCCCTGGCCAGCACCCAGGAGTGCACTACCGCGCTGAGCGTCGACCCGTGCGAGGTCCGGGCGATGTAGTAGTCGACCATCCGCGGGATCTGGTCCGGCGCCAGGCGATAGCCCAGACCCAGCAGCACATCGTTCAGCTCGTCCGAAGACAGCAGATAGAAGAGCATCAGGACGTCGGCCTGCTTGGACGCCTTGTAGCGGTTGATGTCATCGCCCTCGGCTTCCAGGATCCGGTCCAGGCGATGGATGTCGTCGTACCGCTTCTTGTAGGCGTCCCAATCGAGTTCGGCCAGCTTCTCGTAGCCCTCGAACTGGCTGATGACACCATCGTGGAACGGCACGAACATCCGCCGGCTCACCACGCGCCACTGCGCCACCTCGGCTCGGTCCAGGCCCAGCTTCTCCATCAGGTCGAGGCGGTTCGGTGTCGGCAGCCGTTCCAGCGCGTCGAGCGCCCGCAGGATGACCCAGACCGCCAGCACGTTGGTGTAGGCGTTGTTGTCGACGCCGTGATGAGGAGCGTCGGGATAGCCGGAGTGGAACTCGTCCGGTCCGATGACGCCGCGAATGACATAGCGGTCGCGCCCCTGGTCGTATTCGGCGCGGGTCACCCAGAACCGGGCGATCTCGATCAACAGTTCGGCGCCGTAGTCGATCAGATAGGCCAGGTCGGCGGTGGTCTGGTAGAACTGCCACACGTTGTAGGCGACCGCGAGGCCGATGTGGTGCGCCAGTGCACTGGCGTCCGGGACCCACCGACCCGATCTTGGATTGAGGTGCATCCGCTGGCACTCCTCCCGACCACTGCTACCGGACTGCCACGGGAACATGGCACCGGCGTAGCCGGCCTCCTTGGCGGCCTGCCGCGCTTCCGGCAAGCGTCGGTAGCGGTACCGCAGCAGCGCCCGGGTGATCATCGGGAAGCGGAAGTTCAGCACCGGGAAGATGAACAACTCGTCCCAGAAGATGAGGCCGCGATAGGCCTCACCGTGCAGGCCCCGGGCGGGCACGCCGACGTCGAGGTCGGCACAGTTGAGCGACACGGTCTGCAGCAGATGCATCAGATGCAGCCGGATGACCTTCAGTTCCTCTTCGTACCCACCCAATTCGATCGACATGCGCTCCCACAGCTGGGCCCATGCCCTCTGATGCCCTTGCCGCAACGCGGCGAACCGCTCCAGCCGGTTCACCCAGAGTGCGGCATCGACGGACGGTTCCGATATCGCGACGTCGCGGCCGGTGAACAAGGTGACGGCCTTCTCCACCGTCACCGAGTCGCCGATCGAAACGTCGACCTCGATCAGATGGCCGACCTCGTGGTCCCGGTCGACGAGCCGGTAGGCGGCGGGCACCTCGGAGTCATTGCGCCACAGCATGGTCCGCGCCGCCAGCGCCAGCGGTATCCGGGACTGACTGGTCCGCGCCGAGAGCAGCACCGAGTTCTCCGACAATTCGCGGGTTTCGATGCTGTCCAGATGCTGGCAGGACAACTCGCGATACCGTTCGACCAGGGAGTTGCGCACACCACCGTCGATCGTCGAGCGTATCTCCAGTTTGCCGGACCAGTCCTGCGCGACGATCGTCGTCTGCAACGCCGCGACGTGCCGGAGGTGCATCGCGACGAACCGGCTTTGATTCACCGTGGTGGTGTGGCCGGCGGCGTCACGAAATCGGACCTTCCTGGTCAGCACCGCGTGCCGCAGATCGAGGTGCTGTCGATAGCTCAGGATCGTGACGCCGTCGATATCGAACCATGGGCCGCCGTTGATCCGGAACGTGAGCGGAAGCCAGTTCGGCACGTTGACCAGGCTTTCGTTCTCGACGCGGACACCCGAGATGTCATCGGCGAGACGGTTGTACACCCCGGCCGCGTAGGTACCGGGGTAATGCACCTGCCCCGCCTTCGACTCGGGTGCGGCACCGCGGGTGGCGAAGTAACCATTGCCCACCGTGCACAACGCCTCGCGCAACTTCTCCCGGTACGGCTCGTAGTGGTCGTAGCTCAGCGTCCAGGCGTGGGCTGCCGTGGCTTGCTCGTAGGCCAGCCAATTCCCGCCCCGTCGAATGAATTCGCATACCTCATCCGGGCTTTCAAGGCTGAAATTCGCCGCTGACCGGCGGTCGCCGTGCTCACCGTGTCGCACCGCGATCCCGATTCCGTCCAACCGGACCGCATCGAACCCGGCCTCGTCGGTGAGGTCGTCGCCGATGAAGACCGGCAACACCTCACCCGATCCACCGATCTTCTCGCGGATCCACGACAGCGTCGTTCCGGTGTCCCCTTCGATGTCCGGACGCAGTTCGATGCGCTTGCGGCCACTGATCACCCGCAGCCCCTCCCACTGCGCCAATCGGCGGGTGCTCGCGATCACCTCGGCGACGCATTCGGCTGGCACATCGCGATAGTGAGCGGCTACCGCGAAGCGCTTGTGTTCCAACAGGATTCCTGGGACATGGGCAAGGGCTGCGTGCAACTGCGCGGCGGTGCGCTCGATCACCGGTATCGCGTCGGCAGCCGCCTCGTTACGGTGATAGGTGCCGTCCGGCGCCATCAACTCGAAGCCATGGCTGCCCGCATACCAGATTCCGGCTACGCCGACTCGCTCCCGGAGGTCATCGAGATCGCGCTCACTGAGCACTGCGACCGGACACAATTCGGCCATCCGCGCCAGTGCCTCCGCCGCGCCGTCGACGAGGGTGGCCGCCCGGGGATCGGGCGTGATCGATGACAGCGTCCCGTCGAAGTCGATGAAGCCCATCATCGGTCGAAACCGTACGACCCCGGTCAGTTGGCCATAGGACTCCAGCGCATTGGGCAGTGCCGATATCCGCCTGAAGTCGCTGGGGACGTTCACGTCGGCCAGGTTGTCGACCACCACGTCCGCACCGCCCCGCAGCAGGGCCGCGCCGTGGCCGACGCGGTCGACCCCGATGACCAACCCGAATCCGCCGTCGCGTCCCGCCGTCACCCCGGCTTCGGTGCTGTCGACGACGACGGCCCGTTCGGCGGGGACACCGAGCCGGCGAGCGGATTCGACGAGGATCGCCGGGATCGACCGGTCGACGGACCGCGGCGACGCCATGCCGGCGCCGTCGACCACCACGCTGAACAGGTCGTCGAGTCCGTTCGCCCGCAGCACATGTCCACTGTCGGTGCCCGGCGAGATGACCCCGGTCCCGACGCCGACACCGTGGAGTTTTCGCACCAGGGTGACCGTCGAGCGAAACACACTCGGGTCGTCGCGCAGGTCGACGACCACACCGTCCAGGCCGAAGATCACCGCGTCATAACTGCGCGCGTCGATGGTTACCGGGCGTCTCATGGCTCGTCATTCTGCCGCACGGCGGCGCGCATCATGACGGTATCGCGTCGCGCCTCAGTCGGCGTCGGCGAATTCGCAGAAGGCCTGGTAGGCGCGCGCCCCGTAGATGGTGGCGGGGCCGCCGTGCATGAGGATGCTGACCCCGAGCGCCTCGGCGGCTTCTTCCTTGGTGGCCCCGGCGCGGGCCGCCGCGCGGGCGTGCGAGGCGATGCAGCCGTCGCAGCCCTGCACCACGCCGATTGCCAGCGCCATCAACTCCTTGACCTTGCGCTCCAGCGCCCCCGATTCGAAGGTGGCGTTGCTCATCTCGGCGAACCCCTGGTAGACCCCGGGGATCTGCTGGCGCAGCGCGCGGTGCTGGGGGTTGAGGTCGTTGAGCACTTCTTGGTAACCAGTCATACCCCATAGGGTATATGACGGATACGGGTTGCGCACCCGTTCCCGGACCGGCCCGCCTTACGACAAGCGGGACCTATCGCGGTCGGGATGCTCGATGCGGCCTTGTCGCTGCATGCACGACGCCGACCATCGACGGGATCGGGACCGGCCGGGCGATCAGCAGGACGCCGCTCAGTAAATACCTCGCAACGGTGTCTCATTCAGGTTGACAGGTTCCGTTGCGTTTCGGCCCTCAGCCGGATGTTGCCGCCCAACAGCACTGCCGCGCAGAGCCCCGAATCATCGGCCGCAATCACTACCGGCCTGGCGGAACCGCATGCGACGGCAACCGAACGTGCGGTCTGCGCCCAGCGGCGGGAGAGCTGGAACCCGTGCCGGCTCACCGGCGATGTCCATGGTGCGCCGCATCGTCGGCGCCGAAGCCCGGGCCGGTCACGGCAGGCCCCCCCGTATCGGCGAGCAGTGCGACGGCGGATTCGAAGACCAGCCGCGCATGTAACTCGAACAACTTGAACAGGTCCACCGAGTCGCCGCCGATCTCCCTGGCGATGAACAGTCCGTCGGCGCCGGCGATGGCGTAGGTGGTGATCAGCCGCACCCCTTCCTCGTCCAGCTGTGGCGCCACCTCACGAAGAATGCCGGCGAAGGTCCGAAACGCCTCGTCTCGGACCCGGATGAACATCGCCCGCGCCCGGGCCTCCACCGGACGGCGTTCCAGCGCCAGCATGAGGCCCAGCCGCAGGAAATCCGGCGCATCCAACAGCGCCTTTGCCACCCGCGCCCCGATCTCGATGGACCGTTCGTCGATCGGGCCGCCGGCGGGCAGCTCCAACGCCGCCAGCCAGTTGCGAAAGCTGCGATCGATGACCGCGGCGATCAGATCGTCCTTGTCCGCGAAATGCCAGTAGATCGACGTCGGCGGCAGGCCACTCTTCTTGCTCACCAGCGAGATGGTGGTGCCCTCGTAGCCGCGCTCGGTGGCGACCTCGTTGGCCGCGTCCAGAATCCGCTTGCGGGACTCTTCACCGTTGGCTCGCGTGCGTCGGCGCTTGACCGGCTCTGACATCCCCGCCTCCTCGAAGGTATTGACGCCCCTCGATCGGCAGCTTACTGTACAGATCGCTACATTAACAATCTTCGGGAGCCTTCATGATCGACCAGAAGTCCTACGACGTCGCGATCATCGGGTACGGGCCCGTCGGTGCGACGGCAGCAAATCTGCTGGGGCAACTCGGCCTGGAGGTGGTGGTGGTCGAACGCGACGCCGACATCTACGCGCGCGCCCGGGCGATCTCCACCGACGAAGAGGTGTTGCGAATCTGGCAGCAGGTGGGCCTCGCCGACCGGTTGTCGGCCGACATGGTCCCCGGCCAGGGCGCCGCGTTCGTCGACGCCAACGGGGTCGCGTTCGCCAAGCTCCTGCCGGTTTCCCGGGGCAACGGCCATCCGCCTCAGCAATTCATCTACCAGCCCGCGCTGGACAAGGTGCTGCGCTCCGGCGTCGATCGCTTTCCGAACGTGTCGGTCCTGTTACAACACGAGTGCCTGCGCGTACTCGAGCGCGATGCCGCGGTAGAGCTGATGCTGGCCGATCTCGACACCGACACGATCCGGCGGATCCGCGCCAGTTACGTCATCGCCGCCGACGGCGGCTGCAGCCCGACCCGCGGGCAGTTGGGCATCGGTTACGGCGGCCGTACCTACCAGGAGCGCTGGATCGTCATCGACACCGAGGTGCTGCGTGCGTGGCCGGGCCATGACCGGTTGCGCTTCCACTGCGACCCGGCCCGGCCCACGGTCGACTGCCCCACACCGCTCGGCCATCACCGCTGGGAGTTCCCGGTGCGCGAGGACGAAGACGAGCAGAAGTTGCTCACCGACGAAGCCATCTGGCAGGTGCTGCACCGCCAGGGCGTCACCGGGGAGAACGTCAAAATCCTTCGCGCCGTGTGTTATCGCCACCACATCCGCTTCGCCGACCGGTGGCGAGTCGGCCGGGTCTTTCTGGCCGGAGACGCCGCACACGCCATGCCGCCGTGGATCGGTCAGGGCATGGCGGCCGGTGTCCGCGACGTGGCCAACCTGTGCTGGAAACTCGACTCGGTACTCGCCGGCACACTGCCGGAATCGGTGCTGGACACCTACCAGGCAGAGCGACTTCCGCATGTCCGCGAGGTCACCGACCGGGCGGTGAAGGTCGGTCGACTCATCATCGAGCGCCGGCGGTCCCGTGCGCTGGTTCGCAATCACGCGTTGCGCGCAGCCACCCGGGTGCCCTACTTCACCACCTGGCTGCGCAAGCACCGATGGCTGCCGGACGCCCGATACCGATCCGGCTTGCTGGCCGCCGACGGCGGTGCGGCCGCCGGATGGCTCATCCCGCAACCCTGGGTCATCGACGCCGACGGCGCCACCGTGCGTCTCGACGACATCATCGGCGGGAAATGGACGGTCCTGCACGTCGGCCCGCGCGGCGACCGGGATGCCTGGCAGTCAACGGCGCTGCCCCGCTGGGAGATCCAACCGCCGGGCAGCCGCCCAAGCCCCGGCACGGTGATCGACAAGGACGGCTCCCTGACCGACTGGCTGCACCACAGAAATGCCTCGGTGGTGGTGGTGCGACCCGACGGATTCGTCTACGCGGGAGCGGCAGAGCATCGTCTGCTGCCCCCGCCCCCGACCGGATTCGGCTACCCGGGAAGGGTCGCCGCACCAGACCAGATGCCCGCCCGGCGAAAGAACACCGATGTTGCCTGAGACCATCAGCCAGCGGACCGTCATGGTCAACGGCAAAGAGATCTTCGTCGCCGAAACCGGCACCGGCACACCGGTGCTGCTCCTGCACGGCGGCGGGCCGGGTGCCGCGGGCCTGTCCAACTATGCCCGCAACATCGAACCGTTGGCCGAGCGGTTCCGCGTGATCGTTCCCGACCTGCCCGGATACGGCCGGTCCGCCAAGGGCGTCGACCAACACGACCCGTTCGGCTACCTGGCGGACCACATCCGCGGGTTGCTCGACGCGCTGGGCATTCCCCGGGCGCACCTGGTCGGCAACTCCTACGGCGGCGCCTGTGCGCTCCGGTTGGCACTGGACGCCCCCGGCCGGGTCGACAGGCTCGTGCTGATGGGCCCGGGCGGTGTGGGAACCACGCGCGGCCTGCCCACGCCCGGCCTGAAGAACCTGCTGTCCTACTACTCCGGCGACGGTCCGAGTCTGCCGAAGCTGCGCGCCTTCATCCGTTCCTATCTGGTGTTCGACGCCGACGCGGTACCCGACTCCCTCATCGAATCCCGCTACCGGGCCTCCATCGACCCCGAGGTCGTCGCCAACCCGCCGCTGCAACGCCCGTCCGGCCCCCGCACCCTGTGGCGGATGGACCTGACCCGCGATCCCCGGCTCCGCAGCCTGCCCACGCCGACACTGGTGATCTGGGGCCGAGACGACAAGGTCAACAAGCCGTCCGGGGCGGCGATGCTGGCCCGGCGAATGCCCGACGTGGACACCCTGATCTGCGCCAACACCGGTCACTGGGTCCAGTGGGAGCGCGCCGAGCTGTTCAACGCGGTCACCACCGCCTTCCTCACCAGCTAACTGCGAAGAACAGCGAGTGCCTCATGCCCACCACCCTGTCGGTCTTCGGCAACGTCAGCCTGGGCTACGCGGTCATCGAAACCACCAGGTTCGGCGACTGGAAACGCTTCGGCCGCGACGCCATCGGCATGCATCTGGACGACATCGCACCCGACAACGTCCGATTTCGCCTCGACGACAACGAATGTCGCTTCCTGCTGCGGCGCGGGCCGGCCGAGGATGTCGTCGCGCTGGGCTGGCACGCCGATGACCACAGCACTTTCGACGAGATCTGCCGCCGGGTCGCCGACCACGGCGTCGCGGTCGACCAGGGCACCGACGACGAATCCGCGCTGCGCGGCGTCGAACGCTTTCTGCGGTTTCCCGGGCCCAACGGGCTCAACCAGGAGGTCTACACCACGGCCCGGACGACAGCCCGGCCACTGCTCATCCCCGGCAGCGGATTCGTCACCGACACCGGCGGTTTCGGTCATGTCGCCATCACGACGAAGAAACCGGACCAGCTGCGCGGGTACTTCAGCCACGTCTTCGACGCCCGCCTCAGCGATTACATCGATGAGACCATCAATGGGTTGAAACTGAAGATTCGCTTCCTGCGGGTCAACCAGCGCCACCACTCGGTGGCCATCGCCTCGGCGAACACGCTGCCGGTCAACCCGATCCGCACCCGGGTCCAGCACGTCAACGTTCAGGTCGCAGCACTGGACGACGTGCTCGACTCCTACCAGCGGATCAAACAACTGGGGTTCGGCATGGCGTTGTCGGTCGGCCAGCACACCAACGACAAGCAGCTGTCCTACTACGCCCTGACCCCGTCGGGCTTCGAATGGGAAGTCGGCTGGAACCCGATCCTGGTCGACGAGTCATGCTGGCAGCCAACCACGCACCAGGGCATCAGCATCTGGGGTCATACCCCGGAGGGCCAGACCGTCATCGACAAGCTCGAACAGTTCGCCGTCGCGGCACGATCCGTACTGCATCGAGAAGACACCATCCCAGCCCTCAGCAGCCCGGGGATCGCCGATGATTGATCCCCGGATCGCGGCTGGGCGGAAGGAGCCCGCCGCCAGCAGCAATCTGTTACTCATCAGCACCGGCCTGCGTCGCAGTGCCGAAAGCCCTCGCCCTCGAACCGATTCAGTGCGCTAAGACCGATCTTCGCGCTCGGTCGAACGGCCGAGGGCAACCACTTCGGCTGCGCATCCGCCCCCAGCAACCGACGAAAGGACTGTCAATGAACACATCAGGACCGATCGCAGTCATCGGAGCGACCGGCCAGCAGGGCGCGGCGACCGTTGACGCGCTCCTTGCTCGCGGGGCCGAGGTTCGCGCACTGAGCCGCAAAACCGACAGCGCGGCGGCCCTGGCGCTGGCCGAGCGAGGCGTGCAGGTGGTGGCGGCCGATCTGGATGAACCGGAAACACTCCGCCGCGCCTTCCAGGGCGCCGCGGCGGCGTTTGCGATGACCAGCTTTGCCGGGCCCGCCGGCACCGACGGCGAGATCACCCACGGCAAGGTGATCGGCAACGCCGCACGGCTGGCGCAGCTGCCGTTTCTGGTGTACAGCTCGGTCGGTGGCGCCGAACGCCACAGCGGCATACCGCACTTCGAAAGCAAGGGCCGCGTCGAGCAATACCTCAGAGACTTGGTTCCGGTGAACTTCCTGCGGCCGACATTCTTCATGGAGAACCTGTTGTACACCATTCGCCGCGCTGACGACGCGTGGGAGCTGCGGCTGCCGATGCCCGGTGATGTGCCGGTGCAGATGATCTCCGTGCGCGACATCGGCAGAGCCGCCGCCGCACTGCTTACCCGACGCGACCCCGACGCGGCACCGCCGGAGATTGCCGGTGACGAGTGCACCGGCGAGCGAATCGCCGAGTTGCTCGGAGAACGACTCGGTGCGCCGGCACGATTCATCGAACTGCCACTGGAAGCACTCGGTGATGATGAAGACGCCAGGACCATGTTCACGTGGTTTACCAGGCTGCCCGCCTATCGCGCCGACTTCGACCGCACCCGCGAACTCGTGCCGGACGTGGAAGATCTGCGGACCTGGCTGCAACGCCAACCGGTCGCCTGAGATCTCCCCGATCAGCCGACTCACCGGAGGAACCCCACCATGTGCATCTCATGCGGCACCGCCACCGGCGATGACCCGCGATCCGGGTGGCCTCGGCCCGACTTCATCCATCGACCCGGCGCAATGGGCGAACTGGGCCAAGCAGTGCTACGGCGGTCGACAGGCGGCGATGTCACCGTCGGGCAAGATCTGTTGACGATCACGATCGCGTGAACGACGCATTCTTGTCGGTTCCGGTCCAGCGCGAATAGAGTCTCGGTACCCCAGCCTCTGATTGGACAGCGCCCATGGTCGAAGCCGCCCGCCGGGAGCCCCGGATCGTGATCATCGGCGCCGGCATCGCCGGCATCGCCACCGCCCGCACCTTCCAGCAGGCCGGCTTCACCGACTTCACCATCCTGGAGAAGGGCTCCGACGTCGGCGGCGTCTGGCACTGGAACCGCTACCCCGGCCTGCGCTGTGACGTGCCGTCGCACATCTACCAGTTCGCGTTCGCACCCAAACCCGACTGGCGGCACGTCTGGGCCACCGGCGCCGAAATCCAGCGGTACCACCGGGATCTCGTCGAGCAGCTGGGGCTCGACCGGAAGCTGCGGCTGGATTGCGAGGTCACCTCTGCGGTGTTCGCCGATGGCCGGTGGCGGGTGTCCACCGCCGACGGCGACGACATCGACGCGGACTTCGTCGTCGCCGCCACCGGCGTCCTGCACCACCCGTTCGTCCCGGACCTGCCGGGCCTGGACTCGTTCGACGGCCCGGTGGTGCACACCGCCCGCTGGACCGACGTCGACATCGCGGGAAGGCGCATCGCGGTGATCGGCACCGGATCGACCGGGGTGCAGGTCTTCTCCGCGCTGCAACCCGGTGCGGCGCGGATATCGCACTTCGTCCGCACCCCACAGTGGGTGCTGTGGCTGCCGATGGGGTTGCGCCAGCCCCGGGTGGTCGGCCGACTGCTGCGGCAGCTGCCCGCGCTCAGCCGGGCGGTGCTGCTGGCGCAGTTCGCGGGATCCGACGCGCTGACCGACCTGGTCACCCGACCGGGGTGGCGGCGCCGGCTGGCGCAGGGATACGCCCGGCTGTGCCTGCGAACACTGGTGCGCGACAGCGTGCTTCGCGCCCGGCTCACCCCCGCCGACCAGCCGTTCTGCAAGCGGCAGGTGATCTCCGGCGACTACCACCGGGCGATCGCGAAACCGAATGCGAACCTGGTCACCGAACCCATCGCCGCGGTCACCCCGACCGGCATCCGCACCGCCGACGGCATTCACCACGACGTCGACGCGATCGTGCTCGCCACCGGGTTTTCAGCCCATGACTACATGCGCCCGATGACCCTGCGCGGCCGCGGCGGATTGTCCATCGACGATGCCTGGGCGAACGGGCCCCGGGCCTGGGCGATGACCGCGATCCCGGGATTCCCGAATCTGTTCACCGTGCTGGGCCCCAACTCACCCACCGGGTCGATCTCCCTGCAGTACACCGCCGAACTGACCGCCCGCTACATCACCGGATGGCTGCGCCGCTTCCGGGACGGCGAGTTGCGCACCGTCGAGGTCACCGAGGAGGCCACCAGCCGATTCACCGACGACGTCGCCGAGGCAATGGGCCCGACGGTGTGGAACACCGGTTGCAACTCCTGGTATCTCACCGAGGACAGCCACATCGACCTCTGGCCGTTCGACCGCAGCCGGCTGACCCGGATGCTGGCCCGCCCCGACGACCGCGACTACCTGCTGGCGTAGGCGGCGGCGACCTGCGCGGCCAGTCGGGCATTGGCCAGCACCAGCGCGATGTTGGCGGCCACCGACGCCCCGTGCGTCTCGCGGTGCAGGAAGTCCAGCAGAAAGGGGGTGACGTCCTTTCCGCGCACGCCGCTACCCGCCGCCGCGGTCAGCCCGGCCGCCAGCACCCGGTCGTGCCGCGCCCGGTCCAACTCGTCGCCGCCCGGCACCGGGTTGGCCAGCACCAGCCCACAGCTGTCGGTACCCACCCGGTGCCGGGCCCGCAGCACGTCGGCGACCTGCTCGGGGGTGTCCGCCCGCCAGCCGACCGGATATCCGGAGTTCACCAGGTAGAACGCGGGGAAATTGTCGGTGCGGTAACCGATCACCCCGACGTTGAGGGTCTCCAGTCGCTCCAGCGTGGCGGCGATGTCCAGGATCGACTTGACGCCGGAGCAGACCACCAGCACACCGGTGCGCGACAGGGTGGTCAGATCCGCGGATTCGTCGAAGTTCTCGCCCGCCCCCCGGTGCACGCCGCCCAGGCCGCCGGTGGCGAACACGGTGATGCCGGCGGCCGCCGCGAAGTGCGCGGTCGAGGCGACCGTGGTCGCCCCGTCGCCACCGCGGGCGGCCAGCATCGCGAGGTCGCGGACGCCGGCTTTCAGCACCGCTTCACCGTTCGCGATGTGCCGCAGCGCAGCATCGTCGAGGCCGACATGCGGTTCGCCGCCGACAACCGCGATGGTCGCCGGCACCGCCCCGCCGGCGCGCACCGCGTTCTCGGTCTCCCGGGCCACCCGCAGGTTGTCCGGGCGCGGCAGGCCGTGGCTGATGATCGTGCTCTCCAGCGCCACCACCGGCAGGCCGGTCGCGAGCGCGTCGGCGACCTCGGGGTGGATCCGCATGGTTGGCAGCCTACGTCGCCGCGGCTGTCGCCATCTGCTGGTAACGTCTGCAGCACAGTGCCCAGAATCAGACCGTCCTCGCGCATCGCCGCGGCCGTGTTGGGTGCCGGCCTGTCGTTTGCGACAGTAACCGGAACTGCCAGTGTCGTTTTCGCCGTTCCCGGGTGGTTCGCCGCGCCGGCGGCTGTGGCGGAGCCGGCCGACGCCGAACTGGCCAAGCTCGACACCCTGCCGATCAAGGGCCGCGCTCCCAAAACCGGCTACCAGCGCAAGGCATTCGGCTCGGCGTGGTCCGACGACGTGACGGTGCCCGACGGACACAACGGTTGCGACACCCGCAACGACATCCTGCGCCGCGATCTGGCCGACGTCGCGATCAAGCCCGGCACAAACGGATGCGTCGTGCTCTCCGGTGTCCTGAACGATCCCTATACCGGCTCCACCATCGCCTTCCAGCGCGGCCGCGAGACTTCCCGGGCGGTGCAGATCGACCACGTCGTCGCACTGTCGGATGCCTGGCAGAAGGGCGCGCAGCAGTGGGATGAGACCACCCGGCGCAATTTCGCCAACGACCCACTCAACCTGCAGGCCACCGAAGGGGCGATCAACGAACAGAAGGGCGACGGCGACGCCGCAACGTGGTTGCCGCCCAACAAGTCCTACCGGTGCGCCTATGTCGGCCGGATCGTCGACGTGAAGGCGGCCTACGGACTGTGGGTCACTCAGGCCGAGCATGACGCGATCGCGCGAATCCTGACCGCCGACTGCGTCAGCTGACCTCCCCCGGCTGCTGGACCGTCTCCTCCACCAGAACGTAGCGGGGGTCGACCATCGACATCGGGCGGTTGCCCCTCTGCCGGGGCTCTCCGGTGACCCGCAGCAACTGGCCGGGCTGGATGTCGGCGCCGCCGTGGCCCGGCGTGAAGGTGATGCGAACATCGCCGCTGTCGTCACCCACCACGATCCACCGGACGGCCTCCTGCCCCTTGGCGCCCTTGGCTGCCTTGGCTATGTCCTCGATCTGGCTGACCCGGCCTTCGATGGTGGCGAGCCGCCCGGCGATCAGCCCGCCCACCGCGATGACGGCCGGCGGTCGTTCCGGGTGCTCGTAGGCGTCGACGGTCTCGTCGTCGCCTTGCGCGATCCTGGCCTGCAGCTTGCTCAACCGTCGGGCGATCCGCTGCTCCAATCCGCCCGGGAAGGCTTCCGCGATCCGCGATTCCACGTCGTAGGGCACGATCGTCGCGGCTGCGTCCGGGATGCGGCTGATCGCCCGGGCGATCTTGTCGGCGCTGCGATCGTGTAGCAGCCTGCCCAGCAGTGCCGAGTAGGTGCGTCGCGGCAACAGCACAGTCACGTTACTGTCCGGGTGCTCACTGCAGGCCGCTGCGACCAGCAGTTGCGCGGCCCGGTTGATCCTCCGGTCCGGGCAGTCCACCACTCGCAGCCGGATGTCGAGATCGAAGTTTTCCCAACGGGTCCGCAGCCGGGCGGCGTGGGCGGCATCGACCATGAAGTGCACCGCGATCAACTCGTCGGCCCGCAGCCCCCGCCCATAGCGCACCGCCTCGAGCACCGCCAGATCGAGCGAGTTGACGAAGACGAACACCCGGTGCCGCGCATACTTGACCAACTCCGGCCGGTCGGTGCGGAACGTCTCCAGGATCGCGGCCTCCTCCCGGTACTCCCGGTTGAGCCGCATCAGGACGAGGACCAGCAGCGGGAAGACCACCACCACCAGCCAGGCCCCCTCGGTGAACTTGGCCACCGCGAAGATGCCCACCACGATCGTGGAGAGGATGCCGGCGGACAGGTTGATCGCAACCCTGCGACGCCAACCGGGATCACGGTGGGACAGATAATGTTTCGTCATTCCGTAGCCAGCCATCGAGAACCCGGTGAACACCCCGATCGCGTAGAACGGGACCAGCGCGTTGACCGAGCCGCCGGTGATCACCAGCAGCGCCACCGACAGCGCCGTCAGCGTGATGATCCCGTTGGAGAACACCAGGCGGTGACCACGTTTCATCAGCTGCCGGGGCAGGAATCGGTCTTCGGCGACGAAGCTGGCCAGCGCCGGGAATCCGTTGAAGCTGGTGTTGGCCCCGGTGAACAGGATCGCGGCGGTGGACGCCTGAACGAGCAGGAACATCGCGTTGCCGATCGCGCCGCTGCCGAACACCGCCCGGGCGATCTCGGAGACCATCGACGGATACCCGGCGGCGTACGGTGTGGCATGCGTGGCGTAGGCCAGGTAGGAGATCCCGGCCACCAGGAAGCCCAGCATGCATGCCATCGCGGTGAGAACCCGGCGGGCGTTGACACCCTGCGGTTTGGCGAAAGCGTCGACGGTGTTGGAGATCCCCTCGACACCGGTCAGCGACGCACCGCCGTTGGCGAACGCGCGCAGCAGCACCAGAACCGTCGCGCCCAGCACCAGTCCGTCGCCCTGCTCAACCGGTACCGCACCGACGATGCGTTCCGGGCTGTACACCGTGAGCTGCCAGAAGATCTGCCGGGTGACACCGACCACGATGGTCAGGGTCATCATGGCCACGAAGAAGTAGGTCGCCGCCGCGAACGGCCGACCGGCTTCGCGCAGACCACGCAGATTCGCATAGCAGATGGCGATCACCACGGCGACGGTGATCACCAGGCTGAACGGTCCCAGCGCCGGAATCGCCGACGCGACGGCCACCGTACCGGCGGCCGCCTGCACGGCCACGGTGACGATGTAGTCGATCAGCAGTGCGGCGGCGGCGATCTGGGCGATCCTTGGCCCGAAGTTCTCCCGCGCCACCACATAGGATCCGCCGGCCCGGGTGTAGACCATGACCACCTGCCGATACGAGGCGGCCACCAGCACCAGGATCAGCAGGATCGCGCCGGTGATCGGAAGCAGCAGTACGAACGCGGCCAGCCCGGCGTGCGGCAGCAACTCGATCATGATCTGTTCGGGACCGTAGGCGGTCGATGATATGGCGTCCGGCGAAAGCGCCCCCAGGGCAACCGGATTCGAGAGCTTTTCGGACGACAACTCCTCGGTGACCAGCGGCTTGCCCAGGAAGATTCGCTTGGCCACGTCCCCGATCGACGGCGGGATGCCGGGGCGCGGCGCTGACGACGTCACGAGCTATCCTTACCCGCCCGCGGCGCCCGCGCAACGCCTCCGCCCTACTGCGGAGCCAGCCGGTCGACCGCCGCACCGATCCGTTCGTCGGTGGCGGTCAGCGCCACCCGGACATGGTCGGCGCCCGCGGGCCCGTAGAACTCTCCGGGGGCCACCAGGATGCCGCGCCGGGCCAGCCAGTCCACGGTCTCCCGGCACGGCTCACCGCGGGTGGCCCACAGGTACAACCCGCCCTGGGACAGCTCTACGCGGAACCCGCACGCCCGCAGTGCGGGAAGCAGCGCGGCCCGGCGCCGGGCGTAGCGGTCCCGCTGCTGACGTTCGTGGGCGTCGTCGTCCAGGGCGGCCACCATCGCCGCCTGCACCGGGGTGGGCACCATCATGCCGGCGTGCTTGCGCACCGCCAGCAACTCGGCCACCAGCAGCGGGTCGCCGGCGACGAAACCGGCCCGGTACCCGGCCAGCGACGAGGTCTTGGACAGCGAATGCACCGCCAGCAGCCCGCCATGGTCGCCGTCGCACACCGCCGGGTGCAGCACCGAGACCGGTTCGGCATCCCAGCCCAGCCCCAGGTAGCACTCGTCGGAGACCAGCAGCGCTCCGTGCCCGCGCGCCCAGCCGACGGTGGCCCGCAACTCCGCAGCGCTCAAGATTCCGCCGGTCGGGTTGCTCGGCGAGTTCAGGTACACCAGCGCCGGTGACACAGCGCCGAGGCCGGCCCGCCCGTCGGCCCGCAGCACGCGGGTCCCGGCCAGCCGAGCGCCCACCTCGTAGGTGGGGTAGGCCAGTTCCGGCACCACCACCGTGTGGTCGGGCCCCAGGCCGAGCAGGGTCGGCAGCCAGGCGATGAACTCCTTGGTGCCGATCACCGGCAGCACCGCGGCCTCCGGCAGCGCGGTGACGCCGTAGCGGCGGCGCAGTGCGGCAACCGCAGCCGCTCGCAACGCCGGGCTGCCGGCGGTGGCGGGATACCCGGGTGCCGCACTGGCCGCCGCGAGCGCATCGCGGATGACGGGCGCGACGGGGTCCACCGGGGTGCCGACCGACAGGTCGACGATGCCGCCGGGATGCGACCGCGCCAGTGCCGCCACCCCGGCCAGGGTGTCCCACGGGAACTCCGGCAGCGAGGCCGACACACCCCCGTATGCGGAAATCACGATTGCCGATCTTACGTCGTCGCCGCACTGCGGTCCGACGCACACAATCGCAGCGCAACTCGTTGCGTCCCTGCACCCCCACGCCTATGCTGCCGCCGTGACACTCCCCCGCGCTGCGAATCCGTATCCGAACCTGATGTCGCCGTTGGATCTCGGCTTCACCTCGTTGCGCAACCGGGTGGTGATGGGTTCCATGCACACCGGGCTGGAAGACCGGGCCGGCGACGTCGGCCGACTCGCCGAATACTTCGCCGAGCGGGCCCGCGGCGGTGTCGGGCTGATCATCACCGGCGGCTATGCCCCGAATCGATCCGGCTGGCTGCTGCCGTTCGCCTCGCAGCTGATCACCGCCGCCGACGCCCGCCGGCACCGACGCATCACCGAGGCCGTGCACGAGTCGGGCGGCAAGATTCTGCTGCAGGTCCTGCATGCGGGACGCTATGCCTACCATCCGCTTTCGGTCAGCGCCTCGTCGATCAAGGCGCCGATCAACCCGTTCCGGCCGCGGGCACTGTCGGCCCGCGGTGTCGAGCAGACCATCGCCGACTTCGCCCGAGCGGCTTCGCTGGCCCGCGACGCCGGCTATGACGGGGTCGAGATCATGGGCAGCGAAGGCTATCTGCTGAACCAGTTCCTGGCCCCGCGCACCAATCGGCGCACCGATGACTGGGGTGGCACCGCGGCGAACCGGCGCAGGTTCTGCGTGCAGATCGTGGCGCGCAGCCGGGCCGCGGTCGGCGACGACTTCATCATCTGCTACCGGATGTCGATGGCCGATTATGTCGAGGACGGTCAGAGCTGGGATGAAATCCTCGACCTGGCAACCGAAGTCGAATCGGCCGGCGCCACCATGATCAACTCGGGTTTCGGCTGGCACGAGGCGCGGGTGCCGACCATCGTCACCTCGGTGCCCAACAGCGCGTTCGCCGGCATCAGCGGGGCGGTGGCCGACCATGTCACGATTCCCGTGGTGGCGTCCAACCGGATCAACATGCCACAGACCGCCGAGCACATCCTCACCGAAACCTCCGTGCAGCTGATCTCGATGGCGCGGCCGATGCTGGCCGACCCGGACTGGGTACGCAAAGCGTCCGATGGTCGCGCCGACGAGATCAACACCTGCATCTCGTGCAACCAGGCCTGCCTGGATCACGCCTTCGCGCACAAGAAGGTCTCATGCCTGGTCAATCCGCGCGCCGGGCAGGAGACAAAGCTGATCCTGCACCCGGTCCGGCGCATCCGGCGCATCGCGGTGGTCGGCGCCGGGCCGGCCGGGCTGTCGGCGGCGGTGACCGCGGCGCAACGCGGGCACAACGTGACGCTGTTCGAGGCCAACCGCGTCATCGGCGGCCAATTCGACCTGGCCCGGCGGATTCCCGGCAAAGAGGAGTTCGCCGCGACGATCCGGTACTACGCCACCATGCTGGACAAGCACAGCGTCACGGTACGACTCGACACCCGGGTGGGCGCCGGTGAGCTGACCGGGTTCGACGAGGTGGTGCTGGCCACCGGTGTCACGCCACGGGTACCGGACATCGCGGGCATCGACCACCCGATGGTGCTGTCCTACGCCGAGGCCATCACCGGCCGGCCGGTCGGAGCGGCGGTGGCCGTGGTCGGCGCCGGCGGCATCGGCTTCGACGTGAGCGAATTCCTGGTGACTGAATCATCACCGACGCTGCACCTCGAGGAGTGGAGAGCCGAGTGGGGTGCGGCCAACCCCTGGGACGCCCGCGGCGCACTCACGACGCCGATACCCGCGCCGCCGGCCCGCCAGGTGTATCTGCTGCAACGGACCGCCGGCCGGCAGGGCAGCCGGCTTCCCAAGACCTCCGGCTGGGTGCATCGCGCGTCACTGAAAGCCAAAGGGGTGCAGCAGCTTTCCGGTGTGAACTACGAGTGCATCGATGACGGCGGGCTGCACATCAGCTTCGGCGCCAAGCGCGCCCGCCGGCAGCTGCTCGCGGTGGACAACGTGGTGATCTGCGCCGGACAGGAGCCGGTGCGCGACCTGGCGGACGGGTTGCGGACCCGCGGCATGAGCCCGCACATCATCGGCGGAGCGGCACTGGCCGTCGAGTTGGACGCCGAGCGCGCCATCAGGCAGGGCACCGAGCTGGCGGCCCGACTGTAGGCTCAGCGACCGAACACCCCGACCGTGCCGGTGTCGGCGATCGACAGGTTCGCAATGGCCGCGGTCGACTCCTGCACAGGCGTGCCCGGCTGCAACGCCAACGGTTTGCGCAGTGCGTACAGCGCGAACCGGTAGTGATGGAGACCGGCGCCGGGTGGCGGGCACGGACCCAGATATTCCGCTTTGCCGGCGGAGTTCAGGCTGACCACCGCCGCGCGGGGCAGCACCCCCTCGACGATGTCGGAGGTGGACGGCGGTATCCCGCTGGCCACCCAGTGCACGTAGCGCCCGTCCGGCGCATCCGGGTCGTCGACCACGACCGCCAGCGATTCGGCCTCGTGCGGCACGTTGTGCCAGTGCAACGGTGGGGGCACGTTGCGCCCGCCGCAGGAGTACTCGGCCGGAATCTGGCCGTTCTCGGCGAATGCCGGGCTGGACACGCTGAATTCGGCGGGCGCGGTCTGGTTGCTGCCACACCCGGCCAGGGCCGACAGCGCCAGCGCCAGCAGAACCGCCACCGTTCTCATGGCGCGTGTATACACGCTCATCGCCGCGAGCGCGCGTAGTTCCGGTGCTCAGCCCGGCGTGTCGGCCGGGGACACGCACACCGGCGCATAGCCGGTGGTGCGCTGACGGGCCGGCCGGCCGATCCCCTCGGCGATCGCGGCCAGCTCGGCGACCGTCTTCGCCGAGCCGTGCTCCGAGCCGGCCATCCGGGAGATGGTCTCCTCCATCAGCGTGCCGCCCAGGTCGTTGGCGCCGCCGTTCAGCATCACCCGGGTGCGCTCCACCCCGAGCTTGACCCAGCTGGTCTGGATGTTGTCGATCCGCCCGTGCAGCATGATGCGCGCCAGCGCGTGCACCGCCCGGTTGTCCCGGTGACTGGGGCCCGGCCTTGCCCCGCCGGCCAGATACAGCGGGGAACTCTGGTGCACGAACGGCAGCGGCACGAACTCGGTGAAACCGCCGGTGCGGTCCTGGATGTCGCGCAGCACTCGCAGGTGGCCGACCCAGTGCCGTGGCGAATCGATGTGCCCGTACATCATCGTCGAACTGGATGGCAGGCCGACCTCGTGGGCGGTGCTGATCACCTCGACCCACAGCGCGGTCGGCAGCTTGCCCTTGGTCAGCACCCAGCGGATCTCGTCGTCCAGAATCTCCGCGGCAGTGCCGGGGATGCTGCCCAGACCTGCCTCGCGCAGGCTGACCAGCCACTCCCGAACGCTCAAACCGCTCTTGGCCACCCCGTTGGCGATCTCCATCGGGGAGAACGCGTGCACGTGCATCGACGGTACCCGGGCCTTGACCGCGCGTACCAGGTCGGCGTAGCCGGTGACCGGCAGCTCGGGGTCGATGCCCCCCTGCATGCACACCTCGGTGGCCCCGGCCAGGTGCGCCTGGTAGGCGCGTTCGCCGACTTCGGCGTTGGACAGCGAGAACGCGTCGGCGTCGCCCTTGCGCTGGGCGAACGCGCAGAATCGGCAACCGACGTAGCAGATGTTGGTGAAGTTGATGTTGCGGTTCACCACGAACGTCACGTCGTCGCCGACCGCATCCCGGCGCAACGCATCAGCCAGTGCCGCAACCGCATCCATCGCGGGGCCGGTAGCTGTGGCCAGCGCCAGGTATTCGTCGTCGGTGCAGCCGGCGGGATCACGTTCGGCCGCGCGCAGCGCGGCGAACACATCGGTGTCGACACGCTCCGGGGCACGGGCGGCCAGTTCTCCCACGCGTTGGCGGATCGACTCCCAGTCCCCGAACGCGCTGCCCAGATCGCTGCGCGTTTCGGTCGCCCGGCCGTCGGTGTCGATCGCGGTGTGCAGGTCAACCCGGCCGGCGGATTCCACGTCGTCGGGTTCCTGCCAGGCCAGACCGACCGGTTTGACGTCACGGGCCCAGCCGGTGGCCGGATCGGCCAGTGCCAGCACGTGCGGCCGCACCCGCGGGTCGATCCAGCCCGCCCCGGCCCGCACATAGTCGGGCTGGGCGGTGAGCCGCTGGACCAGGTCGTAGCCGGCCCGCTCGGTGATCGCGGCCAGGTCATCCAGCGCCGGCCAGGGCCGTTCGGGGTTGACGTGGTCGGGTGTTAGCGGCGAAACCCCGCCCCAATCGTCGACCCCGGCGCCGATCAGGGCCAGACATTCCTCGGCCGAGACCAGGTTCGGCGGCGCCTGGACGCGCATCTTGGGTCCCAGCACCAGCCGCGCCACCGCGACGGTGGCCAGGAAATCCTCGAAGCCGGCGTCGGGCGCCGCCGCCATCGCGGTGTGCTCCTTGGCCCGGAAGTTCTGCACGATGACTTCCTGAATGTGACCGAACTCCTTGTGCACCTTGCGGATCGCATGCAGGGTGTCGGCGCGTTCGGCCAGGGTCTCGCCGATGCCGACCAGCAGTCCGGTGGTGAACGGGATGGCGAGCCGGCCGGCGTCGGTGAGCGTGCGCAGCCGCACCACCGGATCCTTGTCCGGGCTGCCGTAGTGCGCCAGGCCCTTGGTCTCGAACAACCGCCGGGAGGTCGACTCCAGCATCATGCCCATCGACGGCGCCACCGGCTTCAGCCGGGACATCTCCGACCAGCTCAGCACGCCGGGGTTCAGGTGCGGCAGCAGTCCGGTCTCCTCCAGCACCCGGATCGCCATCGCCCGCAGATAGGACAGGGTGGTGTCATAGCCGCGTTCGTCCAGCCACCGCTGCGCCTCGGGCCAACGCGCCTCCGGCCGGTCACCGAGGGTGAACAGGGCTTCCTTGCAGCCGAGTTCGGCACCGCGACGGGCGATATCGAGGATCTCGTCGGGTCCCAGGTACATCTGTTTGCCCTGGGCGCGCAGCACCCCGGGCACGGTGACGAAGGTGCAGTAGTGACAGCTGTCCCGGCACAGGTGGGTGACCGGGATGAACACCTTGCGCGAATAGCTGACCGGCAACCGGCCGGCCGGACCGAGTCGGGCGGCGGATCGCAGGCCGGCGTCGCGCACCCGGGCCGCACTGGAGCAGAGATCGGCCAGGTCGTCGCCGCGGGCGGTCATCGCAATGGCCGCTTCTGCGGCATTGAGGACGACACCGTCGCGGGCGCGCCGCAGCACCCGACGAACCGCGGAGGCACTGGGTTTCGGCTCCGAATCTGACAGTGCGCCGACAGCGTCCGGGGTCAGATCCACATCGGCATAACCCACATCCGATCGACGTTCATTCCGCACCCGCCACACTCTTCCAGACCAGGGCGCCGGGCATCTCACGGCCGAGAGCGACGGCCGGGCCCGCTGCAACGCCAGACCGGGTCCGCAACCGCCGGATCATGAGAGGAATTTACCGACATTCAACCCATTGACTGCTACGGATGACGGTGGTTCACTTACCAATACCTGAGAGGAGTCCATCGTGAATCGTTCAGTTTTCACACCAATGACACCCGGGCTGGTGGCGACGTGCGTCGCCGCCGCGGTACTGACCCCGACGATCGCGCCGGCACCCGCCGCGCAGCCGATACCGGTGCAGCTCACCTCGGTGGCGCAATCGTTCGACGTGCTGGACGCGGCGCTGACAACAGCACAGCTGCCCGACGCCGAGGTACTGGAGGCGCTGGACATCGCGGGAGCGGCCGGCTTCATCTCGTCGCCCGTTTGGTCGACGGTGGCCGGTTTGTTCAACACCGTGCTCAACCTCGTCACCATGCCGCTGTCCTGGCTCGGCCTGAGCTCCCTGGTCACGTATCCGGTCAGCTTCGTCGAGAGCATCATCAGCACCATCGTGTCGATCTCCCCGGTGGCCGCCGTCGACGTCGGCGATCTGACCGCGACCCTCGGCGTCCCGGCCCTGCCGGATCTGGCGCTGCCGAACCTCGACGGGTTCGCCGAACTGGCCCAGGATGCCGGCGCGGCGCTGCTGAGCCTGCTCGGCTAGAAAGCGGGTAGATTTCCCCGCATGATCCAGCAGGGGGCGGGGACGGTTCTCGGGCGGTCATTCATCGCGGTTGCGGTCACCGGTGCCGTGGTGCTGGCACCTCCGGGGACAGCGCACCAGGCCGCGGTTACCGATCCGGCGGCCCGCCTGACCGCGGCGGTGCTGCCGGCCGGGCCGGACTTCCAGCAGTTGGCGGGTCAGGTCACCGACGTGGCGCCGGCGTCGGCGCTCGGCGACGGCATCATCGGGCTCTACCTGACCCTGGAGGAGTGGGTGCAGTACGGCGTCGACCTGGTCTCGTGGGCGCTGCGCTGGGTGCCGTTCGGCGGCCTGCTGGCTTCGCAGCTCAACATGTTCTACAACCTCGGTGAGTCCATCGTGAGCAGCCTGGTGTTCAACACCGCCTACCTCCTGGATGGAACCGTCGGGTTCGGCGAGGCGCTGAGCAACGTCGGCAGCGCCACCGTCGCCGCGTTCACCACGTTCGTCGACGCCCAGATCTCCTGGTTCGTGCATCTGCTGCCGCCACTGCCGCCGCTGCCCGGACTCGAAGCGGTTCCCGTACCGGACACGGTGGCGGACATCCTGCCGGAACTGGACGGAATCCTGCTCGGCTGACCGCGGCTAGGCACCGCGCCCACGGCGCCGCCACAGCAACCACCCCGGCGGAGCACTGCCCAGGACGATCATCACCAGCACGCCGTAGGCCATCACACCCCGGCCACCGAAAATGACGTCGTCACCCGGGCCGCCAAGCGTCATGGCAGCCACGGTCACCAGCCACGTCCACAGTGGCAGCGCGGCCAACCGCAGTGATTCGGTCCAGTGCATCGCAGCCCACACCAGGCCGGCATTGACCAGGCCCCCGATCAGCGCGCTGATCGGAAAGGGCAGCGCGCCAAGGTAACTGGGCAAGAAGAGCGCGGTTGCAACCGCGCAGAGCACCCCGTCGAAAGCCAGCAGCGTGAGCACCACGAGCCGAATCGCCGAATCAGCGGCGCCGATGTCCCCGGCCCGCGCAGCAGGCGGCCCGGCCGCGGTCAAGTCGGGATGCTGTCCAACTGGCTCACCATCGATCCGACCATCCACTGGTAGCTGTCCAGCCACCACTGCCAGTGCTCCAAGTTGGGGTCCAGATCCGGGTCCATGCGAAGCAGCTTACCGTGTGCCCGTCGCGCCGAGATCAAGTCCGGCGAGTAGGTCGGTCTCCCACCCCCGCTGGTCGCGCTCACCGGCACTACCGGCGGCCAGCAGGTAGTGTTCGGCGCCGGAAATCGGCAACGCCAGATTGTTCGACAGCGCGAACGCCCGGCCGGTGGGCCCGACGGCGACCTGGGTGGCATGCGCAGCCAGGGCGGCCACCTTGGCGGGCAGCGCGTCAGCGGCCTCGATGACCGCATCGATCCGGCCGTCGGGATACCCGCCCAGGGCAGCGACATCCGCCGGCAACACCCACGGCGGCAGCAGATCGGCGGCTGTCAACGCGTCCAGACCGGCTTGAATCGCGCTGCTCGCGATCACCGTCCAGTACAGCTTCGGCGTAGCCCACGGCAGCCCCGGATAGCCGGTGCCGGCCGCGGCGGCGACGGCCGCGGTGGTGACGGCATGGGTGTGCACATGATCGGGGTGGCCGTAGCCGCCCCCCGGGTCGTACGTCACCACCACGTGCGGGCGCAGTTCCCGAATGGCCGCCACCAGCGCACCGACGGTGTCCCGGTCGTCGGCGTCGACGAACCGCTGTCGGCGCCGCGCCGGGGTACCCACCATCCCCGAGTCGCGCCACCGGCCCGCACCGCCCAGGAACACCGGTGCCCCAACCCCCAACGCCCGCAGCGCCGCGGTGAGTTCGCCGATGCGGTAACCCCCGAGCTGGTCGGCGCAACCGACGGCGAGCTGGGCCCAGCGTTCCCCGATCACCTCACCCTCCTCGCCGAGGGTGCAGGTGATGACCTGCACCCGGGCGCCGCGGGCGGCGTAGTGGGCGATGGTGGCCCCGGTGGTCAGCGTCTCATCGTCGGGATGGGCATGGACGAACAGCAGGCGCGGTGTCTGCTGAGACGACATGGACGCACCGTACCGCCCTGGATGCGGACTTGGGCGCGGACGATCAGGTCAGAACAGGCCCGGGAAGATGCCGGCCAAGCCGAAGCCGTCCAGCAGGGTCCACAGGTCGCTGGACTGGGCCGCGCTGACCACCTGGCTCAACTCGTCCGGGCTCACCCCCAGCAGGACCGCCCAGTCGTCCAGGGTGAACCCTTGGGCATTCAAGGCGGTGACCAGGCTGCCGTGAATGGCATCGGGGTCGAAGTTGGCACCGATCAGGTTGTTCAGTGCGGTCTCGTTCTGCGCCAGCAGCATGTTGTTGTTGCTGAAGATCCAGCTGATGAAATCGCTGGCGGTGTTACCGCTGCCGAAGAACCGCTCCACGGTGTCCACCTGGGTGTTGACCAGGGCGTCGTTGTACGCCATCTCTGCCGCGACCACGGCGCTGGTGAAGCCCTGGTAGGCGGCCTGCAGCGCGGGTACCAGGTCCGCCGCGGACAGCGCGATGAAGCTGACCGCGGCGCTGGTCAGCGCGTCGGTGCCGCCGAACAGCCCACCGGATGTGCCACCCCCCACCGCGTTGACGCCGGGCTCGACGCCGACGAGCGGACCCGCACTGATCACGGCCGGATCGAAGCTGCCGCCGAGCAGACCGGTCACCAGGCTGGGGTCTACCGTCGTGTCATCGGCGGTGAGCGATGGGTCCCCGCCACCGAAAGCGATACCGTCATCGCCGGAGAACACCTCCCCCGGCGCGATGGCGTTCTGGACCGCGTCGGTATTGCCGCTGAACTCCTGCTGAATGACGTCGTAGAGCGCGGTGACCTCGGAGCCCGGCAGGTCGGAGACGTTCGCGGTCAGATCCGTGCCACGCACCTGCACATCGGGCAGCGACGGCGTCAGGGCAGGAATCGCGGCGATCAGACCGGCGGCAGCGGTGACAGCCGCGGCCGCGGTGATGTACCGGCGAGCGACCTGTTCCATGACGTGTCTCCCCTGATGTCCGCTCATACCGTTAATAGTATTAGAGCCTTAATGCTATCCAAGCACTATCTGTGTGACAACCGGCAAAGTTGTCAAAATTCTGCCATTCCGCTGACTTTGCTCCGTCGTAGCCGGTGTGCGGCGCGGGTCGGTTCGCCCGCAGTTCACAGGCTTATCGGCTCAAGGGGTCTTCACCCAGCCACCGGCGTCGCCGACGATGCCGACCGGCACCGCCCCGGACAGGCTGACGTTCGCCACGCTGGGACCCGCCGCGACGATCGTGGTGTCCTGCAGGATCGGCAGCACCGTCGACATGTTCCACAACCGCGGTTCGACCGCGGCGATCACCTCGTTGATCTTCTTGTCCCCGGTCAGGGCCGCTTCGATATTCGACTGGATGCTGTGATCGCAGACCCCGGTGATGTTCGACGGTGCCTGCACCAGCACCGCCAGACCGGGCGGGCGGGACCCGGTCGTCGCCGACGGGACCGGCGACGCCGGCGTGGTGACCGGGCCACCGGCGGGTGCGGGCGCTGCCGGGGTGGCCTCCGGCGTCGACACCGTCGTCGCCTGCAGGGCAGAACAGCCATAGCGGGAGGCCAGCATGGTCGCCAGATCCCCCCCGGCCTGCTGCCAGCCGACGACGGCGTCCACCTGGTTGCCGGCCAGCGCCTCCCGGTACAACTTCACCGGGTCCAGCGCAAGCACGGTCGCCGCGATGCCGACGTTGCGCAACTGGTCGGCGGCGGTGTTGGCCACCGCCACCGAGGTCGGGTCGTTGGCCGCCACCCCGATGGCCAGCGCCAGTTGCTCGCCGTCCCTGCTGATCCTGCCGCGGGTGACCTCCGGTGAGTGCGGCCCCGCCGGTTCGTCCGATGGCGCCGGCAGGGCGGCCCGGGCGTCCCTGTCGATCCGGTAGCCGGCCGACGCCAGCATCCCGAGCGCGGCCGCGGTGGTCATCGCCGGCGGCGCGGTCGGCAGGTAGCCGGGGTCGCTCGGCGCCCGGACCTGCGCCTGGTCCAGCGTGACGGTGTTATCGCTGCCGGCGCCCACGGTGGCGAGCAGGCCGACGTCCAGCAGCCCCAGAATGGCCTTGCGGACCTGGGTATCGGCCAACTTCGGTTTGCCGGCGCGCAACGCCAGCTGCATCACCCGCGGTGTGACCGTCCGGGCCGTCTGCACCCCCGGAATGGCCGACAGCTGGGCGAACGCCGCCGCACCGCCGTGCACCTGGGCCACCTGGGTGTCGCCGTTGCGAATCGAATCCGCCAGCGCCGCCGGCGCTCCGGCCCGGCGGAACAGGATCAGGTCCGGCTTGGCCGGCGGACCCCAGTACCGGTCGTTGCGGGCGAGCAGGATCGCGTCGCGCTGCGGATCGATGTTCTCCACCCGGAACTGCCCGCCGGTGACCGGCAGCGCCCGGGTCAAGCCGGCGGGGAACCCGCCCGGCACATCCTTGACGATGTGCGCCGGGAGGATGTTGGAGAACAGCTCCCGCCAGGCCGGGTACGGGTGCGCGAAGGTGACGACGGCCCGTTTCCCGCCGTCGACCGATTGCACCCCGGTGATCAGGTCGTAGCCGGCCGGATCGACCACGCCCGGCTGGCTGACCATCTGCTGCCACAGGTACCAGAAGTCGTCAGCGGCGATCGGGGCGTTGTCGGTCCAGGACGCCTCGGGCCGGATCTTGTAGGCCACCGTGAACGGAGCCGTGCTGGTCACCTCGGCAGACACCAGCAGGGCCGGGTCCATCTCCCACCGCGAGCCGGTCGCGCTGTCCGGGTCGGGCACCGGCCGAAAGGCACTCGGCAACACCAGCGCACTCACCGCGGCGGTCACCGGGGACAGATCGGACAGCAGGTGCGGGTTGAATCCGGCGCCGATCGAGTCGATACCGACGATGATCTGGCTGACCCGTTTCGGTGGCGGTGCGGGGCTCTCCGGCGTCTGGGTGCTCTGCGGCGCCGGTGGCGGGTTGACCGTGCACGCCGAGGTCTCCAGCGGTACGGCCAGGATCAGCGTCGTGACCAGCGCGCCGGCCGTCGCGCGGGCGCGACGGGCTGATTTCGGCACGCCCACCACGTTAACCGCGCGCCTTGGCCCGCGACCGGCTGCGGGCCCGCGTCGTGGCATCCAACTCCACCTTGCGCACCCGCACCGCCTCCGGGGTCACCTCGACGCACTCGTCGACCGCACAGAACTCCATCGCCTGCTCCAGGTCGAGTTCGATCGGCTTGGCCAGCGTCTCGATCACGTCGGCGGTCGAGGACCGCATGTTGGTCAGCTTCTTCTCCTTGGTGACGTTGATGTCGAGGTCCTCGGCCCGCGGGTTGATGCCGACCACCATGCCCTCGTAGGTGTCCTGGCCGGGCTCGACGAAGAACTGACCGCGATCGGCGAGCTGGATCAGCGCGAACGGCGTGATGGCGCCGCTCCGGTCGCTGACCAGCGACCCGGTGTGCCGGGCCCGGACCTCCCCGGCCCACGGCTGATAGCCGTCGAACACCGCGTTGGCGATGCCGGTGCCGCGGGTCTCGGTCAGAAAATCGGTGCGCCAGCCGATCAGCCCGCGGCTGGGGATGACAAACTCCATCCGCACCCATCCGGTGGTGTGGTTGGCCATCTCGGTCATCCGGCCCTTGCGGGCGGCGGCCAACTGGGTGACGGCGCCGACGTAGGACTCCGGGCAGTCCACGGTCAGGTGTTCGAACGGTTCGTGCAGTTTGCCGTCGATGGTCTTGGTCACCACCTGGGGTTTGCCGACGGTCAACTCAAAACCCTCGCGGCGCATCTGCTCCACCAGAATGGCCAGCGCCAGCTCACCACGGCCCTGAACCTCCCAGGCGTCGGGCCGGCCGATGTCGACCACCCGGACCGAGACGTTGCCGACCAATTCGGTGTCCAGTCGGGATTTCACCATGCGCGCGGTCAGCTTGTGCCCGGACACCCTGCCGGCCAGCGGCGAGGTGTTGGTGCCGATCGTCACCGAGATCGCCGGCTCGTCGACGGTGATGCGCGGCAGCGCCTTCGGGTCGGCAGCGTCGGCCAGTGTGTCACCGATCATGATGTCGCCGATGCCTGCAACCGCCACGATGTCACCGGCGATGGCCTCGTCGGTGGAGGTCCGCTCCACCCCCTCGGTGACCAGCAACTCGGTGATCTTGGCCGAGACGACCGCCGGTTGCCCCTCGATCTCGCGCAGCCAAGCGACCTGCTGGCCCTTGCGGATCCTGCCGTTGTAGACGCGGATCAGCGCCAGCCGGCCCAGGAACGGCGATGCGTCGAGGTTGGTCACCAGGGCCTGCAGTGGCGCTTCCGGGTCGCCGGACGGCGGCGGAACGTGCTCTTCCAGCGCCTCGAAGAGCGGGTCCAGATTGTCGCCCTCGGGAATCTGGCCGTCGGCAGGCGCGGTGGTGCTGGCCACCCCGGCCCGGCCGGAGGCGTACAGCGTCGGCAGCCCCAGCGCGTGCTCGGCGGCCCGCTGGGCTTCGTCATCGAGGTCGCTGGCCACATCGAGCAGCAGGTCGTGGCTGGCGTCGACGACCTCGGCGATGCGGGCGTCGGGCCGGTCGGTCTTGTTGACCACCAGGATCACCGGCAGGTGTGCGGCCAGTGCCTTGCGCAGCACAAACCGGGTCTGCGGCAGTGGCCCCTCGGAGGCGTCGACCAGCAGCAGCACCCCGTCGACCATCGACAGACCACGCTCCACCTCGCCGCCGAAATCGGCGTGCCCGGGGGTGTCGATCACGTTGATGCAGGTCACGGTGCCATCACTGTGGTGACGATGCACGGCGGTGTTCTTCGCCAGGATCGTGATGCCCTTTTCCCGTTCCAGATCGCCGCTGTCCATCACCCGTTCCTGGGTGTCGCCGCGTTCGTGCAGGGCGCCAGACTGCCGCAGCATGGCGTCTACAAGGGTGGTCTTGCCGTGGTCGACGTGAGCGACGATGGCGACGTTGCGGAAGTTCACCGGGCGATTCTGCCAGCGAAAGACCCCGATCGCGAAAACGTGCCGGCGTGCTAGCCCGGTTCGGGTCCGGATCGCAGCGCCCGGGTCAACTCCGCCAGCCACGCCCGGTCGGCCGGCACCCAGTCGATTTCGGGCAGTTCGTCGGCGGTCACCCAGCGCAGCGCATGGTGGTCGTGCGGGCGCGGTTCACCGCGCGCCACGCTCACCCGGTAGGCCCGCAACGTCATGGTTTCGCCCAGCGCCACGTCGGCGCCGAGGCGCTCACCCACCCGGACGGCTTCGCGGTCCAGGCCCAGCTCCTCGGCCAGTTCGCGGGCCAGCGCAGCGGGCTCGGTTTCGCCGGGCGCCACCTTCCCGCCGGGCAGTTCCCAGCGACCCGCTAGTTCCGGCGGCCGCCGCCGCTGCGCGATCAGCAGCGCCGATTCGGCTATCAGGGCTGCGGCGACGACGATCTGGGTTGGCATGTCCAGTGAGGGTATACCGTCGGTTATGGCCGTTTTGACCGATGAACAGGTGGCCGCCACCCTGCCCGGCCTCGACGGCTGGGAACACGCCGACGGCGCGCTGCGCCGGTCGGTGAAGTTCCCGGCATTCCTCGCCGGGATCGAGGCGGTGCGGCGGGTCGCCGAGCACGCCGAGGCTCGGGACCACCATCCCGACATCGACATTCGCTGGCGGACGGTGACTTTCACCCTGGTGACGCACTCCGCCGGCGGCATCACCGAAAAGGATGTGGCGATGGCCGGCGATATCAACGCGATCCTGGCGGGCCGACCGAACGGCCGGTAGCCGCGATCCAGGCCAGCGTCGCCAGCGTCGCCACGGTATAGGCCAGGCCGGCCCAGGCCAGGTACCACGGCCGGCTGATCTGCCAGATGTCGGGCTGGGCGAAGCTCAACAGCCACGGCACGCCGACCGCGGTCAACGCCAGCCAACCCCAACCCAGAATCCGGGCGCCGGGCCGCTGCGACAGCGGGCCGTGCAGCAGCCAGATCATCAGCGGCACCAGCCACACCCAGTGATGGGTCCAGGAGATCGGCGAGGCCAGCAGGCCGAACAACTCCACCACCAGCAGCAGCCCCAAGGTGTCCGGCTCGGGGCGGGCGCCGCCCAGTGCCCGCCACGCCAGCAGCGCCAGCACCGCGGTGACCGCGATCGCGGCCAGCACCGGTGGGCCGTAGCCGGCGTCGTGGCCGAGGATCCGGGAGATTCCACCGCGCCAGGACTGGTTGAACGAGGTGCCGATCGGACCGACCCGGCGGGCGTCGCCGAGCAACTCGGTGAAGTAACGCCGGGTCTGATCGCCGGTGACCCACCATGACACCGCGATGGTGCCGGCGAACACCAGCACCGAGAACGCGACCGTCGCCCAGCGTCGCATCCCGGCGAAGTAGACCCCGGCGATCGCCGGCGTCAGTTTCACCCCGGCCGCCAGCCCGACCAGCAGCCCCGAGATCCACCAGCGCCGGCTCCAGGTCGCGCAGAGCACGGCGAACACCAACAGCACGTTGATCTGCCCGTAGTCGAAGGTGCTGCGCAACGGCTCCAGCCAGATTGCGCCCGCCGTCCACAGCATCGCGACGCGCCGCCCGCTGCCGGCCGCCGCTCCCAGCAGGCGCTGGCTGACCCGGACCACCCCGTACAGCGCGGTCATCGTCCCGATCTGCCAGGCGAACGCGATCACCCCGAACGGCAGCAGGTGCAACGGGTAGAACACCACCGCGGCGAACGGCGGGTAGGTGAACGGCAGCGGGAAGTCCGGGGTCTGGTCGGCGTAGACATAGTCATACAGCCCGCCGGGCTGATCGAGTGCGGCCGCGCCGCCGACGTAGACGTGCAGGTCGACGAAGTTCGCACCGTTGGGCACCAGGTAGGTCCAGACCAGCCGGGCCGCGACGCTGGCCGCCAGCAGCAGCGGGGCCAGGGTGATGGCGGGGGTGGCGGGAACGGCCGGGGTCGCTTTTACCCGCCCGACTCTAGCGAATAACCATCACCCATCACGTTCCGTAACGGTTCCATAAATGCCACACGTGTCACTTGAGCCTCACCAGCAACTGACTACTTTCGACTTCAAGCGCCTTCGGGCGCCTTCGCAGTCGAGAATTGGGAGAAATCATGTCGCGGACCCGCACGCCTCGGACACTCTTCGCCACCACGGCCGTCGCCGTCGGATCGTCGGCCGCGCTGATCTTCAGCGGTGTCGCCGGGGCCGACCCGGCCGTGGCACCGCTGCCGCTCCCGGTCGCGCAACTGCCGGGCCTGCCGGCCATGGAGCAGCTCAGCCCGGTGATCCAGCAGGCGGCCGCCGACCCGGTCGGGGCCGCGTCACTGCTGATGGCCGCGGCTGCGGCCTTCACCGGCAGCTCCGGCGCCCCGGCCGGCGCAAAGCAGGTCGCCGACTCGGTGGCCCAGTTCGTGCAGTCACCGGCCGCGCTCGCACCCAGCACGCCGGCACCGGCCGCGGCGGCGCCCGGCGAGTTGCATGTGCCGACTGCCGGGTCGATGCCGGGCGGTGTCGCCCATCTGCCCAGCGGCGTCGACCCCGCCAACGCGGTGGGGCCGGTGCCGCAGGCGGCGCCGGTGGCTGCCGAAGCCGCACCCGCGGCCGAGCCGGCACCGGCGGCTCAGGCAGCACCTGCAGCGCCGGCCGCCGAGGCCACCCCGGCGGTGCCGGCCGGGGCCGTGTCGACGCCCGACACCCCCGGGCCGGTGGCCAGCCCGGCGTTCGGCCCGGACGCTCCGCCCACCCAGGACTTCATGTACCCCTCGATCGGCCAGGGCTGCCTGGCCGACGGCGGCAACTCCATCGCCACCGCGCTGTCGGTGGCGGGTCCGGCCAAGATCCCCGCCCCCGGCCCGGGACCCGCGCAGACCGCCTACGTGTTCACCGCCGTCGGCACTCCCGGGCCGGCCGAAACCCAGAAACTGCCGTTGAACGTCACCTGGGTGAACCTGACCACCGGCAAATCGGGCACCGCCACGCTCACCCCGCGTCCCGACATCAACCCGGATGGCCCGACCACGCTGACCGCGATCGTCGACACCGGCTCGGGCAGCATCATGTCGACGATCTTCGGCCAGGTCAGCACCAAGGATCACCAGTGCAACTTCATCCCCACCATCGGCTCGACGGTGGTGCCGTAGCCCCGCGAGAGGTCAGTAGGCCATGAACAGGATGGCGTCGCGGTCGTACTCCATGCCGGGGTGAGCCTCGGCGAGGTGCTGTTGGACCAGGTCGACCAGTTCGTCCTCGTCCTTGCCGACCATGGCCTCGCCGCACGGGCACGTCAGGTGGGTCTTCACGGCGCCACTGCTCCCTTCTTCTGCGTCTTCAGCTGCTTCTTGTAGGCCCGCACCCGCTCCAGCGAGTCGGCGTCGACGATGTCGGCCACCGAGATGTGCGTGCCCACCTTGCCGAACTCCCCTGCGGCGGCGCGCCAACCCGCTGGGGTCACCCCGTACTGCTTGCCGAGCAGCGCCAGGAAGATCCGGGCCTTCTGCTCGCCGAAACCGGGCAGCCCCCTCAGTCGTTTCAGCAACTCCACGCCGTCAGGGTCGCCAGCCGTCCACAACCCGGCGGCGTCCCCGTCGTAGTGCTCCACGACGATGCGGGCCAGGGTCTGGATCCGGGCCGCCATCGATCCCGGGAAGCGGTGCACCGCAGGGGATTCCGAGCACAGCGCAGCGAACTTCTCCGGGTCATGGCCGGCCACCTCGTGGGCGGTCAGACCGCCCATCCGGTCGGCGATCTTCTTCGGCCCGGCGAAAGCGGTCTCCATCGGCACCTGCTGGTCGAGCAGCATGCCGACCAGCAGCGCGAACGGATTGCTATCCAGCAGGGCGTCGGCTGCCGGGTCCCGGGCCAACCGCAGGTTCGACACGCCCGGCTACCCGCTCTTGCGGCGGAATTCCCGGCGGCTCTCCAGGGGCCCGTGCGAGCGAGACTGCTTGGCGCCGGCGTCCTTGTGGTCGGACCCGCCCGCCGCCTTGGCGTTCTTGCGGTCCAGGGCTTCGCGGAACTTGCGCCTGGCGTCGTCCGCGGGGTTGGGGTCCGGCCCGGATTGTGGTTCAGCCATGCCCGGCAGCCTACCGCCGTCAGCGAATACCCGGGGGCATCCCATACAGATGTGTGATCGGCAGCGTCAGCACCACCCGGCGATCGGTGACCATCGCCTGGCGGTACTCGTCCCAGTCCGGATGCTCACCGGCGATGTTGCGGTACAGCGCGATCAGCGCCTCGACGGTGTCGTCGCCGGGTGCGGCGGCCGGCGGGGTGAGCTCCGCGGTTCCCTCGGCGACCGCATAGGACCAGCCGTCGTCGGAGCTGACCAGGATCGATGCCCGCGGGTCGCGCCGCAGGTTGCGGGTCTTGGCGCGCGGCTCGGTGATCGACACCTGGACGGCGACGTGCCGCGGGTCGAAGTGGTACTGCACGTTGGACAGTTGGGGACGCCCGTCGCGTTTGATGGTGGCCAGCACGCCGAGGGAGTTCCCGCTGATCAACGCCAGCAGCTTGTCATCGAAAACGTGGCGCGCCATGCGAGCAGCCTACGTCGTCGGCCACGCGCCATGACGACCTCATCTGCCACCCGGTACGCGCTGCTTTTGCGCGGCGTCAACGTCGGTGCCGTCCACCTCGGCATGACCGATCCGCCCACCGTGCCGACCGATGCCGGTTCTGCCGAGGTTCGCACCGTGTCGGCCAACGACAACGTGCTGCTTGGAAGCGCCGGATGAGACGGCAGCGGTGCACGGCACCGCCGAGGCCGCGCTGCGGGAACGGTTCGGTACCGGTCGTCGACCACCACCCGCAACCTGCGCACGCTGGCCAAGGTCCTGGCGAGTAGTGTTGCGCCGCGATGAGCCCCACCAAAGCAAGGGTCGCCCTCACCGGCGTGCCGGAGACCGCGCTACTGACCCTGAACGCCCGCGCCCGCGAAGCGCGCCGCGCCGACGCCGTCATCGACGATCCGATGGCAATCGAGCTGGTCGACTCGATCGCCTTCGACTTCGCGAAGTTCGGGCCCACCCGTCAGGACATCGCGCTGCGGGCGCTGGCTTTCGACATTCACACCCGCCGCTACCTCAAGCGTCACGCCTCGGCGACCGTGGTGGCGCTGGCCGAGGGTATGCAGACCAGCTTCTGGCGCCTGGACAACGCCGATCCGGACGCGCAATTCAATTGGCTCACAGTCGATCTGCCACCGATCACCGAAATCCGGCAGCGACTGCTGCCGGCGTCGCCACGGGTTTCGGTGTGCGCCCAGTCGGCGCTGGACTACGGCTGGATGGACCGGGTCGATTCGTCCGACGGGGTCTTCATCACCGCCGAAGGCCTGCTGATGTACCTACAGCCCGAGCAGGCGATGGGTTTGATCACCGAATGCGCCCACCGGTTCCCCGGTGGACAGATGCTCTTCGACGTACCGCCGGCCTGGTTCGCCACGCTCACCCGCCGCGGGCTGTGGACCTCGCTGCGCTACAAGTCGCCGCCAATGCCGTTCAGCCTGTCTGTCGCCGACGCCGCCGGCCTGGTGCACTCCGTGCCGGGCATCCGCGCCGTCCGCGACCTGCAGCTGCCGCCGGGCCGCGGCCTGGTGTTCAACACCATGATGTCCAACGCCTATCGGCTGCGCGCCCTCGACCAACTGCGCCCGTCGTTGACACTGCTGGAGTTCGGCTGAGCCCCAACGGGCTTCAACCGCCGAAGGCCGCATCCAGATAGCGCAGCGCCGCCGCCTTACCGAGTCCGACGGCACGTGCCGCATCCGCATAGCTGCGGGCGGCGGCAACCATCGCGGCATCAGCGGGGTCGGTATCGGCGACGAAGCTGCCGAAACGGCCCCGGGTTTGCACGACGCCGGCCGCCTCCAACTCCCGGTACGCCCGCGCCACCGTGTTGGCGGCCAGGCCGAGCCGACCCGCCAGCTCGCGCACCGTCGGCAGCCTGGTGCCGGCCGGCAGCGCTCCGGCCCGGACCGCTTCGATCAGCTGTAGCCGCAGCTGCTCGAAGAGCGGTTTGCCGGACTGCACGTCGACCTGCAGCAGCTCGGTGAACTCCATCGGTTCAGTATCTCCGGCAACTCCGGCGAGCCGCTATGTTGAGGACATGCGGGTAACGGTGCTCAGCGGTGCGGGAATCTCCGCGGAGAGCGGGGTGCCCACGTTCCGCGACGACAAGTTCGGCCTGTGGGCCCGCTTCGACCCCTACGAGCTGTCCAGCACCCAGGGCTGGCAGCAGCATCCCGAACGGGTGTGGGGGTGGTATCTGTGGCGGCACCACCTGGTCAACCGCGTCGAACCGAACGAGGGCCATCGGGCCGTCGCGGCCTGGGAGCGGCACGCCGAGGTCAGCGTTATCACCCAGAACGTCGACGATCTGCACGAACGGGCCGGCAGCGGATGCGTTCACCATGTGCACGGCAGCCTGTTCAGATTCCGCTGCGCAACCTGCGGCCTGCCCTACACCGGCGCCCTGCCGGACATGGCCGAACCGACACTGGAGGTGCAACCGCCGGTATGCGGCTGCGGCGGGCTGATCCGGCCGGACATCGTGTGGTTCGGCGAGGAGCTGCCGCGCGGACCGTGGAGCGGGGCGGTCGAAGCGGTCGAGGCCGCCGACGTGCTGATCGTGGTGGGGACCTCCGGGCTGGTCTACCCGGCGGCCGGGCTGGCGGAGCTGGCACTGGCGCGCGGTACGACCGTCATCGAAGTGAACCCCGAACCGACCCCGCTGTCGGGCAGCGCCACCGTGACGCTGCGCGACACCGCCTCGCGGGCCCTGCCCGGGCTGCTGCAGCGGCTGCCCGGGCTGTTGGGTTAGCCGCACAGCTCACGCTGGCCGGCGCGCACGCCCCAGTGCGAACTCCGCGATCCAGATCGGCACCCAGGCCGGAAATTGGCGGCTCCGGCGGGAGGTCTCAGACTCGAACCCGGCAGCGGTGATCAGCTGCTCGGTGGCGCGATGGGCGTGGCAGTTGCCAGAAACTCGCGGCCAAACGGTCGCATCGGCCAACCGCTGCAGGACACCTTGCATGCCCGGGCTGGCGATGTGCTCGAAGTAGCGCAACTCACCACCGGGCCGCAATAGCGAATACAGTTGGCGCAGGACATTTTCGGGCTGGGCAACCGAACACAGCACCAGCGAGCACACCACCGCGTCGAACGGCTCCTCGACATCGAGCGCCTCGACGGTGCTTGCCAGCACGCTGATCGGCACCGGAGCCGACGACGCCGCCCGCAGGGCTTCTTCGCGCAGGTGCGATTCCGGTTCTATCGCCACCACCTCGGTCACGGCGTCGGGATAGAACGCGAAGTTGCTTCCGGTGCCGGCACCGACCTCGAGCACGCGACCGGACAAGCCCTCCAGGTTCTCCCGGCGCCGGTCATGCAGCCACTCGGTCTCGTGGCTCGACATGAACTTCCAGAACCGGGCGAAGAACGGGTGGTCCAGGTTGTCGACTGCTGTCATGGGTGGAGTCCTCCGCAGGTAGACGTGCCCGGCCGATGCCGCGGCGTGGTGGGAACCGACGCCGGCGGGCAAGCCGGCCCACAAAACCTACCGGCCGGTAATATTGCCATCATTTCCCGAATGCAACCTCAACGATTCCTTAATGCCAGCCCATACGCTCTCAACCATGTGGATCGACGACTCAAGTGCAGACGTCATCAAGGTTGACTTCGAGGCTCTCTACCACGGCGATGTACTGGTAGAGGGAGACACCTCCGAGCAGCTTGACGGCTGGCACCCCCTGGCAAGCTGACGCAGCCGGCACGGCCGCCGCAACAACGCGGTGGTCATTGCGGTGGTCATGTGAGCACGTGATCACGTCGCCCGGCGCAGCGGCGAGATCGGGTACCGCACCGGCTGCGACCAGCTAGGCAACATCTTCTTCCTCGTCGTCCTCACCGACGACCATGTCACCCAGCCGCCCGGTGATGATCTCCTCGGCCTCATCGACGATCCGCGCCACCAGCTCTGCGCACGTCGGGATGTCGTCGATCAGCCCCATCGCGGTGCTCACCGACCAGATCCCGGCTTCGAGGTCGCCCTCGTCGAACACCCGGCGCCCGCGAGCCCCGGAGACCAACTCCAGCACATCGGGGAACTGCCCACCGTTGTCGAGGATCTCGACGACCTCCCGCGAGACGGTGTTGGACGCCACCCGGGCGGTGTTGCGCAGCTGCCGGAAGATCAGCTCGGTGCCGCGCTCGTCGCCGGCCACGATGGCTTCCTTGACGTTGCGGTGGATGCACGACTCCACGGTGCACATGAAGCGCGAGCCCATGTTGATGCCATCGGCGCCCAGCGCCAGCGCCGCGACCAGGCCGCGGGCGTCGGCGAACCCTCCGGAGGCGATCATCGGGATGGTGATCTTGGCCGCGGCGGCCGGGATCAGCACCAGGCCCGGGATGTCGTCCTCGCCGGGGTGCCCGGCACATTCGAAGCCGTCGATGCTGATGCCGTCCACACCCAGGCTCTGCGCCTTGACCGCGTGCCGCACCGAGGTGCACTTGTGCAGCACCTTGATGCCATTGTCGTGGAACATCGGCAGGTGCGGGGCCGGGTTGGAGCCGGCGGTCTCGACGATCTTGATGCCGGCGTCGACGATCACCTGCCGGTACTCGTCGTACGGCGGCGGGTTGATCGCCGGGAGGATGGTCAGGTTCACCCCGAACGGCTTGTCGGTGAGCTCCCGGGTCTTGGCGATCTCGGTCGCGAGATCGGCCGGGGTGGGCTGGGTCAGCGCGGTGAGAAAACCCAGCGCCCCGGCGTTGGCGACCGCGGCCACCAACTCGGCGCGGCCGACCCACTGCATGCCGCCCTGGGCGATCGGGTGCTCGACACCGAACACCTCGGTGAACTTTGTGGTGAGGGTCACTGTGCCGAAATCCTCTCGTCAACCGTCTGGTTGGTCGGGACTATACCCAGTCGGTCAGGATGGCCTCGTTGTCGGCACCCAACACCGGCGGTGGCTTGGGCGTGTCGGGCGCACTGCGGGAGAACCGCGGCGCCGGCCACGGCTGCAGGTGGCCGTCCACGTCGTAGAAGGTTTCCCGCTCGCTGATGTGCGAGTCGGTCTGGACTTCGCCGAACGCCAGCACCGGGGTCACGCAGGCATCGGAGCCGGCGAACACCGCGGCCCAGTGGTCGCGGTCGTGCGCGGCGAATGCCGCAGTCAACCGCTCCCGCAGTTCCGGCCAGCGGCTCACGTCGTTCTGCGCGGGCAACTCGGCCGGATCCAGCCCCAGCTTCGCCAGCAGTTCGGCGAAGAATTGCGGTTCGATCGAGCCCACCGCGACGTAGCGTCCGTCGGCGCACTCGTAGGTGTCGTAGTAGGGCGCGCCGGTGTCGAGCATGTTGGTGCCCCGCTCGTCGGTCCACAGCCCCTGCGACCGGAAGCTCCACATCATCGCCGAGAGCATGCTCGACCCGTCGACCATGGCGGCGTCGACCACCTGACCTTTGCCGGACCGCTGCCGCTCCCACAGTGCCGACAGGATGCCGACCAGCAGGAACAGCGATCCGCCACCGAAGTCGCCGGTCAGGTTCAGCGGCGGTACCGGACGCTCACCCTTGCGGCCGATGGAGTGCAGCAGGCCGTTGAGCGAGATGTAGTTGATGTCGTGACCGGCCTGCAGGGCGCGCGGCCCGGTCTGGCCCCAGCCGGTCATCCGGCCGTAGATCAGCGCCTCGTTGACCTTGGCGCAGTCCTGCGGGCCGAGTCCCAGTCGCTCGGTGACACCGGGCCGGAAGCCCTCGATCAGCACGTCGGCCCTGGCGACCAGCTTGAGCACCAGGTCGCGCCCCTCGGGCGACTTGAGGTCGGCGGTCACCGAGCGGCGGTTGCGCAGCATGGTGTCCTTGACCGGGCCGCCACCGAATTTCGGGGGCCGGTCCACCCGCACCACGTCGGCACCCAGGTCACCGAGGATCATCGCCGCGTGTGGCCCCGGCCCGATACCGGCCAACTCCACAACCCGTAGTCCCGCCAGCGGACCCGCCATCTTCGACCTCCTCGTCACCGACTGCCTGCGTTGCATCTTCGCAGCCGTGTGAAAACGCCGGAACGCCGCCTGCCTATGGTGTTGTCCATGACCGTCACGGATTTCGGACTCGACGCACTCACCCCGGTGCAGGGACTCTCGGTGGCACTCGCCGACGGGGTGCTGTCGGTGACCATCGACCGCGCCGACAGCCTCAACTCACTGACCACGCCGGTCCTGACCGGGATCGCCGACGCGATGGAGCGCGCCGCGACCGACCCGCGGGTGCGGGCGGTGCGGTTGGGCGGCGCCGGCCGCGGCTTCAGTTCCGGCGCGGGCATCGGCGCCGACGACGTCACCGACGGCGTGCCGACCGACATCATCGTCGAGGCCAACCGCGCGGTGCGGGCGATCGTGGCACTGCCCCGCCCGGTGGTGGCGGTGGTCCAGGGCCCGGCCGCCGGCGTCGGGGTGTCGCTGGCCCTGGCGTGCGACCTGGTGCTCGCCTCCGAGCAGGCATTCTTCCTGTTGGCCTTCACCAAGATCGGCCTGATGCCCGACGGCGGCGCGTCGGCGCTGGTGGCCGCGGCGATCGGCCGGATCCGGGCGATGCGGATGGCGCTGCTGGCCGAACGGCTCTCGGCCGCCGACGCGCTGTCCTGGGGACTGGTCAGCGCGGTGTATCCCGCCGCCGACTTCGACGTCGAGGTGGACAAGGTGCTCGCCGGCCTGCTGGCCGGTCCGGCGGTGGCGCTGGCCAAGACCAAACACGCGGTCAACGCGGCGACCCTGACCGAGCTCGACGGCGCCCTGGACCGCGAGTACGTCGGGCAGTCGGTCCTGCTGACAGCACACGACTTCCGCGAGGGCACCCGCGCGTTCCAGCAGCGCCGGCCGGCCGATTTCACCGACCGCTGATCCACATCGGCGAATAATTGACTAATACCCCTACCGGGTATAGGTTCCAGGCATGACGAGCCGAGTGGGCACCCGCTGCGGGGCCGCCGGCGTCCTGGGCGCCCTGACCTGCACACTGGCGTGCTGCCTGCCGGCGATCTTGATGGCATTAGGGGTCGGCGCCGCCGGCGCCAGCATGGGCGGGCACGACGCGCATGCCCACGGGGCAGCTGGCACCCCGGGTTCACTGCTGCACCTGCTGCACCGGATCAGCCCGGTGCTGCTCATCGTGTCGATCGTCTTGATCGCAGGCGCGTTCGCGCTGCGGCGCCCGGTCGCGGTGATCCCGGCCCTGACGGCCGGTGCCGTGCTGTACCTGAGCGTGCACGGCCAGACCCACCCGGCCGTCATGTATGCCGGGATGGCCGTGGGCTACGGCACCTGGATCGGTTTGTACCTGTGGACCCGCCCGGACCGGCGCTCAGAGCCCGAAGATCGGCGGCAGTGCCAGCAGCACGACCAGCCCCCACACCACATGGGTCAGCACCGGTGCGAGCACACCGCCGGTGGCGCGCCGTTCGATGGCGCAGACGACGCCGAGGACCAGTGCTGCGAAGCCCAGCATGGCGTTTCCGGTGGCCATCACCGCCGCGACGTAGAGCAGCGTTGAACCGGCCATCGGGAAGTGCCGGCCGAACGCACTGAACAGCGCGCCGCGGAAGAACATCTCCTCGGTGATCGCGTTGACCAGGGCGATCACGAAGATCAGCCGCCACGAATTGGGGCTGGTGAACTCCAGGATGTGCACCACCTGGTCGGCCAGCGGCGGAATCTGCCGGACTCCCAGCCCGCCCAGCAGGAAGACGCCCCCGAGCACCAGTCCGACCCCGGTCCCGGTGAACACCGGCCGCTCATTGCGCCCGCGGAACCGGACCGCGCCCAGGTGCAGCGGACCCGACAGCCACGCCCCGAATCCCCAGACCGCTGACAAAGCCAGGGCAAGCCAGTAGAACACCAGGTCGCCGTGTTGGCGGCTGTGCATGAAACCCAACAGGGTCGCGCCGATCACCAGCGCGACGCCGACCACTATGCGCCGGCGCAGCACGACCTTCGGCGACTCATGGTAAGTGGCGGCGACATTGGTGATGATGGTGGCGAATTCGCGGACCAGGCCGGGACGAGTCGGTTTGGGCTGGGTCATGCGCAACGTCCCCTCGTATCAGGTTGATCAAGCGTCCAACCTAGCGGCCACAGCCTACGGCGGTGGGATAAACACGTCAGCAGTCCGCACCGGAAAAGGCCGCGCGGTGCACGTCGATCAAGCGCCGGTAAACCGACGCGTTGTGCCGGTTGTTGTTGATCTCGGCCTCGCTGAGCTCGCGGCGGATCCGGCCGGGCACCCCGGACACCAGCGAGCGGGGCGGAATCACCATGCCCTGCGGGATCAGCGCCCCGGCAGCCACCAGCGAACCGGAGCCGATGACCGCCCCGTTGAGGATCACGGCCCCCATGCCGACCAGCGAGTCGTCCTCGACCGTGCAGCCGTGCAGCACCGCGTTGTGGCCCACACTGACCCGGGCACCGACCCGCACCGGGAATTCCTTGTCGACGTGGACGGTCACCCCGTCCTGGATGTTGGTGTCGGGCCCGATCTCGATCGGCTCGGCCTCGGCGCGCAGGGTTGCCGAGTACCAGACACTGGCCCGCGAGGCCAGGCTGACCTGGCCGATGATGCTGGCGTTGGGCGCAACCCAGGATTCGGGATGCAGCTGCGGCGCATGCCCGCGGATAGCGACGACGAGCGGCCCGGGCATGGGTGTCAGCGCGCCTTCCAGACCGGTGCGCGTTTCTCGGCGAACGCCCGCGGGCCCTCCTTGGCGTCCTCCGATCGCAGGACGGCGCCGAACTCCCGCCCGGTGCGGGCCCAGCCCGCCTGCTCGCCGGGGATGACGCCGTCGTCGGCGCCGTAGGCGACCCGCTTGCTGGCCCACACCGACAGCGGCGCATTGACCGTGATCCGTTCGGCCAGCGCCAGCGCGGCCTCGAGCACCGTGCCGTCGTCGACGACCTGGTTGACCAGCCCCCAGCGCGCGGCGTCGGCGGCCGATATCGGGTCCCCGGTGTACAGCAGCTCCAGAGCGACCTTGCGGGGCAGTTGGTCGACGATCCGGAACACCCCACCGGCACCGGCGATCAACCCGCGTTTGACCTCCGGCAGCCCGAACTGCGCACGCCGTTCGGCCACCACCAGGTCGCTGGCCAGCGCCAGCTCGGTGCCGCCGCCCAGCGCGGTGCCGTTGACCGCCGCGATCGTCGGCTTGTCGATGAAGTGCTGTACGTAGCCGGCGAAACCCCACTCCGGGTGCCCGGGATGGTAGATGTTCTCCCGTGCCGCGATCGCCTTGAGATCTGCTCCCGCGCAGAAGGATTTGTCACCGGCGCCGGTGAGCACCACCGCCCGCACCTCCGGGTCGTCCTGAGCCTGCTGCAAGGCGTCGCCGACGCCGGTGCTCACCGCGCCGTTGACCGAGTTGCGGGCCTCGGGACGGTTGATGGTGATCAGCAGGACGTTCCCCCGGAGTTCGGCCAGCACGGCCGCTTCCCCGGCGCTCACAACAGCTCCAGGATGGTCGCGTTGGCCTGGCCGCCGCCCTCGCACATGGTCTGCAATCCGTAGCGAATCCCGTTGGCGCGCATGTGGTGCAGCATCGTGGTCATGATCCGGGCACCGGATCCGCCGAGCGGATGGCCGAGCGCGATCGCGCCGCCGTTGGGATTCAACCTCTTGGCGTCGGCGCCGATGTCGGCAAGCCAGGCCATCGGCACCGGGGCGAACGCCTCGTTGACCTCGAACACCCCGATGTCCTCGACGCTCAGGCCGGAGCGCTGCAGCGCCTTCTGGGTCGCCGGGATCGGCCCGGTCAGCATGATCACCGGGTTGGAACCGGCCAGGGTGGCGGTGTGCACCCGGGCTATCGGCTTGAGCCCCAACGACTTCGCCTTCTCGGCCGACATGAACAGCAAGGCCGCCGCGCCGTCGGAGATCTGGCTGGAGTTGCCGGCGTGGATGACGCCGTCTTCCTTGAACGCGGGCTTGAGCTGAGCCATCTTCTCCAGGGTGGTGCCGCGGCGGATGCCCTCGTCCTTGAGCACGGTGTTTCCGTCAGCGTCCCGGATCGCCACGATCTCGTCGTCGAACGCACCGGAATCCTGTGCGGAACCGGCCTTTTCGTGCGAGGCGAGGGAGTATTCGTCCAGCGCGGTACGGGTCAGGCCCCACTGCTGCGCCATCATCTCGGCACCGACACCCTGGTTGGGGGTCTGGCTGTAGCGGTTCCGGAAGCCCTCGGGCAGCGGGTGGCCGCCGTTGGCCAGCGACGAGCCCATCGGAGTGCGCGACATCGACTCCACTCCCCCGGCCACCACGACGTCATAGTGGCCGGCGACCACACCGGCGGCGGCGAAGTGCACGGACTGCTGGCTGGACCCGCACTGCCGGTCGACCGTCACCCCCGGCACGCTCTCCGGCCAGCCGGCGGTCAGCACCGCGGTGCGCCCGATGTCCAGTGCCTGCTCGCCGGCCTGCATGACGCAACCCCAGATCACGTCATCGACCAGCGCGGGGTCCACCCCGGCCCTGGTGACCAACCCGTTGAGCACCTGCGCGGACAGTTCGGCGGGGTGCACCCCGGACAGCCCGCCGTTGCGCTTGCCGACCGGTGAGCGGACCGCTTCGACGATGACGGCTTCAGCCATGTGGTTCTCCTTCGGACTCGGGTGTTGACGTCGATTGTCGATCAGCGTTCGCGCCCGGCGTCGACGGGGGTCCCGCTTGCGGCGGCCGCGGCGGTCGAGAACACCGGGTAGTCTCGGCCCCGCAGCTGGTCTGCCGATTCCACCCCAACGGTGTCGTCGGCATCGAGCGCAACGCGGTGATCGCGCGGCGCGAGAGGGAACCCGGTGGGAATCCGGGACTGTCCCGCAGCGGTATGCAGGAACGACCGCCGTCAAAGGCACTGGTTCGCGAGTTACCGGACTGGGAAGCGACGGCCACTAGGAGCACCCCGGGTGCGCGCCTGCGAGTCCGAAGACCTGCCGGTTGTGCCGGGCGCGCCGCGCCCG
>CAZGGK010000010.1:0-77670 GCA_964525125.1 uncultured Mycobacterium sp.
TCTGCCAGCCGCAGGTGGCCAGCTTCGGGCTCACCGAGGAGCAGGCCCGCGCCGAAGGGTACGACGTCAAGGTCGCCAAGTTCCCGTTCACCGCCAACGGCAAGGCGCACGGCATGGGCGACCCCAGCGGCTTCGTCAAGCTCATCGCCGACGCCCGCTACGGCGAACTGCTCGGCGGGCACCTGATCGGACACGACGTCTCCGAACTGCTGCCGGAGCTGACCCTGGCCCAGAAGTGGGATCTGACCGCGAACGAGTTGGCCCGCAACGTGCACACCCATCCGACCATGTCCGAGGCGCTGCAGGAGTGCTTCCACGGGCTGATCGGCCACATGGTCAACTTCTGAATCCGCCCGCGGCCCCGACCGGACCGCCGTGACCTGGACCACTTGGAATTGCTCAGATAGTGGCAGCGCAGTAGCGTTCCACCGCAGTTGCGGAACAGCGCGCTCGGTGACGCTTCACCCGTGCGAAGAGGCGGCCGGGGTGACGACCGCCGAGTGCATATACAGGGAACTCACAGTCTGTTGGCAGATATATCCGAGCATGGTCGGTTTCCATTGGTGCAGCAGTGGATTCGCCCGTTGGATGGCGACCGCCCGGGTCGGTCGCCGATGAGTGTGGAGCTCCGGTTGGCGAGCGAGGTGAAAGGCAGGGTGGCGGCGATGGTGGCTCGCAGGTGGCGCGAGGTGCGGGAAGTCCAGTTGGAGGCTCGATCGGGCGCGCTGCTCGATCGACAGGCCGGCATCCGTGCTGGTGGAAGCGGTCAAGGCAGGCGGGGGCTGGCCGCTCCCCGGGTTCGCCAACTGGCCGAGATCCGCCGGATGCACGGGTACAGCCGGCAGAGCGATGTCGCCGAACTGATGGGCGTGTCACGGCCCCGGGTGTCCAAGTTGGAGAGCGGTGACCCGTCACGCCTGGAACTGGGGACCATCCAGTCCTACGTCGCCGCGCTCGGCGGGAAGCTGCGGGTGGTGGCCGACTTCGGGGAAACCAGCGTCGAACTCAGCGCCTGACACCTGTCAAACCCGGTGGGTCCCAGCAGGTCTCAGGAGGTCTCCCGATAATCCAGGGGCACCCGTAGCGCGCTCAGCGTAGCTGCCAGCGCGTCGTATTGACCGGTCAGCATGACGAACTCGATCAGTTGCGGTCGATCCAGGTGCTCCGTCAGTGCCTGCCATGTCGCGTCGGAGAGGGTGCGGGTGTTCAATAGTTCGTCGGCCGCGGTGAGCAGCACGCGCTGACGGTCGGTGAGGCCGGGGGCGTCTGGGCCTTCGAAGATGCGGGCCTGGGTTTCGTCGTCCAGTCCGGCCCGGCGGGCCATGCGGCGGTGGTGCTGCAACTCGTATCGGCTGTCCCGGAGGTGGCCCACCCGCAGAATCACCAACTCGGTGTCGCGCTTGGGCAGTCTGCCGCCGGACAGCAGCATGCCGCCGAACGGCAGCCAGGACCACAGCAGCCGCCGGTGCTGGCCGAGGGTGGTGAACAGGTGCGCCTGCGGCACCTGCTGCCGGCGGGCGGCGAGCTTGCAGAACACCCAGTTGACGAGGCCGAGGTCGCGCGGTCCGGGAGAAGCGGGGATCCGAGGAGTCACCGCTGTTGCATTACCAGATACGGCGACACGGTGCTGCGGTGTTCGTCCAGATCGAGTTCACGGCCGAGCGCCGGAAACGCCCGCTGCGGGCAGTTGTCCCGTTCGCAGACCCGGCAGCCCGCGCCGATCGGGCTCGCCGGCCCGCCGGCCAGGTCGAGTCCCTCCGAGTACACCAGTCGGTGGGCGTGGCGCAGTTCGCAGCCGAGCCCGATCGCAAACGTCTTGTCGGGCTGGCCGTATCGCGATGCCCGCCGCTCCACCGTGCGCGCCACCCACAGGTACTTGCGGCCGTCGGGCATCTCGGCGACCTGCACCAGAATCTTGCCCGGGTTGGCGAATGTCTCGTAGACGTTCCACAGCGGGCAGGTGCCACCGCTGGAGGAGAAGTGGAAACCGGTGGCGGACTGGCGTTTGCTCATGTTGCCGGCCCGGTCCACCCGGACGAAGGAGAACGGAACGCCCCGCATCGACGGCCGCTGCAGCGTGGACAGCCGGTGGGTGATCGTCTCGTAGCCGACCCGGTAGAAGGCCGAAAGCCGCTCGATGTCGTAGCGGAAGCTCTCGGCGACGTCGTGGAACTGTTGGTACGGCAGCACGGTTGCCGCGGCGAAGTAGTTGGCCAGTCCCAGCCTCGCCAGCGTGCGTGACTCATCGGAGGCGAAGCTCCCGGCGGTGACCATGCCGTCGATCAGGTCGCCGAATTCCAGATAGGCCAACTCGGCCGCCATCTTGAAAACCCGCTGACCCCAGGACAGCTGGTGGCTGATGTCCAGCGTCCTGGTCTTCGGTTGGTAGCGGTGCAGCACGGTCTCGCCCAGATCGATCCGCCGGTTGATGTGCACGCCGTGCACCTCGGTGAGCCGGTTGGCCAACTCGACGGCCAGCTCGCCACTGTGCATCCGCAGCCGGGTGCTGAGATCCTCTGCGGCGCTGTCGAGTTCGTGCAGGTAGTTCTGGCGCTGGTAGAAGTAGTCGCGCACCTCCTCGTGCGGCATGCTGATCGACCCGCTGCCATGGCCGTCGCTGTAGCGCTCTTCGGTGGCAGCCGCCAGCTGGGCGGTGGTGATCCGGTAGCGGCGGTGCAGGTTGACCATCGCCCGGGCCAGCTTCGGGTGGGCGCTGACCAGTTCGGCGACCTCCCGGGGGTCGATGTCGGCGTCCAGACCACTCAGGTCGCGCTCCATGGTGACCTCACGCAGTTCGGCAACCAGCCGGGTGTCGTCCTGGGAGGCGAAGAAGGTGGCATCCACTCCGAACACCTCGGTGATCCGCAGCAGTACGGCCGTGGTCAGCGGCCGCACGTCATGCTCGATCTGGTTGAGGTAGCTCGGTGAGATCTCCAGCAGCTGCGCCAGCGCGGACTGGCTGAACCCGCGCTCGCCGCGCAGCCGTCGCACCCGGGAGCCGACGTATGCCTTCGCCATCCCGGCCACCCTACCCGGCTGCAAAGGTGACGTTTGCACGATTGGCAAGGGGGTGTGCCGGCGCCTCGGCGTGCCGGGGTGGTGCCGGCTTTGGCATGATCGCGCTGAGGTGGCGGCACGGAATGGATGGGTATGGCAGTCGACGACGCTGGAGAACGCATCGGTCTGGCCAAGGCGCTGATGCCGGTGCCCGATCCGCATCCGGATGTGTTCGAACGGCAGTGGCCGCTGCGGGTCGCCGATATCGACCGGCAGGGCCGGCTGCGGCTCGATGCCGCCACCCGGCACATCCAGGACATCGGTCAGGACCAACTGCGGGAGATGGGCTACCAGGCCACCCACCCGCTGTGGATCGTGCGGCGCACCATGATCGACCTGATTCGCCCGATCGAGTTCCAGGACATGCTGCGGCTGCGCCGGTGGTGTTCGGGCACCTCGAACCGGTGGTGCGAGATGCGGGTCCGCATCGATGGGAAGCGTGGCCACGGCCTCGTCGAGTCCGAGGCGTTCTGGATCAACATCAGCCGGGAGACCCAGATGCCGTCCCGGATCTCCGACGACTTCCTGGCGGGGCTGCAACGCACCACCGACGTCGACCGGCTGCGGTGGAAGGCCTACCTGAAGCCCGGCAGCCGCGGCGACGCCGCCGAGATCCGTGAATACCGGGTCCGCTACACCGACATCGACCTCTTCGACCACATGAACAATTCGGTGTACTGGAGCGTGGTCGAGGATTACCTGTCCGGCTGCCCGGAACTGCGGCAGAACCCGCTGCGGGTCACCATCGAACACGACGCGCCGGTGGCGCTCGGCGACAAGCTGGACATCATCTCCCATGTCCACCCGGCCGGTTCCACCGATCGGTTCGGCCCGGGCCTGGCTGACCGCACTGTTAGAACGCTCACATACGCGGTCGGCGCGGAGACCAAAGCGGTCGCGGCGATCTTCCCGCTGTAACGGGTTTCAGTCAGTACGAGCGTACTGTTAAGACCGGCGCTGACCTGTGCATATTTGTTACCAGCCGGTAGCTTGATCGCTCGCGTTCGGCCGGCGCGCTAGACGCATTATTGGCAATATTTGCAGTCTGCGTTGGATCCGTTGCTGAAATTGGCAAGCAAAAGCGCTGGACCTGGTTAGACAAGTCATGCCAAGGTCGCCCTTGTAGACAAGTGGAGCTGTCGAGCGGTTAGCAAACTTCTCGAAGCCTCTAATGACGTAAGGAGCGACACCGATGTCGACCGTTGGCACACCGAAGAGCCCGGAGCAGATCCAGCACGACTGGGACCACAATCCGCGCTGGGCCGGGGTCACCCGCACCTACACGCCCGCCGACGTGGTGGCGCTGCAGGGTCACGTCGTCGAGGAGAACACGCTGGCCCGCCGGGGCGCCGAGGTGCTCTGGGAGCAGCTGCACGACCTGGACTTCATCAACGCGCTGGGCGCGCTGACCGGCAACATGGCCGTCCAGCAGGTCCGGGCCGGCCTGAAGGCCATCTACCTGTCCGGCTGGCAGGTCGCCGGCGACGCGAACCTGTCCGGGCACACCTACCCCGACCAGAGCCTGTACCCGGCCAACTCGGTGCCGCAGGTGGTGCGCCGGATCAACAACGCGTTGCTGCGCGCCGACCAGATCGCCAAGGTCGAGGGCGACACCTCGGTGAAGAACTGGCTGGCCCCGATCGTCGCCGACGGCGAGGCCGGTTTCGGCGGTGCACTCAACGTCTTCGAACTGCAGAAGGCGATGATCACCGCCGGTGTCGCGGGTTCGCACTGGGAGGACCAGCTGGCCTCGGAGAAGAAGTGCGGCCATCTCGGTGGCAAGGTGCTGATCCCCACCCAGCAGCACATCCGCACGTTGACGTCGGCCCGACTCGCCGCCGACGTCTGCGACGTGCCGACCGTAGTGATCGCCCGCACCGACGCCGAGGCCGCCACCCTGATCACCTCCGACATCGATGAGCGGGACCAGCCGTTCATCACCGGTGAGCGCACCAAGGAGGGCTTCTACTACACCCGCAACGGCCTGGAGCCGTGCATCGCGCGGGCCAGGGCCTACGCGCCGTACGCCGACCTGATCTGGATGGAGACCGGCACCCCCGACCTGGAGCTGGCGGCCAAGTTCGCCGAGGGTGTCAAGGCGGAGTTCCCCGACCAGATGCTGGCCTACAACTGCTCGCCGTCGTTCAACTGGCGCAAGCACCTCGACGACGCGACCATCGCCAGGTTCCAAAAGGAGCTGGGCGCGATGGGCTTCAAGTTCCAGTTCATCACGCTGGCCGGCTTCCACGCGCTCAACTACTCGATGTTCGACCTGGCCCACGGCTACGCCCGCAACCAGATGAGCGCCTACGTGGAGCTGCAGGAACGCGAGTTCGCCGCCGAGGAGCGTGGTTACACCGCCACCCGCCACCAGCGCGAGGTGGGTGCGGGTTACTTCGACCGGATCGCCACCACCGTCGACCCCACCTCGTCGACGACGGCGCTGACCGGCTCCACCGAAGAGGGGCAGTTCCACTAGTCTGGCTGAGCCCCTAATCTGCCGAGCAGACGCAAAAGTCCCCTTTTGACGGGTTTTCAGGGGGCTTTTGTGTCTGCTCGCGGAAGGGAGTGATATGTCGATCGAACGCGTGGGTGTCATCGGGGCCGGGCAGATGGGTGCCGGCATCGCCGAGGTCTCGGCCCGTGCCGGCGTCTCGGTGACGGTCTTCGAGACCACCGACACACTGGTGGCGGCGGGCCGAAATCGCATCGCCAAGTCGCTGGACCGGGGGGTGAGCGCCGGCAAGATCACCGAGTCCGAGCGCGACGGGGCGCTCGGCAAGCTGACCTTCACCACCGACCTGGCAGACCTGGCCGACCGGGAACTGGTGATCGAGGCCGTCATCGAGGACGAGGCCGTCAAGGCCAAGATCTTCGCCCAGCTGGACCGGGTGGTCACCGACCCGGCCGCGGTGCTGGCGTCGAACACCTCCAGCATCCCGATCATGAAGATCGCTGCGGCCACCGAGAACCCGGAGCGGGTGCTGGGGCTGCACTTCTTCAACCCGGTGCCGGTGCTGCCGCTGGTCGAATTGGTCAGCACGCTGGTCACCGACGCCGCCGCGGCCGCCCGTGCCGAGGAGTTCGCCGGCACGGTACTGGGCAAGCAGGTGGTGCGCTGCTCGGACCGGTCCGGCTTCGTGGTGAACGCGCTGTTGGTGCCCTACCTGCTGTCGGCGATCCGCATGGTGGAGGCCGGGCTCGCCACCGTCGAGGACGTGGACAAGGCGGTGGTCGCCGGACTCTCCCACCCGATGGGCCCGCTGCGGCTGTCCGACCTGATCGGCCTGGACACCGTCAAGCTGATCGCGGACAAGCTCTACGAGGAATTCAAGGAACCGCTCTACGGCCCGCCGCCGCTGCTGCTGCGGATGGTCGAGGCCGGCCGGCTGGGCAAGAAGTCCGGCCGCGGCTTCTACACCTACTGACCGATAGCGGCCGGTATGGCTACTGGCTCCACGGCAGGGCCGGAGACGGGTGCGGCCCGGCGTTGAACTTCTCCAGCGAACCACCCGCCTCGACGATCCCGCACAGTGCGCTCCAGCTCAGCATGGTCAGGTAGTCGATCAGCTCGTCGGAGCTCATCCGCGGGTCCAGCAGCCACGAGTGAGTGGCCAACTGGACGCCCCCGACGATCATGTACGCCCACGGTTCGACGCCGCGGGTGTCCATCCCGACTTCCTTCATCCGGCGGCGGAACATCACCGCCAGCATCCGGGCGATGATTCGCTCGGAGTCGGCGATCACCTTGCTCTTGCTGGCCGAACTGTTTGCCATCACGAACCGGTACGGTTCGGGTTCGGCCGCCACGGTCTCCACGTACACCCGGATGATCTCGCGGGTCAGGGCGAAGCCGTCCAGGCTCGACGACAGCGCCGCGGCCATGTTGGGGATCAGCGTGGTCTGTGCGAACCGCATCATCACCGCGGTGGTCAGGTCGTTCTTGTCGACGAAGTAGCGGTACAGCACGGTCTTGGAGACGCCGATCTCACCAGCGATTTCGTCCATGCTCACATAGCGGCCCCGCTGCCGGATCGCCTCGATCGTCCCGTCGATCAACTCATTGCGGCGCTCCACCTTGTGCTGGTGCCAGCGCCGCTTGCGACCATCGGTCTTGATCGTCCCGGCCGAGATCTGTTCTGCCACTGTCGCGGTTTCCCATTCACTAGACGCTGTCGATACTACGGCGCGGCCAGGCGGTGGGGTCGGGCCGGTAACAGTAACTGCCCGCGTGGCGGATGATGGTGTGGTGGTGCATCGAGCTAATCCGATGACGGGCCGGCGAGCACCCCGGTCGTTCGCGGAGTCGTTTGCCGGTGCCGACCCGGCCGCGGACGCCCAGCGGCTCACGGCGTTGCGCCGGATGAAGGTGGTCGCGCTGGGTTTCCTGCTGGGTGCCACGGTGGTGTTCCTGGTGTGCCGGTGGGCGCAGGCGGAGGGCATGGCGCCGGCGTGGGCGGGTTACGTCGGCGCTGCCGCCGAGGCCGGCATGGTCGGTGCGCTCGCGGACTGGTTCGCGGTCACCGCGCTGTTCAAACATCCGCTGGGTGTGCCGATTCCGCACACCGCGATCATCAGGCGCAAGAAGGATCAGCTGGGCGAGGGCCTGGGCAACTTCGTGCGGGAGAACTTCCTGTCGCAGGAGGTGGTGGAGACCAAGCTGCGGGATGCCCAGGTGGCCGGCCGGGTGGGCAAGTGGCTCTCCGAGCCGGCCCACGCCCAGCGGGTTGCGGCGGAGACCGCGATCGTGCTGCGCGTGCTGGTGGAGCTGCTGCGCGACGAAGAGGTCGCGTACGTGATCGACCGGATGATCGTGCGGCGCCTCGCCGAACCGCAATGGGGCCCGCCGGCCGGCCGGATACTGGACACCCTGCTCGCCGAGGGCCGGCAGGAGGCGCTGATCCAGTTGCTGGCCGACCGGGCGTTCCAATGGTCGCTGAACGCCGGTGAGATCATTCAGCGGGTGGTCGAGCGGGATTCGCCCGGCTGGTCGCCGAGGTTCGTCGACCACCTGGTCGGGGACCGGATCCACCGGGAGTTGATGGACTTCACCGACAAGGTGCGCCGAGACCCCGGTCACGAGTTGCGGCGCAGTGCGACCCGCTTCCTGTTCGAGTTCGCCGACGACCTGCAGCACGATGCGGCGACGATCGCGCGGGCCGACGTCGTCAAGGACCAGCTGATGGCGCGGGAGGAGATCACCAGGGCCGCGGCCACGGCGTGGGCGACCATGAAGCGGCTGGTGCTCGAGGGTGTCGACGACCCGTTCGGGGCGCTGCGCACCCGGATCGCGGCAGCGGTGGTGCAGATCGGCGAAGCGCTGCGCGACGATGCCGAACTGCGCGACAAGGTGGACAACTGGACCGTGCGGGCCGCTCGACGCCTGGTCGCCCAGTATGGGACGGAGATCACAGCGGTCATCACCGAGACCATCGAGCGCTGGGACGCGGTCGAAGCCAGCCGGCGCATCGAACTGCACGTCGGCCGTGACCTGCAGTTCATCCGGATCAACGGCACCGTGGTGGGGGCGCTGGCGGGGCTGGCCATCTACACGATCGCGCAGCTGGCGTTCTGATCCGCCCGATCCGCGACGATCACTGCTTGCAGTGCTTGCAAAAGCAAGCAGCTAGCACTACGCTAGCTTTTGTTAGCACCGGGGATTCGATGTGCGGAGGCCGACCGTGGCACAGGACGAGAAGTTCGCAGTCGTGATGTCCACTGCCGCCTCGGACATCGGCAGCTTCATCCGTGCCCAGCGGGAAGCCGCGCAGGTCTCGGTACGGCAGTTGGCCGACAAGGCCGGCGTCAGCAATCCGTACCTCAGCCAGATCGAGCGTGGGCTGCGCAAGCCGTCCGCGGACGTCCTCAATCAGATCGCCAAGGCGCTGCGGGTCTCTGCCGAGGTCCTCTACATCCGGGCGGGAATCCTCGAGCCCAGCGAGAAGAGCGAGGTCCGGGACGCCGTCATCGCCGACATGGCGATCACCGAGCGGCAGAAGCAGGTTCTGCTTGACATCTACACCTCGTTCGTCCAACAGAACGAAACCGTCCGTGAGGAGATCGCCCCTGCCTGACCTGCCCAAACCTGTCTGACCCAGCTGTACCGATGCTGTACCGGTTCGAAAACGAAAACCATCTACGAAAGGAACTGACATGGCCGAGAACCCGACCGTCGAGGAACTGAAGGCCCCGCTGCTGGCTGCGCTCGGCGCCGCCGACCTGGCCCTGGCCACCGTGACCGACCTGGTCACCAACATGCGGGACCGTGCCGAGGAGGCCCGTGGTGATGCCACCAGCCGGGTCGAGGAGAGCCGTGCCCGTTGGAGCAAGCGCCGCGAGGAGCTGCCCGAGCAGTTCGCCGAACTGCGTGAGAAGTTCACCGGCGACGAGCTGCGCAAGGCTGCCGAGGGTTATCTCGAGGCCGCGACCAGTCGATACAACGAGCTGGTCGAGCGTGGCGAGACCGCCCTGGAGCGGCTGCGCAGCCAGCCCGCGTTCGAGGACGCCTCGGCGCGCGCCGAGGACTACGTCGAGCAGGCGGTGGAGCTGACCCAGGAGGCGTTGGGCAACGTCGCGTCGCAGACCCGCGCGGTGGGCGAGCGGGCCGCCAAGCTGGTCGGCATCGAGCTGCCGAAGAAGGACGAGGACGCGGCTCCGGCCAAGAAGGCCCCGGCCAAGAAGGCCGCCGCCAAGAAGGCTCCGGCCAAGAAGGCCCCGGCCAAGAAGGCCGCCGCCAAGAAGGTGACCCAGAAGTAGTTCCGCAGTCGACGTTGCGGGCGGTACCCGCCTAGGCTTGTAGCGTGATCGCTCAAGACCTGGTGGGTGCCGTCCTGCTCGTCCTGCAGATGGCAGTTTTCGCAGTGGCGGTGTATGCGTTCGTGCACGCGGCAATGCAGCGGCCGGACGCCTACACCGCCACCGAGAAGCTGACCAAACCGGTGTGGTTGCTGATCCTGGGTGGCGCCGCGCTGCTTGCGCTGGTGCTCAATGTGCTGGGCGCCGCCATCGCGGCCGGTGCGGCCGGGCTCTACCTGGTCGACGTTCGGCCCAGACTGCTCGACGTCCAAGGTAAGTCCCGCTGACCGGCATGCGTGGCTGGTTCACCGTCCCGGCGGGTGTGGTGGCCTGCTTGCTGGTTGCGGCGCCGGCGGCCGCCGATGTGCCCGCGCCGTCGTATGTGGACCATGTCGAGTGGGCGCACCGCGACGGCCGGGCCAGCCTGCGGGTCTATCCGACGCCATTCAGCCGGGCCGCGGCCGGAGCGGCCGGCAGCAGCGGTCAGGGTGACGACGCCTGGCGCGAGGTGCTGGCGAGGACGCCGGACGCCGACACGGCCGGCATGCGAGAGCAGTTCCTCTGCCACTGGCGCTTCGCCGAGCTCGTCCAGCCCGGCAAGGTCAGCTGGAACCTGGAGCCGTGGCGTCCGGTCGTCGACAGCGCGCGGATGTTCGACGCCGGCTGCAATCCCGGCGGTCCGGAGGAGATCCCCTGATGTCCGACCGCCGGACGCGTGATGAGGTGGCGGCGCTCATCGACCACACGCTGCTCAAACCGGAAGCCACCGCCGACCAGGTCGTCGCCGTGGTGGCCGAAGCCGCCGAGCTCGGCGTCGCCGCGGTCTGTGTGTCGCCGTCGATGGTCACCGTCGCCGCGACGGCCAATCCCGCGGGGGTGCGGATCGCCGCCGTCGCGGGCTTTCCGTCCGGCAAACATCTCGCCGCGATCAAAGCCCAGGAGGCGGCGCTGGCCGTCGCCGCCGGCGCGACCGAGATCGACATGGTCATCGATGTCGGCGCGGCGCTCGCCGGTGATCTGGCCGCGGTGCGGTCCGACATCGCTTCGGTGCGGGCGGCCGTGCCCGACGCGGTGCTCAAGGTGATCGTGGAGTCGGCGGTGCTGCTGAGCCACGGCGGCGAGCACACCCTGATCGGCGTCTGCGGCGCCGCCGAGCAGGCCGGGGCCGACTTCGTCAAGACCTCGACCGGGTTTCATCCGGCCGGCGGAGCCTCGGTGCGGGCCGTCGCCCTGATGGCCGGTGCGGTCGGCGGCCGGTTGGGAGTCAAGGCCAGCGGCGGAATCCGTGGTGCGGGCGATGCGCTCGCACTGCTTGAAGCCGGCGCCACCCGGCTGGGTCTGTCGGGCACTCGCGCGGTGCTCGACGAGCTCTGAGGCGCCTTACAGGTTCGCGAAGCAGGGCCGTGAACTGCCGGCCGGGATCTCGGCGTTCCGGGACGAGAACTTGACCACCACGCCCGTCTCGGTGACCTGCACGCTGTCGGCGTGAATGCCGAGCGGATAGTTCTTGGTCGCCTTGCTGGTCAGGTCGTCGAGGTCGCGCTGCAGGCTGTCGGTCTGCAGCGAGTGGCCCAGCGCCGAGACGTCGACCACCTGCAGGGACAGCCCGTTGTCCACGATCTGCGGTTTGACGGTGGCGCTGTCCAGCAGTCCCTTGAGCTGGACGGTGCCGTCGCCGGGGTTGGTGGTGACGCTGCTGGTGACGATGCTGCCCAGCATCGGCAGGGCGTCCTGGATCGACTGCTTGATACCGTCCGCCGTCCAGCTGAGGGTGCCGTCCAATGCGCCGATGCTGCCCTTGGCGGTTGCGGTCCGTCGCACCCGGACATCGCGGATGCTCAACTCGGCCCGCATGCCCTTGGCGCTGCGCACCTGGTTGCCCGCGGTCTGGATGGAGACCTCGGTGTAATGGTCGCTGAGGTACTGCAACAGCACCGGTGGCGTGGTGCTGAACGACACCTCGGTGCCGTCTTTCACCTCGCACTGCACGGCGTCCGCGATCAGGCTGGCCGCATGGTGGCGGGTGTAGAGTTCGACGCCGATCAGGCCGGCCACCAGCAGGGCCAGCACCACGGCCACCGCCACCAGAATCCGTGGGCCGCGGGACGGTCGGGGTACGGGTCGCGATCCGGGAGGAGTCGTCACCGCTTGATTCTGCCCGATCAATCTGAATCGGCGGTAAGCAATGCCGGACTCGGCGATTACAGGTTCGCGAAGCAGGGATCCTGGCTGTGCGCCGGGATGCTGGCGTTGCGGGTGGAGAAACGCGCCACCACACCGCTGTCGGTGACCTGCACGCTGTCGGCGCGGATGCCCAGCGGGTACTTCTTGGTCAGCTCGGTGGCGAATTGGTCCAGTGCCGGCTGGATCGCCTCCCGGGGCAGCACCATGGTGCCCAGCCCGGTCAGGCTGAGCACCTGCAGCGACAACCCGCCGTTGACCACCTGGGGCTTGACGGTGATGCTGGCCAGCCCGAAGGCGCCCTTGAGTTCGACGGTTCCGGAGCTGGCACTGGTGGTGAGGTCGGAGACCAGGTTCCCCAGCAGCGGAACCATGCTCTGGATGGTCTCCTTGATGCCGGCGGCCGACCAGGTCAGGGTGGCGTCGAGGGCGCCGATGGTGCCACTGGAGTCGGCGGTGCTGTGCAGTCGGACGTCGGAGATGGACAGCTCGGCCTTCATGTCCTTGGCCTCCTTGACCTGATTGCCCGCGGTCTGGATGGTGATGTTGGTGTAGTTGCCGGTGATGTGCTGCCACAGGAAGGGCGGTGTCACCCCGAACGACACGGTGGCCTTGTCGTGCACCACGCACTCGGTCGCCGCGGCCACCTTGGAATCGGCCAGGTGCCGGGCGTACAGCTCGGTGCCGATCAAGCCGGCCAGCACCAGCGCCACCACGGTGACCGCGACCAGGGTCAGTGCCAGCGGGTCGCGCAGGAAGCGGGTGGACCGGGGCTCTTCTTCGGCCGGCTCGGTCTGCGGCCGGGCGGCCTGCGGCCGGGCGGCCTGCGGCGGCTGGGTGGGCGGCATCGGCGGGCCCGGGATCCGGGTTGTCGGAGTCTCCGCGGCGCCGGCCGGCATCTGGTGGGTCGCCGACTGCGACGGCACCGGGTGCGCGGGTGGGATCGGCTCGGTTCGGCCGGTGGCGGGGGCCCACGGCGACGGGTCGGCGTGCGGGGATCCGGGCGGATTGCTCACCCGCGCGATTCTGCCCTACCGGGTTGAACGGAGTCTGAGCGCCGGGCGAAGGGTGCCCGGTTGCGCAGCACGGCCAGGTTGCGGCGGGCGGCGGCGACGGCAGCCAGGTCCAGGTCGACGACCAGCAGTTCCGGTGGCGCAGCCGCCGATGCCAGCACTTCGCCGTACGGCGAGGCGACCAGGCTGTGCCCGATCCCGGTCGGCGCGCCGGTGCCGCCGGCCAGCCCGGGGTCGGCCTGCCCGACGGCGGCGATGTAGCTGGTGCAATCCAGTGCCCGGGCGCAGGCCAGCAGCTGCCACTGCCGCAGTTTTCCGGGGCCGGCGCCCCAGGACGCGCACACCGCGATCAGTTGCGCGCCGCGGTCGGCAAGTTCGGTGTAGAGCGCGGGGAACCGGATGTCGTAGCACGTCGTCAGCCCCACCGTCACCCCGTCGACGGTGATGACCACCGGCTCGTTCCCGGGTGCGACGGTGCGCGACTCGGTGAAGCCGAACGCGTCGTACAGGTGGATCTTCTGGTACTGCGCGTCGGTGCCGGGGCCGGTGGCCAGCAGTGTGTTGGTGACCCGCCCGTCGCCGGCCGGGGTGAACATCCCGGCGACGACGGTGACGCCGTGCCGGGCCGCCACGGCCCGCACCCCGTCGGCCCAGGGGCCGTCGGCCGGCTCGGCGACCGGGCCCAGCGGCACCCCGAACCGGCACATCGTCGCCTCGGGAAACACCACCAGCGCCGCCCCGGCGGCGGCGGCCCGCCCGGTGTGGTCGGCCACCAGGTCCAGGTTGGCCGCCGGATCGGCGCCACTGAGGATCTGCGCCAGGGCAATCCGCATAGCCACCAGCCTAGGAGCTAACGGCTGCGCTGGTCTTCCTGCGCCACCCACTGCGAGGTGAAGCGCTGCTCGGCCGTCATCAGCCCGGCCAGTTGGGCGCCGATGAAGCTCTCGACCTTGCCGCCCACCAGCGGGATGTCGACCTGCACGGTTGCGGTGAAATGCAGCGTGCAGCCGGTGGCGGTGGACTCCAGCACCGCGTCGCCCGACAGCCGGGCCGGCGCTCGCAGCACCTTGCCGATGACCCGCGCATGCGCCGTGCGGTCCCGGATCGCGCTCCACTGCTCGCTGCGCACCACCTCCAGGTCGCCGGGATGGAACTGGGCGGCCAGCGCCGGCAGACGGCAGCGGCTGATGCACAAGGTGGTGGCGATGCTGATGCCGCGGCCGGCGTCGACCGTCATGGCATCCAGGACCGCGGCGTCGGCGCCGGAGTCGGCGAGTCGCGCCAGCCAGTACCGCTGGTCGGCGAAGGTGGCGTACACGTCTTCCACGCTGACCGGGTATTGCGCGGACAGCGCGAATGTGCGCGGCATATCCGGTCAGGCTACCGTTACCGGCCGTGGCCGGTTCTGAATTCGGCGGTGCGCGCGTCGCCGAGGCGGTGCCGCTGGCACCCCTGACCACGCTGCGGGTGGGCCCGGTCGCCCGGCGGGTCATCACCTGCGCCGACACCGGGCAGATCGTCGCCGCGCTGCGTCGGCTGGACCGCGAGCAGGCCGGGCCCGTGCTGGTGCTGGCCGGTGGCTCCAACATGGTGATCGCCGACGACCTGACCGGTCTGACCGTGGTGCGGCTGGCCAGTGGCGGGATCGAAATCGCCGGCGGCATGCTGCGCGCGGATGCCGGTGCGAACTGGGACGACGTGGTGCGCCGGGCGATCACCGCGGGGCTGGGCGGGTTGGAGTGCCTATCCGGGATCCCCGGCTCGGCCGGTGCGACACCGGTGCAGAACGTCGGCGCCTACGGGGCGGAGGTGGCCGACACCATAACCCGGGTGCTGGTACTGGACCGGGGCAGCGGCGACGTCGACTGGGTGTCGCCGGCGGAGTTGCGTTTCGGCTATCGCACCAGTGTGCTCAAGCACTCCGCTGCGACGGTGGTGCTGCAGGTGGAGTTCGCACTGGACCCGGCGGGGCGCAGTGCGCCACTGCGCTACGGGGAACTGACCGAGACGCTGGGGGCGGCCGACGGCGGCCGTGCCGACTCGGCCGCGGTCCGCGCCGCGGTGCTGGCGCTGCGCGCGCGAAAGGGCATGGTGCTCGACGACGCCGACCACGACACCTGGAGCGTCGGGTCGTTCTTCACCAACCCGGTGGTGGAGCCGGACGTCTATCAGCGGTTGGTCGCCGAAGCCGGCGTGCCGGTCCCGCACTGGCCCGCGCCCGGCGGGGTGAAGCTGGCGGCGGGCTGGCTGGTCGAGCGGGCCGGCTTCGGTAAGGGGTATCCCAACGACGAGAACGCGCGGGTCCGGCTGTCCACCAAGCATGCGCTGGCGTTGACGAACCGTGGTGGCGCCACCACCGCCGATCTGCTGGGGCTGGCGCGCACGGTTCGCGACGGGGTGCGGGCGGCGTTCGGCGTCACCCTGCAACCGGAGCCGGTGCTGGTCGGCTGTGCGCTGTGACCGGCCCCGGTATCTTGGGTTGCCGTGGCCACCGCGGGTGATCGGCCGGTGCTGAACCGGCGTCGAGCCCTGGCGGCGCTGGCGGTCGGGCTGCTGGCGCCGAACACACTCGCGGGCTGCCGCGGGACGGCGGGCAGCCGGACCGGCGACGGATCGCCGCCGGCGCCCAGCCTGACCTTCCGGCCGGCATTGAACACCCCGGCGGCCACCGACGTTCTGCCCACCGCGGCGGTCGGCGTCGAGGTTCGCGACGGCTGGTTGCAGCGGGCCGCCCTGACCAACTCGGCCGGCAAGGTGGTCGCCGGGGCGTTCAACCGGGAGCGCACCGCGTACACCATCACCGAACCGCTGGGCTACGGCGCGGCCTACACCTGGAGCGGTTCGGTGGTCGGCCACGACGGCAACACGGTCCCGCTTGCGGGCAGCCTCACCACGGTGACACCCGACACCACGATCGGCGGCTCGTTCCAGCTGGCCGACGGGCAGACCGTGGGCGTCGCGGCGCCGATCATCCTGCAGTTCAACGCCCCTGTCGCCGACAAAGCGGCCGTCGAACGGGCACTGACCGTCAGCACCGACCCGCCGGTGGCGGGCGGCTGGGCCTGGCTGCCCGACGAGGCCCAGGGCGCCCGGGTGCACTGGCGGCCCCGCGAGTACTACCCGGCCGGCACCAAGGTCGGCGTCAGCGCCAAGCTGTACGGGCTGGCGTTCGGCGACGGCGGCTACGGGGCGCAGGACATGTCGCTGGAATTCCAGGTCGGCCGCCGCCAGGTGGTCCGCGCCGAAGTCTCCTCACACCGCATCCGGGTGGTCCGCGACGAGGGGGTGATCATGGACTTTGCGTGCAGCTACGGCGAGGGGGACCAGCCCCGCAACGTCACCCGCAACGGCATCCACGTCGTGACCGAGCGCTACGCCGACTTCTACATGTCCAACCCGGCCGCCGGCTACAGCAACGTCCATGAGCGCTGGGCGGTGCGGATCTCCAACAACGGCGAGTTCATCCACGCCAACCCGGCCAGCGCCGGCGCACAGGGCAACACCAACGTCACCAACGGCTGCATCAACCTGTCCACGAGCGACGCCGAGCAGTACTTCAGCAGCGCGATCTACGGCGACCCGGTCGAGGTGACCGGCAGTTCGATCCAGCTGTCCTACGCCGACGGCGACATCTGGGACTGGGCGGTGGACTGGAGCACCTGGCTGTCCATGTCGGCGCTGGCGGCTCCCCCCGGCGCCAAACCGCCCGCCGCGGGGATTCCCGGCACCGCTCCGGCCACCCCGGCCGACGCGCCCACCCTGTCCGGCACGCCGACGGCTAGCGCCGGGCCACCCGGGTAGCGGAGGCCTGGTCGCGCGGCCGGATCACGATCTGGTCCAGGTCGACGTGCGGCGGCCGGGACGCCACGAAGCCGATCACCTCGGCGACGTCGGCCGCGGTCAACGGGGTCAGCCCCTGGTAGACGGCGCCGGCGCGGTCTGCATCGCCGTCAAACCGGACCAGGGAGAACTCCGTCTCCACCATGCCCGGGGCGATCTCGGTGAGCCGCACCGGCTTGCCGAGCAGTTCGCCGCGCAGCGTGCGGTGCAGGGCGCTCTGGGCGTGCTTGGCCGCGGTGTAGCCGGCGCCGCCGTCGTAGATCTCGAACGCGGCGATCGAGGTGACCGTCACGATCAGGCCGTCGCCGGAGGCGATCAGCTTGGGCAGCAGCGCCCGGGTGACCTGCAGCGTACCCAGCACGTTGGCCTCCCACATCCAGCGCCAGTGCGCGGTGTCGGCCCGCTCGACGGGTTCCAGGCCCTTGGCCCCGCCGGCGTTGTTGACCAGCAGGTCGACCCGGTCGCAGGCCTGCGCCAGCGCGGTGACCGCGGCCGGGTCGGTGACGTCGGCGGCGACGGCGGTTCCACCGAGCCGTGCGGCCAGCGCCTCGATCCGGTCCGCGCGGCGCGCCACGGCGACCACATGAAAGCCCTGGGCGGCCAGTGCCGTCGCGGTCGCCTCCCCGATACCCGAACTGGCCCCGGTGACCACGGCGACCTTCTGGTCCGGCTGCGGTGTCCCCATCGCCCCAACTGTAGTGACCGTGCTAGATTCCTCGGTTGTGTACCGCAACGCCCATGTTCTGATGGCGGCGTGTCCGGTTTGGGACCGCGCGTGTTGTCGCCGCGCATTCTGCCGCCCCTGACCTGCTGGCGATAACGCTCTGCCGAGTCTCCCGGGTGGCCCAAACCCCCGGAGAATTCGTCAGACAAGGACCAGCCCGTGCACTCGACCACCCTCACCCACCAGCCGAAACACCACACCGTCGGCCGTCCGCGGGTACACCCCCGGGTGCTGGCCCCGTCGCTGCAGGTGGCCGACACGGCTGCGGCAGCGGTTTTCTCCGCCGTGCGGCAGCACGGCCCGATCGCCCGGGAAGCCATTGCCGGCGCCAGCTCGCTGAGCATCGCCACGGTCAACCGCCAGGTCAACGCGCTGCTGGACGTCGGGTTGCTGCAGGAGCGCGCCGACCTGGCCGTCTCCGGTGCGATCGGGCGCCCGCGCCGGCCGGTGGCGGTCAACCACGAACCGTTTCTGACCCTGGGCCTGCACATCGGCGCGCGGACCACCAGCATCGCCGCCACCGACCTGTTCGGACGCACCCTCGACGTGGTGGAGACGCCGACGCCGCGGAGCCGGCCGGAGTCCGCGCTGCCGGAACTGGCCGCCAGCGCGCACCGCTACCTGAACCGCTGGCACAAGCGCCGGCCGCTCTGGGTCGGGGTGGCCATCGGTGGTGCGGTGGACGGCGGCGGCGGGTATGTCGATCACCACCGGCTGGGCTGGACGCAGGCGCCGGTCGGGCCGGTGCTGGCCGAGACGCTGGGCCTGCCGGTCTCGGTGGCGGCCCACGTCGACGCGATGGCCGGGGCCGAACTGCTGCTGGGCGCGCGCCGGTTGCCGCCGACCGCGTCGACCAGCCTGTATGTCTATGTCCGTGAAACCGTCGGGTTTGCGCTGATGATCGGCGGGCGGGTGCACAGCCCGGCCACCGGCCCCGGCACGATCGCCGGCCTGCCGGTGTCCTCGGAGCTGCTCGGTGGTTCGGGGCTGCTGGAGTCCACTGTCAGCGACGAGGCGGTGCTGGCCGCGGCCCGTCGGCTGGGGATCGTGCCGGGCCGTAACGGTGGGCGCGCCGCCACCGCCGCCACCGCTCTCACCGGGTTGCTGCGGGCGGCCCGGTCCGGCGACCGGGAGGCGACGGCGTTGCTGGCCGAACGGGCCAGGGTCCTCGGCGAGGCTCTTGCGCTGCTGCGGGACCTGCTCAATCCGGACGACCTGGTGGTCGGCGGTCAGGCGTTCACCGAGTACCCGGAGGGCATGGCCGCCGTGGAGGCGGCGTTCGCCGGCCGCTCGCTGCTGCCGCCGCGGGCCATCCGGGTCACCGCATTCGGCAACCGGGTGCAGGAGGCCGGCGCCGGTGCCGTTTCGCTGGGCGGGCTCTACGCCGACCCGGTGGCGGCCATGCGCCGTGCCCGGGGCGCGGCACCCCGGGGCCGAGTGGTCGCGGCGTCCACCGCTTGACGTGCGCTGTCACCGGCTGGTGGACGCGACTGCGGCGACTGGAAGGATGGCGGTGTGCGGCACGGCGGCGGGTACGGCAAGTCCAGCGGGCTCGGTCCGGGCTTTTCGCCGGTGAGTGATCCGAACCGGGTGGCGGTGCTCTCCGTGCACACCTCCCCACTGGCGCAGCCCGGCACCGGCGACGCCGGCGGGATGAACGTCTACGTTCTGCAGAGCGCCCTGCACCTGGCCCGCCGCGGCGTGGAGGTGGAGATCTTCACCCGCGCCACGTCGTCCGCCGATCCGCCGGCGGTGCGGATCGCGCCCGGCGTGCTGGTGCGCAACGTGGTGGCCGGTCCGTTCGAAGGCCTGGACAAACACGACCTGCCCACCCAGCTGTGCGCGTTCACCTCGGGAGTGCTGCGGGCCGAGGCGGCGCACGAACCCGGCTACTACGACGTCGTGCACTCGCACTACTGGCTCTCCGGCCAGGTGGGCTGGCTGGCCGCGGACCGCTGGGCGGTGCCGCTGGTGCACACCGCGCACACCCTGGCCGGCGTGAAGAACGCCGCACTGGCCGACGGTGACAGCCCGGAGCCGCCGCTGCGCGCGGTCGGCGAGCAGCAGGTCGTCGACGAGGCCGACCGGTTCATCGTCAACACCGACGACGAAGCGCGTCAACTGGTTTCGCTGCACCAAGCCGACCCGGCGCGGATCGACGTCGCACATCCGGGCGTCGACCTGCAGGTGTTCCGCCCCGGTGACCAGCGGGTGGCCCGGACCGCGCTGGGGCTGCCGCCGGACGAGCCGGTGGTGGCGTTCGTCGGCCGGATCCAGCCGCTGAAGGCGCCCGACATCCTGCTGCGGGCCGCCGTCGAACTGCCCGGGGTGCGGATCGTGGTGGCGGGCGGGCCGTCGGGCAGCAGTGGGCTGGCCGGGCCGGACGGGCTGGTTCGTCTCGCCGACGAACTGGGTATCACCGCCCGGGTGACCTTCCTGCCGCCGCAGTCCCGCGAGGATCTGGCCACCCTGTTCCAGGCCGCCGACCTGGTGGCCGTCCCGAGTTATTCGGAGTCGTTCGGACTGGTCGCGGTGGAGGCCCAGGCCTGTGGAACGCCGGTGGTGGCCGCCGCCGTGGGTGGGCTGCCGGTGGCGGTGCGCGACGGGATCACCGGCACCCTGGTAGCCGGCCACGGTGTCGAGCAGTGGGTGGACGCCATCGGCGGCGCGCTGCGGCACGGTGTCGGTCCGCGCGGCTGGGCGATGCGCCGCGCGGCGCGCAGCCACGCGGCGACCTTCTCCTGGGATCGCACCGTGGATGCCCAACTGGCCAGCTACGCCAACGCGATCGGGGACTTCTGGGCCGCCCGGCGGCACCGGCCGCGTGGCATCGGAGCACCGCGCCGGACCAGGCGCTGGATTCCGCGACGCGAGGCGCCGGCGTGACCGGGCAGGTGCAGCAGCTGATCGAGGACACCCTGGATGCGGCCGGACTCGACTATTCGCGGCACGCCGGCGCCCACGGTGGGCCGCCGGGCCTGATCGTCGCACTGCCCGGTGAGCGCAGGCTCACCACGAACACCATCTTGAGCATCGGCGAGCACTCGGTGCGCGTCGAAGCGTTCGTCTGTCGCCGGCCGGACGAGAACCACGAGGGCGTCTACCGCTTCCTGCTCAAGCGCAACCGCCGGCTCTACGGCGTCGCCTACACCCTGGACGGGGTCGGCGACATCTACCTGGTCGGTCGGATATCGCTGGCCGCGGTCACCGCCGAGGAGATCGACCGGGTGCTCGGGCAGGTCCTCGAAGCGGTCGATTTCGACTTCAATACGCTGCTGGAGCTGGGCTTTCGGTCCTCGATCCAGAAAGAGTGGGAGTGGCGGACGGCCCGCGGCGAATCGCTGAAGAACCTGCGCGCGTTCGAGCATTTGATTCCCGGCGAACCCCCCGGCGGCAACACCTGACAGACTTGCCGGTATGGCAGACACCGCGACCCTGGTCCTGCTCCGCCACGGCGAGAGCGAATGGAACGCCAGCAACCAGTTCACCGGTTGGATGGACGTCGACCTGACCGAGCGGGGCCGTGCCGAGGCGATCCGCAGCGGAGCGCTGCTGGTCGAGCACGGCCTGCTACCCGACGTGGTGTACACCTCGCTGCTGCGGCGGGCGATCACCACCGCGAACCTGGCGCTGGACGCCGCCGACCGGCACTGGATTCGGGTGCGGCGCAGCTGGCGGCTGAACGAACGGCACTACGGTGCGCTGCAGGGGCTGAACAAGGCCCAGACCAAGGACCGTTACGGCGAGGAGCAGTTCATGGCGTGGCGGCGCAGCTACGACACCCCGCCGCCGCCGATCGAGCCGGGCAGCCGGTTCAGCCAGGACGCCGACCCGCGCTACGTCGACATCGGCGGCGGCCCGCTCACCGAATGCCTGGCCGACGTGGTGGCCCGGTTCCTGCCCTACTACACCGACGTCGTGCTGCCCGACCTGCGAGCCGGCAAGACGGTGCTGATCGCCGCGCACGGCAACTCGCTGCGCGCGCTGGTGAAGCACCTCGACGGCATGTCCGACGCGGACGTGGTCGGGTTGAACATCCCGACCGGGGTGCCGCTGCGCTACGACCTGGAAGAGGTGGGCGCCACCCTGCGGCCGAAGGTGGCCGGTGGCAGCTATCTCGATCCGGAGGCGGCCGCGGCCGGCGCCGCCGCGGTGGCAAGTCAGGGCGCCCGCTAAGGGGGGTCTGGCACCGGCTGCGGATTCACCTCGCCCACCGGGTGCGTACGATTTTCACGTGTCCGTGCTGTCGGCCCTGCTGCTCACCGGAGCCTCGGTGTTGCTGGCGCTTGCGGCGGGTGTCGCCGCGGGGATCCGGCTGGCCCGGCAACTGGGCGAGCGCCACCGGCGGGAGGCCGCGGAGCGCTCGGGCATCACGGTCGCGCAGATGCTGCAGCGGATCGTCGCGCTGGCGCCGCTGGGCACCGCGGTCGTCGACATCCACCGCGACGTGGTGTATCGCAACGAACGGGCCGGTGAGCTCGGCCTGGTGCGCGACCGACTGCTGGACGAGCGGGCCTGGCTGGCCGCGCAACGGGTCCTGGCCGGCGGCAAAGATGTCGAGTTCGACCTGTCGCCCGGCGAACACGCCGCGTCCGCGCGGTCCGGGCTGGCGGTGCGCGGGCACGCGCGCCTGCTCTCCGACGAGGACCGCCGCTTCGCGGTGGTCTTCGTCGACGACCAGTCCGAGCACGTCCGGATGGAGGCCAGCAGGCGCGACTTCGTGGCCAATGTCAGCCACGAGCTCAAGACCCCGGTCGGTGCGATGGGGGTGCTCGCCGAAGCGCTGCTGGCGTCGGCCGACGATCCCGAGACGGTGCGCCGGTTCAGCGAGAAGGTTCTGGTCGAGGCCAACCGGCTGGCCAACATGGTCAACGAGCTGATCGAGCTGTCCCGGCTGCAGGGTGCCGACCCGCTGCCCGATCTCGACGCCGTCGATGTGGACACCGTGGTCTCCGAGGCGATCTCGCGCCACAAGGTCGCCGCCGATACCGCCGACATCACGATCAGCACCGATGCGCCGAGCGGGTTGCGGATGCTCGGCGACGAGGGTCTGCTGGTCACCGCGCTGGCCAACCTGGTCTCCAACGCGATCGCGTACTCGCCGCACGGATCGCCGGTGTCGATCAGCCGGCGCCGCCGCGGTGCCTTTGTCGAGATCGCGGTCACCGATCGGGGCATCGGAATCGCGCCCAAGGACCAGGAGCGGGTTTTCGAGCGGTTCTTCCGCAGCGACAAGGCGCGCTCACGAGCCACCGGCGGCAGCGGTCTGGGGCTGGCGATCGTCAAGCACGTGGCGGCGAACCACAACGGCAGCATCTCGCTGTGGAGCCAGCCGGGAACCGGGTCGACATTCACCCTGTCGATCCCGGCCTACCAGCGAAACGGCCGGGATTCGGGTTCGGGGCATACCGGGAGCAAGCGGCCCCCCGCAACACACAGAGCGGCACACAGAGAGGAAGAATCACGTCGATGACCCGCGTATTGATTGTGGAAGACGAGGAATCGCTGGCCGACCCCTTGGCGTTCCTGCTCCGCAAGGAGGGCTTCGAGGCCACCGTGGCCACCGACGGGCCGGCGGCGCTGGCGGAGTTCGACCGGGCCGGCGCGGACATCGTGCTGCTCGACCTGATGCTGCCGGGCATGTCCGGCACCGATGTGTGCAAACAGCTGCGTGCCCGCTCCGGTGTGCCGGTGATAATGGTCACTGCCCGCGACAGCGAGATCGACAAGGTCGTGGGCCTCGAACTCGGCGCCGACGACTACGTGACCAAGCCGTATTCGGCCCGCGAGTTGATCGCCCGGATTCGTGCGGTGCTGCGGCGCGGCGGCGACGACGACTCCGGCGCCGACGAGGGGGTGCTGGAGTCCGGCCGGGTTCGGATGGATGTCGAACGGCACGTGGTGATGGTCGACGGCGAGCCGATCACCCTGCCGCTCAAGGAGTTCGACCTGCTCGAATACCTGTTGCGCAACACCGGCCGGGTGTTGACCCGCACCCAGCTGATCGACCGGGTGTGGGGCGCGGATTACGTGGGCGACACCAAGACCCTCGATGTGCACGTCAAGCGGCTGCGATCCAAGATCGAAGCCGACCCGGCCAACCCGGTTCATCTGGTCACTGTGCGGGGCCTGGGCTACAAGCTGGAGGGCTGACCGCGCGGCTGCCGGCGTCGCCCGCGGGCCGTCCAACCGGGCGGACTTCGGTCTTCTTAATGTAGCCTTAATCAGTTGTACCGACGGTGCAGCGGGCTGCACGTTTCTAAAACCAATACTAATTGGCATTACCATGTAGGAGATGACCATGAGCACCCGAAAGCCGCCGGGGGGAACCGCGCCCGGTGGACCGGAGGATGCGGCACCCGTTCCGCACACGCTGGTGGACCTGCTGCGGCAGCGGGCCGATCACCTCCTGGACCGCCTCGCGTTCAGTTTCTCCGCCGACGGGGAGGAGCAGCAGAACAGCCGCCTGACCTATCGGGAGCTGGACGCCCGTGCCCGCCGGATCGCGGTGGATCTGCAGCAGCAGGGTGCTGCCGGCGAGGACGTCCTGGTGCTGTGTCCACCGGGCCTGGACTTCGTCGCCGGCTACTTCGGCTGCCTGTACGCCGGCGCGGTCGCGGTGCCGGTGCATCCGCCGACCCGCGACCACCTGGTCCCGCGCGTCGCGTCGATCATCACCGACAAGCGACCGCGCTTCGCGCTGACGACGGCCGAGATGCAGGGGCGAATCCGGGCCACGGTGGACGGCCTGGCCGGCGGGCGTCCGCTGCGCTGGTGCATCGCCGACGAGGTCAACGCCGACCCGCAGCGCTGGGTCGCACCGGACGTCGACGCGCGCTCGGTCGCCATGGTGCAGTACACCTCGGGTTCCACCAGCGCGCCGAAGGGCGTGGTGCTCACGCACGGCAACCTGATGCACAACCTGGAGACCATCCGGCAGGCCTGGAACGCGAAGATCGGCACCGACGCCAAGGGCGTCTTCTGGCTGCCGCCGTTCCACGACATGGGCCTGATCGGCGGGCTCCTGGAGACGCTGTACGTCGCGGGCAGTTCCGTGCTGATGCCGCCCACCGCGTTCATCAAGCGCCCGATGCGCTGGCTGGAGGCGATGTCCAGGCACGGCGCCATCATCAGCGCCGCGCCCAACTTCGCCTACGACCTGTGCGTCGAGCTGAGCACGCCCGAGCAGCGCGCGGCGCTGGACCTGTCCGCCTGGTCGTCGGCGCTGTGCGGCGCCGAGCCGGTGCGGACCGCGACGCTGGAGGCTTTCGCCGAGGCGTTCGCGCCGGCCGGGTTCTCCCCGGAGGCGTTCCTGCCGGTCTACGGACTGGCGGAGGGCACCCTGCTGGTCTCCGGCGGGTCGGACTCGCCGCTGCCGGTCATTCGTCATGTGGACCGCGCCGCGCTGCGCGACCACCGCGTCGTCGAGGTGGCGCCGGAGAGCCGGACCGCCACCACGCTGGTCGGGTGCGGCCGGCCGCGAGGCGGCCAGCGGGTCGCCATCGTCGACCCGGAGACCTGCCTGGAATGCGGGACCGGAGAGGTCGGCGAGATCTGGGTCAGCGGGGGCAGCGTCGCGCAGGGCTACTGGGCCAATGCCGAACAGTCCGCGGAGACATTCGCGGCGACCCTTGCCGACACCGGGGAAGGCCCCTTCCTGCGCACCGGCGACCTGGGCTTCCTGCACACCGGCGAGTTGTTCGTGACCGGCCGCCGCAAGGACCTGATCATCATCCGCGGCAACAACCACTACCCCAACGACATCGAACTCACCGTGCAGAACGTGCATCCGGCGCTGATGCCGGGCCGGGGGGCGGTGTTCGCGGTCGCGCCGCGGCCGGACACCGCCGAGCAGCTTGTCGTCGTGCAGGAGGTGAACCACACCGGGCTCGGCGCCGACGAACTCGCCGCGATGATCCAGAACGTCCGGACCGCGGTCACCGAACGCCACGAGGTCCGCGCGCACGCCGTCGTCCTGGTCGAGCCGCTGCAGCTGCCCACCACCTCCAGCGGCAAGATCCAGCGCAGCGCGTGCAAGCAGCAGTTCCTCGACGGCGGGCTCCCGGTGGTCGCCGAATGGCGCACCCCGGCCCTGGCGGATCAGCCGGCAGATCGGCAGGCACCGTCGGTGGCCGCCCCGGCGGCGCAGCCGGGCCGGGCCGCTCCCGGCGCGGCGCAGATCGCCGACTGGCTGGTCGCCCGGCTGGCGGCCGAACTGGAGATACCGGCGGCCGAGATCGACCCGTCCCGGCCGTTCGCGTTCTACGGCCTGGACTCCATCCACGCCGTCCGGCTGACCACCGCGCTGGAGGCCTGGCTGGGCCGCGAGCTCTCGCCGACACTGGCCTACGAATACCCCACGATCGAGATCATGGCCGGTGCGCTGGCCGGCTCGGGCGATGACTCGGCCCGCCCCGCCGACTCCGATGCCCAGCCGCCCATCGCCGACGAACCGGTCGCGATCGTCGGCATCGGCTGCCGGTTCCCGGGCGCCGACTCCCCGGCCGCCTTCTGGCGGCTGCTCTCCAACGGCACGGACGCCACCAGCGAGGTGCCGGCCGATCGCTGGGACGTCGACGCGTTCTACAACCCGGACCCGTCGGTTCCGGGCACGGCGGTCACCCGGCGCGGCGGCTTCCTCAACCGGGTCGACTGCTTCGACTATCAGTTCTTCGGAATCTCGCCGCGCGAGTCGGCGCAGATGGATCCACAGCAGCGGCTGTTGCTGGAGGTGGCGTGGGAGGCGCTGGAGGACGCCGGACAGGCGCCGGAGCGGCTGGCCGGCAGCCGCACCGGAGTGTTCGTCGGCATCTCCACCAACGACTACGGTTCGCTGCGGTTGAGCCAGCCGCAGCTGGTCGACGCCTACAGCGGCACCGGCAATGCGTTGAGCATCGCCGCCAACCGGCTGTCGTACACCTTCGACTTCCACGGGCCGAGCATGGCCATCGACACCGCCTGCTCGTCCTCGCTGGTCGCCGTCGATCTGGCCTGCCGCAGCCTGCGGGACGGCGAATGCACGCTGGCGCTGGCCGGCGGGGTGAACGTCATGCTGTCGCCGGCGCTGGCGATCAACTTCAGCAAGGCGCACGTGATGGCGCCGGACGGCCGCTGCAAGACGTTCGACGCCGACGCCGACGGCTACGTCCGCGGCGAGGGCGCCGGGGTGGTCGTGCTCAAGCCGCTGAGCCGGGCGCTGGCCGACAACGACCCGATCTACGCGGTGATCCGCGGCACCGCCACCAACTCCGACGGCCGGACCAACGGGCTGATCGCGCCCAGCGCCCGGGCGCAGCAGGCGGTGCTGGCCACCGCCTACCGGCGTGCCGGGCTGTCCCCCGGTGCCGTCCAGTACGTGGAGGCGCACGGCACCGGAACCGCGCTCGGCGACGCGATCGAGGCCAAAGCCCTGGGCGCGGTGCTCGGCGAGGGCCGGCCGCCGGGCAGCCGGTGTCTGGTCGGATCGGTCAAGACCAACATCGGGCACCTGGAGGCGGCGGCCGGGGTGGCCGGGCTGATCAAGGTGGCGTTGGCGCTGCGGCACCGGGTGATCCCGGCGAGCCTGAACTACACCGCACCCAACCCGCACATCGCATTCGACCAGCTGCCGCTGGACGTCGTGCAGACCCGCACGCCGTGGCCGGACAACGGGGGCCGGGCGGTCGCCGGGGTCAGCTCGTTCGGCTTCGGCGGCACCAACGCCCACGTCGTGCTCACCGAGGCTCCGCAGGTCCGCGGTGTTGCCGACGGGCACGCCATGACCCCGGTCCGGGCCGAGTTGCTGCCGCTGTCGGCCCGCTCGCCCGAGGCGCTGGAGGCGCTGGTCGGCGCGTACGAGATGGCCTTGTTCTCAACGTCCTCCGAATCCACGCTGGCCGACCTGTGCTACACCGCGGGTGCCCGTCGCGGTCACCACGACCACCGGCTGGCCGTCGTGGGGGATTCGCCGGCGGCGATCTTCGAGTCGCTGGCCGCCTACCGGCAGGGCGAGTCGCGGCCCGGGCTGGCCCACTCGACGCCGGAACGCGGCCAGTCGCCGGCGGTGGTGTTCGTCTTCTCCGGGCAGGGCTCGCAGTGGCGGGCGATGGGGCGGCGACTGCAGGCGCAGGAGCCGGTGTTCCGGGACGCCCTGGCCGAGTGCGACCAGGCGATCCGGGCGTACCTGGGGCGTTCGGTGCTGGCGGAGCTGGCCAAGCACGGCGATGCCGAGCCCGCCGGCAAGCTCACCGACATCGGCCTGATCCAGCCGGCGATCTTCGCGATCCAGGTGGCGCTGGCCGCGCTCTGGCGGTCGTGGGGGGTCGAGCCCGCCGCGGTGGTCGGGCACAGCATGGGTGAGGTCGCGGCGGCGCACGTCGCCGGTGCGCTGAGCCTGGCCGACGCCGCCCGGGTGATCTGGGCGCGGGCGCGGATGCTGGATCGGGTGGCCGGCCGCGGTGCCATGCTGGTGGCCGAGGTCAGCTGGGCCGAAGCCGAGGAACTCATCGCCGGCCGGGAGAGCCAGGTCGCGATCGCGGCGAGCAACAGCCACCGGTCCACCGTGCTGTCCGGGGACCGGGCGACGCTGACCGAGCTGATGTCGGTGCTGGAGCAACGCGAGAAGTTCTGCCGGTTCATCGACGTCGACGCCGCCTCGCACAGCCCGCAGCTGACGGCGCTGGCCACCGAGTTGCGCGGAATGCTCGGCGGTCTGCGGCCGACCGCGCCCACGGTTCCGCTGTACTCGACCGTCACCGGCGACCTGGTCACCGACCGGGCGCTCGACCCCGACTACTGGGTGGCCAACCTCTGCTCGCCGGTGCGGTTCTCGCCGGCGCTGCGCCGGCTGCTGGACGGCGGGTACCACGCGTTCGTCGAGATCAGCCCCCACCCCATCCTGCTCACCGGAATCCGGGAGGACGCCGAGGACCTGGGTCGCAGCGCCACCCTGTTGCCGTCGCTGCGCCGCGACGACGAGGGGCGCGCGACCATGCTCGGCTCGCTGGGCACCCTGTACGCCCTGGGGCACCAGGTTGCCTGGGATCGGCTGTACCCGGTCGACAGTCGGTGCGTCGCCGCGCCGACCTATCCCTGGCAGCGGGTGCACTCCTGGCTGGAGGCCGGGACCGTCGGCGCGCCCCGGTACGGCGCCGGCCGCGCGGCGCCGGCAGCCGGGGACCTGCTGCCCTGGCGCGGTCCGCTGCGCTCGGCCGCCCAGCCGGCGACGGTGCTGGCCGAAGTCGAGATCGGCACCGAACTGCTGCCGGCGCTGGCGGACCACCGGGTCAACGGGTCGGTGATCCTGCCCGCCGCACTGCTGCTGCAACTGGTGCGCTCCGGCGCCGACAAGGTCTACGGCGCATCCGGTGCGTTCGGCGCCGCCGGCCCGGTGATCCGCGACGTCGAGCTGCACCGGCCGCTGGAGTTCACCGACACCGAATCCCGCACCGTGCAACTGGTCCTGCAGGGCGACCCGGCCGATGCGGTGTCGTTCGAGTGCTACCTGGCCGGATCGGAAGCCGGATCGGAAGCCGGATCGGAAGCCGGATCGGAGGCCGGATCGGAGGCCGGATCCGACGGCTGGTCGCTGCTGGCCGGCGGCACCCTCGTCGGGGGTGCGCCCGAACCGGGTGACGCCGGCCCGGACGTCCTGGACGCCGCCCGAGCCGACTGCCCGGAAGAGATCGTCGGCGCATCGTTCTACCGGCGACTGGCCGACCACGGTGTGGAGTACGGGCCTGATTTCGCGGCCGTGCAGAAACTCTGGCGCCGCGACGGCGCGGCGGTCGCCCGGCTGGCCGCCGGTGCCACGGACGGCGGCGAACTGGACGCCGCGGTGCTTCTCGACGCGTGCTTCTCGGTGCTGGCCGCGGCGCTTCCAGACACCCGCGGCGGCTATCTGCTGTCGGGTCTGGCCGAGTTGCGGACGCCCGGCCCGCTCGCCGACGGCAGTTGGTGTCACGCGGTGTTGCGCGAGGACTCCGACGGCGGTCCGCAACACGAGCCGGGCACCGTGCTCGGCGACGTGTTCCTGCGGCGGGACAACGGCGAACTGCTGGCCGCGGCGCGCGGGTTGCGGCTGCGGCCGGTGCCCGTCGGGCTGTCGGCCGGCAAGGTCGGCGAGAAGATCTATGCGCTGCGCTGGCAGCCCGCATCCATCGCCCCGGACGGGGAGGCGGCCAGTCAGCCGGTCGAAGCCGGCAGCTGGCTGGTCTTCAGTGACGGGGGGGCGGTCGCCGACACCCTGCGCGGCCACCTCGAGGCACACTCCCAGTCCTGCGTACTGGTCGAGGCGGTCCCCGGGCTGCGCGACATCGAGCGGTCGGCGCCGGACGGCTACCGGCTCGATCCGGCTCAGCCCGAGCACTTTCGGCAGCTGCTCAAAGAGGCGTTCGACGGCGAACGGCCGCCCTGCCGTGGCGTGGTGCATCTGTGGAGCCTGCTGGCCGCGTCGCCGGCCGACACCTCGCCGGAGTCGCTGGAGTCGGCCACCACCCTGGGATCGCTGAGTGTGGTGTATCTGCTGCAGGCGTTGTCGGCGGCCGGCTGGCCGAACTCTCCGCGGCTCTGGCTGGTGACCCGCGGGACGCAGGTGCCCGATGCCGAAGCCGGCGTGGCGCAACCGGTATCGGTCGCACAGGCGCCGCTGTGGGGGATGAGCCGCAGCATCGACCACGAGCATCCGGAATTGCGAAGCAGCTGTGTCGACCTGTCCGTCGACGGCGGCCCGGAAGAACTGCGAGCCCTGTTCGGTGAGGTGTGGGCGGACGGTCGTGAGGTCGACGTGGCGCTGCGCGGCTGCCGCCGGTACGTCGCGCGGCTGAGCCACCAGGACCGCACCGAATCCAGCGGCGCACCGGCCTTCGCCGGTCTCACCGCGGACGCCAGCTATCTGATCACCGGCGGGCTCGGTGCACTGGGCGGGGCGGTGGCCACCTGGATGGTCGAGCAGGGCGCCCGGCACCTGGTGTTGATGGGGCGCAGCGAGCCCTCGGCGTCCGCGCAGGCCACCCTGGCGGAGTTGCGCGCGACCGGCGCCGAGGTGACGGTGGCGCGTGCCGATGTCACCAGGGCCGATCAGGTCGCCGCCGCGCTGGAGTCCATCGAAGCCACGATGCCGCCGCTGCGCGGGGTGGTGCACGCGGCCGGGATCGTCGACGACGCGATCCTGCAGTACCTCGGCGAACGACAGCTGCGCGAGGTGATGGCGCCCAAGGTTCAGGGGGCGTGGAACCTGCACACCCTGACCCGGGACGCGGACCTGGACTTCTTCGTGCTGTTCTCGTCGGCGGCGTCGGTCCTGGGCTCGCCCGGCGCGGCCAACTACGGTGCGGCGAACGCCTTCTGCGACGCCTTGGCGTGGCACCGGCAGGCAGCCGGCCTGCCGGCGTTGAGCGTCAACTGGGGACCGTGGGCCGAGCTGGGCTTCTTCACCAGGTCGGAGTTGCACCGGCACTTCACCCACTACGGCGTCCAGGCGATGTCGGCGGCGGACTATCTGCGGGCGCTTTCGCTGCTGCTGGGCGGGTCCACCACCCAGGCGATGGTGATCGACATCGACTGGGCGCGGTGGCGTCCGAGCGCGCGGCCGCCGCTGCTCGCCGACCTGCATGCCGCGGCCGGCCAGTCGGCTGCGGCCGATGGCGCCGGGCCGGGCTCCGGCCTCGCCGACGCGCTGCGCGACGCCACCCCGGAAGCGGGCCGGCAGTTGCTGGAGACCTATCTTCGCGACCTGGTCGCCGACAAGCTCGGCCTGGCCCCGTCGGGTCTGGACACCACCGCCGCCCTGAACACCCTGGGCGTCGACTCGCTGATCACGCTGGAACTGCGCATTCAGGTGGAGCGCGAACTCGGTATCGTGGTCCCGGTGGCCCGTCTGCTCGACGGGCCGAGTGTGGCCGGTCTGGCCGGCTGGCTGAGCGACCAGCTGTCCGATCCCGCCCGGGTGGCGGCCGCAGCCGCCGGACCCGGTCCCGCGGCACCGGTGGAGGAGCCGGCCGCGCCGGTCCCGTCTCGCGGGATGGATCTGCTCACCCAGGTGCCCGAGCTCTCCGACGCCGCGGTCGACGAGCTGCTGCACAAGGTGCTCGCCGAGCGGGGGACAACGCAGCCGACGGAGGGAGGACCGCAATGACCGATGGACCCATCGACGTCTCCGGGCTCTCCGCCGAGGAGAAGCGCGCCCTGCTGTCGCAGTTGCTGATGGCGCAGGCGGCGGACTCGGCGACCGAACACCCGCTGTCCTACGGCCAGCGTTCGCTGTGGTTCGTCCACAAGCTGGCGCCGGAGAGCGCCGCCTACACCGTCGTCTACGCCGGACGGATCAGCGGCGAACTCGACGCGCCGGCACTGGAGCGGGCGGTTCAGGCACTCGTCGACCGGCATCCGATGCTGCGCACCACCTACACCGAGCGCGATGGGCAGCCGGTTCAGCTCGTTCATCCGCACTGGCCGGTCCGGATCGCCCGGCACCGCCTCGGCGAGGGCCAAGCCGAGCTCGACGAGTGGATCGACCGGGAGACCAACCGGCCGTTCGACCTGTACACCGGGCCGGTGCTGCGGCTGACGCTGCTGCAGCGCGCCCCCGACGACCACGTGCTGCTGCTGGCGGTGCATCACATCGCCGTCGACTTCTGGTCCATCGACGTCATCCTCGACGAGCTGCGCCTGCTGTACGCCGCCGAACGCGGTGCGCCGGCACCACCGCTTCCGGCGGAACGCTACGTCGACTACGCCCGGGCGCAGACCCGGATGCTGCAGGGTGCCGACGGCGACCGGCTCTGGGACTACTGGCGAGACCGGCTCGGCGGTGAGCTCCCGGTGCTGGCACTGCCCACCGACCGGCCCCGGCCGGCGGTGCAGACCTATCGCGGTGCGCTGTACCGCTTCGGCGTCGACAGCGCGACGACGGCGCGGCTCAAGGAGATCGGGCGGGCGGCCGGGGCCACCCCGTACATGACGCTGCTGGCCGCCTACGCCGCGCTGCTGCACCGCTACACCGGCCAGGACGACGTGGTGATCGGCTCGCCGTTCGCCTGCCGGGAACGGGCCGCGCTGACCGGACTGGTCGGCTACCTGTCCAATCCCGTCGCGCTCCGCTTCGACCTGCACGGCGACCCGACGTTCACCGCGCTGCTGGGTTCGGTCAAGGACACCGTGCTGGGCGCGATCGCCCACCAGGACTACCCCTTCCCGCTGCTCGTGGAGCGCCTTCGCCCGGCGCGCGACGCGGGCCGCACGCCGGTGTTCCAGGTCTCGTTCGCCTGGGAGCAGACCCGGCTGTTCAGCGACGGCACCGGCGCCCAATCCGATGGGCTGCACCTGGAGACCGTCCACATCGGGCAGGGCGGCGCCCCCTTCGACGTGCTCATGCAGGTGGGCGAGCACGAGGGCGGGCTGGCCTGCGCGCTGCAGTACAACACCGACCTGTTCGACGCGGCGACCATCGAACGGATGGCCCGGCACATGGCGATGCTGCTGGCCGGCGTCGCCGCCGATCCGGACCGGCCGGTCTGGCAACTGCCGCTGCTCACCGATGCCGAGCGCAGCCAACTGGCCGCCTGGAACGACACCGCGGTGGACTACCCGGGTCCCGCCGGCCTGCACGAGATGGTCGCGGCCATCGTCGCGGCCACCCCGGATGCGGTCGCGGTCAGCTACGACGGCGCCGAATCGACCTGCGAGCTGACCTACGGCGAGCTGGACCGGCGGGCCGACAACCTGGCGCACCGGCTGCAACGACTCGGGGTCGGCACCGACCTGCCAGGCGCGGTGGTGCCGGTGCTGCTGGACCGCTCGGCGGACCTGGTGGTGGCGCTGCTGGGGGTGCTCAAGGCGGGCGGCGCCTTCCTGCCGCTGGACCCCGGCCAGCCCGTCCACCGGCTGGCCGCGATGCTGGGCGATCTACCGGACGCGCCGGTCTGTGTCACCCACCGCCGGCACCTGGAACGCGTGCCGGCCGGCTTCACCGGTGCCCGGCTCTGCCTGGATCGGCCGTCGGCCGCGGCACCGGAGGCGGCGCCGGACCCGGTGCGGGTCAGCCCGGCGAGTCCGGCCTACGTCATCTACACCTCGGGTTCCACCGGCGCACCGAAGGGCGCGGTCAACACCCACGCCGGCATCCGGAACCGGTTGCTGTGGATGCAGGACGCCTATTCGCTCACCGCGCAGGACCGGGTGCTGCACAAGACCCCGATCAGCTTCGACCCGTTCGTCTGGGAGATCTTCTGGCCGCTGACCGTCGGCGCGCGGGTCGTGATCGCGGTGCCGGAGGGCCACAAGGACGCCGGCTACCTGGCTCGGACCGTCATCGAACAGGCCGTCACCACGATGCATTTCGTACCGTCCATGCTGCGGCGCTTCCTCGCCGAGCCCGCGGTGGCCGGCTGCACCGGGCTGCGTCGGGTGTTCTGCAGCGGCGAGGCGCTGACCAGCGATCTGCGGGACCATTTCCAGGCCCTGCTGGGTGCCGAGCTGTACAACCTGTACGGCCCCACCGAGGCCGCCATCGACGTCACCGCATTCCATTGCCGGCGTGGCGAATCCGGACCGATCGTTCCGATCGGCCGGCCCATCGCCAACATCGCCGTCCACCTGCTGGACGCCCACGGCCAGCCGGTTCCGGTCGGTGTGCCGGGCGAGCTGTTCATCGGCGGAGTCGGGGTGGGCAGCGGCTATCTCAACCGCCCCGACCTGACCGCCGCCGGTTTCGTCGCCGACCCGGAGAACCCGGCCGGGCTGCGCTACCGCACCGGCGACCGGGCCCGCTACCTGCCCGACGGCAACATCGAGTACCTGGGCCGGCTGGACAACCAGGTGAAGGTCAACGGCTTCCGGATCGAGCCGGGAGAGATCGAGGCCGCACTGGCCCAACACCCCGCGGTGGCCGAGAACGCGGTGGTGACCGGGCACGACAGCCACGGCGGCACCCTGCTGATCGCCCACATCGTCGCGGCCGAGGGGCTGGCGCCCGGCACCGCCGAGCTGCGCCGCTTCCTGCTGGAGCTGCTGCCCGCCGCGATGGTGCCCGCGGTGTTCCGGCTGACCGGCGCGCTGCCGCTCACCGCGAACGGCAAGGTGGACCGCCGGGCGCTGATCGCCGCCGACGAGGCGGTCGCGGCGCAGCAGCCGGAGTTCGTCGCTCCGCGCAACCGCACCGAGCAGGTGCTGGCCGAGATCTGGTGTGAGGTACTCGGTTTGGAGCGGGTCGGTGTCGACGACGACTTCTTCGGGCTGGGCGGCGCGTCCACCCAGAGCCTGGAGGTCGCGGTGCGGGCCAACGACGCCGGCCTGCCGCTGCGGCCGGAGTCGATGTTCGTCTACGGCACGATCGCCGAACTGGCTGCCGAGTACGGGCCGCTCGCCGACGACGGCTCGGTGCACATCCCGGGACCGGTCGAGGAACGGCAAGTGCCCGAACCGGTTTCGGCTGCACCGGTGCAACCGGTCCGCAAGAGCCCCGGGGACACCCGCAACACGGTTATCGAAAGCCTCGGGGTGTACCTGCCGCCGCGCGCGGTCTCCACCGAGCAGGTGCTGGCCGACTGTGTCAACGAGGTGCGTATCCCGCTGGAACGGCTGACCGGTATCAAGAGCCGCCGGATGGCCGGCGACGGCGAGTACTCGATCGACCTGGCCCGCAATGCCGCGATGGACTGCCTGGGCCGTTCGAGTTACCTGGCCGAGGAGATCGACCTGGTCATCGCCTGCAACATCTCCCGCTATGACGGCCCGGACCAGCGGTTCAGCTTCGAGCCCGGCACGGCGTCCCAGCTGCGGGAGCAGTGCGGGCTGACCGGCGCGGTGTGCTTCGACATCAACAACGCGTGCGCCGGCATGTTCACCGGCATCACGGTGGCGGACGCCTTCCTGAAGGCCGGCCTGATCCGGTCGGCGCTGGTCGTCAGCGGTGAATACATCAGCCACATCACCGAGACCGCGCAGCGCGAGATCGAAGGCCCGATGGACCCGCGACTGGCCTGCCTGACGGTCGGGGACGCCGGCGCGGCGGTGGTGCTGGAGCGCGGAGCCAACAACCGGGTCGGTTTCCACGACATCGACCTGGCCACGCTGAGCGAGTACGCCAAGCTGTGCATCGGCAAGGTGACCGACGGGCCGCACGGCGGCGCAATCATGGTCACCGACTCGGTCAAGCAGACCGCGGTCGCGGTCAAGCATTCGGTGCCGTTCGTCGCCGGTGTGATGGCGCGGCACGGCTGGAAGCCGGAGACCTGCGACCACCTGCTGATGCACCAGACCTCGGAGGCGTCGATCAACGACGCCATTCTGGCCATCAACCGGCTGCTGGGGCGGGACGCGGCCAACCGAGGCAACACCATCTGCAACCTCGCTGAGCGTGGGAACACCGCCACCACAACACATTTCGTTGCGCTGTACGACTACATCCGAAACGGCCGGATCAATTCCGGCGACAACGTGGTGTTCTCCATCACCGGCTCCGGGCAGACCGTCGGCACCGCGCTGTACACCTTCGACGACCTGCCGGACCGGATGCGCCGGGCACCCGACGGCCAGCACCGGCGCGGCGCCCGCGCCAGCGGCCGCAAAGAGGTCCCGGCCACCCCGCGGGTGCGCATCGACAGCGTCGGCATCGCGCCGGCCGGCGCGGCCGCCGAGCCGGCGAGTTCGATCCGGTTCGCGGTCGAAGCGGCGGCGGCCTGCCTGGACGCCGGTGACCTGGACCGGTCGAAACTGGACCTGATCATCCACACCGGCGTCTACCGCGACGAGTTCCTCAGTGAGCCGGCGGTGGCCGCTCTGGTGGCCGGTGAACTGGGTGTCAACGCCGTGTTCGACTCCCCGGACGGGCCCAAGACCTTCGAATTCGACCTGCTCAACGGTGCTGTCGGCTTCCTCAACGCCTGCCATGTCGTCGCCGGGATGATCGCGGCGGGCAAGGCCGAGCATGCGATGGTGGTGGCCTCGGAGGTGGAGAACAACACCCCGGAGAGCGGCTACCCGCTCACCGGCGTCAGCGAGACGGGTTCGGCCATCCTGCTGAGCGCGAGCAACGGCCCGGAGGGCTTCGGCCGGTTCGTCTTCAGTCACCACCCCGAATACCGGGCGGCCCTGCAGACCTACACCCAGCAGCGGGACGGCCGGACCTGGCTGCGGATCGACCGCGATCCCAACCTGGCCGGCATCTATGCCCGCTGCCTGCCGGCCGCCGCCAAGGAACTGCTGGCGCTCGAGGGGCTCGACCCGGCCGACATCGCGCTGGTGTTCCCGCCGTATCTGCCGGCGGCGGGCCTCGACGAACTGGCCGCCAAACTGGGTATCGACAGAACACGGTTCGTCGACCTGGCCGGCGAGACCGACCCGTTCACCTCGGCGCTGCCGGTCGGGCTGCAGCGGGCCCGCTCGGCCGGCCTGGCGCAGCCCGGCGACATCGCGCTGATCCTGGCGGTCGGCTCCGGTGTCGAGGTCGGCTGCACCACCTACCGGTTCTGACCGCGGTGCTGGCATTCGTCACCGGGGGAACCGGTTTCGTCGGCTCCAACCTGGTTGCCGCGCTGGTCGAGCGCGGCGTGAAAGTCCGGGTGCTGCGGCGGGCGACCTCGTCGCTGGCCGCCCTCGACGGACTGGACTACCAGACCTGTGTCGGCGACGTGCTCGACGACGCCGACACCCTGGCCGCCGCGATGGATGGCTGCGCCTGGGTCTTCCACACCGCCGCGATCGCCGACTACTGGCGCTACCGCGGGCGCAGACAGCTGATGCGCACCAACGTGGAGGGCACCCGCCGGGTAGCGGCGGCCGCGCTGCGAGCCGGGGTGGACCGGCTGGTGTTCACCAGCTCGCTGGCCGCGATGGGTCTGCCCGCACCCGGGCGGGTCCTCACCGAGGCCAGCGAGTTCAACCTGCGGCCGCGCCGGTTCCCGTACGCCTACAGCAAACACCTCGCCGAAATCGAGGTGCAGCGGGCGGTCGACGCCGGCCTGCCGGCGGTGACCGTCAATCCGTCGGTGGTGATCGGGCCCGGCGACGTCAACCGGATCGCCAGCGCGATGGTGGTCGAGGCCGCCCGGGGACGGCTGCGGGTGGCCGCGCCCGGCGGCACCAACTTCGTGGCGGTCTCCGACGTCGTCGCCGGGCACATCGCAGCCGCCGAACGCGGCCGGGTCGGGCAGCGCTACCTGCTGGCCGGCGAGAACCTGGCCTTCCGGGACGCCTTCGCCACCGTCTGCGAGATCGTTCACCGGCCCGCGCCGAAGGTGGTGCTGCCGCGGTGGACCGTGCCGGTGGCGGCGGCGGGGGTGGCCGCGGCCCGCGTCGTGGTCGGCCCCCGGCTGCCCATCGACGCCAAGCAGATGCGGCTGTCCGCGCTGAGTATCTACGCCGACGGCAGCAAGGCGCGAACCGAACTGGGGGTGCCGTGCACGCCGTTCCGGACCGCGATGCGCAGCGCCTACCGGTGGTATTCCGAGCACGGCTACCTCGACGGCGGTAACTGACTCGGGGATCGGCGGGCGAACCCGCGGAGCCAGTCGAACCAGGCCGGCATGCCGGCGCCGGTGCGGGCGCTGACCGGCAGGATCGTCGCGCTGGGGTTGACCTCGCGGATATGCGCGGTGTAGCGGCCGAGATCGGCGTCCAGGTGCGGCAGCAGGTCGATCTTGTTGAGCAGCACCACGTCCACCGCCCGGAACATCACCGGGTACTTCAGTGGTTTGTCGTCGCCCTCGGTGATCGAGTAGACCATCGCCTTGGCGTGCTCGCCGACGTCGAACTCGGCGGGGCAGACCAGGTTCCCGACGTTTTCGATGAGGACCAGGTCCAGCCCGGCCAGCTCCAGCCCGGCCAGTGCCCGGGCGACCATCGGCGCGTCGAGGTGGCATTCGCCGCCGAACCCGCGGCCGGTGTTGAGCAGCGATATCTGCGCACCGCGCCCGTCGAGCTTGGCCGCGTCCAGGTCGGTGGCGATGTCGCCGACAACCACCCCGATGGCCAGCTCGCCGGCGAGCTCGTCCAGGGTCGCCGCCAGCACCGTGGTCTTGCCGGAGCCCGGCGAGCTCATCAGGTTCAACGCCCGAATGCCGTTGGCCGCCAACGCCGCCCGGTTGGCGGCGGCGCGCACGTCGTTCTCGGCGAAGATCGCTTCAAGTACGTCGACGCGCTGCGGGCCGGTGGCATAACCGCCGTGGTCGCCGTGCCGGTCGTGGTCGTGCTCGTGGTCGTGGTCGTGCTCGTGCTCGTGCTCGTGCTCGTGCTCGTGCTCGTGCTCGTGGTCGTGCACAGTGCCGTCGTCGTGGCGATGAAACCTACCCATGGCGAACATCTTTCACGCAGCGCTCACGAAACGTCGAGTGAGGTCACCAGGAACTCGTCGCCGCGCAGCACGTCGACGTCGGCGCCGTCGCAGCGCGGGCAGCGCAGCGACCACTGCGAGGTGATCTCGGAGTGCTGCCGGCAGGACCGGCAGCGCACGGCGGCGGTGACGAGATCGAGTTCCAGTTCGGCGTCCGGCATGTCCTCGTGGTTGCGGACCAGGGACCAGCAGAACGCCAGTGACTCGGGGACCACCTGGCGCAGCGCGCCGATGCGGACCCGGACCACCGCGACGTGCCGGCCGTCGGCGTGCCGTTTGGCCACCCCGGCGATGGCCCGGCACAGCGACAGCTCATGCATCGCCGAAAGCCGCCGGGTCCATGGGCACCGTTGTACACCCGCCGTGAATCCCGCGGCGGCACCGGACCAACCCACCTACGATGGGTGGTCGGGGTCAGTGGGAGGTCATCATGGCCAACACGGCGCTTGCGCTGCGGCGCGACGTGGTGCGCCGGCGTTTCCGGGTGACCGGCGTTGTTCAGGGCGTCGGCTTCCGGCCGTTCGTCCACCGGATCGCCAATGAGCTGGGGCTGGCCGGGTTCGTCGGGAACGACTCCACCGCCGTCGTCGCCGAGGTGCAGGGCGACCGGCCCCGGGTGGCGGAGTTCGGCCGTCGGCTGCGGGACCAGGCTCCGCCGCTGGCCCGGATCGGCGCCGTGGTCGTCGCCGAGTTGCCCGTCGACCCGGCCGCCGAGGCCGGCCGGCCCGGGTTCGCGATCGCCGCCAGCCGGGGCGCGGCCGGCCCCGCCACGCCGATACCCCCGGATGTCGCGGTCTGCGCCGACTGCGTCGCCGAGTTGTCCGACCCCGCCGACCGGCGCTACCGGCACCCCTTCGTGACCTGCACCAACTGCGGGCCCCGGTTCACCATCATCCGCGCGCTGCCCTACGACCGGCCGGCCACCACCATGGCGGCGTTCCCGATGTGCGACCGCTGCGCCGCCGAATACCGCGATCCGGCCGATCGCCGCTTCCACGCCCAGCCGATCGCCTGCCCGGACTGCGGGCCGGCGCTGTGGTTCGCTTCGCCGGCCGGGCGGGTGGCGGGTGCTGACGCCGCGCTGGCCGCCGCCCAGCAGGCGCTGGCCGACGGAGCGATCGTCGCGATCAAGGGCATCGGCGGCTACCACCTGGCCGTCACCGCCGACGATGACGAGGCGGTCGGCGCGCTGCGGGGCCGCAAGGCCCGCGGTGGCAAACCCTTCGCCGTGCTGGTCCGCGACCTCGCGGCGGCCCGCCGCTACGCGCACATCGACGACGACGAGGCCACCGTGCTGTCCGGCCCGGCCCGGCCCGTCGTGCTGCTGCGGCGCCGCCCGGACGCGCCGGTGGCTGCGGCCGTGGCACCCGGCAACCCGCTGCTCGGCCTGCTGCTGCCCTACTCCCCGGTTCACCACCTGCTGCTGGCCCCGGTCCCCGGGTCGTGCGCACCGGTGCCCGAAGCGCTGGTGCTGACCAGTGCGAACCGCGCCGGAGAGCCGATCTGCTTCAGCGACGACGACGTCGCGCGACGACTGTGCGGGCCGGCGCCGCTGTGCGACGCGGTGCTCGACCACGACCGGCCCATCGAGGTGCCGTGCGATGACTCGGTGGTGCGGGTCCTCGACGGGGCCGAACTGCCGATCCGCCGGTCCCGCGGCTACGCGCCGCTGCCGATCGACCTGCACCGCGCCGGCCCGCCGGTGCTGGCGGTGGGCGGGGAGCTCAAGAACACTTTCTGTCTCACCGACGGGGCACGGGCGTTCGTCTCCGGCCACATCGGCGACATGGCCGACTGGGAGACGCTGCGGGCGTTCGAACGAGCGGTCGGCCAACTCGGCGCGACCCGGCCGCGGCCGGCGCGACTCGCCGCCGACCTGCATCCGGGGTATCGCACCCGCGACTGGGCGCAACGGCACGCCGGTGACCGGCCGCTGGACCTGGTGCAGCATCACCACGCCCACGTGGTCGCGCTGCTGGCCGAGCACGGCCGGCTCGGCGAACCGATCGTCGGGGTCGCCTTCGACGGCACCGGCTACGGCACCGACGGCACCATCTGGGGTGGGGAGATCCTGGCCCTCGGCCCGGACAGTCACCGCTTCGCCCGGGTCGCCCACCTGCTGCCGGTGCCGCTGCCGGGCGGGGATGCCGCCGTGCGCAACCCGTGGCGGACGGCGCTGGCCCAGCTGTGGGCGGCCGGTGTCGAATGGGCCCCGGAACTGCCGCCGGTCGCCGCGGCCGGCCCGGCCGGGCTGCGGCTGATCCGGTCCCAGCTGGAGAGCGGGGCGGGCGTGGTGGGGTGCTCGAGTATGGGCCGGCTGTTCGACGCGGTGGCATCGCTGCTGGGCGTCCGGCACCGGATCGACTACGAGGCGCAGGCCGCCATCGAACTGGAGTCGCTGGCCGAGCGGGCAGCCGCCGGCGACCGGGTTCACGAGCTGCGCTTCGCGGTACGGCCCGACGGGCTGATCGACCCCACCGGTGTGGTGCGGGCGATGGTGGCGGCGTTGCGCGCCGGAACGCGGCCGGCGCCGCTGGCGGCCGCGTTCCACCGGGCGGTCGCGGTCGCCGTCGCCGAAGCCGTCGGTCAGGTCGCCGGGCCGGTGCGGCTGGTGGGCCTGACCGGCGGGGTGTTCCAGAACGTGCTGCTGCTGCGGTGCTGCCGAGAGCTGCTGCGGCGGCGGGGATTCGAGGTGCTGACCCACCGCACGGTTCCGCCCGGTGACGGTGGGCTGGCGCTCGGTCAGGCGGCGGTTTCGGTGCTGACCGCGCTGGCGGGGCGGTCCGGCCCGATCGGGGCCGGCCGGTGACCGGCGCCGTCGCCGACTGCGGGCTGGGCGCCGAACTCGCCGCCGACCTGGCCGCCACGGCGCTCGGCCTGGCCAGGTCGTTCGCGGCCGGGGCCACCCTGTGGTGCATCGCGCCGGCGTGCGAGCCGCACGCCCTGCACATCGCGGTCGAGTTCGTGCACCCGGTCGTCATGGGCAAGCGGGCACTGCCGGCGGTGGCCCTGACCGGACCCGGCCTGCTGGACCAGGTGCGGGTATCGGTCCGCCCCGGCGACATCGTGGTCGCGGTCGCCGGTGCCGACGAGCCCGAGGTGCGGTCGGTGCTGCGGCGCGCCCCGGCCTGGGGGGTGATGACCGTCTGGATCGGCAGCGCTGACCGGCCGCCGGCCGGTGCCGCCGACCATGTGCTCTGGCTCGACGATCCCGATCCGGCGCTGCCGGCGACCGGCGGCTTCGTGCTGATGTACCACCTGCTGTGGGAACTGACCCACGTCTGCTTCGAGCACCCCGGGCTGCTGCGGCCCGCCCCGGGTGCCGACGACGTCTGCATCACCTGCAGCGACCAGGCCCGCCTGGGCGAGGTGGTGGCGGCGCCGTCCGACGGCGTCGCCGCCGTGCGCACCGCCGCGGGGGTCGAGACGGTGGTGACCACACTGGTGGATCCGCTCACCCCCGGTGACCTGGTCCTGGTGCACGCGGGCACCGCGCTCAGCAGGCTGGAGGACGACCGATGACGCCGGAGCCCACCGACTTCCTGTATCCGTTCATCGCCGAACGCGAGCAGGACCCCGAGAAGCTGCTGGCCGACCTGGCCGCCTCGGCGCTGGCCAAGGCCGAGGAGAGCCGGGCACTGCGCAGCGCGACACTGGCGGCCAACCGGGAGCTGATCGCCACCGCCGCCGCCGAGCTGGCACGGCGGTTCGCCGCCGGCGGCCGGCTGTTCACCTTCGGCAACGGTGGCAGCTGCACCGATTCGGCGACCCTGGCCGCACTGTTCGCCCGGCCACCGCTGGGCAGACCGCTGCCGGCCTGGACGCTCGCCGTCGATCAGGCGATCCTGACCGCCTTGGGCAACGACGTCGGCTACGAGCTGGTGTTCGCCCGGCAGCTGATCGCCCGGGCCCGTGCGGGTGACATCGCGGTCGCCCTGTCGACCAGCGGCACCTCGCCGAATCTGCTGGCTGCGCTGGCCGAGGCACGACGCCGCGGCATGTACACGGTCAGCTTCGCCGGCTACGCCGGGGGCGCGTTCGCCGGCAACCCCGACGTCGACGCCTGCTTCGTGGTGTCCTCGCAGAGCGTGCACCGGATCCAGGAGGCCCAGGCACTGCTGGGCTACCGGTTGTGGCTGGCCGTGCAGTCCCGGCCCGAGGTGCGGGCGATGGTGGCCTGATGGGCGGCACCGAGCGGGACGTCATCGAGCGGATCGAAGCGTTCCGCAAGCGCAGGCCGCGGCTGCTCGACGAGTTCGTGACCCTGGCACACGGCGCCGGCGGCAAGGCGTCGGCGGCGCTGGTCGAGACGGTGTTCCTGGCGGCGTTCGACAACCCGCTGCTGGAACCGCTCGGCGACGGCGCGGTGATCACCCTGCCCGGCGGCGACCGGCTGGCGCTGACCACCGACTCGTTCGTGGTGGCGCCCAGGCGGTTTCCCGGCGGCTCGATCGGGTCGCTGGCGGTGCACGGCACCGCCAACGACCTGGCGGTAACAGGCGCTGTGCCGCAATGGATTTCGGCGGCATTCGTACTCGAAGAGGGCTTTCCGGTCGCCGAGCTCGCCCAGACCGTCGCCGACATGGCGGCCGCGGCCGCGGCAACCGGGGTGCAGATCGTCACCGGGGACACCAAGGTGGTGCCCAGGGGAGCGGCCGACGGGCTGTTCGTCACCACCACCGGGGCGGGTGTCATCCCGGTGGGCCGGGAGCTGTCCGCCCGGTCGGTTCGGGCCGGCGATGCCGTGCTGCTGTCGGGGCCGATGGGCGATCACGGCATGGCGGTGATGCTGGCCCGGGGCGATGTGGACCTCGATGCCGACATCCGGTCGGACTCCGCCTCGGTGAGTCCGCTGGTGGAACTGCTGTTGGCGGCCGCGCCGGCCACCCGCTGGCTGCGCGACCCGACCCGGGGCGGGGTGGGCACCGCGTGCAACGAGCTGGCCCGGGCCAGCGGACTGGGGGTGCTGCTCGACGAGGACCGGCTGCCGGTGGCGCCGATGGTGCGCGGTGCGTGCGAGATGCTCGGCATCGACCCGCTCTACGTCGCCAACGAGGGCAAGGTGATCGCGGTCGTCGCACCCGAGCAGGCCGAGGCCGGGCTGGCCGCGTTACGGGCGCATCCGCTGGGTGCGGGTGCGGAGCGGATCGGGCAGATCGTCGACGGGCCCGCCGAAACCGTGCTGCTGCGAACCGGGTTCGGCGGCACCCGGATCGTCGACATGCTGGTCGGTGACCCGCTGCCGCGGATCTGCTGAGGCGAGGAGCTGAGCATCGAATGTGTCTGGGAATACCAGGTCAGATCACCGAGATCACCGACCCGGCGAACTATCTGGCGAAGGTCGACGTCAACGGGGTGCGCCGGGTGATCAGTGTCCGGTTGCTCGACGACGAGCTGCCCGCACCGGGCGACTGGGTGCTGGTGCACGTCGGCTTCGCGATGGCCAGGGTCGACGAGGCCGAGGCGCTGCTGACGCTGGACGCCCTGCAGAAGCTGGGCGACGCCTACACCGCCGAGCTGGACGGCTTCGACTCGACCGAGATCGTCTGATGCGGGGGCCGGCGTGAGATTCGTCGAGGAGTTCCGGGATCCGGCCGCGGCCCGAAAACTGCTGGTGGCCATCGAGAAGCTGGCCGCCGGCGGGGCTTTCAAGTTCATGGAGATCTGCGGCGGCCACACCCACACCATCTACCGGCACGGCATCGAGCACCTGCTGCCGCCGGCCGTGGAACTGGTGCACGGGCCGGGCTGCCCGGTCTGCGTGATCCCGATGGGCCGCGTCGACGACGCGATCTGGCTGGCCGAACAACCCGATGTGGTCTTCACCTGCTTCGGCGACATGATGCGGGTGCCCGGCTCGAACGGCAGCCTGCTGGACGCCAGGGCCCGCGGCGCCGACGTGCGGTTCGTCTACTCGCCGCTGGACGCGCTGAAGATCGCGGTGGACCGGCCGGACAGCCAGGTGGTGTTCTTCGCGATCGGCTTCGAAACCACCGCGCCGTCGACCGCGGTGACACTGATGCGGGCCCGGGAGCTGGGGTTGCGCAATTTCAGCGTCTTCTGCAACCACGTGATGATCATCCCGCCGATCAAAGCGATCCTGGAGTCACCGGACCTGCGGCTGTCCGGGTTCATCGGCCCGGGTCATGTGTCGACCGTGGTGGGTGACCGGCCCTACCGGTTCGTCAACGACACCTACCGGATGCCGCTGGTGATCGCCGGATTCGAACCGCTGGACATCCTGGCTGCGGTGGCGATGCTGCTCACCCAGATCCGGGAGGGCCGCTGCGAGATCGAGAACCAGTACACCCGGGTGGTGCGACCCGGCGGCAACCCGGCCGCCCTGGCCCTGATGGCCCAGGTGTTCGCGCTGCGCCCGCACTTCGAGTGGCGCGGACTGGGTTTCATCTCGCAGAGCGCGCTGCGGCTGGGCGACGCCTTCGCCGAGTTCGACGCCGAGGTGCGCTACGCGATGCCCGGCGTGCGGGTCGCCGACCCGAAGGCGTGCCAGTGCGGGGAGGTGCTCAAGGGTGTGCTCAAACCCTGGGAGTGCAAGGTGTTCGGCACCGCGTGCACCCCGGAGACGCCGATCGGCACCTGCATGGTGTCGCCGGAGGGCGCCTGCGCGGCCTACTACAACTTCGGGCGGATGAACCGCGACGCCGCCAGATCGGCAGCCGGGCGGCAGCGGCATTGAGGGGTGGCGGATGACCGAATTCATGAGCAACAGCGACGCTTTCACCTGGGCGATGGAGGCGGATCCGCGGCTGCGATCGACCGTTGTCACGGTGGTTCTGCTGGAACGGGCCCCGGACTGGGCTGCGGTGCGCGAACTGTTTCACCGGATGAGTGCGACGCTGCCGATGTTCCGGCAGCGGGTGGTTGCCTCGCCGCCGCCGGCCCCGCCCCGCTGGGAGGACGACCCGAACTTCGACCTGGACTACCACATGCGGCGGATCCCGGCACCCGCACCAGGCACCCTCGACGCGGTGCTGGAGATGGCCCGGGTGGCCCAGATGCAGGACTTCGACCGGGCCCGGGTGCTCTGGGAGGTGACGCTGATCGAGGGTCTCGCCGACGGTGGCGCCGCGCTGCTGTGCAAATTCCACCACGCCCTCACCGACGGGGTCGGCGGTGTCAAGATCGCGATGAACCTGTTCACGGTCGCCGAGCGCCGGCAGCAGCCCGCCGCACCGGCGGCCGCTGTCGAGGTGCCCGCAGCGTCGTGGTTCAGCCGCTACCGCGATGCCTGGCGCTACGGCGCCGGCGTGCTCGCCGGGGCGGTGCGGGGCACCGTCACGGCGGTTCCCGGACTGGTCTATCACGGTGTGCGGCAACCGATGGCCGCCGTCGGGTCGGCGACCGAAGCGGCTTCGTCGGTCTACCGGACGGTTCGGCCGGTGAACCGGACCGGGTCGCCGCTGATGACGCAGCGCAGCATGATCCGCCGACTCGGTGTCCATCAGGTGCCGCTGGCGCAACTGCGGGAGGCCGCGCACCGCGGCGGGGGTTCGCTGAACGACGCGTTTCTGGCCGGGGTCACCGGCGGGCTGCGCCGGTACCACGAAGAACACGGTGTCACCATCGGCGACCTGCACCTGACGATGCCGATCAACCTGCGGACCGAGGCCGACCCGCTGGGCGGAAACCGGATCACGCTGATGCGGTTCGACGTTCCGGCCGGGGTCACCGATCCGGCGCGGCGGATCGCCGAGATCCACGGCCGTGCCGGCGCGGTTCGGCACGAACGATCGCTGCCCTACACCCAGGCCATCGCCGGCGCGCTGAACCTGATGCCGCGGTGGTACATCGGCTCGATCCTGCGCCACGTCGACTTCGTCGCCAGCGATGTGCCCGGCTTGCCGGTGCGGGTGTTCCTGGGCGGGGCTCCGGTGAGCATGCAGTACGCGTTCGGGCCGACGATCGGCGCGGCCGTCAACGTCACGCTGCTCACCTATGTCGACACCTGCGCGCTCGGTGTCAATGCGGACGCCGCGGCCATCCCGGACTACGACGTGTTCCACCGCGCCCTGGTCGCCGGCTTCGACGAGGTGCTGGCGCTGGCGGACTGAACACCGTCACCGATTGCCGACCAAGGCCCCGGCGATGTGGGACTTCGGTCTCTACCGCGCCGGCGGGCGCGGTGGTCCAATCGAATTGTCCACGCAGAGCCGGATGTCCAGCGGATGCGTCGGCGGGCCTGATCGAAGCGGGTCCGCGGTGGCACGCCTGAGGTCGCCGCGGACCCGCGCCCCCGCCGCGCGCACCGCGACGGCACCCACCCGGACAGGGGCGTGTCATGCCTGAGCCAATTGAAAAAGCTTTACCGGACAAGGTGTTCCGCGATCGTCGCGAGGCGGGACGGGTGCTGGCCGGGTTGCTGCAGGCCTATCGCGACCGACCCGACGTGGTGGTGTTGGGCCTGGCCCGGGGCGGCGTGCCGGTCGCCTGGGAGGTCGCCGCCGCGCTGCACGCCCCGCTGGACGCCTTCATCGTGCGCAAGCTCGGCGTCCCCGGGCACGAGGAATTCGCCGCCGGGGCGCTCGCCAGCGGCGGGCGCGTGGTGATCAACGACGATGTGGTGCGCGGCCTGCGCATCACCCCGCAGCAGCTGCGGGATGTCGCCGAACGTGAGGGGCGCGAACTGATCCGGCGCGAAGCGGCCTATCGGGCCGGCCGTCCGCCGGTCGAGGTGACCGGAAAGACCGTCATCCTCGTCGACGACGGCCTGGCCACCGGTGCCAGCATGCTGGCCGCGGTGCAGGCGCTGCGCGAGGCCGAACCCGCGCAGATCGTGATCGCCGTTCCGGCGGCGCCCGAGTCCACCTGCCGCGAATTCGCCGGCCTCGTCGACGACATGGTGTGCGCCTCGATGCCCACCCCGTTCCTGGCGGTGGGAGCGTCGTTCTGGGACTTCCGTCAGGTCGGCGACGACGAGGTGCGGACCCTGCTGGCCACCCCGACGGCAGTGCGGCCGGCTTCGGCGGTGCAGCCGGGCCCCGAGTCCGCGGCCGAGGTCATCCGCCGGGTCGCCCTGGATGCGCCGGGCGGCGTGCCGTCGCCGGAGGCGTTGTCCGAGTTGGTCGGCGACGCGCGAATCGTGCTGATCGGCGAGAGCTCGCATGGCACTGAGGAGTTCTACGCCGCCCGCGCCGAGATCACCAGGTGGCTGATCGCGGAGCGCGGCTTCTGCGCGGTGGCGGCCGAGGCCGATTGGCCGGACGCCTACCGGGTGAACCGGTACGTGCACGGGCTCGGCGCCGATGCCACGGCCACCGAGGCACTGCGCGGATTCGAACGTTTCCCGGCCTGGATGTGGCGCAATGTGGTGGTCCGCGACTTCGTCGAATGGCTGCGGGACCACAACCGGCGGTCTGCGGCGGCCCGCCGGCCCGCCGCCGGCTTCTACGGATTGGACCTCTACAGCCTGCATCGGTCGATGGGCGAGGTGATCGGCTATCTCGACGGAATCGATCCGCTGGCGGCTGCGCGTGCCCGTAAGCGATACGGCTGCTTCGACCACGTCTCCGCTGACGACGGACAGGCATACGGATTCGCGGCCGCGTTCGGCGCCGGCCCCTCCTGTGAGCGACAGGCCATCGAGCAACTGGTCGACGTGCAGCGCAACGCGCTGGAGTATGCCCGCCGGGACGGGCTGTTGGCGGAGGACGAATTGTTCTACGCCGAGCGCAACGCACAGGTGGTGCGCAACGCCGAGCGGTACTACCGGGCGATGTTCAGCGGCCGGGTCACGTCGTGGAACCTGCGCGACGAGCACATGGCCGAGACGCTCCAGGCGCTGCAGGAACACCTGGACCGCCACCGTGACACCCTGGGCACCCCACCGGCTCGAATCGTGGTGTGGGCACACAATTCCCATGTCGGTGACGCACGGGCAACCGAGGTGTCCGCGGACGGCCAGCTGACCCTGGGCCAGCTGGTGCGGCAACGTCATCGCGGTGACTGCAGGTTGATCGGGTTGTGCACCTACAGCGGAACGGTCACCGCCGCGGGCGAATGGGGCGGGGTGGCCGAGCGCAAGGCGGTGCGGCCGGCACTGCCGGGCAGCGTCGAGGAGTTGTTCCACGAGGTCGGCAGGGACGCCTTCGTGGTGGCATCCGGCGGCGCCGCGGCCGATGTGCTGGATGTGGTGCGGCTGGCCCGTGCGATCGGCGTGATCTATCTGCCGCAGACCGAAAGGCAGAGCCACTACTACCACGTCCGCCCGGCCGACCAGTTTGACGCGATGATCCACATCGAGACCACCCGGGCGCTGGAGCCGCTCGAAGCGACCAGCCGATGGGTTGCCGGCGAGACGCCCGAGACGTACCCGACCGGGCTGTGAGGACGAACGGCCGCGCTACGCGCGGGCCACGATGACCGGCATCCGCGACGCCTGGGCCACCGCCGCGGCGACCGACCCGAGCAGCATCCCGGCGAAGCCGCCGCGCCCGTGGCTGCCGACGACCACCAGCTGCGCCGAGTCCGACATGTTGATGAGGTGTGACGTCGGCTGATGGCACTCGACCACCCGCCGCACCGTGACGTCGGGATAGCGCTCCTGCCAACCCGCCAGGCGTTCGGCGAGGACCTGTTCGGCCTGCGGCTTCATGGCGGGCCAGTCGAGATCGGGGAAGTCGAGCACCTCGATGTCACTCCAGGTGTGCAGCGCGACGAGCTCGACGCCCCGGCGCGCCGCCTCGTCGAAGGCAACCGCGGTCGCCCGCTCCGACGCCGCCGAACCATCGACACCGAGCAGCACCGGAGCCTTGGCGGGATGGGCCATCAGCGGATCCTCGTCGTGGATCACCGCGACCGGGCAGTGCGCGTGCCGGATCAGGCTGGAGCTCACCGAGCCCAGCAGGGTGCGGGCCAGCGCGCCGCGCCCGCGGGAGCCGACGACGACCAGCTGGGCCTCCTTGGACAGGTCGACCAGTGCCGGCACCGGCGGGGTGAACAGCACGCTGCTCTCGATCTGCAGCGGTCCGCTGTCCGAGGCGCTCTGCTGTGCCTGCTCGACCGCGTCTTCGATGATCTGCTGCGCGCGTTCCGCCTGCCACCGCGCGAAGCTCGTCGGTGTCGGGGTTGCCGGCAGCGTCAGCCCGATGGGCTTGACCGCATGCACGATGGTGAGCCCGACATTGCGCATGGCGGCGTCCCGTGCCGCCCAGTCGACGGCGCACCGCGACGCCGGTGAGTCATCGACGCCGACCAGGATGTGTGCACTACTCGCGGGGGCGGCCATCGTGTCTCCTGTCGCCTTTCCTCGTGATCGGGTCGTCAGTTGCGGTGAAACCTGCCCGCCGGGGTCTCCGACGATTTCGTCCGGCGTGCCAGGGCGATGCTAGTCATCACCTTGTCCAACAGCGAGTGGAACACGGTCCCGTCGTCGGCGATGGCGGTCAGGCCCCGGCGTCGCAGATAGGCCACCAGGCGCCCGTCGATCGGCCAGCCGGTGAAACGATCGCCGGCGTACGGCGAGTCCAGGAACTCCAGTGCGATGGCGTTCAGGTCGGCCTCAACGGCTCCGACCGGCGAATCCGACATGACCCGGCCTCCCTTTCGGTGTCATCTTGATAGTGCGTGCGGACCTGCGTGTGGACCTAGTGCCGAAAGTCATCAAGCGTCCGGGCAGGACGTCCTTCGGTCGCCGCAGGTCACGCGGCGCGCGGCAGTTCCGGGGCCGAGCCGGCCTGCTTCGGGGTTCACCGCCCGCGGGCGGGCACCCAGCCGACGTAGGTCAGATACAGCCCGAACACCGCGAAGGCGACGTAGAGGATCCGGACCCAGATCCCGGAGCCGACCACCGCGTCACTGACCGACAGATAGGTGCCGGGAGCCGCCACCAGGTAGAGCCCCTTGAGGGTGGTCAGCCAGCCGGTCGCCGACACCCCGATGGCCGCGGCGCCCCGCCAGTACGGGTGAAAAGCAACCACGATCAGGCCGAACAGCAGCACGAACGAGCCGATCACCCAGCCCCACAGTGGATTCGCGGAGAAATCGGCGATGTCGTTCCGCAGGTCCGGAATCCGCGTCAGTGCCGTGCCGGTGATGACGACGAGGTAGGGCCCGATCACCCGGGCGAACATGCGCGTTGTGTCCCGCGATTGTTCTGACGTGACCATCGGAGTCTCCCTTCGCACCGGCCCAGCTCTTCGGTGGCCGACCACCCGGTCTCATCCGACCATGCGGTCGCCGCCATCGGGTAGGGGCACAGGTCCTGACCGGGCACGGCTTACGTCACTTCTCCAGGCTGCGGATCGGCGGCCGGCAGGTGACCTTCGGCCCGTGGTTGTGGTGACCTTCAGCCTCAGTCACTGTGGTCCTCGGACGCTTTCGCCGGCACGCCCGGCGGGGCAGGATCGGTGTTGTCACGTTCCTGGACCGAGATCGGAAATGGCCATGGTGAGCTCAGTCGACGAGGTGTTGAGTCCGGAAGATCTGCGGGACGGGGCGCACGACTATGTTCGCGACATCGCCCAGCTGCGGCTGACCGATGCCGAGGAGGCCGGCGGCAAGGGCGCCAACATGGGGGAGTTGGTGGCCGCGAAGCTGCCGGTGCCACCGGGTTTCGTGCTGCTGCGGTCCTGCTACCTCGACTCGATGCGGGCCGGCGGGGTCGACGCCGAGGTGGGTGCGCTGCATCGGGCCGCGCTGGACGCCGTCGGGACACCCGCCCGCCTGGCGGAGCTGTGTGAGCAGTTGCAGGCGCTGGTCAGCCAGGCCGGTGTCACCGACGATGTGCGCGACCTGATGCTGGCGGCGTATCGCGGCCTGGGACCCGGCGCGGTGGTGGCGGTGCGGTCCTCGGCGACGGGCGAGGACGGCAAGGACGCGTCGTTCGCCGGGATGAACGCGACCATCACCAATGTCAGCGGTGACGACGGGCTGATCGAGGCGGTGCTGCGATGCTGGATGTCGCTGTTCAGTCCGCGGGTCATCACCTATCGGGCCAGCCGCGACTTCCGGGCCGACCCGGCGATGGCGGTGGTGGTGCAGCAGATGATCGCCTCGGAGAAGGCCGGGGTGGCGTTCACCGCGGACCCGAGCACCGGTGCCCGGGACCGGGTGGTGATCGAGGCGGCGTTCGGGCTGGGCGAGGTGGTGGTATCCGGTCAGGTGGAACCGGACACCTACATCGTCGACAAGGAAACCCTGGAAGTGGTCAGCGTTCGGTTGGGCCACAAGGCTTTCCAGATCGTCCGGGGCGCCGACGGTCACGACACCAGGGTTGCCCTCGACGACGAGCGGGCTGCCGCCCGGGTGCTCGACGACGCCGAGGTGCGCAAGATCGCCGAACTGGCGATCGCGACCGAGCGCCACCACAACTTCCCCCAGGACACCGAGTGGGCGATCGACGACGGCAGCACCTATCTCGTGCAGGCCAGGCCGATCACCACGCTGCGGCACCCGGCGGCGCCGTCGTCGGAGCAGCACGCCGTGCTGGCCCGCGGACTGGCGGCCGCACCCGGGATGGCGTCGGGCAGGGTTCGGATACTCGCCACGCCCGACGAGGGGGACCGGTTGCGCGACGGCGAGATCCTGGTCGCCCAGATGACCAATCCCGACTGGCTGCCCGCCATGCGCCGGGCCGGGGCGCTGGTGACCGACACCGGCGGCATGACCTGCCACGCCGCCATCGTCGCCCGCGAGCTGGGGGTCCCGTGCATCGTCGGCGCGCGCACCGCGACCAGGGACCTGCACAGCGGCACCACGGTCACGGTCGACGGGACCGCCGGCCGGGTGCTGTCCGGGCGGGTCGACACCGGCCCCGCGATGGCGGTGACCGCGCGACAGGCACCGGTGCAGCCGACGGTCGAGGTGACCGGCACCAAGGTGTACGTCAATCTCGCGATGCCCGACACCGCCGAAGCCGTTGCCGCACAGGGCGCCGACGGTGTCGGTCTGTTGCGCGCCGAGTTCATGCTGACCGAGGCGCTCGGCGGTCGCCACCCGCGCGACCTGATCGCGCATGGTGAGCAGGCCGGCCTGGTCGACGGCATGGTGGCGGCGGTGGGCCGGATCGCCGCGGCGTTCGCGCCCCGCCCGGTGATCTACCGGGCCACCGACTTCCGCAGCAACGAGTTCCGCGGGCTGCGCGGCGGCGAGACCTACGAGCCCGTCGAGCACAACCCGATGATCGGGTACCGCGGCTGTTACCGCTACATCAAGGAGCCCGACCTGTTCGCGCTGGAACTGCAGGCGCTGGCCAGGATCCGGGAACAGAGCCCGAACGTGCACCTGATGATCCCGTTCGTGCGGACCCGCTGGGAGCTGGAGGAATGCCTGGAGTTGATCGACCGCAGTCCGCTGGGCCGGCATCGCGGGCTGCACCGCTGGGTGATGGCCGAGGTGCCGTCGGTGGTGCACTGGCTGCCCGAGTACGTCGGGCTCGGCATCGACGGGGTGTCCATCGGCAGCAACGATCTGACCCAGCTGATGCTCGGGGTGGACCGCGACTCCGACATCTGCGCCGAGCTCTTCGACGAATCCGATGCCGCGGTGCTCGATGCGATCGGCCGGATCATCGGCACCGCGCGCCGGCTCGGGATCACTTCGTCGCTGTGCGGGCAGGCGCCGTCCACCAAACCGGAGTTCGCCGAACACCTGGTCCGGATGGGCATCACCTCGGTCTCGGTGAACTCCGACGCACTGCCCGCCGCCCGGCGCACCATCGCCGCGGCCGAACGGCGGATGCTGCTGGAGGCGGCCCGCGAGCAGCGTTGAGCCGTGGTGCGGTGAGGCCGAGATGATGTCCGAACAGCCACCCGGCGCAGACCTGACCCCGCTGCCCGACCTGGTGCACAGCGAGCAGCAGGCGGGTCCGGTACGCACCCGCCGGCCGGTGTACGTGGACCTGCTGCCGCCGTGCAACGACCGCTGCCCGGCCGGGGAGAACATCCAGGCGTGGCTCGCCGCGGTCCGTGCCGGCGACCACGAGCGGGCGTGGCGTCAACTGGTCGATGCCAACCCGTTCGCCGCGATCCACGGCCGGGTCTGCTATCACCCGTGTGAATCGGCGTGCAACCGCGCCGATCTCGACTCAGCGGTCGCCATCCACGCCGTGGAGCGTTTCCTGGGCGATGCGGCACGCGAGCACGGCTGGCAGTTCCAACGCCCCGCGCAAGCGTCGGGCAAACGGGTGCTGATCGTCGGTGCCGGCCCGAGCGGGCTGTCGGCCGCCTACCAGCTGGCCCGGCTGGGCCACCAGGTGGAGATCCGGGACGCCGGCGATGCGCCGGGCGGGATGATGCGCTACGGCATCCCCGATTTCCGGCTGCCCCGCGACGTCCTGGACGCCGAGATCGAGCGCATCGCGGCACTCGGTGTGCGAATGACCCTCGGGCACCGGGTGGCGGACCTGGCCGCCGAACGCGCCGAGGGCGGGTTCGACGCGGTGTTCGTGGCGGTCGGTGCGCAGCTGGCCAAACGGGTCGACATTCCCGACGTCGACGCCGGGACACTGCTGGACGCGGTGTCGTTCCTGCGTGCGGTGGCCGCCGGGGAGCGGCCGGAGATGGGCCGCCACGTCGCGGTCTACGGCGGCGGCGACACCGCGATGGACGCCGCCCGGGTGGCGCGCCGACTGGGTGCCGAGGACACCGTGATCATCTACCGGCGTGCCCGCGAGTACCTGCCGGCGCACGCCGAGGAGGTCTGCGACGCCGAAGCCGAAGGCGTGCGGATCAACTGGCTTCGCGCCATCACCGCCTTCGACGCGCCGGAACTCGAGGTCGAGGTGATGCGACTCGACGAATCCGGGCGGCCGCTGCCCACCGGCCGATTCGAGAAGCTGACGGCCGACACCGTGATCATGGCGCTGGGCCAGCAGACCGAGGCCGGGTTCATGGCTGACCTGCCCGGGGTCGAGTTCGATGCCGATGGCGGTGTCAGGGTTTCGGCGTCGCTGATGACCGGTTGTGCCGGTGTTTTCGCCGGTGGTGACATGGTGCCCGGGGAGCGCACCGTCACCGTCGGCGTCGGACACGGCAGGAAGGCCGCCCACCACATCGACGCCTGGTTGCGCGGGGTGCCCGGCGAGCAGGTGCCGAGGCGGCCGCTGGCGAGCATCGACAAGCTCAACCTGTGGTACTTCGGCGACGCGAGCCGTCGGGTACAGCCCGAGCTCGCCGCGGCGCAGCGTGTTTTCGGTTTCGACGAGGTCGTCGGCGGGCTGTCCGAAGCTGCCGCGGTCTTCGAAGCCGGCCGCTGCCTGTCCTGCGGAAACTGCTTCGAGTGCGACGGCTGTTACGGCGCCTGCCCGGAGAACGCCATCGTCAGACTGGGCCGCGGGCACCGCTACCGGTTCGACTACGACCGGTGCACCGGTTGCGCGGACTGTTTCCATCAGTGCCCGGTGCATGCCATCGAGATGTTCGACGAGCCATGATGATTCGCGCCACGGTCGACGGCAACGAGGCGGCTGCGTCGGTCGCCTACCGGCTCAACGAGGTGTGCTGCATCTACCCGATCACGCCGTCGTCGCCGATGGCCGAGCTGGCCGACGAATGGTCGAGCCGCCGGCGGCCCAACGTCTGGGGCACCGTGCCCACGGTGGTCGAGATGCAGAGCGAGGGCGGTGCGGCCGGTGCGCTGCACGGCGCGCTGCAGGCCGGTGCGCTGGCCACGACGTTCACCGCCTCGCAGGGCCTGCTGCTGATGGTCCCCAACATGTACAAGATCGCCGGGGAGCTGACGTCGGCGGTGGTCCACGTGGCCGCCCGCTCGATCGCCGCCCAGGCGCTGTCGATCTTCGGCGACCACTCCGATGTGATGGCGCTGCGCCAGACCGGCCTGGCGCAGCTGTGTTCGGCGTCGGTGCAGGAGGCCCACGACCTGGCGCTGGTGGCCCAGGCGGCGGCGCTGCGCACCCGGATTCCGTTCCTGCACTTCTTCGACGGCTTCCGGACCTCGCACGAGCTGAACACCATCGAGCTGTTGGACGACGACGACCTGCGCGCGCTGGTCCCCGAGCAGCTGATCATCGAGCACCGGGCCCGCGCGCTCTCGCCGGAGCGGCCGTTCATTCGCGGCACCGCCCAGAACCCGGACACCTACTTCCAGGCCCGGGAGACGGTCAACCCGTTCTACGCGCGGGTGCCGGCGGTGGTTGCCGACGTGCTGGCGCAGCTGGCGGACCGGACCGGGCGCCGGCTGCACATCGTCGACTACACCGGCCACCCGGCTGCCGAGCGGGTGCTGATCAGCATGGGCTCGGGTGCGCAGACCGTTGCCGAGACGGTGGCCGCGCTGACCGCGCGGGGTGACCGGGTCGGCGCGCTGCAGATCCGGTTGTACCGGCCGTTTCCGGCCGCCGCGCTGCTGGCCGCGCTGCCGGAGACGGTGCGGACCGTCGGGGTGCTGGACCGCACCAAGGAGCCGGGCTCGGTCGGTGAGCCGCTCTACCTCGACGTGCTGGCGGCGCTGGCCGAGGCGCACAGCAGCGGGGCGCGGTCGGTGCTGCCGCGGGTTTGCGGCGGTCGTTACGGGTTGTCGTCCAAGGAATTCACCCCCGCGATGGTGGCCGGGGTCTTCGACGAGCTGGCCCGGGAGCGGCCCCGTGCGCACTTCACCGTCGGTATCGACGACGACGTCTGCCGCACCAGCATCGACTACGACCCGGAGTTCGACATCGAAGGCGCCGGTACGACCCGGGCCGTCTTCTTCGGCCTGGGCTCGGACGGCACCGTGGGCGCGAACAAGAACACCATCAAGATCCTCGGCGAGGGCGCCGATCGCTTCGCCCAGGGGTACTTCGTCTACGACTCGAAAAAGTCCGGCTCGCAAACGGTTTCACACCTGCGGTTCGGCCCGGAGCCGATCCGGGCGCCGTATCTGATCAGCCGCGCCGACTTCGTCGGGTGTCACCAGTTCCGGTTCCTGGACCGGGTCGACGTGCTCGGTGTCGCCGCCCCCGGGGCATCGCTGCTGATCAACTGTCACCACCCCGCCGACCGGGTGTGGGACGCGCTGCCGCGGGCGGTGCAGCAACAGATCATCGACAAGCGCATCACGCTCTACGCCGTCGACGCCAACCGGATCGCCCGTGCCGCCGGGCTGCCGGGCCGGATCAACATCGTGCTGCAGACCTGCTTCTTCGCGATCTCGCGGGTGCTGCCGCGCGAGCAGGCGATCGCGGCCGTCAAGGAGGCCGTCGCCACCAGCTATGCGGCGCGCGGGGAGGACGTCGTGGAGCGGGAACTGGCCGCGGTCGACCGCGCCCTCGACGGCCTGCACCGCATCGAGGTGCCCGATCGGGTGACCGCCACCGGCGAACCCGAACCGGTGGTGCCGGACAGCGCACCGGAGTTCGTGCGCACCGTCACCGCCGCGATGATGAGCGGGCGCGGCGACGCGCTGCCGGTCAGCGCGCTGCCCGCCGACGGCAGCTACCCCGGCGGCACCGCCGCATACGAGAAGCGCAACATCGCCGAACTCGTCGCCGCGTGGGACCCGGATGCCTGCATCCAGTGCGGCAACTGCGGTTTCGTCTGCCCGCACAGCGTGATCCGCACCAGGTTCTACCCCGGTGGCAAGCTCGACGATGCCCCGGAGACGTTCGCCTCGGCGCCGCTGAACGCGGTCGGGCTGCCGGAGCATCGCTACACGCTGCAGGTCTACGCCGAGGACCGCACCGGTTGCGGGTTGTGCGTGCAGGCCTGCCCCGCCATCGTGCCGGGTACGCCGGTCCGCAAGGCGATCAACCTGACGCCGCGGGAACCGCTGGTGGCCGCTGCCCGCCGCGACATCGCGTTCTTCGAAACGCTGCCGGTGGCCGACCGCAGCCGGGTCGACTTCGGCACGGTGCGCGGCACCCAGTTCCTCCAGCCGCTGTTCGAGTTCCCCGGTGCCTGCGCGGGGTGCGGCGAGACGCCCTACCTGAAGCTGCTCTCGCAGCTCTTCGGCGACCGGCTGATGATCGCCAACGCCACCGGGTGCTCGTCGATCTACGGCGGCAACCAGCCGACCACCCCGTGGACCAGCAACGCCGACGGCCGCGGCCCGGCGTGGTCGAACTCGCTGTTCGAGGACAACGCCGAGTTCGGGCTGGGCTTCCGGCTGGCCGCCGACACCCACACCGACCGGGCGCGGGCGCTGTTGACCCGGTGCCGCGATGCATTGGGCACCGACCTGGTGGACGATGTTCTGGGGGCGGCCCAACTGCACGAATCCCAACTCGCCGCGCAGCGCGACCGGGTCGCCGAACTGCAGCGGCGGCTGGGCCGGCTGGAGCCGGGGCTCGCCGGGGAGTTGGCGAGCGTGCTCGACCACCTGGTCCGACGCAGCGTCTGGATCGTCGGCGGCGACGGCTGGGCCTACGACATCGGCGCCGGCGGGCTGGACCACATCCTGGCCAGCGGCCGCGACGTCAACGTGCTGGTGCTCGACACCGAGGTGTACTCCAACACCGGTGGGCAGATGTCGAAGTCCACCCCGCTGGGCGCCGTCGCCAAGTTCGCCGCCGGCGGCAAGACGGTGCCGTGCAAAGACCTTGCGCTGCAGGCGATCGGCTACGGCAGCGTCTACGTCGCCCGGGTGGCCATGGGCGCCGACCCGCAGCACACCCTGCTGGCGTTCCGGGAGGCCGAGGCCTACCGCGGGCCGTCGCTGATCATCGCCTACAGCCACTGCATCGCCCACGGCTTCGAGTTGCGGCACGGCCTCGAGCAGCAGTACCGGGCAGTGGCCAGCGGGCACTGGCCGCTGATCCGCTACAACCCGCTGCTCCGCGCCGCCGGCAGGGCCCCGTTCCTGCTCGACTCGCCCCGCCCCCGGCTGCCGCTACGCGACTACCGCTACCGCGAGTTGCGCTTCGCCAGCCTGGCCAACGCCGACCCGGACGAGGCCGACCGGTTGCTCGCGCTGGCCCAGGAGTCGATCGACCAGCGCTGGGAGACCTACGAGAACATGGCCGCCCGCGGCCCGCAGCACTTCCCGTCCGACACCCGCAAGGACCACCGATGGACCTGACCACCGGCTACCTGGGCCTGGCGCTGCGCAACCCGCTGCTGGCCGGGGCCTGCCCACTGAGCCACACCCTGGACGGCATCCGCCGGCTGGCCGATGCCGGTGTGGGTGCGGTTGTGCTGCACTCGCTGTTCGAGGAGCAGTTGCGCGCCGACGCCGAACACAACGTCGCGATGGCCGCCCAGGGTGCCGAGGCCTTCGGCGAATCGCTGAGCTACTTCCCGGCCGGGGCCGGCGAGGACCACGGCGCCCGGCGCTACCTGCGCAACCTGGAACGGGCCGCCGAGACCGTCGGCGTCCCGGTCATCGGCAGCCTGAACGCGGCCAGTCCCGGCGGCTGGGCCCGGTACGCCGGCAGCATGCAGGACGCCGGCGCCGCCGCGATCGAACTCAACATCTACTACCTGCCCGGCGACGGGAGCATCGGCGCCCGCGACGTCGAAGCGCGCCACCTGGATGTGCTGGCGGGCGTGAAGGAGACGGTGACGGTGCCGGTCGCGGTCAAGCTCAGCCCGTACTTCAGCGCGACCGCCCAGATGGCGCACCGACTGGACGCGGCCGGCGCCGACGGGCTGGTGCTGTTCAACCGCTTCCTGCAGCCGGATATCGACACCGAAACCCTGACCATGGCCGCCGGGGTGAGCCTGTCGACGTCGGCGGAGACCCGGCTGCCGCTGACCTGGATCTCGTTGCTGCGCGGCCGGGTCCGCGCCGGTCTGGCCGCCAGCACCGGGGTGGAGAATGCCGCGGACGTGGCCAAGTACCTGCTGGCCGGGGCGGACGTCGTGCAGACCGCGTCGGCGCTGCTGCGGCACGGCCCGCAATACGCCGGAGTGCTCCTCGAAGACCTGGGTGACTGGTTGCGCCGCAAGGGGTTCAGCGGAGTCGGCGAGGTGCGCGGCTTGCTCGCCGCACCCGATGCGCCGGACCTGGCGGCACGGGAACGGGCCGATTATGTCGATGCGGTCCGCGACGCCGACACGAGCGCGTTCCGAGGGGCATGATGGGGCGATGGGCAGCGCGGTGATCGACGCGGCGGGACTGCACCAGCTGGTCGCGGTGCTGCAGGAGCGCGGCTACCGGGTTGTCGGCCCGGCGCTTTCGGACAACGCCATCGTGCTGCGCGAGCTGACCTCGGCCGACGACCTGCCGCGGGGCTGGGGGGTGGATGTCGGTCCCGGGCACTACCGGCTGCGCCGCCGCGACGACGACGCCCGGTTCGGTCATTCGGCCGGGGCGCAGTCCTGGAAGCAGTTCCTGCACCCGCCCCGGCGGCGGGTGTGGTCGTCGGACGGCGAGGCCGAGCCCGAGCCGCCCCGGTACGCGTTCCTCGGGGTGCGGGCCTGCGACCTGGCGGGCATCAGGATCCTCAACGGTGTGCTCGGCGCCGGGGCGCATCCCGACCAGGGGTTCGTCGGCCGGTTGCGGCGGATCTTCGTGGTGGCGGTGAACTGCACCGAGCCGGGCGCGCTGTGCTTCTGCACGTCGATGGGCAGCGGGCCGGCGGTGGGGCCGGGGTACGACCTGGCGCTCACCGAGCGCGCCGGCGCCGGCGGTGTCGACTACGTCGTCGACGTCGGCAGCGACGACGGCGCCGAGGTGCTGGCCGCGCTGGCCCACCGCGATGCCGGGCAGCACGAAATCGACGCCGCCCGGGATGAAGTCGCACAGGCGGCGGACCGGATGGGCCGGCAGATGCCGGCCGGCGACCTGCGCGGGCTGCTGATCGCCTCCCGTGAGTCGCCCCGCTGGGAGAACGTCGCGAGCCGCTGCCTGACCTGCGGGAACTGCACCATGGTCTGCCCCACCTGCTTCTGCACCAGCACCGAGGACGTCACCGACCTGACCGGTGAGCATGCCGAGCGCTGGTCGACGTGGGCGTCCTGCTTCGAGTTCGACTTCACCTACACCCACCCCGACAGCGTGCGGAAATCGGGTGAGTCCCGCTACCGGCACTGGATTTCGCACAAGCTCGGGACCTGGCACGACCAGTTCGGCAGCACCGGCTGTGTCGGGTGCGGACGCTGTATCGCCTGGTGTCCCACCGGGATCGACATCACCGAGGAGATGAACGCACTGGCGACGCTGGCCGGCGAGGACCGCTGGCAGCCGAGGCCGGGGGAGACCGGTGACTGAGGTCGCCGCCTGGCCCGCGCCGGCATCGGCGATGGCGCCGGTGCCCTATCGGGTACGCAGCAGGGTCGTCGAGAACATCGCGACGGCAACCATCCGTCTGGAGCCGGTGCGGCAACGGCTGCTGCCGCCGGCACCCGGCCAGTTCATCATGCTGTACGCCTTCGGTATCGGCGAGATCGCGATGTCGGTCAGCGACGTCCCCTCGAGCGGCGACGACACCATCGGCCACACCATCCGGTCGGTGGGGCCGGTCAGCCGGGCCCTGGCCAATTCCCGGGCAGGCACGATCGTCGGGGTTCGCGGGCCGTTCGGCACCGGCTGGGACCTGGAATCGTGTGCGGGCCGGGATCTGGTGATGGTCGCCGGCGGCTGCGGGCTGGCCCCGTTGCGCCCGGCGGTCCTGGCGGTGCTGGCCGAGCGATCCCGCTTCGGCCGGGTGGCGGTGATCGCTGGTTGCCGGGCACCGCAGTACTTCCCATTCCTCGCCGAAGCCGTCGAGTGGGCACAGCGCCCGGACCTGGAAGTCGGGCTGACCGTCGATACCCCCACGCCCGACTGGCCGTGGCGGGTCGGCCTGGTCACCGAGCCGCTGCGCGAGCTGGTTGTGGATCCGGCGCGCACCACCGCACTGATCTGCGGGCCGGAGCGGCAGATCTGGTTCAGCGCCCGAACCCTGGTCGACAAGGGCGTGCCGGCCGGCGATATCCGGGTGTCCCTGGAGCGCAACATGCAGTGCGGGATCGGCTGGTGCGGGCACTGCCAGCTGGGGCCGCTGCTGCTGTGCCGGGACGGGCCGGTCGTCGGCTATGACGTCGCCGAGCCGCTGCTGCGGGTCGAGGAGCTGTAGATGAGCCCACCCAGACTCGCGGTCTTCAAGTTCGCCTCCTGCGACGGCTGCCAGCTGACCCTGCTGGACTGCGAGGACGAACTGCTCACCATCGCCGAGCAGGTGCACATCGCGCACTTCCTGGAGGCCTCCAGCGCGGTCACCGACGGGCCCTACGACGTGTCGCTGGTGGAGGGCTCGATCACCACCCCCGACGATGAGCGGCGCATCCACGAAATCCGCGAGCAGTCCAAGGTGCTGGTCACCATCGGGGCCTGTGCCACCGCCGGTGGCGTGCAGGCGTTGCGCAATTTCGCCGACATCGCCGAGTTCACCTCGGTCGTCTACGCCCGGCCGGACTATATCGAGACGCTGGCCACCTCCACGCCGGCGTCGGCACACGTCACCGTCGACTACCAGTTGCAGGGCTGCCCGATCGACCGCGGCCAGCTGCTGGACACCCTGGCCGCGCTGCTGGTCGGACGCAGACCGCGGCTGCCGGCCAAGACGGTGTGCACCGAATGCAAGATGCGCGGCGTGACGTGTGTGCTGGTCGCCGACGGCACCCCGTGCCTGGGGCCGGTCACCCACGCCGGCTGCGGGGCGCTGTGCCCCGCGCACCGCCGCGGTTGCTACGGCTGTTTCGGCCCGTCCGCGGTGCCGACTACGGCCACGCTGATCCCGCTGCTGCGCCGCGACGGGATGACCGAGGGCGATGTCGGACGGGTGTTCTCGACGTTCAACGTCGCGGCGTTCGCCGCCGAACGGGAACAGCAATGAGCCCGAACCCTCCCGAGACCACCCGCACGCTGTCGGTCGGCGCCCTGGCTCGTGTCGAAGGTGAAGGCGCACTGCACATCCGGATGACGGACGGGGTGGTGGACGCCGCCGAGCTGAAGATCTACGAGCCGCCCAGGTTCTTCGAGGCGTTCCTGCGCGGCCGGTCCCACACCGAACCGCCGGACCTCACCGCCCGGGTCTGCGGAATCTGCCCGGTCGCCTATCAGGTGAGCGCCTGCAATGCGATCGAGGCGGCCTGCGGGGTGCGCGTCGACCCGGAACTGGTCGCGCTGCGGCGACTGCTGTACTGCGGGGAGTGGATTCACAGCCATGTGCTGCACATCTACCTGCTGCACACGCCGGATTTCCTGGGCTACCCGGACGCGATCAGCCTGGCCAGGGACCGCCCGGAGTTGGTGGAACGCGGGCTGGCGTTGAAGAAAGCCGGGAACCGGCTGATGGAACTGCTGGGCGGGCGGGCCATTCACCCGATCAACGTGCGACTGGGCGGGTTCTATTCGGTGCCAACCCGCGCGGATCTGCAACCGGTCGCCGAAATGCTGCGCGGCGCACTGGACGACGCGCTGTACACGGTGCGCACCGTCGCCGGCTTCGACTTCCCGGAGGTCGAGGTCGACCACGAATTCCTGGCGCTGACCGATCCGCGGCAGTACGCGATCGAGGACGGGGTGATCGCGCGCAGCGCCGGCGAGTCCTTCGCGGCAGCCGAATTCGGTGACCACGTCATCGAGTCGCAGGTACCGCACTCGACCGCGCTGCACGCCACCCTGGACGGCAATCGCTATCTGACCGGGCCGCTGGCACGCTACGCGCTGAACTTCACCGCCCTGTCGCCGATCGCCAGGCAAGCCGCTGCCGAGGCCGGCCTGGCGGAGGTGTGCCGGAACCCGTTCCGCAGCATCATCGTTCGCGCCGTCGAAGTGGTGTACGCCGTCGAGGAGGCACTGCGCATCATCGGGGACTACCAGCGGCCGGCGCGTCCGTACGTCGACGTGCCGGCCAGGGAAGGCGTCGGGCACGGTGTCAGCGAGGCGCCGCGGGGGCTGCTGTACCACCGCTACCGGATCGGCGCGGACGGACTGATCCGGTCGGCGACGATGGTGCCGCCCACGTCGCAGAACCAGGCCGCCATCGAACACGACATGGCCCGGTTGGCGGCCGCCAACGCGGCGCTGGACGATGCCGCGCTGACGTCGCTGTGCGAGCGCGCGATCCGCAACTACGACCCGTGTATCTCCTGCTCGGCGCACTTTCTGACCCTGACGGTCGAGCGCCGGTGACCCCGACCGCGGTCGTCATCGGTATCGGCAACGACTTCCGCCGCGACGACGGTGTCGGTCTCGCGGTGGCCCGCCGAATCGACGAGCGACGGCTGCCCGGCGTTCGGGTGGTGACCGGTATCGGCGAACCCACCGAATTGCTGGACGCCTGGAGTCGCGCCCCGCGCGCCGTGGTGATCGACGCGGCGTTGGGGGCCGACGGTGAACCGGGGCGGGTGCGGCGCTGGGCGGCGCCCGAGCTGCCGGCCGGGCCCGTGGTCAGCTCGCACACGCTGGGGCTGGCGCAGGGCTACGCGCTGGCCCGGGCACTGGGTCGGGCGCCCGCGGAGTTGACGGTGTTCACCGTCGACATCGTCGACACCGGTCAGGGCCCGGGGCTGTCGTCCCCGGTGGCAGCGGCGATCCCGGCGGTGGTCGATGCGGTCGTCGCCGAACTGGGCCGCTGAGCCGATCACCGACACCGGGTTCGCGTCGCGTTTTCGTCGCTATGCTGGGCTTCTGCGGTTGGGATACCATGGCGCGATGACCACGCTTTCCGCCTATGACGCCGAGCGTCGCGAATTCTGGAGCAGACTGTGCCCCGGGATGTCGATCGAGGCCGGCACCGCGGGCGCACCCGCGGCGATCGGTGAGACCGACCCGATGCTGGTCGACCTGCGCCGCGAGGGCTATGTCCAGATCCCCGACGTGCTGGGCGAATCGGTCGTCGGGCCGATCCGGGACTCGGTGACGACGCTGTTCCGGCTGGGTATCCCGTTGCCGTTCGCGTTCGTCTACGACGAGCTCTGGCTGGCGTTCAAGGGCCTGTCCCGATTCCTGACGGCCGCGCTCGGCGCGGACTACCGGGCGCTGCCCGACTTCTGGGTGTGGCACGTCAACCCCAACGAGAACGCCGCCGGCTGGGGTCCGCACCGCGACCGCGTGCAGCCGACGCTGGACTACGACAACTCGCCGCACACGCTGACCATGTGGCTGCCGTTCACCGAAGCCAACCCGCTCAACGGCTGCATGTACGTGTTGCCCGCCCATCTCGACGACCGTTTCCGGCAGCGTCGCTGGGACGGCACCGACAACAACGTCGTCCACAACCCGCAGGACATCCGGGCGCTGCCCGCCACGGCCGGGACCATGTTCGCCTGGAATCAGGCGGTGCTGCACTGGGGCGGGCGCGGGAGCCGGCTCGGAACCGCCCCGCGGATCAGCGCCGCCTTCGAGTTCCAGCGCGCCGATCGCCCGGCGTTCAACAGCCCGTTGCTGGACCCCGGCCGGGTGCCGCCGTTCACCGAGCGACTCGGGCTGATCGGCAAGCAGGTGCTGCAGTATCAGCACATGTACCCGCTCAGCGACGATGTCGCGGCCATCGCCACCTCGCTGTTCGAGCGGTTCATGCCGGGTGGTGCGTCGCCGCGGAGCGTCGCCGCGGCGCCGGCCGCCGTGTCCTTCTGACCGGAAGCCGCTATCGGCTGGGTGACAGCGCAGCCGCGACCGCCGGCCGGTGACCCGCCCAGGGTTGCACCGACTCCAGTTGCGCGGCAAGGGAGATCAGTGTCGCCTCGTCGCAGGCCCGGCCGACCAGGTGCACCGCTTCGGGCAGGCCGTCGGCGGAGATGCCCACCGGAACCGAGATGGCCGGCTGCCCGCTGTAGTTCTGCGGGAAGGTGAACGGGATGAATCGCAGCAGTCGCAGCATGGCCCGGGTCGGCCCGAGGCCTTCGAAGTAGCCGATCCGGACCGGCGGCATCGCCAGCACCGGTGTCATCAGCACGTCGCAGTCGGCGATCGGCCGCAGTGAACGCTCGGTGATCCGGCCCTCGGCGGCCACCGCGCGGCGGGCCAGCCAGTCCGGCACCATCCGGCTGGTGCGGGCCTCGGCCTGCATTCGCCGCTCCAGCAGTTCCGGTGTTGGCAGCCGGTCGATTTCGTGCTTGAAGCCGTTCATGAACAAGGTCAGCACCGCCGCGATCCCGGTCACCGGATAGACCGGGTCACGCTCGACGACCTGGTGGCCCAGCGAGCGCAGCAACTCGGCGGTCGCCAGCACCGGGCGGCGGACCTCGTCGCTGATCGGCACCGGGAAAACCGGCTTGAACGACATGGCGATCCGCAGCCGCCGCACCGGTTGGGCGAGCGCCTCGGTCAGCGGCGGTGCCGGTGGCGGTGCGGGGATTTCGTCGCCCGGTTCGGCGCCGGTCATGGCGTCGTGCAGCAGCGCGGCGTCGGTCACGCTGCGGGCCAGCGGCCCGATGTGGTTCAGCCCGTGGAACCGATAGGCGCGCTCGGGTGACTCCTTGGCGCTGATCCGGCCGCGCTGCCCCTTCAGGCCCACCAGCCCGCAGCAGGCCGCCGGAATGCGGATGGACCCGCCGCTGTCGCTGCCGGTCGCCGCGGCCACCATCCCGGCGGCCACCGCGGCGGCCGACCCGCCACTGGATCCGCCGGGTGTGCGGTACAGGTCCCACGGGTTGCGGGTCACCCCCCAGGTCGCCGATTCGCAGACCGGGTAGGCGCCGAATTCCGAGAGGTGGGTCTTGCCGAGCACTATCGCCCCGGCTTCCCGGAGCCGCCGCACCGCGGCGCTGTCGCTGCTCGCCGGACCCATGTCGATCGCGGTGCCGCACATCGAGGACACCCCCGCCACATCGGTGTCGTCCTTGACCGCGATCGGCACGCCGGCCAGCGGCAGCGTCTCGCCGGCGGCAAGGCGGCGTTCCACCCGGGCGGCGTCGGCCATCGCCTGGTCGGCCAGCACCACCCGGAACACGTTGAGCACCGGGTCGAGCCGGGCGATCCGGTCCAGGTAGAGGGCCACCAGCTCGCGCGGTGAAACCTGCCGGTCCCGCACCAGCTCCGCCTGGCGTGCCACCCCGGCGAACGTCAGTTCCTCATCGTCAGCGCCAGACATGCGAGTCTTGACCTCCTCGCTTCCCCCTCGGCCCACGATACCTGCACCGCCGATCCGTATCCGGCAGCGCAGACCGGGCCGCGGCGGCGTGTTCAGCCGGCCGTGGCCGGCTCGATGTTGTGGTTCAGGCGGAAGTGATTGCCCGGGTCCAGCCGGGCCTTCAACGCCGCGAGGCGTTGGTAGGCGGCGTCGCCGAAGCTGGCCCGGATGCGGTCCTGCCCCTCGTCGCCGACGAAGTTCAGGTACGCGCTGGCGGGTCCCAGCGGGCGCAGGATCTCATAGGCCTGGCCGGCCCAGGCCTTGCAGCGCTCGGTGTCGGCGGGGTCGGTCCAGGTCGCCATCAGATGGATGATGTATGGATACTGCCTGGTCACCACGGCCGTCGCCGCGGGCGCGACGCGGCTGGCGTAGCCACCCAGCCGGATCAGATGCAGCCGGGATTCGGGTGCGGGCAGAGACCGGCCGAGCAGCGCGATGCGACGGATCGCCTCGTCGGACAATTCGGTCAGGAAAATCGACTTCCAGTAGTTCAGCATGCCGAAGGGCGCGGTCTGGTCGATGAGCTGCTGCCAGATCGTGTACTCCAGCTTGTGCTGCACCGACAGCACCGGTTTGGTGGCGGCCCCGGTGACGTCGAGCAGCGCCGAGAGGTCGGCCTGGCCGATGTCGTCGGTCCGCGTCGAACAGCCCATGATGTGCACCAGGTGGCGCCCGGATTTGCTGTCGGTGGAGAAGTCGAGGATGGCGGCCAGGTGGTCGTCGGCGCGGTCCATCTCGGCGCGGAAGTGTTTGAGGGCGGCTTCGGCGTCGGTGTTGTCGTAGCCCACCACGCCGCCGAGCACATGGGTGACCGGGTGCAGGGCCAGGGTGAACTGGGCGACCACGCCGAAGTTGCCGCTGCCGCCGCGCAGCCCCCACAGCACGTCGGGGTGTTGCGACTCGCTGACCGACAGCACCTCGCCGGTCGGCAGCACCAGCTCCGCGCCGATGAGATTGTCGCAGGTCAATCCGTGTGCGCGGGACAACCAGCCGATGCCGCCGCCCATCGAAAAACCGCCCACGCCGGTCGTCGACACCACCCCGCCGGGGCAGGCCAGACCGTATCGGGTGGTGACCGGGTCGATGTCACCCCAGGTTGCGCCGGGCTCGACGACCGCGATGCGTTTGTCGGGGTCGACGACCACCTTGCGCATCAGCGACAGGTCGATGACCACGCCGCCGTCGGTGGTGGAGTGGCCCGCCACGCTGTGCCCGCCACCGCGCACCGCGATCTCGGCCCCGGAATCGACGGCGTACCGGACGGCGGCGACGATGTCGGCGCGCGATCGGCAGCGCAGCAGGACCCCCGGCCGCTTGTCGATCAGGCCGTTGAAGACCTGCCGCACCGAGTCGTAGTCGGTGCTGTCCGGATATACCGCTGCACCGGCGAAGCCGGGCACCGCGGGATGGTTCGCTGTCATCGTTCTCTCCGTCCTTCGCGGGTCGGGTTATTGGTCGCGCAGTTCGCTTGCCGGGGTGGCCCGGGTGCTTCGCCACGCCGGGATGACGGCCGCGATCACCGCGGCGACCGTGGTCAGGCCGGCGTACAGCACGGCATCCGACCACGGGAAGACCCTCGGGGTGATCAGGCCCACGTTGACGATCGCGGCTCGCCGAACGGCTTCGACGACGACGATGGAGAGTGTCGCACCCACCAGGCCGCCGGCCGTGCCGGCGATGATCGCCTCGATCGTGGTGATGCTGAAGACCCGCAACCGGGTGGCGCCCAGGGCCTGTATCAGCGCTATCTCCCGGCGGCGCCGAATCCCTACCAGCAGCAATGTCGACAGCACCGAGACGAAGGCGATGGCGAGCAGACCGTATTTGAGCGTGTTCAACGGGTTGAGGTAGCGGGCGATGGACCCCGCGATGTCGGTCGCGTACCCGGCGGTGTCCACCGCTTTGACCGGCTGATCGAATTTGGTGGCCTGGATGTCGGCGATGACCTGGCCGGCGGTGAACCCGCTCGCCGGGGTGACGAAGATGAGGCCCGCCGGCTGGGGGCCGTAGATCTGCTCGGCGGTCGGGTAGGGCAGGTAGATCCGGCGACCGCCGTATTCCGGGGTGGCCACGATCGTGCCGATCGTCATCGCCTGGGCGTCCAGTCCGCTTCCGAAGAGCAGGGTGTCGCCGACCCGGAGCCGCTTCTCCCGCGCCAGGACGGCGCCGATGACGACCTGGTTGGCGTCGACGCTGGCCTGTGGCGGCTGGCCGGCCAGCAGCCCGAACGGAAAGGTGGGCCGGTCCTGGGCCTGGACATGCGCCAGCGAGCCGTCCTTGAGGGTGATCTCGATCTCCGCCATGCGCTCGACGGTCCCCACCCCGGGCAGCGAATTGAGCTTGTTGACGGTGGTGGGTGCGAACCTGGCGTCGATCGGGCCGTAATCGGCGAACTGCGTGGTGGTCAGCGCTATCCGGCCCTGGGCCTGTGATTCGGCGACGTTCGTGGCGCCCTGGTGGATCGCGATGATGAACCCGGAGAGCAGGATCGCCACCACCACCGGAACCGCGACGGCGCCCGAGATCGCGGCGGTGCGCGACTTGTCCGAGCGCAGTGCGTTGAGCGCGATCGCGAATGTCGCACCCCGGGCCTGGTCCGTCCGGGGGCGTACCGCTGTGACGGCCTGTGCGCTCAGATAGGCGGTCGCCAGCAGCAGGCCGACGATGGCCACCAGTGCGCCGCCGTCGGCGATCGCGGCCTGCCACGGCTCCAGTCCGCCGGATCGGGTCGCCAGCCACGCGCAGGCGACCCCCGACAAACCGATCGCCAGCAGCGTCACCGCCTTGAGCCACATCTTGGAACTGGTGGTCTGCTCCTTGGCCGCGCGCCCGGAGAGTTCGGCCGCGATCGGGGTTCTGGCCGCGGCCAGGCTGGGCAGCACAGCGGCCAGGACCGCCAGGAGCACGCCCGCGGCCGGGCCCACCAGCAGGATGCCCGGCTTGAGGATGACCGGCACCGTGACGCCGAGGAAACGTTCGGTCAGCTCGCTGGCGCTGGCCACGATCGGTCGGGCGATAAGGATGCCGGTGAGGACTCCCATGGCCGATCCCACCGTGCCCAGCAGAGCGGCTTCGGAGAGGAATCCGGTCATGATCGACGACGGCGACGCCCCCAGCGCGGCCGCGATCGCGATCTCACGCCGCCGTTCCTCGACCGACAGCCGGGTGATCTGGGCGATCAGGATGACGCCGATACCCACCGAGATGAGGGCGAAGATGCCCAGCATGGGCAGCAGCACGTCGTTGACGTTGTAGCCGCGGGCGGGCTCGCTGCGGGGCTGGACACTGAACGCCGGACCCAGCGCCTTGCTCAGTCGCTGCTGGACTTCGGATGCGTTGGCGTCTTTGGCCAGCGTGACATAGAGCATGTCCACCCGGTCTCCCCTGGAGAACTGCGCCCTGGCCATGCTCAGCGGCAACACCGCCACCAGGCCGTTGTTGACGTCGTCGAGTTCGGGAACCCGCTGGAATCTGTCCATCGCGAGCTGTCCGACGTCGGTCACCAGCGTCGCGGAGGGCTCCAGTGCGTTGCCGAGCACGCTGGAGGTGGATGGCGGCGGCTCCTGCTGGCCGGTCTGGCAGACCTTCGGATCGACGATCCACTGCGCCGAGCAGTCGACGCCCAGGGCGAGGCCGAACGATTCGGTGTCGCCGTTGCGGATCATCGTCACGCCGCGGACGACCGGGACCACCGCTGCCACGCCGGGCACCGCCCGGGCGCCGTTGACGATCACCGGCTGGATGCCGCCCCGGCTGGCCGCGCCGACGACCCGCAGCGGGGCGGGGCCGGCGATCTGGTAGCCGACGTCGTCGATGGCCTTGCTGACGCTGGTGGTTTCGATCAGCACGGCCACCACCACGGCAACTCCGCCGCCGAGTGAGAACGCGGCCAGCGCGGCTCGGAACGCGTGCCTGCGGATGGCCCGGAAATTAACGATCCGCAGCAGGCCGAACGTCGCGGCTAGTGCGGCGTGAGCCATGTGAGGTTGTCAGGTGTCGCTATCGCGCCGCTGTCGGCCTCGATCTCGCCGTCCCGCAGCGAGATGAGCCGGGGTGCGTCGTCGGCAATCGAACGATCATGGGTCACCAGGACGATCGTCTGTCCCTGCGCGTTCAGGTTGTACAGCGCGTCGATGACCTTCCGGCCGTTCTTGCTGTCCAGGTTTCCGGTCGGTTCGTCGGCGAGGATCACGTCGGGGTTCATGAACAACGCCCGGGCCACCGCCACCCGCTGCTGCTCGCCACCGGACAGCTCCGCCGGGGTCCGTTTGGCCAGCCGGGCCAGGCCGACCAATTCCAGCAAATCGATCGCATGGTCGTGCTGAGCGCGGCCGGACTTGCCGGCCAGCAGCCCGGGCAGCATCACGTTCTCCACCACCGAGAGCCCGGACAACAGGTTGAAGGCCTGGAACACATACCCGATGGTCCGGCACCGCACCGCCGCCAGCTGCTTGCGGGACAGCTGCGCCACGCTCTCCCCGTTGATCAGGACCTCGCCGCTGGTCGGAAGGTCCAGCAGCCCGAGGATGCTGAGCAGCGTCGACTTCCCCGATCCGGACGGCCCGACCAGCGCGACGAACTCGCCGCGTGAGATCTGCAGGTCGATGTCGTGCAGGATCGGTGTCGCCGTCGCGCCGCTGCCGAACGATTTGCACAGTTTGCGGGCCTCGAGGACAACCGGTGTCGTAACGGTCTCCGGCGCCTCGAGTCGGCCGGGATCTGTGTCCAGATCCTCGCCTTGCACTTTGGTCTTGGGAAACATCAAACTCCTGCGGGGCGTATTGGCTGACGAGTAACTGCCCGCGCGGGGCGCTTATTGCCGGACTCCCTCACTCCCTGGTTCCCTGGTCGGCGCCGCAGCGTGCTGGGCGCGGTCAACTGCGACGATCATACCGGCGATGCGTCTCCAGCACATCCTCAGGCGCTGCTCGGGGCCTGTGATCATGCCCGCACAGCAACGTCTGCGTCGGAGCCGCGCACCCTTAATCGAGCCCACGTCGCGGTGGACCGAGCAAGCAGAACAGTGCAGATCATGCCACTAAACGAGACGTCACGCATCGGCTCGTCCGACGGCCCCGCGGGCCCCGGCGACCCCTTCCGCAACGGCAAGCGCCAGCGCCATGATCGACAGCTGCGGGTTGACCTCCGGGCAGCTGGGCAGGATCGAGGCGTCGGCGACCCACACCCCGTCGACGCCGCGCAATCGCCCGGTGGCGTCGACCGGGCAGCGCTGGTCGTCGCCGCCGGCAGCGGCCGTTCCGGTGGGGTGGAACGCGGCCAGGTGCAGGCTTTTGGGATCGGTCCGGCTCAGCACATCGCGCAGCGCCGCCATCGACGTCACCGACGGTCCGGCCGGCAGACCGGTGAGCACCTCGACCGCGCCGGCGGCGAACAGCAGCCGGCCCATCGCCGCCAGGGCCGTCATCAACTTGCCGGCGTCGTCCCGGGCGATGTGGTAGCGCAGCAGTGTGCGACCCCGCACACTGGCCACCCGGCCGGAGCCGCGGTCGGCCACCATCGCACCGAACGTGGCGACCTGCGGCGCCCGGTCCAGCCAGCCCAGTAACTCCGAGCCGTAACCGGGAAAGACCATCGACCCCATCCCCGGCGGGGTGGCGGTCGCCTCGATCAGCACACCATCGGACTCGTGCAGTTGGTGCACGGCGCTGCTCTGCAGCACACCGCGCCAGGCGAAGACGTCCTGCTCGAAACCGCCGGCCAGCGCCACGGCCGGGTGCACCGCGAGATTGCGGCCCAGCCGCGGATGCCGGCCCAGCCCGCTGCGGCGCAGCAATCCCGGCGTCTCGGTCGCGCCGGCCGCCACCACCACGGTGGGTGCCAGCACGTCGAACGCGGTGCCGTCCAAGCGCCGGGCCCGCACCCCACGGACCCGTCCGCGCTCGTGCAGCAACCGCTCGACCCGGGCGTCGGCGACGATCCGGGCACCGGACGCGCAGGCCTGCGGCAGCGCGTTGAGGTGCACCCCGAACTTGGCGTTGCGCGGGCAGCCGATCGCGCACTGACAGCAGGCGTCGCAGCCCGGGGCGTTGCGCGGGATCGGAGCGGCCTGCCAGCCCAGCGCGGCGGCGCCGTCGAGCAGGAGTCGCCCGTTGCGGCCCATGATTCCCAGCGGCACCGGAGCGACCCGCAGGGTCTGTTCGACGTCGTCGAGGCGACCGGCCAGCCGGGCCGGGTCGGCCAGGGTGAGGCCGAACTCGTCGTGCCAGCGCCGCTGCACCGCCGCCGGCGGCCGGTAGCAGGTTCCGGAGTTGACGACCGTGGTGCCGCCGACAGCCCGGCCGATCGGCAGCACCACCGCCGGGCGCCCCAGCGCCACCGTGGTGCCGCCGCCGCGGTACAGCCCGGCGTAGCGGTCCACCGGGTGGCGGGTGCGGAACTCGTCGACCGTCCAGCGCCGGCCCTCCTCCAGCACGACGGTCCGCATTCCGGCCCGGGCCAGGGTGCGGGCGGCCATCGCCCCGCCCGCACCCGAACCGACGACCACCGCGTCGACGGTCAGCACCGAATCGGCCTCGGCCGACGGGATGACCGTCAGCGCCGCGTCGGGCCGGGCCGGATCGTGTTCGGCTGCGCGAGCGAGCAATTCGCCCGCGTACTCGTCGGCGCCGTTGGCCAGCAGCACGATTGCCTTGAGCCCCGCCAGCGCTACCCCGGCGTCCGGGCCGAGCGCGTCGATCCGGCGCAGCACCGCGGCACGCCCCTCGGGTGCCAGCCGGTGCAGCGTGCGGCCGGTGGTGGCGACGCTCGCCGCCTCCGCCGCCAGCATCCCCGCGGTGATCGCCGCCCGGGTTCCGCCCGGCAACTGCGCGAGGTAGCGCTCGACCCGTTGCGCCAGCAGCTCCGCCGGCGGCCCGCCGTGCTCGGCCGGCAGCAGCGCGGCGCCGAATGCGGCCGCCGCCCGCCGGGCCAGCCGGGTCATCAGCGCAGCACGACCGGGGTGCGCCGGCGGCCGAGCCGGCGGCCGGCCTTGAGGAAGAACGGGTAGGTCGCGAAGATGGCGGCCGCCAGGGCGTGCATCGCCCAGCCCAGGTCGTCGGTCCGCATTCGGAAAACCCCGCTGTTCCACATGAAGTCACGACCGTTGCGGCCGCGGAACCCGGACCAGATGACGTCCAGCCCGGGCACGTTCTGGTACAGGCCGAAGGAGCCGCCGAAGAACACCCCGAGGGTGGCGGCTTCGGCGACGTCGCGCTGCTCGGCCGGGATTGCGCGCTCGATCAGCACACCGGAGGCCACCAGCAGCGGCGGGTCGAACAGAAAACTCATGATGGAATCCTTTCGTTGACAGGCGGTGCGTCGGCCCCGCGCAGGCCGACCTCGGCATGACCGGTGCCGAGCACCGACCAGCGGCGGTCCCCGATTTCGACGTGCACGTCGGCCTGTTCGGTGTTGGTGCACACCGCGGCGGCGCCGTCGGGGTCGGTGTAGCCCAGGCTGACGCAGCGCTGCGCGGGCTGGTCGACCCGGATCAGCACCGGTTGCCCGCCGATCCGGCCCGCCAGCTGCCAGTGCGCCAGACCCAGCGTGGTGCGCATCCGCACGGCCGGCAAACCTTTTGCCGGCCAATCGTTTCCGTCGATGCGAAACCGGACGAACGCGATCGGCCGCAACCGCCGCAGTCCCGGTTTGTGCGACACCGCGGTGACCACCTCCAGCACGTCGCCGCCGCCCAGGTCGGCATGGATCCAGCCCCAGCGCCGGGCGTTGCCGTGGCCGTAGATGTGCGAGACGCCGCCGCGCCACCCGTCGACGTGGTGCGGCGTGCCGGCCACGGTGACCGAGCCGGTGAAGTCGGCGGTCGGGGCGATCACCACCTGCGCGCCGGGCAGTAGTTCGTGTTTCCACGCCACCTGCGGGAAGGTCCACAGCGGAGCGCCGGCGTCGGTCCAGCGCAGGTCCCACGCCAGCGAACCGGCCTGCCCGGTCAGCGCCTGAAAGGCCGCGCGGGTGCCCGCGGCGTTGAACCAGTCCGGTCCGTTCGCGGGGCCGATCGGTTCCGGGCCGAAGCGCTCGGTGCCGGGCGGCCCGTCCACCGGAAACCAGGTCACCCAGCCGTGCCCGTAGGCCGGCCCGGCCAGCGGCGCGACCACCTCGTGGTGCACCCAGAGCGCGGCCCGGCTGACCGGATCGGACAGCGTGGCGTACCACACCTCCAGGCGCCCGGGGCGGCCCCGCCAGCGGGGCTTCGCCGCCAGCCGCATCGCATCGTCCATGAAGCTCCTTCGTTCGCCGAGCGTGCACCCGGACCGCTAGACCGAAGTTTCCCGCGATCTTTCGCCCCGTGCACAGGTTCGGCGCATTCCGGGCTGCATCCCGCCCCGGCCGGCGCCGGGGTCGATGCGGAACCACCCGGTGGATGCCGTCGCTACCGGCGCGGTGGTGGGTTTGTGTCTCCGCCGAAGAGCTCACACCGGTCGTCGCCGAAGACCGGACACCCGCCGCGCCCGCGGCGGACTACCGGGAGTCCGGCGAGGGCGGTTCGCGCCCGGCACCCGCCACCCGCGTCGCGGGATGCACCGCGACCAGGCCGAGTTCGTTGCGCCGCTGACAGAGTGCGGCCAACTCCGCATAGGCCTTCTCGCCCAGCAGTTCGGTGAGCTCGGCCGCCATGGACTGCCACACCTGCCGGGCCCCGACATGAGCGGCCGGGTCGCCGGTGCAGTACCAGTGCAGGTCGGCGCCGCCGGAACCCCAGCCGCGCCGGTCGAATTCGGTGATCGTGGTCCTGAGGATCTCGCTGCCGTCCGGGCGGGTCACCCACTCCTGACTGCGCCGGATCGGCAGCTGCCAGCAGACGTCGGGTTTCATCGTCAGCGGCTGCACGCCCAGCCGGATGGCTTTGATGTGCAGCGCGCAGCCGGCGCCGCCGGCGAACCCCGGGCGATTCAGGAAGATGCAGGCGCCCCGGTGGGTGCGGGTGCGCAGTTGCTCCTCGCCGTCGTTCTCGTCGAGCTCCAGGTAGCCCTTGCGGCCCAGGCCCTTGTCCCGGAACTGCCAGTCGGCGTCGGTCAGCTGGGCGACGGCGGCGTCCAGCCGGGCGCGGTCGTCGTCGTCACACAGGAACGCGCCGTGCGAGCAGCACCCGTCATCGGGCCGGCCGGCCACGATGCCCCGGCAGGCCGGGGTGCCGAACACGCAGGTCCAGCGGGACAGCAACCAGGTCAGATCGGCGGCGATCAGGTGCTCGGGGTTGTCCGGGTCGTAGAACTCCACCCATTCGCGAGCGAAGTCCAGTTCGACTTCGTCGCGATGGGCGCCCGGCTCAAAGCCCGGCCGGGGGTCCGGCTGGGCGGGTCGGGCGGGCGTCACGGAACTCCACGGTAGACCAAAAGTTCGCGTCCGCCGCCCGACCCATAGAGTTGTCCATCGTGCGACTAGGTGTGTTGGACGTGGGCAGCAACACGGTCCATCTGTTGGTGGTGGACGCGCATCGGGGCGGTCACCCCACCCCGATGAGCTCGACCAAGGCCACCCTGCGGTTGGCCGAGGCCACCGACAGTTCGGGCAAGATCACCCGGCGTGGCGCCGACCAGCTGATCTCGACCGTCGACGAGTTCGCCAAGATCGCGGCGAGTTCGGGCTGCGCGGAGTTCATGGCGTTCGCCACCTCGGCGGTGCGCGATGCCTCCAACTCCGAGAGCGTGCTGTCCCGGGTGCGGTCGGAGACCGGTGTCGAGTTGCAGGTGCTGCCCGGGGAGGACGAGTCGCGGCTGACCTTCCTGGCGGTGCGCCGGTGGTTCGGGTGGAGCGCGGGGCGGATCATCAACCTCGACATCGGCGGCGGCTCGCTGGAATTGTGCAACGGCGTCGACGAGGAGCCCGACGTGGCGTTGTCGCTGCAGTTGGGGGCCGGCCGGCTCACCCGGGAGTGGCTGGCCGACGACCCGCCCGGCCGCCGCCGGGTGGCGATGCTGCGGGACTGGCTGGACACCGAGCTGGCCGAGGCCACCGCGGCCGTGCTCGCCGCCGGTCGGCCCGACCGTGCCGTGGCGACCTCGAAGACGTTTCGTTCGCTGGCCCGGCTCACCGGGGCGGCCCCGTCGGCGGCCGGGCCGCGGGTCAAGCGGACACTGACCGCCACCGGCCTGCGGCAGCTCATATCGTTCATCTCCAGGATGACGGCGGCGGACCGGGCCGAGTTGGAAGGTGTGAGTGCCGAGCGGGCGCCGCAGATCGTGGCGGGGGCTCTGGTGGCGGAGGCGAGCATGCGGGCGCTGTCGATCGAAACGGTGGAGATCTGCCCGTGGGCGCTGCGCGAGGGGCTCATCCTGCGCAGGCTCGACAGCCAGGCCGATGAAACGACCTTGATGGAAACCTCCGCTGTGGCGGCGGCGGTGCGGGATGCTGGAAGCCTGACGGATCGGAAAGCGGCACGCCGATCGAAAGGCGACACCCGATGACTGGATCACACCCCGACACCCGGGATGACCAGACCCGGCCGATTTCGGTCGCCGAGCTGTTGGCCAGGAACGGGACGATCGGTTCCCCGCCGGCGGGCGGGCGGCGCCGGCGTCGGCGCGGCAACAGCGACGCGGTGACCGTCGCCGAACTCACCGGCGAGATCCCGATCATCAGGGACCACGATCAGGAACCCGGTCGCACCGGCCCGGAGCCGGTCGCCGAGGTCGAGCCGGTCGCTGCGGTCGAGCCGGTCGCGGAACCGGAGCCGGTCGCTGCGGTCGAGCCGGTCGCCGGACCGGAGCCGGTTGCTGCGGTCGAGCCGGCCGCCGGACCGGAGCCGGTTGCTGCGGTCGAGCCGGCCGCCGAGGTCGAGCCGGCC
>CAZGGK010000010.1:77770-86221 GCA_964525125.1 uncultured Mycobacterium sp.
CGCCGGACCGGAGCCGGTTGCTGCGGTCGAGCCGGCCGCCGAGGTCGAGCCGGCCGCCGGCTGGGCGGAGCCGGGCCCGCGCTGGCCCAAGTCCATGCCGCAACCCCTGCGCGCCCCGGGGCCGGAGCACAGCCACTACCCGCGGCCCGTGCGCCGGTCCGAAGCCGGCGTCGGGTCCGGCGTGGACGACTGGCGCCCCGGGCCGGAATTCGGCGGGGCCGAGCAGATGAGTCCAGACCCGGTCGACGGCTACGCCGCTGTCACGGTGGCGGCCCCGGACAGCGACCTGCGCGATGCCGCTCCGCCGGTCGAAGACACCACCGAGGCGCTGCCCGTCACGCGCCCGCGAAAGGTCTTCGGCAAGTGGCGCAACCGGGGTGCCGGGGCCGGCCGGATCGACGAGGCCGAATCGGGTCCGAGCGCCGACGCAGGCGGTCCGGCCAGCCCTGAAGCCAGCCCCGGGCCCGGGTCCGGGATCACGGCCGAAGTCGCTGCCGCCATCACCGCCGACGTCACCGCCGAACCCGGCCGGGTTGGCGACCTCGATGAAGACCGCGCCGAGATCGAAGCCGAGCCGGCCGGCGAGGCGGTACCGGAGCGCAGCCGGTGGGCCGAGTTGTACGGTGCCCTGCTGACCGTGGCGCAGTCGCTCCTGGCGGTGCTGTTCGGGGCCGGCTTGTTCCTCGCCTTCGATCACCTGTGGCGCTGGAACAGCATCGTTGCACTGGTGCTCACGGTGCTGGTCACCCTCGGCCTGGTCGCCGCGGTACAGGTGGTTCGGCGGACCGTCGACATCGGCAGCACGTTGATCGCGGTGGCGGTTGGCCTGCTGATCACGCTCGGGCCGTTGGCGTTGCATGCGAGCTGACGGGTAACGCCAGGATCGTGCGCCCAGCCATCAAGGTCGGCCTGTCGACGGCCTCGGTCTACCCGATGCGGACCGAGGCGGCTTTCGAGTACGCGGCCCGGCTCGGCTACGACGGCGTCGAGTTGATGGTGTGGGGTGAGTCGGTCAGCCAGGACATCGCCGCGGTGCGGACGCTGTCGCGGCGCTATTCGGTTCCGGTCCTGTCGGTGCACGCGCCGTGTCTGCTGATCTCCCAGCGGGTGTGGGGGCCCAACCCGATTCACAAATTGGAGCGCAGTGTGCGCGCCGCCGAGCGGCTGGGCGCCCAGACCGTGGTGGTGCACCCGCCGTTCCGGTGGCAGCGGCGCTACGCCGAGGGGTTCACCGAACAGGTGGCCGCCCTGGAAGCAGCCAGCGGGGTGCTGGTGGCGGTGGAGAACATGTTCCCGTTCCGCGCCGACCGGTTCTTCCGCGCCGACCAGTCCAGGGAGCGGATGCGCAGGCGCGGTGGCGGTCCGGGGCCGGCGATCTCGGCGTTCGCACCGTCCTACGATCCGCTGGACGGCAACCACGCGCACTACACCCTGGACCTGTCGCACACCGCGACCGCCGGCACCGACGCGATGGAGATGGCGCGACGGATGGGCTCGGGCCTGGTGCACCTGCACCTGGCCGACGGCAGTGGGCTGCCGGCCGACGAGCACCTGGTGCCCGGCCGCGGCGACCAGCCCACCGCCGAGGTCTGCCAGTTGCTGGCCGGCAGCGACTTCGCCGGCCACGTGGTGCTGGAGGTGACCACCTCGAACGCACGCTCGACCCACGAGCGCGAGGCGCTACTGGTGGAGTCGCTGGAGTTCGCCCGCACCCACCTGTTGCGCTGATGGACATCCCCGGCGGCTCCACGCTGTTCACCGACGCCATGCGGCTGACGCGGCTGGCCGTCGCCGACCGTGCCGGACGTCGGGGAGAGGTCGCCACCTTCGCCGGCGAACTCAACGCGCATTGGACGATCGGGCCGAAGGTGCACGGCGGAGCGATGCTGGCGCTGTGCGCCAACGCGGCTCGCACCGCGCACGGCGGCGCCGCAGAGCCGGTCGCGGTCTCCGCCAGCTTTCTGTGGGCGCCCGATCCGGGTCCGATGCAGCTGGTGACCTCGATCCGCAAACGCGGCCGGCGGATCGGCGTCGTCGACGTCGAACTCAATCAGGCCGGCCGCACGGCCGTGCATGCCGTCGTCACCCTGGGGGAGCCGGAGCACCATGCCCCGCCGTTGCTCTCGGTCAATCCGGTGGTGCCGCGGATGACCCCGGAACCGCCGCCCGGGCTGGCGCCGATCGGGCCCGGCCACCCGATGGAGCACATCGTGCACCTGGCGCACGGGTGCGACATCCGGCCCGTGCTGACGACCCTGAGCCCCCGCTCCGTCCCCCGCGAGCGGGTGGTGCCGCCAGGCGGCGCGCCGGTGATCGAGATGTGGGTGCGCCCCAAGGGCTGCGAGCCCGACCTGCTGTTCGCGCTGCTGTGCGGTGACGTTTCGGCACCGGTGACCCATGCGGTCGACCGCACGGGCTGGGCGCCGACCGTGCAGCTGACCGCGTACCTGCGGGCGGTGCCCGCCGCCGGGTGGCTGCGGGTGATCTGCACCACGGTGCAGATCGGGCAGGACTGGTTCGACGAGGATCACACCGTCGTCGACCGCGACGGCCGCATCGTGGTGCAGACCCGCCAGCTGGCGCTGGTGCCCGCCGGGTAGGTCCCCGCCAGCCCCCTGCGTCTGCCATGCTGTCGCCATGGCCAGAATCGCGATCGTCGGCGGCGGGAATATGGGTGAGGCGCTGCTGTCTGGTTTGCTGCGCGCGGGCCGTCCGGTCAAGGACCTGGTGGTCGCCGAACGGAGCGCCGAGCGGGCCCGCTACCTGTCGGCCGCCTACTCGGTGCTGGTGACGTCGGTTGCCGACGCGATCGAGAACGCGGCAGTCGTGATCATCGCGGTGAAGCCGGCCGATGTGGAGCCGGTGATGGCCGATGTCGCCCAGGCTGTCGCCGCGGCCGCCGACGACGCCCCCGAACAGGTGTTGGTGACGGTGGCGGCGGGTGTCACAACCGGCTACCTGGAATCCAAGCTGCCGGCCGGGACCGCGGTGGTAAGGGTGATGCCGAATACGCCGGTGCTGCTCGGAGCCGGGGCCAGCGTGCTGGCCAAGGGACGTTTCGCCAGCGCCGAACAGCTCAACGAGGTGGCCGCGCTGTTCGACTGCGTCGGCAGTGTCGCGATCGTCCCGGAGGGGCAGCTGGACGCGGTGACCGCGGTGTCCGGCTCCGGCCCGGCGTATTTCTTCCTGCTGGCTGAGGCGCTGGTGGATGCCGCGGTGGCGGCGGGGCTGAGCCGCCGGCTCGCCACGGATCTGGCCGCCCAGACGATGGCTGGGTCGGCGGCGATGCTGTTGGACCGCTTAGAACCCGCTGATCAAGATCTGCGGATCGGCGGTGCCGCAGGGTCCGGTGGCGCGGTCGACACCGCCCCCGCCGAACTGCGTGCCATGGTGACCTCGCCCGGTGGCACCACGGCTGCCGCGCTGCGCGAACTGGAACGCGGCGGGTTGCGCGCCACGGTCGACCGGGCCGTGCAAGCCGCGAAAACCCGCGCTGAAGAGCTAAGAATTACATCAGAGTAGTTCACTTATTTTTCACGGATTACTGCACACCAGTACCAGGAACCCCATTGGTCCCGCTATTCTCCTCTATGTCTGCACGTGTGGGTGCCAGCGGAGGGGAAGCCGCCGGGACTGTGCGTGCCTGATTGGAATGGGTAACGATGACGTCAATGAACGGGCCCTCGGCACGGGATTCTGCTGGCAGCAAGTCCGCACGCGACACCGGTTCGCCCGACGGCCAGCAGGGCCGGACTCAATTTCTCACCGTGGCCGAGGTGGCCGCGCTGATGCGGGTGAGCAAGATGACCGTGTACCGGCTGGTGCACAACGGTGAACTGCCCGCGGTGCGGGTCGGACGGTCCTTCCGGGTGCATGCCAAGGCGGTGCACGACCTGCTGGAGACCTCCTTCTTCGACGCGGGTTGATCCGGTTCGACGCGGCCCGGCCCGGTGCCGGGTGCAGTGGCACGCCCGGCGGCGGGGTCGGTCGGGGCATCCGCGATGCGGTGACGGCCGACCGGGTAAGGTGTGCGGGTTGATCGATTCGGTCCAGTCGCCCGCGCACCCCGGCTTTGGCGGGCAGCGGCAGCTGGCTACGACAGGTAAGTGGGTCCATGGGTTCAGTCATCAAGAAGCGGCGTAAGCGCATGTCGAAGAAGAAGCACCGCAAACTGCTTCGCCGCACCCGGGTGCAGCGCAGAAAACTCGGTAAGTAGGCCCGCGCGGGGTCCCGCCCGCTCTCGGTGGGCGCTTTCGCGGCGCGGCCGTTAGGCTAGCGGCGTGGACTCGGCCGGCCCTCCAACCGACAGCGGTCACGGCGACGTCCGGCAACATCCCAAGGTCGTGCTGGTCACCGGGGCGTGCCGGTTCCTGGGTGGCTACCTGACCGCCCGGCTCGCCCAGAACCCGTCGATCAGCCAGGTCATCGCGGTGGACGCGGTGTCGCCGAGCAAAGATCTGCTGCGCCGGATGGGACGCGCCGAGTTCGTTCGCGCCGACATCCGCAACCCGTTCATCGCCAAGGTGATTCGCAACGGCGAGGTCGACACCGTGGTGCATGCTGCGGCGGCCTCGTATGTGCCGCGGTCCGGTGGCGCGGCGGCGCGCGGGGCGGCGCTGAAAGAGCTCAACGTGATGGGGGCCATGCAGCTGTTCGCGGCCTGCCAGAAATCCCCGTCGGTGCGCCGGGTGGTGCTGAAGTCCACCTCGGAGGTGTACGGGTCCAGCGCCCGCGATCCGGTGCTGTTCACCGAGGACAGCACCAGTTACTGGCCGCTCGCCGAAGGGTTTCCGCGCGACAGCATCGACATCGAGGGCTACGCCCGCGGGCTGGCGCGCCGCCGGCCGGATATCGCGGTCACCATCTTGCGGATGGCCAACATGATCGGCCCGGCGATGGACACCGTGCTGTCGCGGTACCTGGGCGGCCCGCTGGTCCCCACCGCGCTGGGCCGGGACGCGCGGTTGCAGCTGCTGCACGAGCAGGACGCGCTGGGCGCGCTGGAGCGTGCCACCATGGCCGGCAAGGCTGGAACCTTCAACATCGGCGCCAGCGGGATCATCATGCTGTCCCAGGCGATCCGGCGGTCGGGCCGGATCCCGCTGCCGGTGCCCGGATTCTGGCTCTGGGGGCTGGATTCGCTGCGGCGGGCCAACCACTACACCGAGATCAACCGGGAGCAGCTGGACTACCTCAGCTTCGGCCGGGTGATGGATACCACTAGAATGCGCGATGACCTCGGCTACATCCCGAAGTGGACCACCGCCGAGGCGTTCGACGACTATCTGCGCGGTCGCGGTCTGAAGCCGATCGTCGATCCGCAGTGGATTCGTTCCGTGGAGCGTCGTGTGGTCGGCGCCGCTGAACGCTGGGGTGGCCGTGCCGTTGGCCTGGACAGTTTGAGGGGAGGTTGACGCTGTGGACGATGGTTCGCATTCGAAGGCCAAAGTTATTCCGCTGCACCGTAATTCTGGTTCGGCCACGGCGCAGCGGAGAGCGGCTCAACGGGCCGCCGCGACCCGCCGGCACCCGTCGACGATCTCCGATACCGGGGGTCGGGGCTCGGCTGAGCACATCGCCGCCGTCGTCCACGACATCGACCAGCGGCGTGGCGGCACCGACGCGACGGCCGTCACCGAGCAGTCCGCCGGCGAGTTCGCGTCGCGGGTCGCCGCGGTCGCCGCGTTCGTCCGGGAACGCATCACCGGTGACTACAACGTGGACGAGTTCGGGTTCGACCCGCACTTCAACAACGCGATCGCGTTGCCGCTGCTGCGATTCTTCTTCCGGTCGTGGTTCCGGGTCGAGGTCAGCGGTATCGAGAACCTGCCGGAGACCGGCGCCGCGCTGGTGGTCGCCAACCACGCCGGTGTGCTGCCGATGGACGCCCTGATGCTCTCGGTCGCCGTACGCGACGAGCATCCCGCGCAGCGCGACTTGCGACTGCTCGCCGCCGACCTGGTGTTCGACCTGCCGGTGGTCGGGTCGGCCGCCCGCAAGGCCGGTCACACCATGGCCTGCACCGCCGACGCCCACCGACTGCTGGCCAACGGCGAACTGACCGCGGTGTTTCCCGAGGGGTACAAGGGCCTGGGCAAGCAGTTCAAGGACCGCTACAAGCTGCAGCGGTTCGGCCGCGGCGGGTTCGTGTCCTCGGCGTTGCGGGCCAAGGCGCCGATTGTCCCGTGCTCGATCGTGGGCTCCGAGGAGATCTACCCGATGGTCGCCGACGTCAAGCTGCTGGCCCGACTGCTCGGCGTGCCCTATTTCCCGGTCACCCCGCTGTTCCCGCTGGCCGGTCCCGCCGGGTTGGTGCCGTTGCCGTCGAAGTGGCACATCGCGTTCGGGGAACCGATCTCCACGGTCGACTACGACCCGGGTGCCGCCGACGACCCGATGGTCACCTTCGAGCTGACCGACCAGGTGCGCGAGACCATCCAGCAGACCCTGTACCGCCTGCTGGCCGGTCGACGCAACATGTTCTTCGGCTGACCCGGCCATCCCGCGAGCGTGGGTGTCCCCGGCCGCCGCGCCGCGTGGAGCACCGCTGCTGCGTGCGCTCGTGGCGGGACGGGGCTACTTGCGGTTGCGCATCGCCGCGATCGCCGCGATCGTCGCCGCCTCGGTTTCGGCGGTCTGGTGAATCGATTCGCCCAGCATGGTGACGACGCTGGTCACCACCGGCCGGCCGTCGGCGTCGGTGACCTCGCTGCGCACCTCACTGATCACCGTGCCGTGCGACTCGATGACGGAGTCCAGATACGTGTCGAAGTACAACCGGTCGCCGGTCACGATCGGCCGGTGGAAGGTGAACTTCTGGTCCCGGTGGAACACCTTGGCGATGTTGATCGGGATGTCGAACTTGTCGAAGATCTCCAGCTGGACCTGCCGGCCCGCGACGGCGAGGAATGTCAGCGACGCCAGCAGTCCGGGGTATCCCGCTTCGGCGGCCGCGGGCTCGTCGAAGTGCGCGGGATGGTCGTCCTTGACCGCCCGGGCGAACTCGCGAATCTTCTCGCGCCCGACTTCGAAGTAGTCCGGGAACCGGTAGTGGGTACCGATGATCCCCTGTGACCCTGTGTGCACTGACATGCCGGATTGCCCTCCGCTCGCCGTGGTGCCTCGGCGGCGGAAGCCTATCAGCGCCGATCGTGGCGGTGCGCCACGGTGCTTGCCGCGGTCGGCGCGCTCCCGGCGCGCTCCGCGGGCGGTAGGAATGATCAGGCGCGCTCGTGGCGACGCGCCACGGCCGCCGCCAGGGCGCCGCCTGCGGCGCCCAGGGCCAGCGCCGACGGCACGCCGATCCGGGCCGCCCGGCGTGCGATGCGGAAGTCCCGGATCTCCCAGCCCTGCTCACGGGCGAAGATCCGCAACGCCGCATCGGGGTTGATCGCCACCGCCGTGCCGACCAGGGACAGCATCGGCACGTCGTTGAAGCTGTCGGAGTAGGCGGTGCAGCGGCGCAGGTTCAGTCCCTCCCGGATGGCTAGTGACCGCACGGCGTGGGCCTTGCCGGGACCGTGCAGGATCTCCCCGACCAGGCGGCCGGTGAACACCCCGTCGACCGACTCGGCGACGGTGCCGAGCGCACCGGTCAGCCCGAGCCGCCGGGCAATGGTTTCGGCGAGTTCGTAGGGCGTGGCGGTGACCAGCCATACCTGTTGGCCGGCGTCGAGGTGCATCTGGGCCAGTTCGCGGGTGCCCGGCCAGACCTTGTCGGCGATGAACTCGTCGTAGATCTGCTCGCCCAGCGTCACCAGTTCGGCGGTGGGCCGGCCCTCGATGAAGGCCAGCGCCTTGCGCCGGCCCGCGGCGACGTCGTCGCTGTTCTCCCGGCCGGTCAGCTGAAATTTTGCCTGGGCGAGCACGAAGCCCAGAACATCGCGGTAGGTGAAGTACTTGCGGGCGGCAAGACCCCGGCCGAAGTGCACCAGCGACGAGCCCTGCACCAGGGTGTTGTCCACGTCGAAGAAGGCGGCGGCGGTCAGGTCGACCGGCGGCTGCACAGAGATGTGCGCGTCCTGGAGGGCCCGCGCGGCACTGGCACTGCCGGCCGCCGCCTGCAGGTCGGCGCCATCGGTGGGGCCTGCGCCGCCGGGACCGGGGAAAGTCATCGCGGACCTCCTTTGACCGTGCCGTGCCGCTGCGCGTTTTCGGGTGGCTCGGCGGCCGACGCCACACCACACCAACCCTATCCGGCCGGCGCAACACCGCTCATCGACGGCGTCGGCCGGAATGCGGTGGCGACCAGCGGCGAAACCTCGGCCCGGCGACTGCCGAACCGACGTCGGAAGACCGGAGAACGGCGTCGTGCGCCGGCATCCGGCACCGGCCGGTCACAGCGTGACGGATGGCGTGCGTCTGTTCGGTAACCAATCGCGGTCACGGTCTAGGCGGCGGTCCGGGACCGCGATACGGTTCCGCAGTGCCGTGCGATTCGGCCGTATTACC
>CAZGGK010000011.1:0-5641 GCA_964525125.1 uncultured Mycobacterium sp.
ACCCGCACAACCACCCGACGCACCACCCGACGCACCACCCGACAACGAAGCCGGGCCGGCATGACCGGCGGCGCGGTGGCCGGCCCGCGGCGCGGGGCTCAGGCGGCGGCGCGCGCTGCCAGCACCGCCTCGACGCGGTCCAGCACCGTCGCGGCGACCAGTCGGTGCGCGCCCAGCGGCTCGGCCATGCCGATGCCGGTTCGGCGGGCATATTCGGCAACCCGGTCGGTGATGCGGCCGTGGGCCAGGAACCACGGTGCGATCAGCAGTCGGGTGGCGCCCCGCGCGCGCAGCCGGTCGGCTGCCTGGTCCAGGCCGGCCGCCGGCCCGGTTGCGAAGGCGACTTCCGCACCGGCCCAACGTGTTCCGTGGGCCAGCGGGCCGGCGATGCGAGCGGTCCGGGCATTGGCGGCGGCATGCGATGAGCCCACGGCCACGGCGAGCACCCCCAGTTGCGGGTCGAACCGCGACCCCCCCGCGGCGGCCAGCCGATGGCGCATCACCTGTAGCAACCGCTCGTCCTCGCCGAGCACGTCCGCCTGCCGGACGTGGGCGCCCGACTCGGCGATCAGCGCGGGGATGTCGACCCGCGCGTGGTAGGCGCTGGCCAGCAGGAAGGGCGCGACGACGACGTCACCGGTCACCTCACGCAGCACGACGCGCAGATCCGGCGCGTTGTGCTCGCAGAACGCCACCCGCACATCGAGTTCCGGGGCCACCCGGCGCAGGTGGCCGGCGATCACCCGGGTGTTGGCCGCCGAGCGTGAATCCCGGCTGCCGTGCGCGGCCAGGACCAGCGTCGCGGCGGGAGCTGCGGGCGGAGCTGCGGTGGGACCGGTCACGAGGCGTGCAGTCCGCACTCGGTCTTCGACCTCCCCTGCCAGCGTCCGCTGCGCGGGTCGGCGCCCGCCGCCGGCTTCACGGTGCACGGTGCACACCCGATCGACGGATAGCCTTCGTCGACAAGCGGATTGACCAGCACATTGTGCTCGGCGATGTAGTCGTCCATGTCGGAGTCCGTCCATGCCGCCAGCGGGTTGACCTTGATCAGCTTGAACTGCTCGTCGAAGCTGATCAGCGGGGCGCCTGCGCGGGTCGGCGCCTCCACCCGGCGCAGCCCGGTCACCCACGCCGAATAGTTGCGCAGCGTGTTGGCCAACGGCACCACCTTGCGCAGCCGGCAGCAGAGCGCGGGGTCGGAAGCGAACAGGTCCTTGCCGTGCGTCGCGTCCTGCTCGGCCACCGTCTGCTCGGGTGTGACGTTGATCAGCGTGATGTCGTAGACCTGTGCCACCGCGTCGCGGGTGCCGATGGTTTCGGCGAAGTGGTACCCGGTGTCCAGGAACAGCACCGGCACCCCCGGTCGCACCTTGGCGGCCAGATCCACCAGCACCGCGTCGGCCATGTTGGAGGCCACCACGTAGCCACACGACCCGTTCGGCCCGCCGAAATGCTCGTCGGTCCAGGCCAACAGCTCGGTGGCGCCGGCGCCGTCCAGCTCCGCCGCGCCGCGGGCGGCCAGCTCGCGCAGCCGCTGCTCGGTCGCGCTCATCGCAGGTCGGCCTCGTCGGCGCGGATCGCCCACTGCGCGAACCGTTCCCCGTCGTTGCGCTGCTTGATGAAGTTGCGCACCACCCGCTCGATGTAGTCGCCGAGTTCGTCGTTGAGCACCTTGTGCTGACGCAGCTTGCGGCCGAACCCGCTGTCGGCGCCCAGGCTGCCGCCCAGATGCACCTGGAAGCCCGGGACCGAGTTGCCGGCGCCGTCGTCGACCATCTGGCCCTTGAACCCGATGTCGGCCACCTGGATTCGGGCGCACGAGTTCGGGCAGCCGTTGATGTTGACCGTGACCGGCACGTCCAGCAGCGCGTTGAGGTCGTCAAGGCGGCGCTCCAGCTCCGGAACCAGACTCTGTGCCCGCACCCGGGTCTCGACGAACGACAGTTTGCAGAACTCCAGACCGGTGCACGCCATCAGGTTCCGCCGCCACGGCGACGGGTTGGCCGGCAGGCCCAGCGCGTCCAACTCGGCGAGCAGCTCGTCGAGACGGGCATCGGGTACGTCCAGGATGATCAGCTTCTGGTACGGCGTGAACCGGGCCCGGTCCGAGCCGACCCGCTCCATCAGCTCGGCCACCTTGAGCAGCGTGGCCCCGTTGACCCGGCCGGAGACCGGGGCCACCCCGACCGCGTTGTGGCCGTTGCGGGTCTTCTGCACCCCGACGTGGTCGATGGTGGCGGTGGGCTGTTCGGGAGCCGGGCCGTCGATCAGTGGCCGCTTGAGATATTCGGTTTCGAGAACTTCACGAAACTTCTCGGCGCCCCAGTCCTTGAGCAGGAACTTCAGCCGGGCCTTGGACCGCAGCCGGCGATAGCCGTAGTCGCGGAACAGGCTGGTGACGGCCTCCCACACGTCGGGCACCTCGTCGAGCGGCACCCAGGCGCCCAGTCGCTGGGCCAGCATCGGGTTGGTCGACAGCCCGCCGCCCACCCACAGGTCCAGGCCGGGGCCGTGCTCGGGGTGGTTGACACCGATGAACGAGATGTCGTTGACCTCGTGGGCCACGTCGGCCAGGCCGGACACCGCGGTCTTGTACTTGCGCGGCAGGTTGGCGTACTCGGCCTTGCCGACGTAGCGCCGGACGATCTCGTCCAGCGCGGGAGAGGCGTCGAGCACCTCGTCGAGCGACTCACCGGCCAGCGGCGAGCCGAGCATGCCGCGCGGGCAGTCCCCGCAGGCCTCCATGGTCTGCAAACCGACCGACGCCAGCTTCTCCCAGATCTCCGGGACCTGCTCGATCTCGATCCAGTGGTACTGCAGGTTCTGCCGGTCGGAGATGTCAGCGGTGCCCCGGGCGTACTCCACCGAAATCTCACCCAGGGTGCGCATCGCGGCGGCCGACAGCGCCTTGCCGTCGCAGCGCACCCGCATCATGAAGCAGCGGGCCTCCAGCAGGTCGGCGTTCTCGTCGCCGGTGAAGGTGCCGTCGTAGCCCTGCTCGCGCTGGGTGTACAGGCCCATCCAGCGGTACCGGCCGCGCAGGTCGTCCTTGTCGATCGAGTCGAAGCCCTGCTTGGAGTGGACGTCGAGGATCCGGGCCCGCACATTCAGCGCCGGGTCGTCGACCTTGAACTGCTCATTGCCGTTGAGCGGCTCGGTCTCGCCGAGCGCCCACTGGCCCTCACTGCGCTTGGGGCGGGCGGGGGCCGTGCCGGGGGAGGGGGTCATCGGTTCTCCTTGACAAAAAGGAGCCGGCTGGATCGCGCGGGCCACCGGTGGCTGTCCGGTAACGCAGATCCGTCAGCCAGCTGGAAACGAGCAGTGGGCGGGGCTGCGGAACTCAGTGCAGACAGCGACAGCTGCAGACGCGCTTGAGGTCGATGTGCCGCCGGGCCACCAGTGCGACACCCGATCGGGTGCAGTAGGCGGCGGTCACCCGGCCGATTATGCCATGTTCGCCCGCACCCCCTCTACCGGGGCGAAGTTGCGATCATCCTGAGCGAAAGTCTGGCGGCCGGTGCCGGTGACCGCCGTGCCGGACGGTGTGCCCGACGAACGGTGCGCGGACGGTGGCGACCAGGTGGCGACGGTTGAAGGCCAGCCCCGCAACGGCGAGCACCGCGTAGCCGCCGGCGAGCAGCAGCCGGCCGTGGGTGGAGTTGATCGGGAACTGCACGAGGAACAACCCCAGCAGCGCCCAGGCGGTGGCGCGGTGGAAACGCAGCGCCAGGATCAGCCCGACGCCCATCAGTGTCTGACACGCCGTGAGCAGCACCTCTTCGATCTGGCGGGCGTCGAGCGCCAGTGCGGGCCGGCCGCCGCCGAGCAGGTGGGCCAGCGGCAGCGAGCCGATCAGCAGCGTCCACTGATTGACTTTGGACGAGACCAGGGTGGCGATCGCCGCTGCTCCCTTGCCGCGACTGGCGAAGATGGTCGCGATGATGAACTCGGGAGCCTCGGAGGCCAGTGGCGCCAGCCACTGCACCAGCAGGAACCGGTCGATGCCGAGCGTGGTGCCGGCGTCGACGAGGTTGTCGGCGAACGGCGCGGCGCACGCCAGGATCACCCCGCCGGCCACGGCGAACAGCGCCGTGACGGTGATCCGCCGGGAGCGGTCGGGGAGTTCGCCGAGCGCGGCGGCGGTGCCGATCAGCTCGGGCTCCTCGACGTCGCCCCCGCTGACCTTGTAGAGGTAGAAGCCGAACCAGGCCAGCAGCGCCACCCCGACCGCCAGGCCGATCTGCCCGGTGGCCGGTATCGCGAACGCGGCCATCCCGGCGATCAGCAGGAATCCCAGGTCGACCCGGTTGGCGGGTTCGAGGGTCACGGCGGCGGCCGGGCGGCCGGTGGCCCTGCGCGCCACCAGCAGGCTGACCAGCACCACGACCGGCCAGCCCAAACCCATCAGCAGCCGGTTGGAGCCGGTCATGTTGGCGGCGGCGTACTGGGTGTATTCCGGCGCGCGGCCGGACGCGTAGGCGTAGTACAGGTCGACGGCGTACTCGGGCAGCACCGCGATCAGCGCGAGCAGGGCGATCGCCAGGCCGCCGGAGACGTCGATCTGGGCGGCTTCGGCGGCCCAGGCCAGCAGGAAGCTGGCCGACACCACCGCACCGCCGTAGATCACCAGGGCGGCGACCGGATCGGGATGCAGCCCGGCAACCCTGACCGCCAGCGCCGGGACGATGAACACCGCGGTGACCAGCAGGGACCGAATCAGGGTGCGCAGCGGAGAGCGCGTCGGGGCCGCGACACGAACAACTGGGCGGCTGCGGGCGGCCAAACGTCTCCCCCTTGCCCGTGCGATTCGATTGCGGCTCTCGGCCGATTGCCCAACCTACCCACACAGCACTCCGTTCAGCAACGTCGCAACGAGCTGCCAGCGCGCCCCGAGGATCGTTGTTCCGCCTGGTCAGGGTTGACAATATTCAAAGTTAGGATGTCCTGACTTATAAGTTTGAGCAAACTTGAAGGACGAGTCGGGCCACGGTCGGCCAAAGTCGGGCCGTGTCGGTCGCCGAGTTGCCGGCCCCGGTGGGTGACGATGAAGGCGCTGCAGACTACGCCAAATCGTTACCCGGCAGATAGGTGATCGTTATGGATTCCGCGACGCAGACGCCACCGGATCCACCCCCGGCGGACGGCCGCCGCATGTTCTCCCGCCGGAACCGGATCGCGGCCGCGGTCGCGGTCGGGGTGCTGGCCGGGGCGGGCTACGGCGGCTGGCGGCTCTACCAGCACCACGAGACTGAGGTCGGCGCGCAGCAGGCGCTGGTCGCCGCCCAGAAGTACGTGATGACGCTGACCAACTTCGACGCCGTCCACCCCGACCCGGCCGACGAGAAGGACATGGACTACCTGCTCGACGCCGCAACCGGTGAGTACAAGGACATGTACGCCAGGTCCCAGGCGAAGCTGCTGCAACTGCAGGTCGAGAAGCAGGCCACCGGCCGCGGGACCATCGTCGACTCGGCGATCAAGTCGATCAGCCGGGACAAGGTGGTGGTGGTGGTGCTCGCCGATCAGGCGGTGACCAACACCGACAACCCCGATCCGCTGCTGGACCGCAGCCGGCTGCGGGTGACCATGGACAAGGTCGACGGGCAGTGGCGGGTCGGCTACCTGGAGGCGCTGTGAAGCC